>NZ_CAJXWY010000006.1 GCF_913062725.1 uncultured Thiohalocapsa sp.
CCGCTAAGCTCGGCATCAAGAGCAAACGACTCAAGGCCGGTTGGAGTGAATCCTATCTTGAGGACCTGCTCTTTCAAGCGCCTAAGCAACCTGAGGAAAAAGCCGCATCAGAGACCCCGAATATTCGTGAAGCTTGATGCGATTGCCCTGCTGGCCGTGCCGAGATGGCAGGTTGTCGGGTAGGGATAGGTCATTACTGACCTATCCCCCCCTAAGAACCGTGCGTGCGACTTTCACCGCACACGGCTCAAGCCTTATGTAAGCCCTATTCATCATAGAGCCGGCAGTGCTTCGGTTGTTCACTGCCTTCACGATACGCGCCTGTAGCCGCCGACCTCTTTGTGGGCTTTGGCCCAATCAATGTCATGCCAGCCCACTTCAGGGTTAGGTGCTGCACCAGCGACTTGCGTCACCGTCATTTGCTTTGCTCCCATTGGGTGGTTCTACTGGTTATCTCGTGACCTAAGACCAGACGGAAGTGGGCACCCTTTCGGGTCGAGGATATGACCCCTATCCCGACCATTACAGTCGGGCATTTGCTTTCTCCGTCCTCCCATACCCGCATTCCCAACAGCTTCACTTGCGATTCACCTGCACTTGTCGGGCAGGAATACGGGCTTACCATGTTCCGCATAGATGACACGGAGGGGGGAAGATGCCAGCTATTGACCGGAATCCTTTGGTGACTTCGATAGAGGAGGATCGAGCCTCTGCTCTTGGATTCGTTGCCTTTTGGCTATGGCCTATCAGTATCTTTGGCCATTCATTCTTCACGGTCTTTATCGCTGATTCACATGTATTCATCTTTCCCTCCAAGCCTTGCTCCCTACCGCCTTGATACTGGCAGACTTGGCGTTACCTCACGGTTCGGCCTTGTGGATTTATTCACAGGTTGCGTTGTCCCGGCAGCTTCACACGGGTTCGTTACCAATCCCGCATGTGCCGATAGGCTACGGCTGGAAGTACAGCCGGATATGTCTAGCATATCAATCATTTATGCGACCTCATGCCGCACCAGCCTCGTGAACGGTTACGGAGGATCATCGTTCTTGATCCGCCGACAGATTCCAGCAACACTGCACATGTTCAGTGTTTGCGCAACCTGAGAGCTACGGTCAGCACTTGATCCATTCCTCCGGCATGAGTCCCTTGAAACCCCAGGACGTCTTGCCTACTCGCTTCTCGAAACCTGGTGCGATCACAACCTTATCAGGATGCTCTGCCAGCCAAGCCCCCCACCAACTGAAGGTGCTGTTGGCGATGATGAAGTGTTGGCATTGAGTAATGAGCCAGAGATCGGCGTAGGCATTTTCGTCGCCTTGGTTGTGGCGGACGGGGGTGATTCGGTCATCGGGCAGCTGAATGCGGTTGCGGGCGGCTTCAGGGCAGTCAGAAAACAGGAAGTAGTGCGCGTTGCTGACGTAAGCCTCCATGGTCTGGATCGCCCGCTGGTAGAAGTCGCCAGGGGCATTGTTGCCGAGAGCGTGAGAGGCACCGCTGGGCTCATCGAAAAACCGCACATGCACTGCCACTGCGGTACTGCTGCGGATGCGCTCGGCGGTAGCGAGGTTCGGCGCGTCGGTCGGTGGATGAATGCGCAGATCCTGCCGGATCTGCCGCTCCACATCCTTGAAATAACCCTCGCTCTGCCAGTAGCCCTCTAGATAGAGGCGGCCTGATTCAAGGCGGTATTGCAGCAGGCGTTCGTCGAAGTCGATGAACTCATAGGTGAGATAGCGCCGTTGCTCGAACGGCCGTCGCTGATTCCATCGACGCAGAAGGTAGCGGCGTGGACGCGAGAAAGGTTCGAGGCGGTCCTCAGGTGTTGCCTTGCGACAGGGGATGGCGAAGTGGTCAAGCTGGTAGTGGCGCTGGTATTGGGTGTCGTAGCGGAAGCCGCTGATATGGTCGATGACCAACTCCGCGTTGTTGGCCAGTGCGAGTCGGCGGGCTGCGGCGTAGCCGAAGAGTTGGTTGCCAAGGCCGCCGAAGATACGGACGATGACCTTTGGTTGTTGCTGAAGTGGCGGATTCAGGCGCATCATTTCCAGCGTCCTTTAGCGGCCAAGGCCCAGCATGTCGACGGGCGAAAAGTTTGTCCATGACTGCCGGCTAATCCGACCGAAAAAACAGTCATGCTGAGCGGTGTTTCAGAGCAACGAAATTTTGATACTGAAAATTTTCATAGCGCTGCTCATAACCCTCTGCGGCAGCCAATCGATTGGGATGAATCTTGTAAAGACGATAGCCCAACGGGATAAGTAGATCGAAAATGTCTTTCAACAGAATCCGAGCATCAATAAAAGTTCCTCCATATTCAAACTGAATTTTCTCAATCCTTCCCTGATCAAGCATCTGCAGTGCACCCTGCAGAACGCTCAGTTCATGGCCTTCAACATCGATTTTCAGTAAATCGACGCGCTCCAATCCTTGATCTTGGCAATAGAGATCCAAGGTTTCGAGATGCACAGATTCCGATATGGACTGTTGATTGGCGAGTCCCTCGCGCGAATATAATGAATTGTTCCCTGCGCAGTCGTCGAAGAGGTAGAGCGTTTTGGTCTCTTGGGCCGCGCTCAACCCAAACGGATTCAGCTTAACCTGTGCAGAATGGTTGGAAAGATTCTCCTGCAATCGCTCAAAGGACTTTAGGCTTGGTTCGAAGCAATGAACATTAACGGCAGGATTGATCCGCAACGCTAATGATGCCCAGTCACCGATATTTGCGCCTACATCTAAAACCGTAGCACAGCGTGGAAGGACTTCACTTAACCACCGAAATTCTCCGTTGGTTAGGATGTCACTATTATTTTCGCCATTAACATAATTGACATAACGTCGACAGAGACGGTATAAAAAACTGGAGTTCATTTACTATCTACCTGATCTTAAATTTGTAGACATGATGTTTTGACCTGCCCGTCCTCAACGCACGTGGGTTATGTTGAGGACGGACATCCACCGACACAGAGCCACATTGAGGGGGGCAGGTCATGCAAGAGTTTAACGCAGCAACGCATCGGATTGAGACGGCATCGTCGCCGGTGGCGTTATCGGCGGCGAGCGGGACAGGTGCGTCGAAGCCGTACGCGGCCTACATTGGCCTGGACGTGCACAAAGAGACGATTGCGGTGGCGGTGGCGGAGCCCGGGCGCGGGGAGCCGATCTACCGCGGGGAGATAGCCAATACACCGAAGAAGATCGAGAAACTGCTCGCGCAGCTGAGCGAGGCCTACGGTGGCGGGGTGCTGCTGTTCTGCTACGAGGCTGGGCCGTGCGGCTACGGACTCTACCGCCAGCTCATCGGCAGCGGTCACGACTGCCAGGTGGTCGCGCCCTCGCTGATCCCGAAGAAGGCGGGCGAGCGCATCAAGACCGACCGACGTGATGCGCTGAAGCTCGCGCGTCTGCTGCGCAGTGGCGATCTCACCGCGGTGTGGATCCCGGACCAGGAGCAGGAGCGCATGCGCGATCTCAGCCGCGCGCGCGATGATCTGAAGGCGCAAGAGCGCAAGGCACGCCAGCAGCTCAACGCCTTCCTGCTGCGCCACGGCCAGCACTGGCCCAAGGGCAAGAGCCGCTGGACGCCGGCGCATGAGCATTGGCTGGCCGGACTGAAGCTCGATGACCCTTGGCAGCAGGTGGTGCTGCAGACGTACATCGATGCCGAGCGGGCCGCCGGCGAGCGGGTCGCGCAGATTACCGATCAGCTCATGCGCGCGCTGCCCGAGTGGTCGCTGGCGCCGGTGGTTGACTCGCTGGTGGCACTGCGCGGCATCGACAAACTCGCCGCCATCGTGCTGTTGGCCGAACTCGGCGACATCAGTCGTTTCGACTCGCCCAAGCAGCTGATGGCCTTTCTCGGGCTGGTGCCCAGCGAGCACTCCTCGGGCGGGCGCCGACGCCAGGGGGCGATCACGCTCACCGGCAACAGCCATGCCCGGCGCATGCTGGTGGAGTCGGCCTGGAGCTACCGCTTCCCGGCACGCCAGACCAAACATCTCAAGGCCAAGGCGGTCCATGCCTCACCGGAGGCCAAACGCATCGCCTGGAAAGCCCAGGTGCGCCTGTGTGGGCGCTATCGCACCATGACACGGGCCGGCAAGAACACCAAACTGGTGTGCGTGGCCATCGCCCGCGAGCTGGCCGGTTTCCTCTGGGACATCGTGCGCCAGGAGATGCCGCGGCTCACGCCGGCGCAAACGCCAATGACGCGCGCCTGATGGGCGGCCTTGGACAGTTCCTCGCAGCGGTGGTGAAACCCGCTTGATCGGGCGATGAGACAGACCACAGACACATTGACTCAGGGCATCCGCGGCCGGTGTGGAGAACCCTTGTTCGGGCTATACCGGTGGTGCACGGGAGAATCCCTCCATGGGCATTCCATGCGCCGATCCCTGCTTCTAGAGAAAGGCCAGCTCCGCGACGTAGTGAAGTCCGGTGGTACCCAATCCACGTATATCAGCCCGGTTTTTGCTGAGTCTCCCCGCAGGTTGGAAGGGTTCGAAGGGCGGGTTGATAAATAAGAATGATTCGCATTACAATAAGTGCGACCTGATCCACCGGGGCCGGCACCTTCGCGCGTGTCTCCCGCCCCCAGCACGGAGCCTGCCTCATGCCCAGCATCGGTATCTTTTTCGCCTCCGAGACCGGCAACACCGCCGAGATCGCCCGGCTGATCCAACAGCGCCACCTACCCGCGGGCGCGGCCGAGGTGCGTGACCTGGAGGTCACGGACGCAGCCCAGATCGCCGCTTACGACCGCCTGATCTTTGGCACCTCCACCATGGGCTGCGGCGAGTATCCCGCCGCGCTGGAAGCCTTCCTGCCGGAGCTCGACGACATCGATTTTCGCGGCAAGACCGTCGCCTTGTTCGGGCTTGGCGACCAGTACGGTTATCCCGGCGAGTTTTGTGACGCCCTCGGGCTGCTGTACCAGGAGCTGCTTCGGCGCAGCGCCCATCTGGTCGGCTTCTGGCCGACGGCGGGCTACGCGTACGAGGCATCGCAGGCGGATCTCGGCGACGGCTCCTTCTGCGGGCTGGTCCTGGATGAGGACAACCAGCCCGAGCTGACGGGGCAGCGCCTGTCGGCCTGGATCGAAGAGATCCGCGGCGATCTGCTGCCGAACGGCCCGGCCGTGCCACTGCGGCAGCAGGCGCCGGGCCGGGCCGTCGCCGCCGGCAGAACCCGTGCCGCCTGAGGCCCCGAGCCGACACCATGACCCAACCGCGACTCTTCTGCTTCGGCCTGGGCTATACCGGGCTGCGCCTTGCCCGCGCGGCCCAAGCCAAGGGCTGGCGCGTGGCCGGGACCTGCCGCGATGCCTCCAAGGCGATCGCGCTGCGCTGCGAAGGCATTGACACCTATCTGTTCGACGGCCGCAGCCCCCTGAGCGACGCGGCCGAGGCGCTGGCCGGTACCACGCACCTGCTGTGCGCCGTGCCGCCCGATGCCGCGTCGGACCCCGTGCTGCGGCTGCACAGCAAGGACATCGCGGCCTTGAGCGCAACACTCACCTGGCTCGGGCTGTTGTCCACCACCGGCGTCTACGGCGACTGCGGCGGTGCCTGGATCGACGAGGCCCAGCCGCCGCGCCCGGCCACCGACGACAACCGCCGGCGCCTCGCCGCCGAGCGCGACTGGCTCGCGCTCGGTGTGCAGCTCGCGCGGCCCGTGAGCGTGCTGCGACTGCCCGGGATTTACGGGCCGCAGGGCCGCAGCCCCATCGATGCGCTCTTGGCCGGGCGGGCGCGGCGCATCGTCAAGCCGGGGCACGTCTTCAACCGCATTCACGTGGACGATCTGGTCGCGGTGCTGGCGGCGGCCATGGAGCGGGATTGCAGTGGCGACCGCAACGGCCCGCATCTGTACAACGTCTGCGACGACGAGCCCGCCCCGGCGGATGAGGTGTTGGTCTATGCCGCCAATCTCCTCGGCATGCAGCCGCCGCCGGCGGAGCCCTTCGACACCGCCGCACTCAGCGACTTCGCAAGACACTTCTACGCGGAGAGCCGCCGCATCCGCAATGATCGCATCAAGCAGGAGCTCGGAATCATGCTGCGCTACCCGAGCTATCGGGAGGGGCTGCACGCCATCGCCGGCGCAGCGGCAACAGCCCCCCGCGATACAGGACTGCGCGCCGGCGGCTGAGACCCGCAAGAAGGCGGGGGCGAAGGCGGCGATGCCGAAACGCTCGACCTGGCTCACTGCAAGAGCGCGTTGATCAGCGCGGCCCAGACCGGGTGCTCACCGCCGGCTGGCGTCGGCAGCGAGCCGAGCGCGGCGATGGCGCGGCCGTCGTCGTCGTACAAGCGCAGCTCCCGCAGCGCCGCCGGCTCATGGCCGCGCTGGATCACCCAGGCGCCATCCAGCAGCGTCATGTCCAGGCGCACGATCAGGTTGTCACCGCGGAGGTCGAGCCAACCCGTACCTCGGCGCACCGCGAAGGGCGCCGAGTCGACCCGGCGCACGCAAGCGTCGTTACCGGTGATGATCCGAATCGGCACGGCATGATCCGCCAGTGCCTCCAGCACGCAAGGCACCGAGTCCGGATCCACGCCGACGGCGCTGCCGCGCTCGCGCAGACGCCGCGGGTGCAGTGCCGGCAGACCGCTCAGCTCGGCCTGATCCATGAGCCCGACGCCGTCGCCGAGGTGGGCGCCGGGTGGCATGACAGCGGCATGTCCGGCGACAGTTCGGGGCGCGTGTAGTAGCGTCCGCCGCTGAGCCGACCGGGGCGCGCGTAGTAGCGTCCGCCGCTGAGCCGAGGGTCGCTGAAGGGCAGGGCGCAGGCGCCGGCCGCTGACGCCATGGGCGCCCAGCAGCGCGCGCAGCACAAAGCCTGTCGTGTCCTGGTGGGGCGCCAGACGCAGCGCAACCAGTGGGCGCCATTGTGCATCCTCGATCAAGAGCGATTCGCTCGGCGGTGCTGGGCCGGCGGAAAGCGGCCCAGCCGCGCGCAGCGCATCACAACGCTCCAGCAGCAGGCGCAGCGCAAAGCCGTCCCCCTGCACATGGGCGATCGCGTCCTCCACGCGCAGACCCGACAGCGTCTCGCGATGGGACAGGGTAAGCGCCGGCGACTCAGTTTCGATCCAGACCCGGCCCAGGCAGCCCAGATCCGACAGCAGCTCGGGCCAAGTGGTGGTCGCGGGCGCATCACGCGGCGCTGCGACTGACGGCGGGGTCGGCGTGAACGCGGCAGAATGGATGTCGGCGTACATCGAGCGGCTCCCGGAGTTGGTGTCAGTAACACACATATTGTGCGCTATAGGGCCTTGCCGCCTGAGTGACGGTGTCTCAGGACGGAGGGATGAGAACGCCCCGGAGGACGCGCGAGCGCCAGTGCGCAGCGCAGATTAGGCCGCAGCAGCGGCGGGGCACTGTGCTGCCAGGAGCCGCCAGTGCCATGTCAGGCGACAGAGGGCATTGAGCTCCTCGGCGGCGTCGCGCGGGGCTGGGCGCAAGGTCAGGCCCTCGCTCCAGCGCGCCACCTGCTGCGCGAGCCTTGGCGAGCGGTGGTGCAGGTAACGGCGAACCAGTGCTCGGATGCGCTGCTTCAAGGCCTGCGGCTGCTGAAATAATGCGAATGCTTCGCGTTTAGGTTACGGCGATCACCTTGGCCTGTCAAGCCCCGGTTTGGCCCCGAGGCTTGAACCTGGAAACGGTCGTTGAACAGCCCCTAGGGTGCGTCCCCCGGGTGTCCAGCAAGGCACAACGAGGCGGAATCGCCGACCTATTCCAACGAGTTGTAACGTAGCTGGGCGCCGCCCAGGGCGTGCCATGGGGGTCGTAGCGGCCCGCACCCGGGAGGTGACCTTGAAATCGGTACGAATTCTCGGATTGCGCAAGCACTTGTAGCTGCGACGAAGCGGTCAACTGCCGTTGCTGGTCACGCGTGTGGCCCTGTCGCAGGCTGGCGGGGGATTGGTGCCCCCGCCAACGGCGTCTCGAACGGCGGATGCGGGGGCTTCGAATGCCGTCAGGTGCTCATCGGCCCGGGCACGCCGTCCTCGACGATGAAGCTCGCGACGGTTGCGCAGGCCGCGTCGCGCTCGCGCACGCCGGCGACGCCGCGCAGGTCCGCGGTCAGGCGCTCCGGTGTCACCGTGAGCCGCAGGTAGCCGCGGTGCTCGCCGGTGGCGTAGTGGATGTGCGGGTTCTCGCGCAGCGTGGCCTGGATGCGGTCTTCCGCCGGCGGCTGGGAGGTGATGGAGGTGGCGACGAATTCGCTGGCGACGGCCGGCGCGCGCTCGTCTGCGAAGTCCTGCTTGAGGTCCGTGACCCAGAAGGAGTGCACGTCGCCGCCGAGCACCACGGGGTTGGCGCAGATACCTTGGGCGAATAGGTCCAGCAGGCGCTGCCGGGCGGCCGGATAGCCGTCCCAGCCATCGGAGAAGTATCGCGCGCCGTCGCCCTCGCGGCCGTCGGCATGGGCCATCAGGGTCTGCTGGCCGAGCAGGTTCCAGCGGGCGTCCGAGCCGTCCAAGCCGGCCGCGAGCCAACGCTCCTGACGGGCGCCGAGGAGCGTGGCTTCGGGGTTGAGCCGCTCGGCACAGTCGCCGGTGATGAGGTTGGAGCCGGCGCGGCCCGGCTTTGGACAGGGCTGGGGGCTGCGGTACTGGCGGTCGTCCAGCATGTGGACGCGGGCGAGCCGGCCATAATCCAGACGCGTGTGGATGCGCATGTGGGGGCCGAAGGGGACCATGCCCCGCGGCAGCGGCATATGCTCGTAGTAGGCCCGGTAGGCGGCGGCGCGGCGGGCGAGGAACCAGGCCGGCGTGTCCTCGTCCTGGGAGATGCCGTCCGCATAGTCGTTGTCCACTTCGTGGTCGTCCCAGACCACAAGCCAGGGGCAGCTGGCGTGCGCCGCCTGCAAATCCGGGTCCGACTTATACAGCGCATAGTGGCGGCGATAGTCGCCGAGCGTCACCGGCTCCGTCGCGCCCTGTGAGCGCACCGGATTCCTGCCCCAGGCTGACTCGTAGATGTAATCGCCCAGGTGCAGGAAGAGATCCAGCGCGTCCGCCGCCACGTGTCGGTAGGCGCTGTAGAAGCCCTGGGCGTAGTGCTGGCAGGAGCCCACACCGATACGCAGCCGATCCGCCGGCGCATCCTTGGTCGGCGTGGTGCGCGTGCGCCCCACCGGGCTGGTGGCGCCGCCGGCGTGGAAGCGGTACCAGTACTCCTGATCAGGCTCAAGCCCATAGGGCTCGACGTGTACCGAATGCGCCCACTGCGGCGTCGCATAGGCGGTGCCGGCGGCGGCGATGCGCCGAAAGCCTGGATCTTGCGCTAGCTCCCAGCGCACCGGCACGCTCGCGGGCGGCATGCCGCCGGCGGGGGCCAGGGGCTCCGGCGCGAGCCGGGTCCAGAGCACCATGCCGTTCGGCTGCGGATAGCCCGAGGCCACGCCGAGGCTGAAGGGGTCTCGCGGGAAGCTCGGCGCCGCGGTTACGGGTGCAGCGGCGAGGGCCGGGACGGCGCCCGCAACGGGGGCGCCGGCAAAGGGCAGGCTTGCGAGGGTGCGCAGCAGGTCGCGTCGGCTCCAGGCTTGGCTATGGCGCATCTTTCGGTCTCCGAGGCGTGGCGGTCAGGTCGCCCCAAGGTACAGAACCGGTATGTCCGCTTCATGTCGGCGACACTCTGATGGGCTCTGCCGCGAGCGCCGCAGCTGTGACGGGCGAGCTTAGGCCGGCTCAGGGCCGCCGACGCTACCGGAGGCGACCGCCGGGCTCGTGCCCGGGGTTGGTCACGCCCTGCGCAGGCAGGAGAGTCGAGGCGTCACCGCACGGGCGGATTAAGATTACCGTCCCCGTAATTGTCCCCGGTCATTGATGCGGCGTGAAGTTCAGTATCCTCTCCCAAGGTCTAAGTGGTTTGCTGAGCCGCGTCGGCCTGCGCTTGGTCGTCGACGATGACGCGGGCGGCCTGCTCCTGGGCAAGGTAGAGCCGCAGCCCGTCTTCTGTGGTGATGACGATGCGCGGTCCGGCGTCGTCGCAGTTGCTCTGGACGGCGTTGGCCGGCGCAATGTGCTCCAGCACGAGCGTGCTGCCGGTTTCGATGCCCAGGGCCGCCACCTGCGCGCGGGCGGCGTCACCGCCGAGGATGGCGGCGATGACGAAGGGATGGTTGCGGCGCGCGTTGGCGAACTGGATGTGGCGGCCGTCCAGCTCGCCCCACAGCTTGGCGGCGACGCTTTCGGTGAAGTACAGGCGTCGATGCGCATCCAGGCGCGCGGTGTAGCGCATGGGCGGGATCTTGCGTAGGAGCTGGATGCGGTCGTCTGCGTGCAGTCCCAGGGTCGCCAGCGCCTGCTCCAGCCCGGTGCCGCTGGTGAGCCCTTCGATGTGGCCCGCTTCCCCCGGCAGCATCTCGATGACCGGGGTCTTGTGGCCGTCATCGTGGTGCACCACCACCTTGGCGGCCATGCCGGCGGAGAGCGTCGCCTCGCCGGCGGGCCCCCGGACTCGAACCGGCTGCAGCGCGACCTCCTCGTCTTCGCGGCGGAGGAGGCAGCCGCGGTAGAGCCCCATGCGGCTCAGGCGCTGCTGGAGGGGTTGGTGCAACACCGCCGCGAGCCGCAGTGATCCGCCCACCGGTGCCTGATCAAGCGAAATCCGCATCGCGCACCTCCGCGGCGGCCGCCTCGGATTGGCGGTCGCGGGCATTGGGTTGTTGGCCAGCGCTGCGGGCGCTGGTGCTGGTCTGGCACGCGCCGGTGCTCGTTTCGGCGCCGCCGCTGGAACGCCCGCCGCCGGCGATGTCGCTGGGGCCGGATGATCCGGGCGGCTGCGTTGCGTCGGGCGCTGCCGCAGGTCCGCGTGCGGGCCGCGGCCGCCGGCCCCCGCCCAGCGCGGCGTAACCGAGGATACCCACGGTGCTGCCGTTGTGGATGGTGGCCGCCGCCACCGGCGGCAGGAGCCCGCTCACCGCGAGGCCCATGGTCGCGGTGTTGATGCCGAAGGCGGCGACGGCGCTGCGCTTGAGCACCACCTGGGTGCGCCTGGCGGTGGCGAAGGCGGTCACCAGTGCATCCAGTTCCGGGCGCAGCAGCACCACCTGCGCGGCCTCGCGGGCGAGATCCGCACCATTGGGCATACTGATGCCGACATCGGCGCTCACCAGCGCCGGGGCATCGTTGACGCCGTCGCCGAGGAAGGCCACGCGGCCGCCGGCGGCCTTGAGCGCATCGATGGCGCTGGCCTTGTCCTCCGGCTTCAGCTCCCAATGCACCGCGTCGATCATGGGCAGTGCGCGGGCGAGGGCACGGCCGGCGTCGCGGTGATCGCCGGTCAGCACCACGGTGCGGGCGATGCCGAGCGCCTTGACGGCGGCGAGTGCTGCGGGCGCCTCCGGGCGGATGCGGTCCCTGAGGGCGATGAGTCCCACCAGATCGCCGGCGCGGGCGACGAAGAGCACTGACTTGCCGGCGCCGTAGAGGGCACTGGCGATGACGTCCGCGGCGGTGCAGTCGATGCCCTCGTCGTCCTCCAGGAAGTGTCGGCTGCCCACCAGCACGCGGGCGTCGTCCACATAGGCCGAGACGCCGTGGGCGACGATGAAGTCCACCTGGCTGATCGGGGGCAGTGCCAGCGCCCGCGCGCTGGCCTCGGCCACCACGGCGCGCGCCACCGGGTGGTCGTAATGCTCTTCGGCGCCGGCGGCGAGCGCCAGCAGGGCGTCTTCGCAGAGGTCGCCGACGGGGATCAGGTCCGACACCTGCATCTCACCCGTGGTCAGGGTGCCGGTCTTGTCCAGCACCAGGGTGTCCACCCGGTCCAGGTTCTCAAGGGCCTGCGCGCCCTTGAAGAGGACGCCTGCGCGGCTGGCGGCGTAGAGGCTGCTGCGCACCGCGACGGGGCTGGAGAGCTTGATGGCGCAGGAATAATCCACCGTTAGCACGGAGGCGGCCCGGGCCAGATCACGGGTCCATGCAAACACGCCGAGGCCGGTGGCGAAGGTCAGGGGCACCAGCTTGTCGGCGAGCCTGGCGCTGCGGGTCTCGCCGGCGGAGCGGCTGCGCAGGGCCGTTTCCAAAAACCGGTTGATGCGTGCCATGGAGGTTTCCGCGCCCACTTGCTGCGCCTGGATGCGGATGTGCCCCTCGTGGATGACAGAGCCCGAGAGCACCGGGCTGCCGACGCTCACCGGCACCGGCAGCGATTCGCCGGTGAGGCTGGCCTGGTCCACCGCCGCCTCGCCGGCGCTGACACAGCCGTCCACCGGGATCAGCTCTCCCGGCCCGCATACCACGGTGTCGCCCAACTGCACCGCTTGCACAGGGATCTTGGTCTCGACGCCGTCGCGATGGACCCAGACCTGATCGGCCTGAGGGGTGAGCAGGCGCTGCAGCAGCGCGTTGGAGCGCTGCTCCGAGGTGGCCTCCACGTATTCGCCCCAATCCAGCAGGGCGCCGATGGCGTTGGCGGTGAAGAAGTCGCCGCGCAACAGCGACAACAGCTTGGCCGAGCCGTCCAGCACGTCCACCCGCACGCCTTCCTCAACCAGTGTGGCGGCGCCCTTGGCGATGATGGGCAGTGCCAGCGTCCAGCTCACCAACAGCCGCAGCGGCAGCGGCAGCAGCGGCGTCGCCAGGGCGAGGAGGGACGTGGTGACGGCACGGAAAGGGTCCGGGGGCTGCTCGCGCAACAGCCGGGGTTACGGGCCGGGCTGCATGTTGGATACGCGGGGTCAGTCCTCTCGCCGGACTTGGTTGACAAGCGACCATCGGGTACATAATCTACATGAGAAGCGTTCTTATTAATAGTCTGCTGCGGGGTCTCCGGGCTCGCAGCGCTTCCGAGGTCGAACCGCGAGCCGGGACATTCAGCACAGTCCTACTCACCGATGCCCTCAGCCGAACCCGCCGCCGCGCCGCAATCCCATCGGCGCACGCCGCGCCGGTCAGCCAACGGGATCGCCTGATGTCAACCAAGCCTGCGCCTGCGCGCAGAAGGAGATCCGAAATGTCTGACCTGAACACCATCGCGGCGGGTGACGCGTCCCTGTCCGGTATCGGCGGCCCTCACCGCAGGCCCGTTGGCCCCCCCACCATGAGCCCATCCGGCGAGGCGATGCTGGTGGCGCTGGAGACGCCGCCGGTGGATGCGCTGAAGACGCGCATCGCTGACATGGTGCGCAGCTATGTGACGCGGCGCTCGCCGCAGCTCGCGCGCCGCATCGCACACGCAAGCGGCGCGCTGGCGCTGCACCCGGCGCTGCGCAATGAGCCCGACCAGCGTATGGCCTTCTGCCGTTTGCATCGGCATTGGCATCTGCTCGCGGCCCAGTACCCGGCGACCGCCGGTGCCTGAGCCAATCATCCCAAGCCCCGCAAGAGCCGCCGGGGGCGCCCGCTTGGCGCCGCCCGGTCGCAGCCGCGACATCGAGCAGGAGACCAAGTCATGTGCGACACGGCGAGCATCGGGGCGCCGACCCTGAATGAGCGCGACCCGCTCCCGGCGACGGCCCAGCCCTCACCGACCTCGGCTCACCGCACGCCGGCCGCACTGGCGTCGGCGCGCAAGCCCACCGCTGGCCGGCTGCGGCTATGGGATCTGCCGCACAAGTATCACTGCCCGGTCATCGGCACCTGCCTGCACGTGGACGAGCTGCGCCGGCTGGCGAAGAAGTCCGGCTGCATGCCCACGCACGACCTCACCGACTTCGAGGTGCACGTGAGCTTCGTCGCGGCTGCCGAGAGCCGGAATCCTTTGTCTCAGGTCCTGCAGCGCACGCTGGAGCGTCGCTTTGCTGCAACGCTGAAGCGCTTCGCCCGCGTTCGAGCAGTGCCGGAGCTGGAGCGCCTCTGGGCCGACGCATTGGCCAACGGCGAGGTGCAGGGGGCCTTCTGGGCCGTGGTCTCCCATCCCCATGCGACGCCCGAGCTGCGCACCCGCGCCTATGAAGACGTGCACATGCTCTCGCACCAGATCGGCGCCGGGCTGAATGCGGACCTGAAGGCTCTGGCGGAAACCCGTGAGACCCTGGCGCGGCTGCGCCGGGAGAGCGCGGCGGCGGCGGCGCGTGCCGAGCGGGCGTTGGCCGAGCGCACATCGCGCTTGGCCGAGGCCGAGCAGCGGCTTGCGGCCCTGTCGGCCGTGGAGGCGGCGCTGGCGGCGGCCCGGGAGCGGCTCGCGGCGCTGGAGTCGGGGGCCGAGCTGAGCGCCCTACGCCAGCGCGTGGATGCTCAGGCGCAGGCGATCGCCGATTTGCGACGGCATGCGCGCGCGCAGGCGGTGCAGGTGGACAGCCTGGAACGCCAACTGGCGCATGCCGAGCAGCGGCAGGCCAAGACGGCGGCGACGCTCGCCGAGCGGGATGCGTCCCTGCGGGCGCTGGAGGCGCTGCTGCCGGAGGGCGGCGCCGTCGGCGTCTGCGACTGTGACGGCGACTGCGCCAACTGTACCGCGTTACCCGGCGCGGCGCCGAACACCATGGATCTGCGCGGCCGCCGCATCCTTTGCGTGGGCGGCCGCGGTTCCCTCAACGGGCACTACCGGCTGTTGGTGGAGCGCTGCAACGGCGAGCTCATGCGCCACGACGGCGGCCTGGAGGACAATCGCGCACGCCTGGAAGCGCTGCTCGCCAGCGCCGATGCGGTGATCTGCCCCCTGGATTGCGTCAGCCACGATGCGTCTTCGCGCACCAAGCGCTTCTGCAAGCGCCACGCGAAGCCCTGCGTGATGCTCAAGCGCTCAGGCGTCGGCGCCTTCGCGCTGGCACTGTCGCAGCTCACTGCCGCGGAGCACCGCCAGGGGAATACGCCGCGCGGCACACATCAGCTCACGCTTTGACGATCACCGCACACACAGCCGCAAGCGTGCGTGCGGGTTTCAGCGCGGTGTCTCGCCGAGCTGGAATTACAACGTGTCGGGATCGCGCCCGCGGCTGCGCGACGGGGGCGTCTCGATGGCGATGGCGCGCAGCAGCGCCCACCGTCGCCGCCGCGGGCTCAGCTGTTGAGGCGTGCGCAACAGTGCCCGTGCGAGGCCGAGGATCCAGGGAGGACGCTTGCGCCGGGGATCGGGCGCGATGTCGGGGCTCGCCCGATGTCCGGCGTTTCGCCGGTCTGCGCTGCGGTCTGCTCCATTTCGACCGGGATGGTTGGCGTCATTGTGCAGTGCCATGGTCTCTCCGCGCTTGCAGATGATGGTCCGATGGCCAACCGACGGGGTCGGCCACAGTGCAGGATGGTTGAGCCGGCGACGAGCGCTTCGGCTGAGGGCCGCCGGTCGTCGCGGCCGCTGCCGCGTATCGACGCGATCCGGCTTGGGAGTGCAGCCGCGAGCCGGGCCCGGGGGGCGGCGGTTGTCAGCCCAGCGTGGTTCAAACCAGGGCGCCCACCAATGTCCGGGCGGACTGCTCGACGGCTTTCTGCATCACGGCGCCGACCAGGGCCTTGCCGAAGGTCTCGCCGATCTGGCGCACATGTGCATTGTCGCGGCGCACGGGCGCCATGCAGCCGAGCTCTTCGAGCGTGGCGAATAGGGCGGCGCGCGAGAGGCACTCCGGGTCGTACTGCACAATCAGGCTCGCCGCGCGGGGCTTGATCTCGACGCTACGAATGCCGTCCATCGCCAGCAGCCGCGCCTGCGCCGCATCGGCGCGCGCGCCGTAGCACTGAAAGGCCCTGGAGCGGATACGGATGCGACCGGGAACATGGTGGATATACTGGCTCATGAACTGACACCCCGAACGTTGTTTCAAAGCGCGTGGCGAATACGAACAATTCGCATTGTATACCAACCAACTTCGGAAGCAAGCAGCGCGCGGCAGCTCCGTTGTCCCGGCGCGCCGACCGCCGGCCGCGGTCGCCGACCGGGCAACGGGACCACCGGCTCGCCAGCGGGAGAATCAATCATGACTGATCATCAATGGCTCCTCTTCGATCTGCCGGCGCTGCTCGCCAAGATCGAGCCCGGCAGTACGCGTTTTCAGGAAGTCCTGCGCACACCGTCGCTGAGCTGTTCCATCTACCACTTGCCCGTGGGCTCCACGGAGATGCAGAGCGCCCACGAGGAAGATGAGCTCTACCTGGTACTGGAGGGCCGGGCGCGGCTGCGGGTCGGCGACGAAGACCAACTGGTGCAGAAGGGCTCCATCATGTACGTGCACACCGCTTGCGATCATGCCTTCTTCGATATCGAAGAAGATCTCACCGTGCTCGCCTTCTTCGGCGCGCCGGTTCGGCACATGCAGCGCGGCGCCCGCATGCAGGCCGACCCCGACCTGCTCTGACGGTCACACCGGTCGCCGGCGCACCGGGCCTGCGCCCGGTCGTGCCCCGATCGCGGGCAAGCGGCCGCGCCTCGCCGTCGCACCCCAAGACCCGCCGCAGGCGATTGTTCGGCCCGCGTCGGTTGGAGCGCCCGCCGGGAAGTGCGTCGCAGCCGCTCGGTCTGGCGTCACGCCGGCCTCCCTGCTGTCGAGGCCTTCGCCAGCCGCCACCCGGCCCACTAACGCTTTCGCCGGACAATGACGGAGGCCGGGTATCAGTTGGCGGACGCCGAGCTGCGGGCGGCGCAGCCCCGTGGTTGTGCGATGCATGGGCCGCCGTCGGCCTTGTGGCTGGCCCGACGGCTTTGCTCCGCTCCGGCACTTCCCTGGCAAACCAAGTGTTTGCGGTCAGCTGTCCTGTGGCGAATGCCGACAGACGGGGTCGAAAACCCTGTGATTCCTATTATTGAATGCAAACCAGGGCTTCATAACCTTGCCCACGGAACATTAGAATGTTCCGATTCTTTACATTGCAGGCGGTGGCGCACATGCTGGGCTCAGCATGCCCACACCCTGCCATCGCGGGCAGACAGCCGACGCTCGGGGAGCGATCGCCGGCTGCCGCCACCCCGGCGCCGCTGTCAGCCGCGTGGCGTACTGGCCGACACACTGGCCCAAGCGCAGCACAGCACCGCCCGATCGCCCAAACCCACCGCAGCCCGGATGTCGCTATGAAAGACCCAGCCGTACACAAAGATCAAGCCAACGGCCACACGGAGGTCAAAGAGACCACCTGTTATATGTGTGCCTGCCGTTGCGGTATCCGGGTACACCTGCGCGACGGCCAGGTGCGCTACATCGAGGGCAACCCGAACCACCCGCTGAACGAGGGCGTGATCTGCGCCAAGGGCAGCTCCGGCATCATGAAGCAGGTGTCGCCGGCGCGCCTCACCAAGCCCCTGCGGCGCAAGCCCGGCGCCAAGCGTGGCGAGTCCGAGTTCGAGGAGATTTCCTGGGACGAGGCCATGGAGATGCTCGCCGAGCGTCTCGGCCGGCTGCGGGCGGAGGATCCGAAGAAGTTTGCGCTCTTCACCGGCCGCGATCAGATGCAGGCGCTGACCGGCATGTTCGCCAAGCAGTTCGGCACGCCGAACTACGCCGCCCACGGCGGTTTCTGCTCCGTGAATATGGCCACGGGCATGATCTACACCATCGGCGGGTCGTTCTGGGAGTTCGGCGGTCCGGACCTGGAACGGGCCAAGCTGTTCGTGATGATCGGCACCGCCGAGGACCACCACTCCAATCCGCTCAAGATCCAGATCAGCAAGTTCAAGCGCCGTGGCGGGCGCTTCGTCTCTATCAACCCCATCCGCACCGGCTACTCGGCCATCGCCGACGAGTGGGTGCCCATCAAGCCCGGCACCGACGGCGCCCTGTTCCTGGCGCTGATCCACGAGATCCTGAAGCTCGGCCTGTTCGACCGCGAGTTCCTGGTGCAGTACACCAACGCCCCGGAGCTGGTCATCGACGACCCGGGTCGCGACGACCATGGCATGTTCTACCGCGACCCGGATGCGGAGATCGTCGAGGGCTGCACCGACCCGCAGAACAAGCTCTGGTGGGATCGCAACAAAAACGGCCCGGTGCTGACCCACACCGAGGGCGGCGACCCGCGCCTCATGGGCAGTTATGTGCTGCCGGACGGCACGCCGGTGAAGCCGTCCTTCCAACTGCTGAAGGAGCGGGTGGAGCCCTATACGCCGGAGTGGGCCGAGAACATCACCGGCATCCCGGCGGACACCATCCGCCGCCTGGCGCATGAAATGGGTGTGACGGCGCGCGACCATAAGATCGAGCTGCCCATCCGCTGGACCGATTGCTGGGACAAGGAGCACGACACCGTCACCGGTAACCCGGTGGCCTTCCATTCCATGCGCGGGCTGGCGGCGCATTCCAACGGTTTCCAGACCATCCGGTCCTTAAGCATCCTGATGACGGTGCTCGGCACCATCGACCGCCCCGGTGGCTTCCGTCACCGGGCGCCCTTCCCGAAGCCCATCCCGCCCTGCCCGAAGCCGCCGAATCATCCGGACGCGGTGCAGCCCGAGGCGCCGCTGGAGGGCCTGCCGCTGGGCTGGCCGGCGAAGCCCGAGGATCTGTTCGTCGACGACGACGGCAAGCCGGTGCGCATCGACAAGGCCTTCAGCTGGGAGTACCCGCTGGCGGCCCACGGGCTGATGCACAACGTCATCACCAATGCCTGGCGCGGCGATCCCTATCCCATCGACACCCTGTTCCTGTTCATGGCCAACATGGCCTGGAACTCGTCGATGAACACCACCGCGGCACGGCACATGCTCACCGACACCGACGAGCACGGTGAGTACAAGATCCCCTTCCTGGTGGTGTGCGACACCTTTGCCTCCGAGACCGTCGCCTTCGCCGACCTGGTGCTGCCGGACACCACGTATCTGGAGCGCCACGACGTGCTCTCCATGCTGGACCGGCCCATCTCCGAGTTCGACGGGCCGGTGGACGCCGTGCGCCTGCCCGTGCTGCCGCCGAAGGGCGAATGCCGGCCCTTCCAGGACGTGCTCATCGAGCTCGGCGGGCGGCTCAAGCTGCCGGCCTTCACCAAGCAGGACGGCAGCCCGAAGTACCGCAACTACCCGGACTTCATCGTCAACTACGAAACCTCGCCCGGCTCCGGCATCGGCTTCCTCGCCGGCTGGCGTGGCCAGTTCGGCGAGAAATACCTCAAGGGCGAGCCCAATCCGCGGCAATGGGAGCAATACGCCGCCAACGGCTGCGTATTCCATCATGAGCTGCCGCGCAGCTATCAATACATGCGCAACTGGAACAAGGGCTACCTGCACTGGGCCCGGGCGCATGCCCTCACGCGCTGGGCGGAGCCCATTGTGCTGCACATCTACTCCGAGGTGCTGCAGCGCTTTCGCGCCGCGGCCCAGGGCAAGTGGCCCGGCCGCCAGCCGCCGGAGCACCTGCGCGAGCGCATCGAGACCTTCTTCGATCCGCTGCCCTTCCACTACGAGCCCCTGGAGGGGCAGATGGTGGACAAGACGCGCTTCCCGCTCACCGCGCTCACCCAGCGGCCCATGGCCATGTACCACAGCTGGGACAGCCAGAACGCCTGGCTGCGCCAGATCCACAGCCACAACTACCTCTTCGTCAATCCCAAGCTCGCCATCGCCCAGGGCATCGAAGACGGCGACTGGATCTGGGTGGAGTCCCACCTCGGGCGGGTGAAGTGCATGTGCCGCTACTCCGAGGCCGTGGAGCCCGGCACGGTCTGGACCTGGAACGCCATTGGCAAGGCCGCCGGCGCCTGGGCGCTGGACCCGAAGGCGGACGAATCCAAGAAGGGCTTCCTGCTCAACCATCTCATCGGCGAAGAACTCCCCAACGGCGGCGCCGGCAGCCACTTTTCGAACTCCGATCCCATCACCGGCCAAGCCGCCTGGTTCGACCTGCGGGTGCGCATCTACAAGGCCGAAGGCCCGAAGGAGGCGCAGGTCACCGAGCCCCAGTTCGCGCCCATGAAGACCCTGCCCGGCCAGACGGCGCGGCCGCGCACGCGCTGGCAGGCCTATGTGGCGGGTGTGTTTGGCAGGAAGTAGTTACCAGTGCGAAGTGTGCAAGCAGTGCGACGCGCAGGGGTGCCCAAGCGCCGGGTGCCCCGTCGCACGCGCGGCCGCTGCTGTGCGGTGTGATTTGCAGCCAAACGCGCGACGCGTGATGAGTAAAAGCCATAGGAAGCTCCATGACCCAACTCGCCCTAGTCATCGACCTTAACGTCTGCGTCGGCTGCCATGCCTGCGTGACCTCCTGCAAACAGTGGAACACCTCCGGCTGGGCCGGGCCCATGGTGGACGAGAATCCCTATGGCGCCGATCCCACCGGGACCTTCTTCAACCGGGTGCAGACCTTCGAGGTCGGCAGCTATCCCAACACCGAAACGGTGCACTTCCCGAAGTCCTGCCTGCATTGCGAGGAGCCCCCCTGCGTGCCGGTGTGTCCGACGGGCGCCAGCTACAAGCGCGAGGACAACGGCGTCGTGCTGGTTGACTACGACAAGTGCATCGGTTGCAAATACTGCTCCTGGGCCTGCCCCTATGGTGTGCGCGAGCTGGACGAACAGCAGCAGGTGATGAAAAAGTGCACCCTGTGCATCGATCGCATCACCGATCAATCCTTGCCGGAGAAGGAGCGCCAGCCCGCCTGCGTGCTGGCCTGCCCCACGAACGCCCGGCTCTTCGGCGATGTGCACGATCCGGATTCTGAGGTGTCGGTGGCCATCCGCGAGCGCGGCGGTTATGCGCTCATGCCGGAATGGGGCACGAAGCCCGCCAACCATTACCTGCCGCGGCAGAAGACGCGCATGCACATCAGCGAGGACGAGCTGCAGCGCGCCGACAACCCGCTCTCCAAGGAAGACATCACGGTCTACACCGGCGAAGAGACCCTGGACGACGTCACCTGGTAAGAAGCGCGCTTCGAGCCTGGCCACCCGTAACCCGACACGCGATATCCAAGACGATGCATCCCGCCTTCTCAGTCATCTTCCTCACGACGCTCATCGGCGCCGGTCAAGGGCTCTTCCTGGCGCTGTTCACCGGACAGCTGTATGCGAGTGTCCAGCTCATCGAGCCGCAGGGCGCCGACTTCTATACCGTCGGCAGTGTCCTGTCCCTCGCATTGCTCATCGCCGGTCTCGGCGCTTCGTTTTTTCACTTGGGGCGCCCCGAGCGCGCCTGGCGCGCGGCCTCCATGTGGCGCACCTCCTGGCTGTCGCGGGAGGTGATCGTGCTGCCCATGATGATGGGCGTGGTGTTCTTCTACGGGCTCTTCCACTACCTGGGGCTGACCCAGCCATGGTTCGTGGCGGGAGATGGCGCGCTGCCCATCGATGCCACCATGGTGCTCGGTCTGCTCGGCGTCATCGTGGCTTTCGCCCTCTTCGTCTGCACGGGCATGATCTACGCGAGCGTCAAGTTTCTGGAAGAATGGCACTCACCGTACACCATCGGCAACTTCACCTTCCTGGGCATGGCCTCCGGCTTCATGCTGGCGGCGGCTTACTCCGCCTATCTCGGTAATCACCTGGTGGGCTTCTACGGCACCTGGGCGGTGATCTTCACCGTGCTCGGGCTCGGCACGCGCATCGCATCGTTGATTCGCAATGCCACCCTGAAGCACAAGAGCACGTTGCAGACCGCCATCGGCGTGCGCCACCGCAAGATCGTGCAGAAATCCCAGGGCTTCACCGCCAGTTCCTTCAACACCCGGGAGTTCTTCCACCACCAAAGCCCGGATTTTCTGAATCTCGTGCGGCTGGTGTTTCTGGTGATGGTCTTTCCGGTGCCGCTGATGTTGATCGGCGTTTCCTATGTGCTGGAGTCGCCGACGCTGCCCATTGCGGCCTTCGTCATCCAGTACCTGGGTCTAGTGGCCGAGCGCTGGTATTTCTTCGCCGAGGCCAATCACCCGCAGAATCTCTACTATCAGAGTATCGCCTGAGCTGCTGCCGGCGCGTGTCGATGACACGAGCGCCCCAGCCTGCGAGCGCATCTGGCCAGGCAGGTCAACGGGGCGCGACGGCGACGCGAGACGCCATGCGGCGCTCGAAGCGCGGGGTCCGCCAGATGCCCCGGCGCGGCCGTGTCCATACGGCAACGAGCAACTCAAGTGTGAAGGTTGCTTGGATGACAACGATTGGGGCTGACGACTCTCGGGGCTGACGATACCGGACCCGGCACCCTTTGCCATTTGTGTCGTGACCCGCGGATCGCTGACGGCCCTCTCGCATCTTGACGAAGCTCCCCGCGGTCCCCGGGGCGAGGACCGCGGGGACGCTTGGGGTTCGACGCCAGGAGGTTCGACGCTTGGGGGGGCGACGCCAGGGGGGGCAACTCGAGGTCTGGCCCGCAACCGCCCGGTGTTGTCGTGATCCGGGCGGCGACCGGGTCAGTCGAGTCCGCACATGCCGCTGGCGCAGCCGCCGGCGCCACAGGCCGGCGCCGGGTCGAAGCCGCTGCCGAGGTTGCTGCTGCCGATGACGTTGCCGCCGGTGGCGAGGCGTTGCACCGGTGTGTCGGCGGGGGTGTCGCCGCAGTCCAGATGGGCGCGCTCGCAGACCTCGCCCCAGGTCTTGAGCTTCTCGCTCATGCGGTGATTGACCTCGACGATGCGACCGTTGACCTCGCAGCGGTAATCGTAAGTGGGCATAGCTCGCTCCTATATCGATGCTTTCTAATATGGCCACATTATAGCCACGTCGGCCGCCGCCGCAACGTGATCGGCGTGGTCAGGATCGGCGCCGTCGGCCGGGCTGTGCGTCCACCGGCAGGGTCAGTTGCGGCCGGCGGCCCACAGGTGCGCACGCAGGTGGATGCCGGGCGTGTAGCCGACGGCGCCGAAGCGGATATCGCCGTCGGCGTCCAGGACGAAGGTGGCGGGCACTGCCTTCACACCCCAGGCGCTCGCAATATCCCCATGAGGGTCGGGGATGGCGTCGAAGGCGAGATCACGCTCGCGCAGATAGCGGGCGATGCCGTCCCCGTCACCGGATTGCATGGCGACGGTAATGACCTGATAGTCACCGGCGAGGGCATCGATGCTGCCCGCCTCGAGCTTGCAGGTGGGGCACCATGTGGCCCAGAAATGCACCAGCACCGGCTCGCCGCGCAGGGCCGCCAGGCTCACCCGTGCGCCGCCGACGGTCTGGCCAGCGAGCGAGGGCGCCTGCCCCGATGCCAGCGGGCGTGATTGATACCATTGGAGGCCCAGAAAAATGACCAAGAAGATCAGCAGATTGGTGAGCAGGCTGCGCCAGCGCCGGCGTTTTGGCTTGCCCGTCGGCGCGCCGGCGGAGGCTTTGGCGTTAAACATCGGTGTTGCTCCCGTTCGCCGGCGGCCTGCGGCCCGCGCTGGTGGTGGCGCCGGCGGTGGCAGGTACCTGCCGGCGCTGTTGGGGGTGTTGGTCTGCACGGCGCCGGCGCATGCGGCCAACACCGGGGAGGACTTGTTCGATCTGGAAAATCTCAGCACCAAGATCACCGAGCAGCTGCCCTACATCGAGGTGCCCCACGGCGGCGAGACGATAACAGTGCTGCGCTACCAGGATCCAAGTCATCGCATCGAGCCACCCTACGACAAGACCAACCGGCCGTGCCCGCCCTTTTGCGTCCAACCGATGCAGCTCGGGCCGGGTATCGAGACCATCGGCGAGCTGGAAGTGCTGGCGTACATGCAGCGCATCGCCGATGGTGACCAGTCGGTGATGCTCATCGATTCCCGCACGGCGGACGAAGCCACGCGCGGCACCATTCCCGGCGCCGTCAACATTCCCTACGAGCAGTTGGATCCTGCCCTGGCGGCGCCGGCGAGCATCGCGGAGTTGCTGCAGCTGGAATTCGGTGCCGCCAGCGCCGATGGCATCTGGAGCTTCGATGGCGTCAAGACCCTGGTGTTCTTCTGCAATGGCGCCTGGTGCGGCCAGTCGCCGACCAACATCAAGGCCCTGATCGGCGTTGGTTACCCGGCGCACCGCCTGAAATGGTATCGCGGCGGTATGCAGGCCTGGGAGTCCCTTGGCCTCACCACGGTGCCGGCCGCAGACTGAGGTGGTGCGGCCCTGTGCCGGTTGCGGCCGGCACAGGGCTGGCTGTGGCTCAATCGCCGGGCAGCAGCGGCGTGGTCGCACCCTGCTCCCGATCCGGGATGGTGCTGAACCAATCCAGCTTGTCGCGCAGGTTGACCACGTCGCCGACGATGATCAGGGTCGGTGGCTCCGGCGGATCCTCCTCGACACGGGCGAGAATCGTCTTGAGCGTGCCGGGATAGACCTTCTGCATGTGCGTGGTGCCCTGCTGCACCAGCGCAATGGGCATGTCCGGCGGCACGCCGTGCTCGATCAGCTTGTCCACGATGACGGGCAGGCCCACCAGGCCCATGTAGAAGACGATGGTCTGATGCGGCTCCGCCAGCTGGCGCCAGTTGAGGTTGATGGTGCCGTCCTTGAGATGGCCGGTGACGAAAGTGACCGACTGTGCGTAGGAGCGGTGGGTGAGTGGGATGCCGGCGTAGCAGGCGCAGCCGTTGGCGGCGGTGATGCCCGGTACCACCTGGAAGGGCACGCCTTCGGCGGCCAGGGTGTCGATCTCCTCGCCGCCGCGGCCGAAGATGAAGGGGTCGCCGCCCTTGAGCCGGAGCACGCGCTTGCCCTCTTTGGCGAGCGTCGCCAGCAGTTTGTTGATTTCCTCCTGTCGCATGGTGTGCTGGTTGCGCTGCTTACCGACATAGACGTGCTCGGCATCGCGACGCACCATGTCGATGATGGGCTTGGCCACCAGGCGATCGTAGACCACCACGTCGGCTTGCTGCATGAGCCGCAGCGCCCGGAACGTGAGGAGATCCGGGTCGCCGGGCCCGGCACCCACCAGGTACACCTCGCCCATGTCGGTGGGATTGCCGCCGGCGGCGAGCTCCCGCTCCATGTGCGCATCGGCCTCTTTCAAATGCCCGGAGAAGACCCGTTCGGCGACACCGCCTTGCAGCACGCGATCCCAGAAGCGCCGGCGGTCGCGCTGGTGCTCGAAACGTTCCTTCACCCGGTCGCGGTAGCGCGCGCAGAGCTCGGCGAGGCGCCCGTAGCCCGCCGGCACCAGGGATTCAAGCCGGGCGCGGATCATGCGCGCCAGCACCGGCGAGGCGGTGCCGGTGGACACCGCCACCACCACCGGCGAGCGGTCGATGACCGAGGGCATGATGAAGCTGCAGTCATCGGGTTGATCGGCGACATTCACCGGTATCCGCGCGGCCTTGGCCAGGGCGGCGATGCGGCGATTGACGCCGCGGTCGTCGGTGGCGGCGATGGCGAGGCGAATATCCAGCAAATCCTCGTCGTCGAAGCGGCGCTCAAGCCAGGTAATGGCCGCATCTTCGGCCACCTTGGCGGCCAATTCCGGCACCAGCGCCGGGGAGACGAGGCGCACCCGTGCGCCGGCGCGGCGCAGGTTGTGAAGCTTGCGCAGCGCGATGGGGCCGCCGCCCACCACCAGGCAGGGCGCATTGTTGATGTCGAGGAAAATCGGAAGTAGGTCCATGGTCGTCTGGGCGCGGCGCTGCGGCCTGCATTGCTCGAAATTAGGGGTGGGACGTGTTGGATCTCTGCCAGCGGCAAGGGCGCGCCAGGCGCCGGTGTCAAACCGACCCAGTGGCCCGAGCAGGGCCGGAAGCTCCGCCAGGGTCAGCGGCGCGAGCCACCGCGGGCAAGCGCACTCGGACACGATGTCCTGTCTTGACGCCGGCGCTTGTCGGGCGCGCATCGGCCCGATGGCCGGTCCATCGAAAAATCCCTCCGAGTGCCTGACTGCCGCGCGACCGGCGTGCCGGCCCGGGTCGCCGGGAGGGGGGCCGGTGCAACTGCCCCACCCCTGGAAACAGCGCCCGGTCAGACCCATCCCCAGCCTCGGCGGCGAGCGTCGCCAGATGCCGATTGCCGAGTCTGTGAAGATTCTTTAATATACTGAAATACTTGAGCAAGGGGTAGGTGCTTTAGTGGTCAACGAGATCGATTCAGAAACCCTGCAGGCACGGCTCGCCGCGGGAGAGGACGTGCTGTTGGTGGACGTACGCACCCCGGCGGAGGTCGCCCAGGGCGCGATACCCAACGCCAAGCATATCCCCATGCACCTGTTGCCGCTGCGCGCCGGTGAGCTACCGCAAGACAAGGACTTCGTGCTCTACTGCCGCAGCGGGGCCCGTTCTTACCATGCCTGTCAGTTTCTGGCGCAACAAGGCAACGACAAGGCACTCAACCTGCGCGGCGGCATCATCGCCTGGGCGCGGCATGGTTATGCGATCGGCTCCCTCACTGGTAACGGACAGGGCGGCGGGCAGGAGCGCTGAGCGGGGCCCGGCGGTTGCCCTCGGGTCCACCGCCGGCAGTTCCCCACAGCAGTTGCGCTGGCGGTGGTTTCTGCCTAATAATCAGAATCTTTGCGGTTGCTGAAATGCTTATGTTCTGCAACCTTCACTCGACAAGCCTGCGGAGGTAACCCCAGATGGCAGAATTCGATCAGGAACTGGATGCCAGCGGTCTCAATTGTCCGCTGCCCATCCTGCGGGCGAAGAAAACCCTCAACGCCATGGATGCGGGCCAGGTCCTGCATGTGATCGCCACCGATCCCGGGTCCGTGAAGGACTTCGACGCGTTCAGCAAGCAGACTGGCAACGACCTGATGGAGTCCAAGGAGGACGGTGGTAAGTTCCACTTCATGATCAAGAAGGCTTGATCGGCGCCGTCTGCGGCAGACCGTGCACGGCGGATGTCCCGGTCGGCCGGGCGCTGCCGCTCCAGACCGGGCGCTCGGGAGCCCCTGAGCGCCCGCCAGCAAACGATGAGACCGGGCTCCAAGCGGGGTCCGCCCGGAGGACAAGATGGACGAAAAGAAGCTGGCGATCATCGCCACCAAGGGCTCGCTCGACTGGGCCTATCCCCCCTTCATCCTGGCATCGACGGCGTCGGCGCTGGGCTACGAGACGCAGATCTTTTTCACGTTCTACGGCCTGCAGCTGCTGAAGAAGAAGCTGGCCCTGGAAGTGACGCCGCTCGGTAATCCCGGTATGCCCATGCCCATGGGCATGGACAAGTGGTTTCCGGTGCTCGGTCTGGCACTGCCTGGCATGCAGGGCATGATGACCGCCATGATGAAGCAAAAGATGAAAGCCAAGGGCGTCGCCAGCGTCGATGAGCTGCGCGAGCTCTGCCAAGAGGCCGAAGTCAAGCTCATCGCCTGCCAGATGACGGTGGATCTGTTCGACATGGATCAGTCGGAGTTCATCGACGGTATCGAGTACGCCGGCGCAGCGGCCTTCTTCGAATTCGCCGGCGACAGCGACATCTGCCTCTACATCTAGCCCGTCGCCCCGCCCCTGATGCCGGCGGTGTCGGGTCCCTTCCGATGCCGTCGGTCCCGTGTACCGGGCGTGCATCGGTCATGCGCCCGTGAGGTCAGAGCGCGCTTGCGCACCCGGCGCCGGCGCCGTTCAAGCGCAGGCAACTCCATCGGGCTCGGCTCGATGACCGCCCATCCACCCCCGCGACGCGACATCACCTCGGGCTGCTATGCCTTGACGGCTACGATCGTAGGCACGGCGCCCGTCGCCCGGAGCATGCCCCCGACCCAGGTGCCGAGCAAAGAGTGAGCGCGCATCGAGCCCGGTCCCGTCTCCGACGATGGCGGTTGCTCAGGCTTGCATAAAAAAAGAAGGCCACCCCCAAGCGTGGGGCGGCCTCTAAAGTTGCGCGACCTTGTGCCGCGCCTTGGGGGAAGGTGCGCCACCGACGACGCCTGGCTGCGCCGGCGGCCGTTGGCAGCGCCGGCTCAGAAAGCCTCGAAACGCTTGTTGATCCCGACGGCGAGCAAGTGCGCGTGGGAGTCGTACTTGCCGTCGTAGGCGGTTGTGCCGTTGGTCGTGCTCGGCGCCGTGAATGGGTCGTAGGGTCGGGCGCCCTGGTAATTGCGGTTTTGATTCATGACGTACATGTAGCCGGCCTCCAGTTGCCAGCCGTCACCGAGGGCTTGGCCGAGCCCGATGCTGAACAATTGGCGGTCGTTATCGGGGATACGGCCGGTGAAGTAAGCGGTGTCCACCGGCGTTTCGCCATAGGTGTAGCCGAGGCGCAGTTGGGTGCCGGGGCGCAGATCGTAGGTGATGCCGAGGCGATAGGCATTGACGTCCGACCAGTTGTTCCGATCGCTCACCAGCGTGGCGCCGGCGTCCAGCTCGATGGTCAAGGCCTCGAACTCGCTCCAGCCGGTGCGAGTGATGTTCACCTCAGCCGCGAGTGCCTCGGTCATCTCATAACGGGCGCCGATCTGCAGCCGCCAGGGCAGGCTCAGTTCCACGCGCGCGCCTTGGCTCGCAGGCAGCGCGCCTCCCTGGACCAGGGTGGCATTCTGGGCGGTGTAAAAGCCGTCGAGATCCACCGTCGCGGCAGAATGGAAATCCAGGCCCAGGCTCAGCGCATCCTTGACGTACATGGCGCTCAGGCTGAAGCCGAAGCCGGAGCCGTCGCCCTCGACGTTGGTCAGTGTGGATATGAACTGCGCATGCTTGGCCCAGTAGACGTCAACACCCGCGGCGACGGCCAAGTCATCGGTGAGCGCATAGGTGGCGGTCGGCGTGAAGGCGAGGATCTCTGCTTTGCTCTGGGTCGGCTGCGCACTGAGGGGCAGCGTGATCGGTCCGACGGGGGTCGGCCGCGTGACGGTGTCGGTCAAAGCCGGGAAGGTCCCCACGGGCCAGCGCGTCTCCAGTCCAAAGGGTGCGTTGACGCTCATGCCCACCGCCCACTGATCGTCGATGCGGATGGCGGCATTCAGCAGCGGTGCCGGATGCCACTCGGCACCTTCGCTGTCGTGTTTGCCGCTGGCGGTGCGCACGCTGAACGTGGGCCCGATCAGCAGCGCGCCGGCGGACCAGACGCTCTGCTCGTGGAAGGCGATGGCCGCGGGGTTGTAGGGCAGGGCGCCCGGCTCGTCAGGATTCGCCACCAAGGCGTTGGACACACCCACCCCCAGCACCGACGTCTCCGGCACCGAGAAGCCGGACGCAGGCGATTGTTGCACCCAAAGCACGGTCGCCGCCGCACAGCTTGCGGCGATGGTGTGGATGCGTGGATGGAGTGACATTTTATCCTCTTCAGCGTTTGCAGATGTTGTATCTGCTCAACGGCGAGACCCGACGGATGGCGGCGCGTTGCCTGTGGGTGGCAAAGATACGCCACTTTGTTGTGTTTTTCCAGGTCTGTTGTGGATTCGCATACAATGTCGGGCTGATCAGGAGCGGAAGCGGTTCCAATGGAGGCCGTGTTGACCGGGACGGGGTGGTTCTGACGATTGAAAGCTTTTGAATATTGTGGGTATCTTCGCTGATCCGGCGGTCCTGTGCTATAAAGGCAGCTTATCGGCGCAGTCGATTCTGTATGGGTTGGACCTGCCAAATCGTCCTCCGCACCGGGCGGGACAAGGTGTCGCCGACCTCGCGCATGCCGTTTGCGGGGCCGCCGGGCGGCGGCGTCGGCGCTGCGCCCCATGCCCGCCATCCCGACGCGGCTGGCTCGGGTCCGATTCACGCTCGTTCGCGATCGAGGTTCTGCGATGGCCGACCGCAGGTTACAGGTCTTCCACACCGTGGCCCGGATGCTGAGCTTCACCAAGGCCGCCGAATCGTTGCACATGACACAGCCGGCGGTGACCTTCCAGGTTCGCCAACTGGAAGAGTCTTTCAATACGCGACTGTTCGATCGTACCCACAACCGCATCAGTCTCACCGACGCCGGCGCGCGGGTCTTCGAGTACGCCGACCGCATCTTCCAACTCTATGGCGAGATGGAAAACGGCGTGCGCGAGCTCACCGGCGAGATCAGCGGGGCCCTGACCATCGGTGCCAGCACCACCATCGCCGACTACATGCTGCCGACCCTGTTGGGCGACTTCAGCACGCGTTACCCCGAGGTTGCCATCCACCTCAAGGTCTCCAACAGCGACGGCATCGTCTCCATGGTCGAGAACAACACCATCGATCTGGGTGTGGTGGAATCGCCGGTGGCCAACAAGAATCTGGTGGTGGAAACCTGCAAGCAGGATCACTTGGTGGCCATTGTCCCGCCGGGCCACCCACTGGCGGATCGCCAGCAGATCCACTTCAGGGCGCTGCTCGATTATCCGTTCATCTGTCGGGAGGAGGGCTCTGGCACGCGCGACGTCATCAACGGCTATCTCGACGGGCTGCCGGACTGCGCCGCGGGCCTCAAGGTGTCCATGGAGCTCGGCAGCCCCGAGGCGGTGAAGGGGGCCGTCGAGGCGGGCATGGGTGTCTCGGTGGTCTCCCGGGCGGCGGTGCAAAAAGAGCTAAAACTGGGTACCCTGGTGACCCTGGCGCTGGACCCGCCGCTGGTGCGCCCCTTCGCCTTCGTCCACCAGAAACAGAAGTTCAAGCTCCGGGTCATGGAAGAGTTGCTGGACTTCGCGCGCGCCTACTGCAAGGACCATCGGTCTCATGACGTCATCTGAAGCGCAAGTCCCATGCTGCCACCGGTGCTGATGCGGGACCCGTTGCGGGAGCGGGCGCAAGGCAAGCCCGGCGCCGCGACACAGCGGCGTCTGTTGCGGCTCTATCGCTCTCTGGATGCAGGTGCCCAGGACACCCTGTTGGCATTCGCAGAATTTCTGGCCCAGCGCGGCGGCACGGCGGCGCCCGCCAGCGCGCAGGCGGCTATTCCTGAGCCGGCGCCGGAGCCGCGTCCGGCCGACGAAACCGTCATCGGCGCCATCAAGCGTCTGCGGCGGACCTATGCGATGCTGGACAGCGCTACAATGTTGCAAGAGACATCATCGCTGATGGCCGCACACGTGCTGCAAGGTCGTGAGGCCGCGGCTGTCATCGACGAGCTCGAGGCCCTGTTCGCAACACGCTATGACGCCCTCAAGGCGACCGAGCAGGGGGGCGACGGCGGCGGCGGTTGAGTGCGCCTGTCAGGCGAGCTCGCGACGCTGCTGCCGGTGAGCTGACTCGAGCCAACTCATCCGCCCGCGCGCCGAGCCTCGGCTGCGGGACTTCGCGTTTCTGGGTCCACCAAGCTATCTCCAGTGTCCCGCCGAGACCATGCGTCGCGAAAGCCGATCGCTCATCCCATGCAGGTGTTGAGCGACTGGTTCCGTCGTCATTTTTCCGACCCGCAGGTGATGGTGCTGGCGATGTCCGTCGCTGCCATCGTCGCCGTGGTGCTCCTGTTGGGCGAGATGCTGCTGCCGGTGCTGGCCAGTATCGTCATCGCCTATTTGCTGGAGGGCTTCGTGCTCCTGCTGGAGCGCCACGGCTGGCCGCGTCTGCTGGCGGTGATCGTCGTGTTTCTGCTGTTTCTGCTCTTCGTGGGCTCGGTGCTGGTGGGTGTGCTGCCGCTGGTCTACCGCCAGGTGTCGGATCTGGTACAACAGCTGCCGCAGATGCTGGCCCGGGGTCAGCACCTGCTCATGGCGTTGCCGGAGCGTTATCCGGAACTGGTGAGCGCTGGCCAGATCGACGCGGCTATGGACGCCATGCGCCGGGAGGTGGTGGGCTACGGGCAGACCCTGGTGTCGGTGTCCCTGTCTTCGTTGGTGGGCGTCATCACCCTGCTGGTGTACCTGATCCTGATGCCGCTGTTGGTGTTCTTTTTTCTCAAGGACAAGCGCCTGATCCTGCGTTGGTTCGAGCGCTTTTTGCCGCGCCATCGCGGCATCGCCGGCACCGTCTGGCGGGACGTGGACCGCCAGCTCTCCAATTACGTCCGCGGCAAGTTCTGGGAAATCCTGATCTGTTGGGCGGCGAGCTTCGTCACCTTCTCCGCCTTCGGCCTCAACTACACCATGCTGCTCGCCCTGCTGGTGGGGCTGTCCGTGATCATTCCGTATATCGGCGCCTCGGTCGTGACCGTGCCGGTGTTGCTCATCGCCTGGTTTCAGTGGGGGTGGGGGGCGCAGTTCCTGTGGCTGACAGTAGCCTATCTCGTCATCCAGGCGTTGGACGGCAATGTGCTGGTGCCGCTGTTGTTCTCTGAAGTGGTGAATCTGCACCCCGTTGCCATCATCGTTGCGATCCTGGTGTTCGGTGGCATCTGGGGGTTTTGGGGCGTCTTCTTCGCCATCCCGCTCGCCACCGTGGTGAAGGCCATCCTGAGCGCCTGGCCGCAACCGGCGGAGGCGCCCGTCGCAGCGCCAGCCGGCGGCGCCCATCCCGACGCCGTGCATCGGGCCGCCGATGGCGGCTGACTCCGGTGCCCCGGGACGTCAGCAGCCCACAGCCGCCCATGCCCGCCCAGTTTCCCGTGGACGCAACCTAAGGACTTGTCATGCTGCAGTTGATTGTCGGTCTGGTGCTTTTTCTCGGCACCCATTCCATTGCCATCGTGCGCCCTGGCTGGCGCACGCAGCTGGTCGAGCGCTTTGGCGAACTGCCCTGGAAGCTCGGCTACGGCGCCGTTTCCGTGCTCGGGCTGGCGCTCATCGTGCTGGGCTATGGGGCCGCCCGCGCCACTGATCCGGTGCTGCTCTACCAACCGCCGATGTGGCTGCGCCATGTCTCGCTGTTGCTGATGCTGCCGGCGTTCACATTGGTGCTGGCGGCCTACCTGCCGGGGCGCATCCAGCGCGCCGTGCAGCATCCCATGCTGTTGGCGGTGAAGATCTGGGCGACGGCGCACCTGCTGGCCAACGGTACCCTGGCGGATCTGCTGCTCTTCGGCGGCTTCCTCGCCTGGGCCGTCGCCGATCGCATCTCACTCAAGCGCCGCCCGGAGCCGTCGGTGCCGCGCGCCCCGGCGGCGAAGTGGAACGATCTGATCGCCGTGGCGGGCGGGCTCGTGGTCTACGTGGCCTTCATCCTGTTCCTGCACCGCTGGCTGTTTGGCGTGTCGCCCGTGGTCTGAGGTCGCCAGTGGCCCTGCCGGTGCAATTTCGGCGGGGGCGGCAGTGCGCGGCCGGCGATGGTGTGTGCCGCGCGGCCTTGGCCGCCCCGACCGGCGACGCTCAGAAGCGCGCCCGCAGTTTGTCCACGAAGTGCATGAGCCCGAGGAACGGATGGTGCAGCGGCATGCGCGGGCCGGCGTAGCGCATGACTTCCACGATGCGCCCGCGCCGGCTGCTGCTGTAGCAGTGCACGGTGCAGTCGTTGCAGGGCATCTTGGATTCACCGAAGACACAAACGTCGAGACGCTGATTGGCGTAGCGCAACAGCTCGGCGCAGTCTGCGCACTGGGGGTCGGCTGCGCCCGTGTCGGCATCCGTGTCGACAGCGGCGTGAGCACGTGCGTCGGCGCCGTGGTGATGATGGTCGCGGCAGTAGATGGCGATCATCGCCGCGATGGTGCGCCGCTCGCGCTCGATGCGCCGCCCCTGGTTTGCGGGGCGCAGGCCGGCGGCACGTGGTGGTCGGGTTCGCATTTGCATGGCGCCATTATGGGCGCTGACGGGAAACCCGGGTTGATAATTGTCAATAAAAATTGACGTCGGCGATCATTGACACCCGTCGCCGGCGCCGCCCGGGCGCGACCTGCCAAGGCGGCGTTGCATGCGCTGCCGAGTCGTAGCGACTCTGCCCCGGCGCCGATGCATGCCATCGCAGGTGTTGTCCGCCGATCGCGGCGATGACCCGGCAGGGCCGTGACCGGTCACGGCCATGCGCCGTGCCGGACTCTGGTATGCCGTCATGCCCGCTGCGAAGTCGCAGCCGGCTCCGCGGCGTGAGCGGCATGTATCGACAGGAGGCGTCGCCGATGAATCCATCTGCGCTGTTGTGGCTCGCGCCGCTGTTGTTGGTGGCGGGCTGCGCCATGCAGCCCTACCCGCCGCTTCCGGGCGAGGACGTCGCTGAGACGCCCCGCGCCGGAATGCCCGGGTCTGCACCCGTGGATGGGGCCGCCACCGCGTCGGATGCAAAGATCACGGCGGCGGCGCGGCGCGAGGCCGAGCGGTCGCCCGTGTCCCAGGCGGTGCGACCGCCGCCGCCGCGCCCCGCCAGCCTGCCGGCGGCGGATCAGCGATGGCTGAAGATTTTGCTCGGTGCTCGCCGCTTCGAGTATTACGAAGACGAGCGCATGATCTGGTCGGGTAAGATCTCCGCTGGTGTCGAGGCGCATCCGACGCCGCGCGGGGAGTTCCGTGTCACCGCCAAGGACATCGACAAACGCTCGGGCAGTTACACCAACGCTTTCAACCGGCCCACGCCCATGCCCTACGCCCTGCAATTCAATGGGCCCTATTGGGTGCACGAGGGCTACGTGCCGAACGTCAATGCCTCCCACGGTTGCGTACGTCTGCGCCATGATGACGCCAAATTCGTGTATCAGCGCATGCGCATCGGCGACACTGTCACCGTGGTGGACTGAAAGTCCGCGCGGGTGCGTGCGCGGCGCGCTGTTGCGTCATCGGGGCGCAGGGTCCGATCGGGGTTGCTAGAATCCGCAGGCACCCTATCCAGCGTCCGGAGCCCCTTATGCTGATTACCAACATCGTTCTCATCGTCGCCTTCGTGCTGATGATCGCCATTGCGATTGGCCTCTCGCGGGACGGCTCGGGCAAGACCGGCCAGCGCCGCGCGCGCCCGCAGGTGCGCGTGATCGATGCGGATGCCGAAGACGAACGCTAACGCCTGTTCAACCGCACCCATCCCGCGGGCAGCGGCCCTGGTCCGCAGCGCAGATGCGCCGGATGCGTGGCCAACACGGCGCAACCGCGCTGTCCACGGGGGTTCCACTCGCGCTAGAATCGGGCGGTTATGGATCTGAATTTTCTGCCCTTCGAACAGCCCGTCGCCGAGCTCGAGGCCAAGATCGAGGAACTGCGGCACGTCGGCGACGACAATGCGCTCAACATCGCCGAGGAGATCGAGCATCTCCAGGTCAAGAGCCGCGCCCTCACCGAGCAAATCTTCTCGGGCCTCACCCCGTGGCAGATCTCGCAGCTGTCGCGGCATCCGCTGCGGCCCTACTTTCTCGATTACGCCCGGCGCATCTTCGACGACTTCCAGGAGCTCCACGGCGACCGCGCGTTCGCCGACGACCACGCCATCGTGGGCGGCTTGGCACGCCTGGACGGCCGCTCGGTGGTGGTGATGGGCCACCAAAAGGGCCGCGACACCAAGGAGAAGATCCAGCGCAACTTCGGCATGCCCCGGCCCGAGGGCTATCGCAAGGCGCTGCGTCTCATGCAACTGGCCGAGCGCTTCGGTCTGCCGATCTTCACCTTCATCGACACCCCGGGCGCCTATCCCGGTGTCGGTGCCGAGGAGCGCGGTCAGAGCGAGGCCATCGCACGCAACCTCCAGGTCATGGCCGCCCTGCGCGTGCCCATCGTCTGCACCGTCACCGGCGAGGGTGGCTCCGGCGGCGCCCTGGCCATCGGCGTCGGCGATCGGCTCATCATGCTGCAGTTCAGCACCTATTCGGTGATCTCGCCGGAGGGCTGTGCGTCCATTCTCTGGAAGAGTGCCGATAAGGCCCAGCTCGCCGCCGAGGCCATGGCCATCACCTCCGCCCGCCTCTACGATCTCGGCCTGGTGGATGCGGTGGTGCCGGAGCCCCTGGGCGGAGCCCACCGCGATGTCGACGCCATGGCCGGTTCCTTGCGCCACACCCTCATCGAGGCCCTCGGCGAGCTCGAGGCCCTGTCCCAGGAGCAGCTGCTCGCGGCCCGCTATGACCGCGTGCGCGGCTTCGGGCAGCTCAAGGACTGAGGCGATTGCGGCCACAGCGCATCGCCCCCTGCTTGTCCTGTCGCCCGCCCGCGGCTTCGCATCGGCGATCACCGCCTGCGTCGATGCACCCGGCCATGCCGCTTGCGGGCAAGCGCATGTCCTGCGCCATCGGTGGCGTGCTTGGCCGCCGATCGCCTGAGTTCCCGGGCATGCGGCGTTGTCCATCGCCTTTGCCCACCGCTGTCAACTCCCCATGCCGGCTGCCGATCGGTTAGTCACCGCAGCGCTCACCGCGGCGTTGGCGCCCGTCGCAGGCCGACGGTTGTGGATCGCCTACAGCGGCGGGCTCGACTCGCATGTTTTGTTGCATGCCGCCGCCGGACTCCGTCGGGTGCTCGGGCTTGAGCTGTGCGCGGTGCATGTACACCACGGCCTGCAGCCCGCGGCCGACGCGTGGGTCGGGCACTGCGAGCGGATCTGCGCCGAACTGGATGTGCCCTTGTGCACCCGGCGGCTGGCGTTAGCGCCGGCGACGGGTGCGAGCCCCGAGGCCGTCGCCCGGGACGCCCGCTACGGGGCGTTCCGCACCCTGCTGCGCGCGGGCGACGTTCTGGCCACCGCCCAGCACCGTGACGACCAGGCCGAGACCCTGTTGTTGGCGCTGCTGCGCGGTGCCGGTGTGCATGGTCTCGCGGCCATGCCAGCCCGGGCACCCCTCGGGGCAGGACTGCTGCTGCGTCCGCTCTTGGACCTGCCGCAGACGGCGCTGTGTGCCTATGCCGACGTGCATGGGCTGCGCTGGGTAGAGGACCCGAGCAATGCCGACATCGCGCTGGACCGCAACCGGCTGCGCCAGTCGATCATCCCGCAACTGCGCCGGCGCTGGCCGGCGCTCGACAAGACGCTGTCGCGCTCCGCTGGCCACTGCGCCGAGGCGGCGGCGCTGCTGGACGAGCGCGCCGACGAGCTGCTGGCGGTGCTCGATACTGCGCCCGCGGGCCGCACGCAGGTGCCGGTGGCCCTGTCGGTGAGCGGCCTGCGTCGCCTGGCGGGCCCGACGCAGCGTCTGGTGCTGCGGCGGTGGCTTCGGCGGCGGGGCTTCCCACTGCCGAATACACAGCGCTTACATCGCATCATCACGGAGCTGTTGCCCGCCGCCGCCGACCGTCAGCCGCTGGTGGCCTGGCCCGGCTGTGACCTGCGCCGCCACCGTGATGCGCTGTATGCGCTGCCGCCCTTGCCACCGCCGCCCGTCACGCCGCTGCGGCCTGCATCCGGGACCTCTGTGCTGGCGCTGCCGGCGCCGCTGGGCACGCTGAGCTGGGCCTTGACGCCGGCGGCGGCGGAGGCTGTGGTCAGCGTGCAGTTCGCAGCCGTGGGATTGCGCTGCGCCCGCCCGCGGCAGCCGTCGGCGACCCTCAAGGCCCTCTTCCAAGCGGCCGGCATTCCGGCTTGGCTCCGGCCCTATGTGCCGCTGTTGGTGCTGGATGGCAGTCTCGCCGGGGTCGCCGGGGTCCGGCTCTGCGGCGGCGCGGTGGCGTGGCTGCGCTGGCGGGGCCACCCCTGGACAGCGCAGGGTTGGCTCAGGCCGTTGCTGCGGCGAGCGCCCATCGACAGCGGCTGATCCCTATGGCAGGGTATGCCACCCGATAAGCTGTGAGTCGGTTTGGAGTCGTCGATGGCCCGGCAACCTTTCGCATCCATGTCCCCCTGGTATGGCGGTTATGCCTTTCAGGGCGTGGTGGTGCTCGGCACCGCCCCCATCCTGCTGCCGCTCATCGTCGGCGGCGCCGCCGGTCCGGCGGAGGCGGGACTGGTGGTTGCGGCGCTCTACATCGGTCAGTTGACGGCGCCCGTATTTGGTGCCCTCGCAGACGGTAGCGGACGACATCGACTGATCTACGCTGCGGGCTACGTGCTGCTGGCCATTGGTCTTGGCCTCTTCCCGCTGGCGGAGACGGACCTGGAATGGTTCGTGCTCGCGTTGATGCAGGGGCTCGGGGTCGCCGCCACCAATACGGTGGCGTCCATGTTCATCGTGGAATTCCGCCCCAAGGCCGAATGGGACCAACGCATCGGCTGGATGCAGACCTGCTACGGCATCGGTCAGGCGGCGGGGCTGGGGCTGGCCGCCTTGCTGCAGCAGGCGCCGACCTGGGGCATGCTGGCGTCGGCGGCGCTGATGCTGCCGGGGCTGCTCATCGGCCTGCTGGGGACGCCCCGGGGCCGGCGCGCCAAGCCTGAGACGCCGGCGGCGCAGGCCGGGGCGGGCGATAACGCCGCCTCCCGCCGGCACGCGCCGCCGCGGCAGATCCTGCCGCATGGGCACGTCGGCCCTGCCCCCTCTGCCCTGCTGGGGCGCTTTCTCGCGCATCTGCGCAGCCCCTACGCCCTGTTCATGCTCTGCTGGCTGCTGGTGATGCTCGGCACCTGGCTGATTTACAACCTTTACCCGTTGCTCATGAAGGATGTGTACGGTGTCGACGCCGGGGTCTCATCCATCTATTACGCCGTCGGCGCCGGTATCGGTATCTTCGCCTACGCGCCTTCGGGTGTACTCGGACAGCGCATCGGCGACGGCGCCGTGGTGCTCATCGGCAGTCTCATGAGCTTGGCCTCCGTCGGCGCCATGGCGGCGCTGGCGCTCTGGCAGCCGGCGGGGCTCGGGGTGCTCGGGCCGCTCGCCTTCGTGCTGCTGCCGGTGGCCTGGTCGCCGCTCATCGTCGCCGGCACGGGCTGGGCAGCGCAGTTATCCACCATGAATGAGGGCGAGGCCGTGGGCATCCTCAACTCCACCACGGCGCTCGCCAGCGTCGCCGCCGCCTTCGGCGCTGGCGTGCTGGCGAGCCGCTTCGGCTTCGATACGGTGCTCTACGTCGCCACGGCGGCGATGGTGCTGGGCTCGCTGCTGGTGCTGCCGCTGCTGCGGGCCGGCCGCAAGGGCACGGCCTAGCGGGCTGTCGGCTCAGGCCGGCGGGCGGCAAGGCCTGCGCATCGTTGCATGCATCAGCCGGCGGCGAGTGCCACGAACCGCCGGCAGCGCTGCACCAGGTCTTCGCCCGGCTCCAGCGCATGCAGGTCGCCGCCGATGAGCAGCATGCAATCGCGACCGTAAAAATCGCGCAGCTCGCGTACCCGGGCGAGTGTCATGCCACCGGCGGGCACGGGAAAGATAGGCGCAAGCCCCGCCATGGCATCGGCACAGCCGGCGGCGATGTCGCGGCAGTCCGTAGTCGAGAACGCAAAGCGCCCACCCAGATGCGGGAAGATGGCCGCATCGGCGCCGGCGAGGCGGTTCAGGCGGCCATAGAGCATCCCGGGGGCGAGGCCCGTGTCCGGGCTCAGGGCGAGGCCGCCGACGAAGGCCGGATGGCTCAGGATGGGCAGCCCCAGGTTGGCATCGGCGCTGAGCGCCCGCAGGGTATCGAAGCCCGTGAGTCCGGGGCAGATCAGCAGCCCGCCGGCGCCGGCCTCGCGGGCGGTGTGGGCGCGCGCTCGAACCACTGGCGCCGGTGCCGTGACATTCGGCAGATAGAGGCAGCGACGGCCGGTCTCGCGGTTGGCGCGGGCCACGGCTTGCGCACAGCGGGGCACGCGGTCATGAAAGGGTGAGAAGGGCTGATCGGCGAGGCCATGGTCGTCCTTGATGAGGTCGATGCCGCCCAGCGCCAGCCGGTAGGCGAGCTGCGCCAGGGCGCGGGATGACAGCCCCATGGGCTTCAGCGCGGTGCAGAGCAGGGGGCGCTCCGGCACCTGTAGCAGTCGGCGCAGTCCGGCGATGCCGAAGCGGGGGCCGGTCAGGCGCACCACCAGCGGGTCAGGCAGGTCGATGTCCATCAGCCGCACGCCGGGCTGCAGCGCGACATTGCCGAAGAGCACGTTGAGGAACTGCGTCAGCTCGCCGCCGGCGGCCTCGATGGGATAGTGGATGGCCACATCCCAGGCGCCGTCGCCGGCGGCCACCGGCCTGTCCGGGGTGCCGACGATTTGCTGGCGGATCGCCGCGTTGGGGATGAGCGCGTCCGGGAATTCCACGGTCTGCTCCAGGCAGATCTCATGGGCACGGGCGCGGGCCGCCGGCGTGTTATCGGCCCGGATGCGGTAGTGGGCCGTGAAGCGCTCGCCACTCAGGGCGAGGGGCAGCGGGTCGTCGCTGGACATATCCTCATTCCGGCACAGGAAAGACCACCAGATGATCCGCCTGCAAGCGGATGCCGATCTCCTCGCCGACGGCATGGCGGTGGTGACTGGGCACCAGGCAGAGCACTTCGGTGCCGCTGGCGAGCCTCACAGTGTACATGAACTCGGCGCCGCGGAAGGCGCGCTCGACGATCACCGCCTTTCTGGGGCTCGATTCGTCATAGACCATGTCGTCCGGGCGAATGAGCACCTCCGCGGAGGTGCCGGGGGCGAGGCCGTGCGGGCGCTCGCCGGCGACGCGCCCGAGCTCGGTTTTTACCCGCAGCTCGTCGTGCACGGTGGCGGGCAGCAGCACGCCCTGGCCGATGAAGTCCGCGACGAAGCGGTCGGCGGGCTCATGGTAGAGGCTGAAGCCGGTGCCCCACTGGTGCACCCGGCCGCCGCCGATGACGCCGATGAGATCGGCCATGGCAAAGGCTTCCAGCTGGTCATGGGTGACGAGTATGGCCGTCACGCCCTCGCGCTTGAGGACATCGCGGACCTCGCGCGCGATCTGCTCGCGCAGCTCCGCATCCATGCTGGAGAAGGGCTCGTCCAGCAAGAGGATTTGCGGGCGTGGTGCCATGGCTCGCGCCAGGGCCACGCGCTGCTGCATGCCACCGGAGAGCTCGTGGGGATACTTGCGGGCGGCGCCCGTCAGGCCCACCAGCTCCAGCAACTCTCCCACCCGCCGGCGGCGCGCTGCGGGGGGTTGCCCGCGCAGGCCGAAGGCGATGTTGCGGCTGACGCTCAGGTGCGGGAAGAGGGCAAAGTCCTGGAATACCATGCCGATACGCCGCCGCTCCGGGGCGAGCGTGTAGCCGGGCCGGGACACCTGCTCGCCATGCAGGCGGATCTCGCCGCGGCTGACGGGCTCGAAACCCGCGATGGCGCGCAGCAGTGTGGTCTTGCCGCAGCCGGAGGGGCCGAGCAGGCAGCCGATATTGCCGGCCTCCAGCACGAAGGCGATGTCCTGGACCACGGTGGTGTCGCCGTAGGCGACGCTGACGTCGACCACCGACAGTTGGCTCGCGCTGGCGTTGGTCTCTGCAGGGGCGCCGGTGGCGGCGTCCTGAGCGGACGGCGTTGGGAGTCGGGAGCGGCAATCGGGCATGTGGCTCAGGGTCTGCGGCGAGCGGTGAATCAGAAGCGGGCCGGGCGCGCCGGGACGCTGGCGGCCTGTCCGCGGGGTGGCTTGTCGTCACGGCGGCCGTTCGTGCGAATCGGGCATTTGCGCGCTTCGGCGGCGCACCTGCCACGTACAAGTCGCTGCGAGCCTGCGGTCGACAGCATCGTGTCGTGCCCGGCCCCCGTCACCGCGTTGCCGCCATTGGTGTTCGCCGACACGCGATCGCCCGCCGGCGTCTGGTTGCGATCGAGCACGCAGGGCACAGGTCGCCGGCCGTTGGACGCTACATGCTAGGATTATCGACGATTCGGCCCATGGCGCACAGGCCTGCGGTTGCTTTGATGCGTTGGCTTTGGGCATCGATGCTTCGGAATGCCAGCGGTACTGACACCCGCCAACCAGGATTGCGTCGGCGTTCGGCGCCCGCGCAGCCACGGCGCATCCGCACTGGTTGCTTCGTGATGCACTCGAGTGCCCGCCCCAGCGCCGGTTGCTGCAGCCGCCGAGTCGCCGCCGAGCCGTCCACGCGGGCGGCGGGGCAGCGCTCGACGCCGGGCCGCACAGGGGGCTTGAAAGCCGTGCGCCCCGCATTGACTTCCGCTGCGCAGGCAGCGTCCGCGGCCACCGCCCCGCGGCGGCTGAATTCCCTGCGACGAGCGCCTTGAATAAGCGCGAATGCACAATACAATAACCGAGTAATCTACTCAGAAATCGGAGCGAGCCATGAGTGCAACACCCGACGACGTCCTCCCCGGCGACACCAAGACGGCGGCGCAGACCTCCACGAAGGCGGCGCAGGCCGAGGCGGAGTACGGCCATCTGGTCAAGTCCGAGTACGAGCACGGCTTCGTCACCGCAATCGAGTCCGACACCCTGCCGCCCGGCCTGGACGAGTCTGTCATCGCCATCATTTCCCAGCGTAAGGGTGAGCCCCAGTGGATGCTCGACTGGCGCCTGGCGGCCTACCGCAAATGGCTCGACATGCCGACGCCCGAGTGGGCGGCGGTGCACTATCCGCCCATCGACTATCAGACCATCTCCTATTTTTCGGCGCCGAAGAAAAAGGAGCTGAAGAGCCTGGACGAGGTGGACCCGGTGCTGCTCGAGACCTACGAGAAGCTCGGCATCCCCATCGAAGAGCAAAAGGCGCTGGCCGGCGTGGCCGTTGACGCCGTCTTCGACAGTGTCTCGGTGGCCACCACCTTCCGCGACAAGCTCGCCGAGGCCGGTGTGATCTTCTGCTCCATCTCCGAGGCGGTACAGGAATACCCGGAGCTGGTGCGGAAATACCTGGGCAGCGTCGTACCGCCGACGGACAACTTCTACACCGGGCTCAACTCCGCGGTGTTCACCGACGGCACCTTCGTCTATGTGCCCAAGCATACCCGCTGCCCCATGGAGCTCAGCACCTATTTTCGCATCAACGAGGCCAAGACGGGACAGTTCGAGCGCACGCTCATCGTCGCCGACGAGGGCAGCTACGTCAGCTACCTGGAAGGCTGTACCGCCCCGCAGCGTGACGAGAACCAGCTGCACGCCGCGGTGGTGGAGCTGATCGCACTCGACAATGCTGAGATCAAGTACTCCACGGTGCAGAACTGGTACCCGGGCGACGAAGAGGGCCGTGGTGGCATCTACAACTTCGTCACCAAGCGCGGCGACTGCCGCGGCGACAACTCCAAGATCAGCTGGACCCAGGTGGAGACCGGCTCCGCCATCACCTGGAAGTACCCGAGCTGCATCCTGCGCGGCGACAACTCCGTGGGCGAGTTCTACTCGGTGGCCGTCACCAAGGGCAGACAGCAGGCGGACACCGGCACCAAGATGATCCATCTGGGCAAGAACACCCGCTCCACCATCGTCAGCAAGGGGATCTCCGCCCAGCACGGCATCCAGTCCTACCGGGGCCTGGTGCGCATCGCCGGCAAGGCCGAGGGGGCGCGCAACCACACCCAGTGCGATTCATTGCTCATCGGTGACAAGTGCGCCGCCAACACCTTCCCGTACATCGAGGTGAAGAATCCGACGGCGAAGATGGAGCATGAGGCCACCACATCGAAGATCAGCGACGATCAGCTCTTCTACTGCCGCTCCCGCGGCCTCACCGAAGAGGACGCCGTTTCCATGATCGTCAACGGCTTCTGTAAGGAGGTCTTCAACGAGTTGCCGATGGAATTCGCCGTGGAGGCGCAGAAGCTGCTCAGCATCAGTCTCGAGGGCGCCGTCGGCTGACGCGCAGCAGCCGGGCATCGCCCCGGTGCGCGGTGCCCACCGGCGCCGGTGCCACCCGCTCGCCGCAAACGCAGGGCGGCGAGCGACACCGATATGGTCGCGGGGCTTCTTGCTCCGCACTCCAGCCGTTGCGCCATCCGTGGAGGCGTCACGGTGTTAACGTAAAAGCAAGCCGCATCCGATGACAGGCGCACGGATGCCGTCAGCCGATTGGGAGTCGAACATGTTGTCAATACAAGGCCTGAAGGCCGAAGTCGACGAGAAAGAGATCCTCAAGGGACTCGATCTGACTGTGGGCGCCGGCGAGGTGCATGCCATCATGGGCCCGAATGGCTCCGGCAAGAGCACGCTCGCACACGTGCTTTCGGGGCGCGAGGGCTACGCGGTCACCGGCGGCAGCGTCACCTTCGACGATCGGGACCTGCTGGCGCTGGAGCCCGAAGAGCGCGCCTGTCTGGGCCTGTTTCTGGCCTTCCAGTATCCGGTGGAGCTGCCGGGCGTCAACAACACCTACTTCCTCAAGGCGGCGCTGAATGCCAAGCGCAAATACCACGGCGAGGACGAGTTGGATGCCGTCTCCTTCCTGCGCCTGATGAAAGAGAAGCTGAAGGTGCTGCACCTCGACGACTCGCTGCTGAAGCGGCCGGTGAATGTGGGTTTCTCCGGCGGCGAGAAGAAGCGCAACGAGATCTTCCAGATGGCGCTGCTGGAGCCGAAGCTCGCCATTTTGGACGAAACCGATTCCGGTCTCGATATCGACGCGCTGCGCGTGGTGGCCAACGGCGTCAACGCCCTGCGCAGCCCGGAGCGCTCCATGCTGGTGGTCACCCACTACCAGCGCTTGCTCGACTACATCGAGCCCGACTATGTCCATGTACTGGCCAAGGGCCGCATCATCCGTTCCGGCGGCAAGGAACTGGCGCGGGAGCTGGAAGACAAGGGTTATGGCTGGATCGTCGATGAGGCCGCGGCATGAGCGCGCAGGCACTGAAGTCCGATATCACCGCCACGGCGCCGGTACCGGAGGCCAGCCCCTTCGACCGCTGGCTGCCGGCGACGCCGGCCACCGCCGAGCCCGACTGGCTCGCACGCATCCGCGCCGCCGCCCTCGCGCGGGTACGCAGTGAGGGTGCCCCCACGGGCAAGTCCGAGGGCTGGCGCTACACCGGCCTGCGCACCCTGCTGGAGCAAGGCTTCACGGCCGTGGACGAGCCGCTCAGCGCCTTGCTGCCCGAGGACATCGACGAGGTGCTGGTATCCGGGCTGGACGCGCATCGTGTGGTCATTGTCAACGGTCGGTTTACGCCTCAGCTCTCCGACCTGTCCAACCTGCCTGCGGGAGTGCGCATCAGCCCGCTATGCACCGAGCTCGCCGGGGCGCAGACGGCCCTGGCCGATCACCTGAACGCCGTGGCCGGGGAGGGTGCGCATGTCTTTGCGGCCCTGAACAGCGCGGGCTTCGAGGACGGCATGATGCTGCACGCCGAGCGCGGCACCCTGGTGGAGCAGCCCATCGAGCTGCTGCACCTCTCCGTCGGCATGGACGAGCCGCGGATCGCTCAGCCGCGGCATCTGATCAGCCTCGGTGACGGCGCCCAGGTCGCGCTCATCGAGCGCTTCGCGAGCCTTGGGGACGCGCTCTACGGCAATAACGCCCTCATGGAGATCCGGCTCGGGCGTGATGCGGCGCTCAAGCACAGGCGTATCCAGCTGGAGAGTCCGAGCGCCTTCCACATCTCGGGCGTTTATCTCAGCCAGGCCGCCAACAGCCGCTATGATGGCATCAATGTGGGGATCGGCGCGCGTTGGGCGCGCACCGATCTGGTGACCCGCTTCAGCGGCGAGTACGCCGAATGCAATCTCCAGGGCTTGTATCTGGCCGGCGACAAACAGTTGTTGGACTATCACCTGGATGTGCACCACGGGCTGCCGCACTGCGCGAGTCGAGAAAACTTCAAGGGCATCGTCCACGGCAGAGGCAAGGCCGTGTTCGACGGTTTGGTATACGTGGCCAAGGACGCCCAGCACACGGACGCCGAAATGTCCAACCGCAATCTCCTGCTGTCGGAGCATGCGGAAGTGGACACCAAGCCGCAGCTCGAGATCTATGCCGACGATGTCAAGTGCAGCCATGGTACGACCGTGGGTCAGATCGAGCCGGAGATGCTCTTCTATTTGCGCTCCCGCGGTATCCCCCAGGCGCTGGCACGGCGGATGCTCTGCATCGGATTTGCCGGCGAGATCATCGACGCCCTGGGCAATGACGCCCTGGCGGCGTACGTCGCAGAGGCCGTCGGCCACCGATTGGAGGCCGTGCCGCTGTAGGGGGCAACCTGACTCTCCTTCGGGAGGCGAACCGAAACCCATTCCGGGCTCGCATGCTGGGACTCGCGCCCGGAAGCCGTAACGGTGGTGAAGTGATGAATAGACTTGCGCGTTTCGCCGGCTTCGGGGCCGGTCGTCAAGAAGGCGTCGATCGTGATGAGACCGAGGTCGGCACCGCCGCCACGGTGCCGGCGCAGGGTGATGCCGCCACCGCCGCACCCGGCGGCGAGGCCCTGCGGGAGCCCATCATCGCGGCGTTGCGGGAGGTCCATGACCCGGAAATCCCGGTCAACATCTATGATCTCGGTCTCATCTACAAGATCGACATCGGCGAGGACAACCACATCGCCATTGATATGACCCTGACGGCGCCGGCCTGTCCTGTCGCCGGCATGATGCCGGTGATGGTCAAGGACGCCGTGAAGACCGTCGACGGCGTGGGTGAGGTCGACGTCGAGCTGGTGTGGGATCCACCCTGGAGCCCGGATACCATGTCCGACGCCGCCAAGCTGCAGCTCGGTATGCTGTAGCAGGCAGGCGTGTGGTCGGGACCGAATCAGCAGCCCACAGGCAGGGCCGCGGCTTCGCCGCGCCCACGGGCGGCGCCAACACGGCTGCTCCGGCGTCCGAGTTCGCCAGCGGCTCACTCGTAGAAGCCGACCTCGGCGATACAGAGCTCGGCGTGCATCACGCGGCCGATGGCGACGACGCCAAGGCGCTTCAGGCGCGTCGTATCCAGGGCCGGCACGAGGCGGTGGGGGCTGAAGGCGGCGAAGGGGAGGTGGATCTCTCGCCAGGTCGTGTCCGCAATAAAGTCTGCACGATATGACTGCCATGGCATGCTGGTGGCCGTCGTTTTGAGATGCACGTTGTAGGTCTCGCCATTGCCGCGCACCAGCAGCCGGACGCCGGCGAATTGGCTGGCGTCCAGCGGGCCAGACCGGGACAGGTCGAGGTTCACCTGCACGAAGCCGCCGTTGTTGGCCAGGCTGACGTCGCCTTGCAGACACAGCGCCTGGCGGCCGTCCAGCGTGCGGCGCCGCAGCGCCGCGCTCGACACGCCGCCCATCACCTGATCGGTCACGAGTCGCCAGGGCGTGCCGAGACGCGACAGCCCGTCGGCGGCGGCAAAATCATCGATGAGGCCGCCGGCATCGGCGCCGGCGATGGTGGTGAACAGGGTGGTCATGGCCAGGAGTCGGGCAGCCCGTCGCATGGCGACAGTCTGCATCAGCGGTGCGACCCTGTCATCCTGGGAACGCCTGCGACGCAGTCGACTTCGCCTTCGCCGGCGACGCAACGCTGTTCGCAGGTGATACGCTCACCTGCCACGCCCGTTGTCGTGCGCCAACCAGACACCTGCCATGAGGAGTACATCATGTACGGATTTTCTACAACCGTGGATACCGGCTTCGACGAGACCATCACCCGCGTCACCGCAGCGTTGAAGGACGAGGGCTTCGGTGTGCTGAGCGACATCGACGTCGCCGGCACACTGAAAGCCAAGCTCGACGTGGCGCATCGCCCCTACCGCATTCTGGGTGCCTGCAACCCGCAGCTGGCGCACCAGGCGCTGACCGCGGAGCCCGACATCGGCCTGTTGCTGCCCTGCAACGTGGTGGTGCGGGCCGAGCCGGACGGGCGGACATCGGTGCTTTTCATGGACCCGGCGGCGGTGTTGGGGCTGGTGAACAATCCGCAGGTGCCCGCGCTCGCATCCGAGGTTCGCGAGCGCCTCGATCGCGTGGTCACCGCCCTTTCCGGCTGATCAGGCACGCCCCATCGGGGGCGTTGTGGGCGCATGCCGCTATGGCTGCGGGGATGCGCCGCGCTCGGCGCTGACGCGCGCAAGGAGCTCGCGCCAGCTTAGGATCTCTCCGGGCCCGTTCGGCGCCAGGCTTTGGTAATGCGCCAGATTCATGCCCGCACCGATGGGCGGCCAAGCCGGCGGTGGCTGGCACCAGCCACCGCCGGCGGTGCGCATGTGACTGCGGTCGCTCGCGAATTGTGCCCGGTAGGCCGCCGCCGGCACCAGCCGAAACCAGGGCATGAGGTCCGCGGGCAGGCGTTCGATGGAGGGGAATGTCTGGTGCAGCCAGTCGGCGGCGCTGACCGGCAGACCAAGCCGTGTGTCCAGATCCCAGATACGCGCCAACGCATCGAGCACCACCACATGGTAGTCCCACCAGCAGAGCATCCCCGGCGGCACGGCCCGCTGGGCCGCAAGCGGGCACGCGCCGCGCGCGCTCGACACGAACAATACAGCACGCGGGCCGTCGCCCAGCGCGGGCTCGGCGCAGAGCCACCAGGCGTTCTCCTCGCAGAAAAAGGGCTGGTAGCGGAAGCGGTGGCCGTCTGCGGGGGGCTGTGCTGTGGCTGGGCTGTCGGGAATACTCACATCTGTGCTGACCATGGCTGCGACTTCGATTCGGCTGTGGCGCAGGGTGCGCGTTGGCACCGTGGGCTGCGCGCCCGGGTCGACGGCGCAAGGCACCATTGAGCCCGGGCGGTGGCGTGCGCGCGGCGGGTGGGTGTGTCGGTGGTGCTTGCTTCCGCGGGTGCTGCGGTTACACTCTGACCCTTTTATCATCGCGGACAAGGCCGAGGTTTCAACGTGGTCGCACCCAAGCCCAATTTTCGCCGCATCGAGCGGCTGCCGCCCTACGTCTTCAACATCGTCAACGAGTTGAAGGCTGCGGCGCGGGCACGGGGTGAGGATATCATCGACTTCGGCATGGGTAACCCGGATCAGCCCACGCCGCAGCACATCGTCGACAAGCTCACCGAGGCCGCAATCCGCCGCGACACCCATCGCTATTCGGTCTCCCGCGGCATTCCGCGGCTGCGCCGCGCCATCACCGGGTGGTACGCCGAGCGCTACGGCGTGGAGCTGGACCCGGCCACGGAGGCCATCGTCACCATCGGCTCCAAGGAGGGGCTGGCGCATTTGGCGCTGGCCACCATGGGCGCCGGCGACACCGTGCTGGTGCCGAATCCCGCCTATCCGATCCACCCCTACGGCTTCATTATCGCCGGCGCCGATGTGCGCCACGTGCGCCTGACGCCGGATGTGGATTTCTTCGAGGAGCTTCAGGAAGCCATCCAGAGCTCCTGGCCGCGGCCGAAAATGCTGGTGCTGAATTTCCCCGGCAACCCAACCACCACCTGCGTCGAGCTGGACTTCTTCGAGCGCGTGGTGGAGGTGGCCCGCGAGCACGGCATCTGGGTGGTGCACGACCTGGCCTATGCCGACATCGTCTTCGACGGCTATAAGGCGCCTTCCATCCTGCAGGTTCCGGGCGCCAAGGATCTGGCGGTGGAGTTCTTTTCCATGTCCAAGAGCTACAACATGCCCGGCTGGCGCGTCGGTTTCATGTGCGGCAACCCGGACCTGGTCTCGGCGCTGGCCCGCATCAAGAGCTATCTGGACTATGGCACCTTCACGCCCATTCAGGTCGCAGCCATCCATGCGCTGGAGAGCTCCCAGCAATGTGTTGCCGACATTCGTGACATGTACCAGCGCCGGCGCGATTGTCTCTGCGACGGTCTCAACGACGCCGGCTGGTTCGTGCCCAAGCCGCGGGCCACTATGTTCGTCTGGGCGCGGATCCCTGAGCAGTACCGGGACATGGGCTCGCTGGAATTCTCCAAGAAGCTGCTGCGCGATGCCAAGGTTGCCGTGTCGCCGGGCATTGGCTTCGGCGATTTCGGCGACGATCACGTGCGCTTCAGCCTGATCGAGAACGAGCACCGCACCCGCCAGGCGGTGCGGGGCATCAAGCAGATGTTTCGCGAGGACGGCCGCGGTGGCGATGCCGGCGGTGAGTCCGCCGCACCCGGTGTGCAGCACCCGGCGTCGCAGCCCGCCTGAGACGGGCTGCGGTCACCGCCCGGGCGCCCGCTGCGGATACACGAACGACACTGAGGATAAACCATGGAACCCGTGAATATCGGACTCCTGGGGCTCGGCACCGTTGGCGGGGGCACTGTCACGGTGCTCACCCGCAACGCCGTTGAGATCGCCCGCCGCGCCGGCCGCGGCATCCGTATCACCCATGCCGCAGCGCGCAGCTACGACGCCGAGCGCATCGAGGGCCTGGGCGAGATCGCGCGCATCGGCGAGGACGCCTTTGCGGTGGTCGACGACCCGGACGTGGATATCGTCGTGGAGCTCATCGGCGGCTATTCCCCCGCCCGCGAGCTGGTGCTGCGGGCCATCGCCAACGGCAAGCACGTGGTCACCGCCAACAAGGCGCTCATCGCCCTGCACGGCAACGAGATCTTCGCCGCCGCCCAGGCGCGCGGCGTCACCGTCGCCTTCGAGGCCGCGGTGGCCGGGGGCATTCCCATCATCAAGGCCCTGCGTGAGGGGCTCGCGGGTAACCACATCGAGTGGATCGCCGGCATCATCAATGGCACCGGCAATTTCATCCTCACCGAAATGCGCGATCGCGGCCGCGACTTCGCGGACGTGCTCGCCGAAGCGCAGGCGCTGGGCTACGCGGAGGCCGATCCCACGTTCGACGTCGAAGGCATCGACGCGGCCCACAAGCTGACCATCCTGGGCTCCCTCGCCTTCGGCATCCCACTGCAGTTCGACAAGACCTTCACCGAGGGCATCGGCGCCATTCAGGCCCAGGATGTGGCCTACGCCGGCGCGCTGGGCTATCGCATCAAGCATCTGGGGATCGCCCGGCGCGCCGCGGACGGCATCGAGCTGCGGGTGCATCCGACCCTGATCCCCCATCGGCGGCTCATTGCCAATGTGGACGGCGTCATGAATGCCGTGCTGGTGAAGGGCGACGCGGTGGGGCCGACCCTCTACTACGGTGCCGGCGCCGGTGCCCTGCCGACGGCGTCCGCCGTGGTGGCCGATGTGGTGGATGTGGCGCGGGTGCTCACCACCGATCCCACCAACCGGGTGCCGCACCTGGCTTTCCAGCCCACCGAGCTCGTCGACACGCCGGTGCTCGCCATAGAGAACGTGGAGACGGCCTACTACCTGCGGCTCACGGCGCTCGACCGCCCCGGGGTGATGGCGGGCATCGCCGGCATCCTCGGCGAAGAGGGCATCAGCATCGAGGCCATCCAGCAGAAGGAGCCGGCCCCCGGGGAGACCCATGTGCCGCTCATCATGCTGACCCACCGGGTGCGGGAGTCGTGCATGAACCGTGCGCTCGCGCGCATCGAGGCCTCTGGCGCCGTCCAGGGCGAGACGGTACGCATCCGCATGGAGACGCTCGCCGGCTGAGCCGGGCGAACGGGACACCGCCGTCGGCTGCCACGCGCCGGCGGCGACCACCGCGACCTCGTGGCCATCACCAGCGGTGATACCAGGGTCCGGCGGGTGGACCCGGCCGGTACCAGGGTCCGTGCCCCCAACCGTACCAAGGGCCCCAGCCCCAGGGGTCCGCAAGCACCGGCTGCGGCTCAGGCATGGGCCAAAGATGCCAGCCCAACACGTGCACCACGGGGTAACGGTACGGATAGGCGCCGATGTCCCGCGTTTCCACCGCGACGAGTGTGCCGGTCACTGTAAGCGTTCGTCCCTCGGAATACTGCGCGGGGTCCAGGAAGCCCACGAAGCGGGCGATGAAGCGCCCGGCGTCGATGCCCGCTGCGACGGTAGCGGTTTGTGGCTTGGCGGCGCCATCCAGGGGCCTGGCCAGCATGGTGATGTCCGTGGCGTCGGGCGCGTTGTCGACCTCCAGGATACGGCCGCCCCAGCGCACCGTCGATCCCAGGTGTTGGGCCGGCTCCGTGCGCGCCTGCAGTGGCGTCAGCGGTGCCGGCTCCGGTTGCCGAATAGCCGCTGGCATGCGTGCCGCGCAGGCCGTGAGCTGCAGCACCAGCGCGCCCAAGAGCATGCAGGCCATGCGGCGGCCCGGCCCCCACCGCAGCTTCGCCCACGCCCGGGCAGAGGCCCTCACCTGTTGTTGATCCGGCCGTGGCATGACGCTGCGCGGTTCAGTCACGCCGCGCGGCGGGCGGCTGCTGCGCCACCAGTCGCTGCGCCAATGCGTGGTAGAGGGGTTGCGGGCTGAGCAGGAACGATGCCCCATAGCCCACCATGGCGGCCCCCATCAGCGCCAGTAAGGTGTATTGATCGTCGGTCATTTCCATAACGATGACGAAGCCGGTGAGGGGAGATTTCACGGCCCCGGCGAAATAGGCCACCATGCCCAACAATACCATCAGCTCCAGCGATGCGACGGGCAGCAGGCGATACAGATCGGCGCCGATGCCGCCGCCGGTGGAGAGTGCCGGTGCGAAGATGCCGCCGGGAATGCCGCTGAGGTAGGACGCGAGCGAGGCCACGAACTTATAGATCGGATAGAGCGGGTCTGGGGCCTGCGCCTCTATAACCAGGGCCTTGGCGATGTCGTAGCCGGAGCCCATGACCCGATAGTCGGTGAGCACACCCATCAGGACCAGCACCGCACCGCAGACGAAGGCGACGGCGACGCCGTGGCCTGCGACCAGCGGCGCGATGGCGCCGGAGATGCGCAGAATAAGAAACGCGAACAGGCCGCCAGCCAATCCCGCGACCACGCCACACAGCAGCACCGCCAGCCAGTCGCCCAAGGCGTCGGGGCGGCCGGCTGACACGGTGCCAAAGTAGTAGCGTTGGTCCATGAACAGCATGGACACCAAGGCCGACAGCAACACCGTCAGAATGACCAGCCCGGCCAGCCTGGGCGTGAAGCCACGCAACATTTCTTCGAACGCGAACACCACCCCCGCCAGTGGCGTGTTGAAGGCGGCGGAGATGCCGGCCGCGCCGCCCGCCAGCAGCATACCGCGCGCCATGTAATCCGCCGGGAAGCGGGCGACGCGGCGCATGGAATACATGATGGCGGCGGCGACGTGCACCGTCGGCCCCTCGCGTCCGATGGATGCCCCGCAGCTTTGTCCCAGCAGCGTCAGCAGGATCTTGCCGGCGGCGAGCCTGAGGGTCAGGAACTTGGTCTTGGTGCGCAGTTCCAGTGCCGCGACCACTTGATTGATGCCGCTGCCCTCACTGCCGGGGAAGAACCGGCGCGCGAGCCAGGCCACCAGGGCCAGTCCGAAGGGCGTGAGCAGCAGCGGCGCCCAGGGCTCGGCGTCGGCGATGCGGAAGAACAGGCGGTTGGCTTGCTCGCTCAGCACGCCGAAGGCGGAGGAGACCAGGCCCACCAGCACCGCACCCAGCAGAAACGCGAGGCGCACGCGCCAGGCGCGCCGGGAGAGCAGGACGCGGCGAATATAGCGTGAGCGACGGAATTTCACGAACAGACAATCGCCGACTGGGTTCGGTTGGACAGCGGAGATAAAAGCCCGGTCTCGGGTGTGCGCACGAGGATTCAGGGCGGCTGCGCAGAATACAAGCCCGACGAAGGGGCTCAGCGCAGGTGCTGCGGCTGCAAAAAAGCCGGCGCAGGGCCGGCTCCATTGGGCTCGCTACCGGGGCACGCTACTGGGGCTCGCCAGTGGGGCTCGCCAGTGGGGCTCGCCAGTGGGGCACACCCTTGACCTGGCTCAGTAGCCGCCTTTGCGGTGCACCTCGGGCAGGCCGGCGATTTTGGTGCCCTGCTTGGTGGGGGCCAGCGGGAACAGCTTATAGACATCTTTGCTGGAAGGCTTACTACCCCAGATCTTGCCCAGGTCTTTCAGCAGTTGGCGCTCCATGGGTTGATTCTGATTGTTGTTGATGTACTCATCGCGCAGGTAGTTGATGACGTCCCAGTGCTTTTCCGTGAGCTCGATGCCTTCGGCATCCGCCAGGGCTTTGGCCACGTCCTCGTCCCAGGCGGTGTGGTCCGTGAGATAACCGGATTCTGTGGTCTCGATACTTTTACCGTTAACTTCGATCGACATGGGGTCAAGCTCCTCTCGTCGTTGCCGGCCCGGGCCGGAACCGTCGTGGGCCAGCGTGTTTTTCTCGGGTTGTTGCGGCGCACTCGACGCCATGCACGGGCACTGTCATCGAGCGCAGCGGGTGGCCATGGCGGCACCCCATCACGACTTGCTAATATTAGTAAGGTTTCGAGGACAAGTCATCCACTTGACCGCTGTTGGCGGTCACGGGGTCGGCGCCACACGCGCTACGCGGGCTTGTGCACGGCGTCGATGCCTTTGTGCGGGATAAAGAGTCCACAGCCCATGAGCCGGTGTGGGCCGAGCCCTTGCTGCTGCAGTCGCAGTGATGCATCGGGCTTCAGATCGGCCAGCATGAGGCTGCGTGTGATCAGGGGGCCTTGTGGCGTGTCCAGCGGGGTTTGTTTACCGCACAGCGCCTTGCGCACGTGGATATCGAGTCGTTCGCGTAGCGACGCCGCCGCCCAGCGCAGGAAGGCTTCCTCGTCCAAGTCGGCGGGGCTCGCCACGTAGCGCGCGAAGAGCGTCGCCGCCTTGCTCAGCGCTCTTGGCTTGCCGCTGCCGATACTCAGGGCGGCACCGCCGATGTCGAGGGTCTTGCCCTCGAGCGCGGTCTGCAGCGCTGCGACCCGCGCCTCAGGCACGCGAATACTGAGCTTGGTGCGCCGCGACAGTAGCAGATGCTGATCGACACCATGGCTCGGTCGCTCCCAGCCGTTCTGGGAGCCCGCAACATGAATGGTGTGGATGCCTGCGCCGCTGTCGGCGAGCCAAGGCACCGCGGCGTTCACGGCCTGGCCTAAATTATAGGCATGGTCCACGGGAATGGATCGGCAGTGTAGGGTAAACAACACATCCACGACGTCGTCGGGGACGGTGATTGTCAGGGTATCTTCTTCGTCCTGCCAGAACATGATTCGCTGGGAAAGTCGCTGGACTTCGGCCCGCTCGTCAGACGCAGCGGCGCGGGGGCGCGCGCCATTTCGGGTCGCTGAGAGGGGGCGTTTAGTTGGGTAACTTGGCCTGTAACGCCTCGCGATCGAACCACCACGCGTCCTGTACGAGGACATCGACGACATTGCGCAAGCGCACCAAAAACTTTTCGGGCTCACGCAGTTCCAGACGATCGCGCCAGAGGTCGAAGGCCTCTTGGCTGTCGACGTCGCCGTGGCGACGCGCGACACTGGAGAGGATCTGCGAGGCGAAGAACACCAGGTTCTCGCGTTGGGTACCCTCAGCGCGCACATCGGCGAGAAACAGCGCCGTGGTGGCGGCGACGGCGGCGCCGTCGGCATCGTCGGGCGTCTCGTCCACCACATGATTCAGCAGCTCCACGGCGAGCTCGACATCGATGGGGTAGGTGACGGCGAGCCAGATGCCCTGGCCGAGGGCTGCAATGGATTGCGGCTGCTCGGCACGGAACAGCACCTCGCAGCAGTCGGCGGCGGGCTCGAACTGTTCTTCGGTCATGAAGACATCGAAGGCCTCGCGCGCGAGTGGCCAGGCCTGAGCGCCGCGACCGAGCCCCACCAGGGTGCGGGCCATCTTCAGCTTGGCGTCCGCCAGTCGCCGCTGGTCGGCGCCGACACGCTGCAGCGTTTCGTAGTCTTCTTGCAGTGCGAGCAGGTGCGACTCCAGGGCGGCCTCCTCGGCACCCTGGTGGCCGACGGAGTCCGCCGCAGTGTCGGTCAAGCGGGAAGTGATGTCGTAAGCCTTCATGAAGTCTGCCTGCTAGGATTCGCCTGCGAGCGCGTTGCGCTGGAATCGTTTGCTGAGATCCGGTGCTGAGCGCTGGTGGAGGCACCGCACGCAGCGCGGTGTGCGTCCCCGCCACGAGCACCGGCGGGGCGTCACCGCACCAGGCCGCTGAATGCAGCCTCCAGCCGGTCTTCCCAGTCCTCCGGGGTGTCGGGGTATGGCGGCTTGACATCCATCCGGAAGAAGCGCTCACCAGTGCGGGCCGCGTCCTGCACTGCGTCCTGGAGCGTGGCGAAGCTTTCGATGTCTTTGCGGGAGACGAGAATCTCGCTGAGTTTCAACATGCCTGTACTGCCGTGGGCTGAATTGATCTGCTGACCGTTCGCTATGCAGACTGGTAGGCGTTGCGCAGCACGCCCGGCGTGCCGGTGCGTCGCCACCGCGTGGCGCCTGCACTCTGGCCTCCGGCGCTTTCGGGGCATCGAATGCGCGGGTTTCTGCCGATCCGCCTCCCGACCTTCCGCGAGCGCGGAACTTCCGCCGACGGCGTTTGTCGTGGCGACGGCGATGACGGGGTATGTGCTGACGGCGGGGTCCGAATGCAACGCGCGCCACGGTCAAGCCCTCCTTGGCGCTCAGCCGTATCAGTGGGTATTTATATTAGCCTGCATTGACATTCTCCATGGGGGCGGCTAGACTCAGCGGCCTTTTGGGTCACCGGGTCCATGCGGACGTATGACCTTGTGTGGCAACAGGAAAAGCGGTTCAGTCAACTATCCCCAAAGGGATAAGCCTGGGGCATGCCCCCACCCCAAATGTGGAGTGTTTGTGGGCGACTTGCCCCGCTATAGTGCCGCAGCAGGTGTGGCCCACCCGGCAAAGCCCAAGCGCGCCCCCGCTCACGGCGCCGCGGGGGCCGGTAGCAGGCTGCGGCCGCAGCGACATCCCCACACGCGTCCAGCCGCCCGCAGCCTGCGCGGTCAGACGGCGGACCCAATTGCTCTGATGAGCGTGACCTGATCAGTTTGATCCGACCATAACGGGAGATTCAGCGACATGGCGATCGACAAGCACCAGACTCCGATGCTCGATCAGCTGGAGGACGGCCCCTGGCCGAGCTTCATCTCCGGCATCAAGCGCCTGCGTGACGAGCACGGCGACAGCCGCATCAACGCGGTGACCAACGACCTGCTCGGTCAGCTGGAGCACTCCTACGAGACACGCAAAGGCTACTGGAAGGGCGGCACGGTCTCCGTCTACGGTTATGGTGGCGGCATCATCCCGCGCTTCTCCGAGGTCGGAAAGGCCTTCCCCAAATCCAAAGAATTTCACACGCTGCGCGTGCAGCCGCCGGCGGGCAACCACTACACGACCGGCATGCTGCGCCAGCTGGCCGACAGCTGGGAGAAGCACGGCTCGGGCCTGGTGACCTTCCATGGCCAGACCGGTAACATCATGTTCATCGGCGCCGACACCCAGGCGACGCAGCATTTCTTCGACGAGATCAACGATTACGGCTGGGATCTCGGCGGCGCCGGTCCCTGTGTGCGCACCGCCATGTCATGCGTCGGCGCGGCCCGCTGCGAGATGTCCTGCACCAACGAGCTGAAAGCGCACCGCATGCTGGTGAACAACTTCACCGATGACGTGCACCGCCCGGCGCTGCCGTACAAGTTCAAGTTCAAGGTCTCTGGCTGCGCCAACGACTGCCAGAACGCCATCGAGCGCTCCGACTTCGCCGTGCTCGGCACCTGGCGTGACGACATGAAGGTCGATCAGGACGAGGTGAAGGCCTACGTCAAGGCGAAAGGCCGCCAGTACATCATCGACAATGTCATCACCCGCTGTCCGACCCAGGCGCTGTCGCTGAACGACGACGACACCCTCAACGTCAACAACCGCGACTGCGTGCGCTGCATGCACTGCCTCAACGTGATGCCCAAGGCGCTGCATCCCGGCGACGACAAGGGTGTGACCATCCTCATCGGCGGCAAGCGCACGCTGAAGATCGGCGATCTGATGGGCACCGTCATCGTCCCCTTCAAAAAGCTCGAGACCGAAGAAGACTACGAGGAGATGGTCGAGCTCGCCGAGAACATCATCGACTTCTGGGCGGAGAATGGCCTCGAGCACGAGCGCTGCGGTGAAATGATCGAGCGCATCGGCCTCGCCAACTTCCTCGACGGCATCGGAGTCGACGCCGACCCGAACATGCTGGCCCACCCACGCCAGTCCTCCTATGTCCGGATGGACGGCTGGGACGAGGCGGCCGAGGAATGGTTCGAGAAGCAGGCCGAAAAGGCGGCCGGCTAACGCAGGCTCGCGTCGGGAGCGGTGTGCGGCGCCATGCTCGCAGCAGCAGGTGTCGCATGCCGATCTTCCGCGCCGGAATTCATCAGTACCTAACGCTTTTCTGATTGACTGGAGGACCATCGATGGCCAAAGACATGCGCGAGCCCATCGAATCCGGCTGCCCGGATCCGTGGCAGTACATGCATCCGGTGATGCGTAAGAACTTCGGCCAGTGGAAGTGGCATGACCATCCACGCCCCGGCGTGCTGCGCCACGTCGCCTACAGCGGTGACGAGGTCTGGACCGTCAAGGCCGGTACGCAACGCATCCTGGACGTCTTCACGCTGCGTAAGCTCTGCGACATCGGTGATCAGTTCGCCGACGGCTATGTGCACTTCACCCTGCGCTCCAACATCGAGTACATGGTGACGGAAGAGTCGCGTGTTCAGCCCCTGATCGACACCCTGGAAGACGCCGGATTCATCGTCGGCGGCACCCAGAACTCGGTCACCATGATCTCCCACACCCAGGGCTGGCTGCACTGCGACATCCCCGGCACCGATGCCTCGGGCGTGGTCAAGGCGATGATGGACGAGCTCATCGACGAGTTCCGTAACGCCAACATGCCCAACCGCGTGCACATCACCACCAGCTGCTGCCAGATCAACTGCGGCGGCCAAGGTGATATCGCCATCAATGTCCAGCACACCAAGCCGCCGAAGATCAACCACGACCTGGTCGCGAACGTCTGCGAGCGTCCGTCGGTCGTCGCGCGCTGCCCGGTGGCGGCCATTCGCCCGGCCATGGTCAATGGCAAGCCCTCACTGGAGGTGGATGAGCGCAAGTGCATCTGCTGCGGTGCCTGCTATCCGCCGTGCCCGCCCATGCAGATCAACGACGCCGAGCACACCAAGCTCGCCATCTGGGTTGGCGGAAACCATTCCAACGCCCGTGGCAAGCCGACGTTCCAGAAGCTCGTCGCCGCCGGCATCCCCAACAATCCGCCGCGCTGGCCCGAGGCAACCGCCATCGTCAAGCGCATCCTCAAGGCCTACAAGGAAGGCGCCCGGGACTGGGAGCGGATCAACGAGTGGATCGAGCGCATCGGCTGGCCGCGTTTCTTCGAAGAGGTAGAGCTACCCTTCACCAAGTATCACATCGATACCTGGCGCGGCGCGCGGGCGAGCTTCAACAGCTCCTCCTACATCCGCTTCTGATCGGGGCCGTCGTTACCGGCGCCGGATGCGGCCGTCGGTCCGCCCCGGAACCTGACCGGGGCAGGCCCGTCGTCCGCCGGGCAGGATTCGGCCGGCGCCTGCGCCGATGGCCGAGCACCCCGGCAGTCCCCGATGTTACAGCCTGAGGTCTTCATGAAATTCGCTATCCAGATCAACGAAGGACCGTATCAGCACCAGGCGTCCGATTCGGCCTACTTCTTCACCAAGGCGGCCTTGGAGAAGGGGCATGAGATTTTCCGCGTGTTCTTCTACCACGACGGCGTCAACAATGCCTCCCGCCTGACGACGCCGCCGCAGGACGATCGTAACGTCGTCGATCGCTGGGCCGCCCTCGCCGAGCAGCACGACCTCGACATGGTCGTTTGCGTCGCCGCTGCACAGCGCCGCGGCATGGTCGATGAAGGCGAAATGCAGCGCAACGGCAAGGACGCGACCAATATCCATCCACGCTTTCGCATCTCGGGTCTCGGCCAGTTGGTCGAAGCGGCCATTCAATCGGATCGTCTGGTCGTCTTCGGCGACTGAGCCTTCTTGGGGGACGACATGTCGGAAACCATCAAGCAATTTCTCTATCTCAACCGTAAGGCGCCCTATGGGACCATCTACGCTTGGGAATCGCTCGAAGTCGTGCTCATCGGCGCCGCCTTCGATCAGGACGTGAGCCTTGCGTTCGTGGACGACGGCGTCTACCAACTGACCAAGGGACAGGATACCGCCGGCATCGGCATGAAGAATTTTTCTCCCACCTACGCGGCGCTGGGTGACTATGAGGTCAAGAAGATCTTTGTGGAGAGAGAGTCGCTGGAGGAACGGGGCCTGAGCCTGGACGATCTCCAGCACCTCGTCTGGGAAGACGAAGACGACGACTACGCCGAGAAGGACTCCATCAAGCTCGTCTCGCGCGAGGAGATGACCGCCATCATGGACGACGCCGACGTCGTCTTCAGCTTCTGATGACCGCGACCGAGCGAGGACAACGATGAGCACGCTTCACACCGTCAACAAGTCGCCTTTCGAGAAGTCCTCCCTGGACGCCTGCCTCGCCCATGCCGGCACCGGGGCCAACGTGCTGTTGCTCGAGGACGGCGTCTACGCGGCCACCACCGGCACGGCCGTCGAGCAGCGGATGAAACAGGCGCTGGATTCGGTCAAGCTGTTCGTGCTGGGGCCGGATCTGATGGCGCGCGGTCTTGCCGAAGACCGCGTCATCCAGGGCATCACCGTCGTGGACTATGCGGGCTTCGTGGATTTGGCCGCGGAGAACGACAAGGTCCAGGCCTGGCTGTAATTTCACCAACCGATACAGGAGCATTGATATGCCTATCGAAGTCAATGGCAAGTCCTTCGACACCGACGAAGAAGGCTACCTCGCCAACATCAACGACTGGGAGCCCGGCGTCGCCGAGGTGATGGCCAAAGAAGATGATCTCGAGCTCAGCGACGAGCACTGGGACATCATCAACTACCTGCGCGAGTACTACGAAGAGTACCAGATCGCACCGGCCGTTCGCGTTCTGACCAAAGCTGTTGGTAAGAAGTTTGGCAAGGACAAGGGCAACAGCAAGTATCTCTACGGCCTGTTCCCCTACGGCCCGGCGAAGCAGGCCTGCCGCTACGCCGGCCTGCCGAAGCCGACCGGCTGCGTCTGATCATCCCGCGTCGGGTCCGCGCCGGCGGCGTCAACACCCGCCGGCGCTCGGATCTGATCCTGGGCCTGACTCAGACCCGATCCCGGAGCTGCTAATGGCCCGCTAATGACCCGGATGTCCCCGGCGTCGTCCATACCCAAACAGTACAACCCACCATCATCGCATGGCGGGGATGACCGTCGCCGAACAGGCTGACCGGGAACCACGAGCACACCATCGAGGCACTGTCGTCATGTCCTTCGTTTCCACCGTCTACGCCTACCTCTTCTATTTTGCGGCGTTCGTCCTGGTGGCCGGGCTGGCGACCAAGGTGGTGCAGTATGCGCGTACCCCCGCGCCCTTGAAGATTCCGACGACGCCTGCGCCCACGACCCGCACCGGAGTCGTCTTTCGGCTGACGCGCGAGGTGGTGTTCTTCGAGAGCCTGTTTCGAGGGAACAAATGGATCTGGATCTTCGGCTGGATCTTCCACTTCGGCTTGTTCCTCGTCACCTTGCGACATCTGCGCTACTTTATCGATCCGGTCTGGGCGCCGATCCAGTTCATTCAGCCCTTCGGCATCTATGGCGGTATCGCCATGGTCATCGGCCTCGCTGGTCTGTGGGCGCGCCGGTTCCTGGTCGATCGCGTACGCTACATCACGTCCTTGTCGGATCACCTGATTCTGGCGCTGCTGGTGTCCATCGGGCTGTCCGGGCTGGCGATGCGCTTTCTCACCCATACCGATGTTATCCGGGTGAAGGAATTCTTCCAGGGGCTCTATGCGGGACAAGTGATGCTGCTGCCGGCAGACCCGTTGTTGTTGCTCCACCTGCTTCTGGTTGCCGGGCTGATGATCGTCTTCCCTTACAGCAAGCTGCTGCACATGCCGGGCCTGTTTTTCAGCCCATCGCGTAACCAGGTCGACAACCCCCGCGAGCGCCGGCACGTCGCCGGTTGGGCGCGCCGGCTGGAGCAGCAGCAATAGCCGGGCACGGGCCGAAACTACGGCCGGGCACCGTCGCCCCGTCGCAAGCAAGTAACCGCGGCTCCTGAAGCCTCCATCGCAACGCATCGCGTCCATACACCGGATGCACGGGCGCCAGACCTCGCTTTCGGAGACATTGACACATGGCCAAGGCCGATTTCGACGTTCCCGTCCTGAAACAATACCCGGAGATACCGGAAATCGAGCCGGGCATCATGGCGCATTCGTCGCCATTCAAGGCGAAAGAGCAATTTCAGGCACCGCTCGGCTTCCCCGGCGCCTTGGTGGATGACTGGCAGGAGAAGGCCATCGACAAGATGGGTGATCTGCTCGGGCGCTATCGCTCGCTGCGGGTCTATCTGGATTCCTGCGTCAAGTGTGGCTCCTGTACGGACAAATGCCACTACTACCTTGGCACGCACGATCCGAAGAACATGCCGGTGGGACGCCAAGACCTGATGCGTAAGGTCTACCGGCGCTACTTCACGCTCGCAGGCAAGTACTTTCCCAAGCTCGTCGGCGCCGAAGACTTCACGGAAGAGGTGCTGCAGGACTGGTATAGCTACTTCCACCAGTGCTCGCAGTGCCGGCGTTGCTCGGTGTTCTGTCCCTACGGCATCGACACCGCCGAGATCTCGATGGCCGCCCGTGAGATCATGGATCACATCGGGGTGGGGCAAAAGTACTGTAACGAAATCATCGGCAAGGTCTACAAGATCGGTAATAACCTTGGACTGCCGGGGCCCGCGTTGGCCGATACGCTCGAGGGGCTGGAAGAGGATGTCTTCGACGATACCGGCGTCGAGGTGAAATACCCATTGGATCAGGAAGGCGCCGAGGTGCTGCTGATCACCCCATCGGCGGATTTCTTCGCAGAGCCCCACGTCGACGGCCTGATCGGCTACGGCAAGGTGTTCCACGAGGCCGGTGTGTCCTGGACCCTCAGCAGCCACGCCTCCGAGGCGGCCAATTTCGGCATGTTCATCGGCTCGTACGAGAACATGCGTCGCGTGGCCCTGCGTATCAGGGAGGCCGCCATCAAGCTGGGTGTGAAGCGCATCGTCTTCGGCGAATGCGGCCATGCCTGGCGCGTTGCCTACAGCTTCCTCAACACCCTCGCTGGCCCATGGGATTTCCTGGACCAGCGCTATCCGATACCGCAGCACATCTGTGAGTTCACGTACGACCTCATCCAGCAGGGCAGGCTCAGTTTCGACAAGAGCCAAAACGACGACATGGTGCTGACTTACCATGATTCGTGCAATGTGTCCCGGGCATCGCGAATGGGCGATCGCCCGGGTGGGCAGTTCGACATTCCGCGGGCCATCATCCGGGCCACCTGCAATAACTTCTACGACATGGACGAAGATACCATTCGCGACCGTACGTTCTGCTGCGGCGGTGGCGGTGGCCTGTTGACGGATGACCTGATGGAAATTCGTGTGAAGGGCGCGCAACCGCGCGTTGAGGCGCTGAACAATGTCATCCAGGAGAAAGGCGTGACGCACATGGCCGCCATCTGCGCCATCTGCAAGAGTCAGTTCACCAAGGTGCTGCCGTATTACGGCATGGACATGGACCAGATCGTGAGCGTGCACCAGCTCGTGTCCAACGCCCTGATCCTGACGGGGCAGACCACCGACGAAGACGAGGTGGAGGCGGCCGACGAAGCCGCGTAAGGGTGACCCGTTGCACCCGCACGCGGCTCATCGTCATCACCTAGAGCGAGTCGTCGCAAATAAACGGTTTCGGCCGACGCGGTGTCGACCAGACCTCATCGATAAGCGAGCGTGACAGCTTGCAGCGTAAGGAGCGTTACCCATGGCAACTTCCAGCGATGAAATGAGCAAACTTTCCTGGCGTCGGTTCGAAGACGGCGACGATGTCTGGGACGACCTCACCGAGAAGATCTTTGTTCAGGATACTTCGCACAAATGCCCGACCTATGTGCACAAGACACCGCCCTGCCAGGGCAGTTGCCCATCCGGTGAGGACATTCGCGGCTGGCTGCAGATCGTGCGCGGGCTGGAGCAGCCGCCCGAGGGGATGACCTGGCAGGAGTACGCCTTCCGCCGCTCCACCGAGGCGAATCCATTCCCGTCCATGATGGGTCGCGTCTGTCCGGCGCCCTGCCAGGACGGCTGTAATCGCAACGAGGTCGAGGATTACGTCGGCATCAACGCCGTCGAGCAGTTCATCGGCGATAACGCCACCGCCCAGGGCTACAAGTTCCACCCCGCCGAACATGACACGGGGAAGAACATCGCCATCATCGGTGGTGGCCCGGCCGGTCTGGCGGCCGCCTACCAGCTCAGGCGCAAAGGCCACGCGGCCACCATCTTCGAGGCCAACGGCGATCTCGGCGGCATGTTCCGCTACGGGATTCCCGGCTACCGGGTGCCCCGCGACGCCTTGGATGCGGAGATCAACCGTATCCTCGATATGGGCAAGATCGAGGTCAAGCTCAACAGCCGTGTCGGTGTCGATATCACGGTGGAGGAACTGGAGCAGAACTACGACGCCGTGCTCTGGGCCATCGGTTGCCAGTCCGGTCGTGGACTGCCGGTGCCGGGCTGGGAGGGCACGCCCAATTGCGTTTCGGGCGTCGCCTTCCTCAAGGCCTTCAACGAGGGCCGCATGAAGGTGACCGCCGACAAGGTGGTGTGTGTCGGTGGCGGTGACACTTCCATCGACGTGGTATCGGTGGCGCGTCGCCTCGGCCACATCACCAAATCCGGTAAGCGCGAGCTGCCGGAAACGGTCATCCACGACGGCTATGTCGCCCACGATGCCGCCATGACCGCCGCCGCTGAAGGTGCGGCGGTGACGCTGACCTCGCTGTTCACGCGCGAGAAGATGACGGCGGCCGAGCACGAAGTGCACGACGCCCTGCACGAAGGCGTGACCATCCTCGACGGCGTCATGCCGGTGGAGGTGCTGAAGAACGACGCCGGTCGCGCCATTGGTCTCAAGGTCGCCGACTGCGAGATGAAGGATGGCCGGCCGACGCCGGTGGCAGGCACCGAGCGCGTGATCGATGCCGACCTGGTGGTGGCGGCCATCGGCCAAGGCGGCGACATGGCCGGGCTGGAGGCCTTCGACAACGGCCGCGGCCTGATGAACTCCGACAAGTTTTACCAAGTGCCCGATCGTCCAGGGCATTTCGTGGCCGGCGACATCATCCGCCCGCACCTGCTGACCACCGCCATCGGCCAGGCGTGGATCGCCGTCGAGTCCATCGACGAGTACCTGAAGCAGGCCGAGCACCGGAAGCGGCCGAAGGTGGACGTGCACCACTTCAACCTGCTCGAGAAGATGACAGAAGCCCACCTCGCGCCGAGCGAGTTCAGTGTTGCTGAATCCGGCGATCTGCGCGGCACCTCTGACGCCAGCTATGCCATCCACAACTACGAGGACCGCTCCAGTGCTGAGGTGATTCCGCATGACGAGCTGTATCTCGGCCACTTCCCCTTCACGCCTCGCGTGCTGCGTCGGGAAGAAGTGCCGAGTGCCGAAGAGGTGCTCGGTCACTTCAAGGAGCGCGTCATCGGCTACAGTGAAGAAGATGCGGTGACCGAGGCCAAGCGTTGCATGAGCTGTGGCATGTGCTTCGAGTGCGATAACTGCGTCATCTTCTGTCCGCAAGACGCGGTATTCCGCGTCAATAAGGACCAGCGGACCACGGGTCGCTATGTGGACACCGACTATGCCAAGTGCATTGGCTGCCACATCTGTGCGGATGTGTGCCCGACGGGCTACATCAAGATGGGCCTCGGTGAATAACCGGGAAGCAACGGCGGGCCCGCGGCGGTATCGAGAGACCGCCGCGGGCCGGAGTAGAGCGATGAGAGATTACCGGTTCACGACGGTCCCAGGTGCGAGCGCTGCGGTTGCGCTGACGGCGCTGCTCTGGCTCGGTCTGGCTGGCACGGTACAGGCCACCGGCATCGGCGACTTCGTCGTCGGCAGTTCCAAGGCGGCGGGTCTCGAGAACTGCGTCGAGCCTACGGAGTACATGCGCCGCAATCATATGGAAGTCATTCGTCATCAACGCGACACCACCGTCTATGGTGGCATTCGCTCCACCAAGCATAGCCTGTCCGGCTGCGTGGAATGTCACGTTGGCTACGATGACAAGCATCAGCCCGTCGCCATCGATGATGACGATCAGTTTTGTTCCGCCTGCCACGACTATGCGGCGGTGACGCTGAACTGCTTCGACTGCCATGCCACCGTTCCCCAAGGCGAAGCCTGGAATCAAGTTCATCCGACCATGGGGCACTCGTTGGTGCCAGGGGTGGAAACGCAGGCTGCCGCCGCAACCGCGTCGGCTGGTAGCGCCGCCGCTCCGGAGAGCAAGACACGATGAGTCGAGAAGAGGAGCAACGAGTCGATACACAACGGCGCCGTTTCCTGGGTGTCGCCACCGCTGGAACTGTGGCAGGTACTGCCGTGGGCTCCGGCGCACTCACACTCGGCGGTCTCGCCGCGGCGGTCGCCACTGATGCGGCGTCGGCACCGCGCACCGAACCGGTGTCCAAGATCCACCGCTGGGGTATGTTCGTGGACGCTAGCAAGTGCGCCGACGGCTGTACGGCGTGCGTCGATGCCTGCGATCAGGAAAACGGCCTCAACCTGCAGTCCGAGCCGCACGGGAGTAACGAAGCCAAGTGGCAGAATCAGCGTTCCGTGTGGATACGCAAAGTGAAGCTGCAAGATCGGGCGAGTGGACATGTCACCAACCTGCCACTGATGTGTCAGCATTGTGAGCACCCACCCTGCGTCGACGTGTGTCCCACGGGTGCGTCCTTCAAGCGGGCCGATGGCATTGTGATGGTTGACCGCCACACCTGCATTGGTTGTCGCTATTGCATGATGGCCTGCCCGTACAAGGCGCGCTCCTTTATTCATGAGCAGGTGGATCAGAAGCTGACACGGGCACCCCGCGGCAAGGGCTGCGTCGAGAGCTGTAACCTGTGCGCGCACCGGTTGGACGAAGGCGATATCTCCACCGCCTGCGCCCAGGCTTGTGCCGACGAAAATCACCACGCCATCGTCTTCGGCGACCTGAAAGATCCGACCAGTCCCGTACGACAGGCCATGGCGAAGCAGGCGAGCCGACAGATTCGTGAAGATCTGCAGCTCAACACCGGCGTGCGCTACGCCGGTCTTTGACCCAATCCCCGGCGCCGTCGCGCGCCTGGCCCATGGCGGTCGCCGAACCGTCATGGCCAAAGCACCGAGATCGAGCGATGAGCAAGAGAATCGTCTACCGCGAGTGGTTGATACAGCCCGAACGTTACTGGGGCTTGCTCGCTATCCTCGCCACCGTCATCGCCATTGGTGGCGCGTCGGCCTTGTACATGGAGCACGAGGGGCATTGGGTCACAGGCATGACCAACTCAGTCGTCTGGGGGCTGCCGCACGTTTTCGCCGTGTTTTTGATCGTAGCCGCTTCGGGGGCGCTCAACGTTGCATCCATCGGCACGGTGTTCAATAAGCCCGCATACAAGCCCTTGGGGCGTCTGTCGGGTCTGCTCGCCGCTGGGCTCCTGGTGGGTGGTCTCCTGGTCCTGGTGCTCGACTTGGGCCGCCCGGACCGGCTGCTCGTCGCCATGACCACCTATAACTTCAATTCCATCTTCGCCTGGAATATCTTCCTGTATACCGGCTTCCTCGCGATCACCATCGGCTATCTCTGGACCATGGCCGAGCGTAAGGGGAATTTCCTGCAGCGTCCGGTGGGTATTTTCGCATTCCTCTGGCGTCTGGCGCTCACCACGGGTACTGGCTCGATTTTCGGCTTTCTGGTGGGGCGGTCTGCGTACGACACGGCGGTGCTGGCGCCCATGTTCGTGGTCATGTCGTTCGCTTACGGTGTGGCAATCTACATGCTCGTGCTGCTCACCAGCTTCGCGTGGGACGGGCGGCCGATCGGTCCGAAGATCCTCAGGCGCCTCAAGAATCTGCTTGGCCTTTTCGTCGCGGGCATCCTCTATTTCACCCTGATCTACCACCTCACCAACCTCTATGGTGCGAAGAGCACGGACTTCGAGTCATTCCTATTGCTCCAAGGTGGTATCTACACCCTGATGTTCTGGGGCGGCTGGGTCCTGGTGGGCGGTCTGTTGCCGCTTGGGATCATCTACCACCCACGTCTGAGCACAGATCGAAACTGGATCGCAACCGCCTGTGCGCTGGTGATCGCCGGCGGTCTTGCGGCCATGTACGTGATTATCATCGGCAGTCAGGCCTTCCCGCTGGAGATGTTCCCGGGTAAGAGCGTTCTGGCCTTCGGTGCGCCCGGTGATATCGGTGGTGCCGTCGCCCCGTACATGCCGACCCTCGCCGAGTTGCTGCTCGGCATCGGCGGCGTTGCCGTGGCAATGCTCATCGTCTCGGTCGGGATTCGCGTCCTGCAGTTCCTGCCGGAGTCGTTGTCGGACAGGGACATGGACGGTCTCGTCGAGCCGGTCTGAATGACATCATGCCGATTGGTCTCGCGCGGACGCTAACGGCGTCCGCTTCCTGTGCATTCGGAGCGCGACCTTCGCTCTTCGCGATATGGCCCATTTTTATCTCGCGGCCACCCGCAAGTCTTCCGGCAAAACGACGCTAGGGATTGGTCTTGCGCGGGCATTGCGTCGGCGTGGCCACGCGGTGCAGCCGTTCAAAAAAGGCCCGGATTACATCGACCCACTGTGGCTGTCCCGGGCCGCCGGGCGTGATTGTCTGAATCTGGACTACTACACCACGCCGGTGGCAGAAATCAGGTCTGCCTTCGCGCGTGCCCTGGGGCCGGCTGCGCTCGGCCTCATCGAGGGCAACGTGGCGCTCTTCGACAGCATGGATGTGCAAGGCGCCCACAGCAATGCGGAGCTTGCCAAGTTACTCGAGGCGCCGGTGCTGCTGGTGGTGGATGTTCAGGGTATGAGTCGGAGTATTGCGCCCCTGCTGCTGGGGTACCTGGCCTTCGATCCGGCGCTGCGCATCGCCGGCGTCATCCTGAACAAGGTCGGTGGTGAGCGGCACGAGGCCAACCTGCGCCGGGTGGTGGAGCACTACACGGATTTGCCGGTGATCGGAGCGCTGCCGCGGCAAGCAGATATGGGCATCGAAGAGCGTCATCTGGGGCTCATGCCCACCAACGAGGCGCAAACTGCGGATGCCATGGTCGATCGCATCGCCGATGTCGTCGCCGCACACGTGGATCTGAATGCGGTGGAGCGTATGGCCGCGACGGCACCGGCACAGCCCGAGGTGATGCCGCCGCCGGCTGGGCGGTCCGCCGGGTGTGCGAGCCCGGTGCGCATTGGCATCGCCCGGGATGAGGCCTTTGGTTTCTACTATCCAGACGATCTCGCCGCCTTCACCGCCGCCGGCGCCGAGCTGATCGCATTCAGTCCCATTGCTGACGCGCAACTGCCCGATGTCGAGGCGTTGTTCATCGGCGGCGGCTTTCCGGAAGTGTACATGCGGGAGCTTGAAGCCAATACCACCATGCGTCGTGCGGTGGCAGACTTCATCCACGACGGCAATGCCGTCTACGCAGAGTGCGGAGGGCTGATGTACCTGACGGAGCGGCTGCACTGGCAAGAGCGCGCCTGTCGTATGTGCGGTGTCCTGCGTGCGGAGGTGGCGATGCATCGACGTCCGCAAGGCCGCGGTTATGTGCACCTTGCGCAGACCGATGCCTTTCCCTGGCCGCCCCAGCGTGGAGGTGACAGCCGGGTCGAGATCCGCGCGCACGAGTTTCACCATTCTGCCATCGTGAGCCCCGACCCCGACTGGGCTTACGGCTATCGGGTACTGCGTGGACGGGGTGTCGACGGCCGTCACGATGGCATCGTCCGGTGGAACCTGCTCGCGAGCTATGCGCACCTCCGCGACGTCGGCGGCACCGGCTGGACCGGGCGATTCCTCGACCATGTGCGATCCTTGCAATGAGGGGGGACGGCTTCGCGATGGCGCAGCAGGGGGCGACGACGTCACGAGCAGCGCGTTATGATCGCGCTAAAGACGATGCCGGCGCGGCGCTCGCCGGCTCCGCAGACAGCAGTGGGAAAAAAGGCATGTTCAAGTTGACGCCGGCTGCGGCCGAACAAGTTCTGAAAGCGGCGAAACAGGGCAATGCCGAGGGCATGTCGTTGCGCCTCGCCGCCGAGCAAAAACCCGATGGTGCCATCGAGTATCGGATGGGCTTCGAAGACTCCATTCAGGAAGACGATATCCGCTTTCAGAGCGAGGGCGTCGACCTGGTGATGTCGCCGGAAGACGTGCCGCTGCTGGATCAGGCCGTCATGGATTATGCCGAGGTGGAAGCGGGCAAGATGCACTTCATCTTCATGAATCCAAAGGACCCGCACTATCAGCCGCCGTCGGATGCCTGAGACCGGGGTGGCGAGGGGCGAGCCATGGAACTTGCGAGCGAAGATAACTTCCGCCTCAATGTGCTGCTCGCCAACAAGCCGAAGGCGATCCGCATCGATGAGTCCAAGCTCATCGTCTACGGCTTGTCTGAAAAAGGCGAGGCCAAGGTCGAGCTCAATCCCACCGCGCGCCCGGAACAGTATCTGCGCGCCGTCAAAGAACTGATCTCGGGCCACATCCTCGGCTCGCCCGGTGGCTACCCCGTCTATCTCAAGCGCTGGACGCGCATGGGTCAAATGCGCGACGAGAGTCTGGAGCAGCTGCTCATGCTCGGCGAGCCCGAAGCCGTGGTGGCTGCGGTCGGCTCACCGGGTCTGACGGAAGAGCTCGCGCGGCGCGCCTGGTGGGCCATGGAGGACGCCGACAACGCCCGGCGCATGCTGCACAATCCCAACATCGTCGCCAGCGCCATGGGGCCGGTCCTGGCGGAGTATGTGCTCGATTATCTGCCCTTCGAGACCGAGACCGACCAACAGACGGACTCGGTGCGCCTCATCCTTCAGCCTGGTCTGCTGGATTCCGCGAAAATCGAAGACCTCTGGTCGAAGTCCGGGCGCAAGCAGGCATACCTGGTGGGCTTTCTCCAGGCCCTGCCCGATGACCTGCCACAGCCGGTCGCGCCGCGCGGCGACCATGTCGCCCTCGCCGAGCGGCTGGCGCCGCTGCACGCCGCCGGCAACGCCGCCGCCGGCCTGTTGTTACGTGTCACATCGGCGCCGGGGCAGACCTACCTGAAGACGCTGTCAGCGGTGCTCGACAAGCCGCCGAATCAGGACGTCGTCACCGCCGCCTTCGACTGCTTACGGGATTATTTCGGTGCCCTGCGCACGCAAGGCGATCCCAAGCGTCCACTGGCGGACATCACCGCGGAGGCGAGCGCTTTCACAGACCCAAAGGCGGCGCCGGCGTCGGTCCATGAGCTGCTCGCTCGCTGTCCCGAGGTACATGCGGATATCATCGCCATGCGCATCCTCTCGGGGGTGGGCTATGGTGTCATCCGGCCCGTGCTGAGCGATCCCACCACCCTCGGCAGCTTGATGCGGCGCAAGCTGAAGCCCATCCTGGACCCCGTTCAGGCACAGCTCGCGCAGCTTCGCCGCCCGGCGGCGTAAACGGGCGGGCATCCGGCCATCGATCGCCGCGCCGGTTTCCCTTGGGCTGGCGCCCTCGGGCTGGCTCGCCTCAGCGCGGTCGCTTCGGTGCCCGCCGGCGGGCGGCGGCGTCGGCCAGTTCCTCGAGCATCGGGACGGTGTCGTCCCAGCCGATACAGGCGTCGGTGATGCTTTGGCCGTAGCGCAGCGTGACCTCTGGCTTCAGGTCTTGGCGTCCGGCAACGAGGTGGCTTTCGATCATGGCACCGACGATACGCCGGTCGCCGCGGGCGATTTGTCCGGCCACGTCTTCACAGACGCGAATCTGCTTCTCATGCTGTTTGCGGCTGTTGGCGTGGCTGAAGTCGATCATGATCTTCGGCCGCAGCCCGGCCGCTTCAATGGCTGCTGCGGCGATGTTGACGCTCTCGGTATCGTAGTTCGGGCGGCCGCCGCCACGCAGGATGATGTGCGTATCGAGGTTGCCGCGGGTGCTGAAGATGGCGGATTGGCCGTCCTTGGTCAGGGACATGAAGACGTGCGGGCGGGCAGCAGCATGGATGGCGTCGATGGCCACCTTGACGCTGCCGTCGGTGGCATTCTTGAAGCCCACCGGGCAGGACAGACCGGAGGCGAGCTCGCGATGGCCCTGGCTTTCGGTGGTGCGTGCGCCGATCGCCCCCCAGCTGACGAGATCTGCGATGTATTGCGGGCTGATGAGGTCGAGGAACTCCGTGCCCGCAGGCACGCCCAGCTCGTTCAGGTCTAACAGGAGCTTACGCGCCAAGCCCAAGCCCTTGTTGATCTCGAAGCTGCCGTCGAGACCCGGGTCATTGATGAGCCCCTTCCAGCCGACGGTGGACCGCGGTTTCTCGAAATACACCCGCATGACGATCATCAGTCGGTCCGCCAGTGTCCGGCGGATCGCCGCCAGGCGCTGGGCATAATCGACGGCCGCCTCCGTGTCGTGCACCGAGCAGGGCCCCACCACCACCAACAGCCGGTCGTCGTCGCCGTGCAGGATGCGCTGGATTTCGCTGCGGGCGTTGAAAACGGTCGCTGCTGCCGTCTCGGTGATCGGGAATTCGGCATGCAGATCTTTCGGCGGGATGACCTGCTTGATGTCACGGATACGGAGATCGTCGGTTTCGGGGCGCATGGATTCCGAGGGCGCGCGATGGGCGCGGTTGTCTGAGCAGATGGCGACGCCGTCGACGGAGCCGCCGGCGCAACGCCGGACGGTGACCGCCACGGATGAGACCCCTGAGTATACCTGAAGGCGTTTTGGGTGGCCGCAGGCGTATCGGCCAAGACCCGGTGACGGGCATGGCTTGTCGCTACGGCCAGACCTTACAATAAGGGGTTTTTGTCGGCGGGTGCACAGACGTGCCGCCGCACAGTCTTTCGCGCCGCCCGATGCCCGGCCGTTTAGCCATTGCCGCCGAGCGTCGCCGGCGCTGCTGCGAGATCGAGCACCGCAATGAACAATGACGGATCCAGCCAGGGGCCGGGGCAACCACCACGCCCGACGGGCCCCATCCGCGCCCAGCGGCGCGGGCGCCGGCGTCGCCGCGCGGAGACACCCGATACCTGGGCCGAGGAGATTTACGCCGCGCCCAAAGACCAACCGACGGCGGACGCGGACGAGGCGCAGGTGATCGTCAGCACACGGCTGCGCAAGCCCAAGGTGCATCTGATGGCGCCTGCGACGGCCGGTCACGTGGATCTGCGCCGCTACATGGGCCGTTGGTACGAGATCGCCCGGCTACCTTACTTCACGCAGCGCCGCTGTGTGAAAGACGTGCACGCCGACTATGTGTTGGGCGACGATGGAATGGTCTACGTGACCAACCGCTGTACGCATCAGGACGGCACCATCGGCAGCGCCAAGGGGATCGCGCGGGTGAGCGACCGCGGCACCAACGCGCGGCTCGAGATCAGCTTCCGTACCCTCTACGGCGTGCATGTGCTTTGGGACGATTACTGGATCATCGGCGTCGGCGCCGACTACGAGTACGCGCTGGTGGGGCAGCCCACACGCAAGCGCGCCTGGGTGCTGAGCCGAGAGCGCCACCCGAGCGAGCGTCTCATCGCGGCCTGGCTCGCAGAATTTGCGTCCCAGGGCTTCCCGGCGAACGAGTTCCTGCGTACCCGTCAGGACCCGGCGAGCGCAGCAACCGCCGACGCAGCGGCCACCGCCGCGACTGATTGAGCCGGGCTCGCAGGGTGGCGCGCGGCATCCCCGCCACCGTGTTCGCGCCCCGGGGGCGGGGCTTGCGTCATGGATCGCGCCGTCAGCGTCGCTGGACGCCGAAGCGACTCAGCAGTTCTGTCGCTTGATTCATCACGGCGAGCAGCGGCCCGACGCGCCCCTCGAGCTCAATGCTGTCCAGCAGGTTCTTCGCATAGAGCCCCAGCTCGGTATCTCCGCCGAGGCGCAGGCGCCGGTTGAAGAACAGCGTGTCCGGGTCCTCCCGGCGTGTGGCCAACAGCAAGAACTCGAAGGTGTTGCCCTCGATGCTGAGGTCATCGGGTGCGCCCTGCCGGGCCGCCTCCAGGCGACCCCGCCGCAGCGTGAGTCGGTAATGGAGGCGGGCATCCTGCACGCTGATGCGCATGACCTTCTGCTCCAGGAAGTCGAGCTCCCCGTCCGCCAGCTCAGGCTGGAAGACCCGGTTCAGGATCTGCGCGAGCGCGGCGCTGTTCAGTCGACCCGGGATGAGTCCGAACGGCAGCGTCAGTAATGCGGGGAGGCGTGGTGCGTGGAAGACGTCTGTGTGCTCGGACATGTGGGCATTCAACGAGGCGAAGGGCGACGGACGGGGTGCGGCCATCGGGGCGTGTGGACGGCGCGGCCACTTGTCGCCGCACGCGCTACAGCGCCCCGACGGCATGACGGTGGCGATGACCACCAGATCGGGCGGGCGCCGGGGCGATACTCAGGCGGCCGAGATCATGCCCCGGGCCTTCAGGCCATGGATCGCCGGCCAGAACTCGGTGCGCAGTCGCCGCCATTCCATGACGAACCAGGGGGTCACACGATCCGGATGCTGCTGGGTCAGGCGATCGACGTCGACACAGGGCAGCCATTGCCAGGCCGCGATTTCGCTGGGATTGACATCGATCCGCACCGACGACGGCACCTTGCCGACGAATACGGAGCATAGCTCGTGCTCGGCGCCGGCGTCCCTGAACGCCGCCTGATATTGAAAGCGGTAGAGGAACTCGAGGTCCGCGTCGACGGCGAGCTCTTCACGCAGCCGGCGATGCACGGCCTGCTCGTAGCTCTCGCCACGCCGGGGATGGCTGCAACAGCTGTTGGACCAGTACAGGGGCCAGAGCGGCTTCTCGCCGCTGCGTTGTTGCAGCAGCACCTCGTCCTGCTCCGTGAACAGGAAGATCGAAAAGGCACGGTGCAGTAAGCCGTCCCCGAGGTGGGCGTTGGCCTTGGTCTCGTAGCCGGTGACGTTATCCTCGCCGTCCACCAGGATCAGCGGCTCATGATCGAAGGATACGGTCTTGTGCTTGCTCAAGTGCGATCTCCTGCCCGTTCGGGCCGCGCGCCGGTGCGTCGGCAGCCGATCCCACCGCCACCGCAACCCGATGACCGCGGCCGCCAGTCGGGCGCCGGTGGGGCGTTGACAGCGCCAACTGACCCGGGCGCGCCCTGAGGGATAAGACTGCCACAAACCGCATCGCAGGCGGTTGACGATCGGCAATCGTGTGCCGGCCCGGCGGCCGTCATCACACTTTAAGTGTTTTTGTCCTCAGGCAAGACATTCGCAATGTCCGCAGCCGTCGCCCCGGGCAGCGCCCGCCCTGTGCCTACAACGATACCTGGCTGCTGCGGCGCTCCGGCGGCAGGGAAAAACCGGGCGCCTGGGCTGGCGGCTCGACTGAAGCCGGATTGCGCCTGATCCGCAGGCTGCAACCCGGGGTCCACCGACTGAATGGCGTCGACCGATATGGAACACTCAAGCCCTTGTGACGACTGCCTGGCCGATCCTGCTATCCCAGGCACCAGCAATGCGGCAACAGGGAGCCATATCGATGCCTGACCCCCGTCATGCGGACCGCCGTCGCCCGACACGGGCACCCCAGGGTGGTGCCGCCGTCCACACGATTCCGGCGAGCCTCCTCGCCCTCGCGCTGGGTCTCTGCTGCCTGGCCGCCGCAGCAACGGCCCGTGCAGCCGACAATCCGATCGTGATCGAGAATCGCCAGCAAGGCACCTGGGACTGGGTGCTCAGCAAGCCCGCCAACGACCGCGAGCACCAGATCAAGGGCTATGCGTCCAAGGCGAGCGTGGCCCACGGCGAGCGGCTCGATTTTCATGTGTCGGTGTCGCCACCGCAAGACTATCGCATCCAGATTTATCGGATGGGCTGGTACGGTGGCACCGGTGGCCGCTTCATGATGGCGAGTGACCCGTTGCAGGGGCGCACGCAGCCGCCTGCCGTCCTGGACGAGACCACGGGCCTGATCACGACACCCTGGTCGGCGGACTACAGTCTCAGTATTCCCGATGAATGGGTCAGTGGGGTCTATGCCGCCAAGTTGATCAATGCTGAAGGCTTCGATAATTACATCATCTTTGTGGTGCGTGATGACGAGCGCACCGCCGATCTGCTGTTCCAGCGCTCGGTGACCACCGATCAGGCCTATAATAACTATCCGGATGACGGCCGCACGGGCAAGAGCCTCTACAACTTCAATAGCTATGGCCGTGATACGGTGGCTGGTGAGCTGCGTGCAGTCAAGGTCTCGTTTGATCGTCCCTATGCCCGCAAGGGCGACGGCAGCTTCTTCGATTGGGAGTTCCAGCTGCTGCGCTGGCTCGAGCGCCAGGGCTATGACGTCAGCTACAGCACCAATATCGATACCCATCGCAGGCCGTCACGGCTGCTGGATTTCTCCGCATTTCTTTCCACCGGACATGACGAATACTGGTCGAAAGCCATGCGCGATGCCGTGACGGCTGCACGGGACGCCGGCGTGCACCTGGCCTTTTTTGGTGCCAATGCGGGTTATTGGCAAGCTCGTTTCGAGCCATCCGGCGATGGTGTGCCAGACCGGATCATCACCGTTTATAAAAATCAGCAGCTCGATCCGGTGACCGATCTGCAGCGCAAGACAATCCTCTTTCGTGACATTCCCGGACGTGCCGAGCAACAGCTCATCGGTGTGCAATACCTGTCCTTCGGCGATTGGGACGAGAATACTGACTTCGTGGTCAGCAAGAGTGATCACTGGCTCTACCAAGGCACCGGCTTCAGCGATGGCGATCGCGTGCGGGGCATTATCGGCTACGAGATCGACAGCTTTCAGCCGGAATATGCGACGCCGCCCGGCACGGATCAAACCTTGCTGTCGGCCTCGCCCTACCAGGATGCCTACGGCAACACGGTGATCGCCAATGCCTCCATTTATCAGGCCCCGAGCGGAGCCTGGGTGTTCGCCAGCGGCACCATGAGCTGGAGCTGGGCCCTGGACGAGCCGGGCTACGTCGACCCGCGCATCCAGCAGACCACCGCCAACCTGATTGCCGCCTTCACCGGCGCCGCACCGCCTGAGGAACCGTCGCCCTGCGGCTCGCCGCTGGGCGCGTCGGGCACGCCGACCGATGCCGGTGATGAGCGTCTGGTCTATGAAGACGCCGAAGATGGCGATACCGCCGGATGGCGAGTCTATGCCGGCACCGGCAACATCGAGAACCGACTGGACGAAGAGCGCGGCAGTTGTGTGATCGCGCTCACGGGCGATGGTATGGAGACCGGCTATGTGCTGAGCAGCGCAGATGGGTCCGCCTGGCAGGATCGCGAGCGCACATTGCTGTCGTTGGCCCTCAGCTATGGCGAGCCCTTTACGGTTTATGTGGATGTCGATACCAGCGCCGGCCAACGCTATCTGTACTACAGCCCGACGGGCATCGGCGATAACTGGACCTGGGAAAATTATATCCACTACGGCCTCGACGGCGATCTCGCCGGTGGTGGCTGGCAGCGTCTCGAGCGCGATCTCGCCGCCGACCTGCAGGCGGTCGAGCCAGAGTCGACGCTGGTGCAAGTCAACCGCATACTGATCCGGGGCAGCGGACGCGTCGATGACATCGCGCTGAGTCGAACCGCATCGGCGCCGGAGAATATCCGCACCTATGAAGACGCGGAAGATGGAGAGACGGCCGGCTGGCGGGTCTATGCCGGTCTCGGCAGTATTGAAAACCTGCAAGACAGCCAGCAGGGCAGTCGGGTGATCGCGCTGCAGGGCACGGGCACGGACACCGGATACCAGCTACGCGATCCATCCGGCAACGATTGGCAAGACGGCGAGCGCAGCCTGCTGGCACTGGAGCTGAGCTACAGCGAGCCTTTCCTGCTTTATATCGACGTCGAAACCAGCGCTGGGCAACGTTATTTGCATTACAGCCCAGCGGGTCTTGGCAACGACTGGACCTGGGAAAACTATATCCACTACGGCCTCGACCAGACACTGACAAATGGTGCCTGGCAGCGCATCGAGCGCGATCTGGCTGCGGATTTGCGCAGCGCAGAGCCCGGCGTGGAGTTACTGCAGGTCAATACGCTGCTCATCCGCGGCAGCGGGCGGTTGGATAATGTGCAGCTGCGGGGGAATGAATGATCGGGTGCCGGGGGACCGTCAAGGTCTCTCGGGAGCAGCCCGCGGAAACCGATGACCGGGGGGCGACGGGTATACCGGCGCGGGCCCCGCGCCTCGGCGCCGGGGCCGTACGGCGGTGGCGGTCGAGTCGGCGCAGTGCCTCGGCAGGCTGGGCCGGCGCGATGGGGTCGAGCCGGGCGTGTTGCGGCTGGTCCTCAGCCTGCCAGTTTCGCCACCACCGTCTCCACCTGCGCGATGCGCCTGTTGGGATCGGTCATGTCCATGGTGAAGCGCAGCGCGCCGGCGGCTTGATCGAGCTTGTAGTCCTTGGGGTGCGACTGGATGAGTTGGATGAGCTTCATGTGGTCGATGTTCGGCTGCTCGCCGAAGACGATGCGCCCGCCCCTGGGGCCGGCCTCGAGCTTCTTGATGCCAAGCGGCTGCACCTTGAGCTTCAGCGCAGTGACGGCGAAGAGCGTCTCGGTGGGCTCCGGCAGCAGCCCGAAGCGGTCGATCATCTCCACCTTCAGATCCTTCAGATCATCCGGGGTCTCGGCGCTGGCGATACGCTTGTAGGTGACCAGGCGCGTGTGCACGTCCGGCAAGTAGTCGGTGGGAAGGAGCGCCGGCAGCCCTAAGTCGATCTCGGCGCCATGGTCGAGCGGGCGGTCGAGCGCCGGCGTGCGCCCCGCCTTGAGCGCCTGCACGGCGCGCTCCAGCAGTTCCATGTACAGCGTGAAGCCGATTTCGTGGATCTGCCCGGACTGCTCCTCGCCCAGCAGCTCGCCGGCGCCGCGGATTTCGAGATCATGCGTCGCCAGGGTGAAGCCGGCGCCGAGGTCCTCCAGGGACTCGATGGCCTCCAGGCGCTTTTTGGCGTCCTCGGTCATGGCCTTGGCGGGCGGGGTGATGAGGTAGGCATAGGCGCGGTGGTGAGAGCGCCCGACGCGCCCGCGCAGCTGGTGCAGCTGCGCCAGGCCGAGCTTGTCGGCACGGTTGATGACGATGGTGTTGGCGCTCGGCACATCGATGCCGGACTCGACGATGGTGGTGCACACCAACAGGTTGAAGCGGCGGTGGTAGAAGTCCCGCATCACGCGCTCCAGCTCCTTCTCGCGCATCTGGCCATGGGCGTACTCCACCCGCGCGGCGGGCACCAGGGCTTCCACTTTCTGCGCCATGTTCTCGATGGTCTCCACCTCGTTGTGCAGGAAGTAAACCTGGCCGCCGCGGGCGATTTCACGCTGGCAGGCCTCCTGGATGAGCCCATCGTTCCAGGGCGAGACGAAGGTCTTGATGGGATGACGCTCCACCGGCGGCGTGGCGATGATGGAGAGATCGCGCATGCCTGACATGGCCATGTTCAGGGTGCGCGGGATGGGCGTGGCGGTGAGGGTGAGCACGTCAACCTCGCTGCGCAGGTTCTTGAGCTGCTCCTTGTGTCGCACGCCGAAGCGGTGCTCCTCGTCGATGATGGCGAGCCCCAGATGCTTGAACTTGGTGCTGCCCTGGAGCAGCTTGTGGGTGCCGACGACAATGTCCACGGTGCCCGCGGCGAGGCCGTCGACGACGGCCTTGGTCTCCTTCTGATTGCGAAAGCGCGACAGGCTCTCGACCTTGACCGGCCAATCGGCGAAGCGGTCCGCAAAGTTTTGGTAGTGCTGCTGCGCCAGCAGCGTCGTCGGCACCAGCACCGCCACCTGCCTGCCGGCGCTCACGGCGACGAAGGCGGCGCGCATGGCGACTTCGGTCTTGCCGAAGCCGACGTCGCCGCAGACCACGCGGTCCATGGGCTTGGGTTTCGCCATGTCCGCCATGATGGCCTCGATGGCGCGCTGCTGATCCGGCGTCTCCTCGAACTCGAAGGCACTGGCGAAGGCCTGGTAGTCGGCGCCCGGGTCCGGAAAAGCCACACCCCGCCTGGCCTCGCGGCGGGCATAGATGTCCAGCAGCTCGGCGGCGACGTCGTGGGCCTTTTGCGCCGCCTTGCGCTTGACCTTGTCCCATTGATCGCTGCCCAGGCGGTGCAGGGGGGCGTTCTCGGGCGCGGCGCCGGTGTAGCGCGAGATCAGGTGCAGGGAGCTGACCGGCACGTAGAGCTTGTCGCCCCTGGCGTATTCCAGCGCCAGAAACTCGGTTTGCTCGCCGGCCACCCGCAGGCTTTGCAGGCCGATGAAGCGCCCGACGCCGTGCTCCTCGTGCACCACCGGCGCGCCTTCGTGTAGCTCGGCGAGATTGCGCACCACCGCTTCGCCGTCGCGGGCCTTTTGCTTGCGCCGGCGCTCCTGGCGCACCCGCTCGCCGTAGAGCTGGGTCTCGGTGATGATGGCGAGGCGCCCCGGCGTGTTGGGCAGCGCGCCGGGCAGCACGCCGGGCAGCACCAGGGGCTGCTCCAGCGGCGCGACGGTGATGCCGACGGCGGTGTCGGTATCGACGAAGGCCTGCCAGCCAGCCACCGCCTGGGGCGTGATGCGAAAGCCCTGCAGACTCTCCAGCAGCAGCTCGCGGCGGCCGCTGCTCTCGGCGATGAACAGCGTGCGCTGTCCGGGCGTGTGCACAAAGGCCTGCAGCGCCGCCGCCGGGCGCTCGGCGCGGGCGTGGATCGCCAGCGCCGGCGGCGTCGCGGTGGCGAAGTTGTGCACGGCGGCGTAGCCCTTGCGCCGCGCCGGCACCTCCGGCGACTGCCAGCAGACGCCGGGCCGGGTGTTCAGGCGCGCGGCGAGGTCGTCACGGCCCAGGTACAGCGCGCGGGGCGGCAGCAACGGCCGCTCGGGATCGTGTCGGCGCTGCTCGTAGCGCTGCTCGATGCGCCCGAGGGCCTCGTCGGCGGCGTCGCGCACGTCCGCATGCTCGAAGGCGAGGGTCGCATCGGGCAGATAGTCGAATAGTGTGGCGGTGTCGTCGAAGAACAGCGGCAGGTAGTACTCGATGCCGCCGGGCATGCGGCCTGCGGAGACTTCCCGATAGATGATGCTGGCCTTGGGGTCGGCGTCGATGGCGGCGCGCCAGCGCTGGCGAAAGGCGCTGATGGCGGCGTCGTCGGTGGGATACTCCCGCGCCGGCAGCATGCGCACCCGGCTGAGCTTCGTCAGCGAGCGCTGGCTGTCCGGATCGAAGGTGCGGATGCTCTCCACCTCATCGTCGAAGAGGTCGATGCGCAGGGGCTGCTGGCCGCCCATGGGGAAGACGTCCAGCAGGGCGCCGCGCACCGCGAACTCGCCGTGGGCGATGACCTGCGACACACACTGATAGCCGGCGTGGGTCAGGCGCGTGCGCGTGGCATCCAGGTCCAGGCGGTCGCCCACCGCGAGCACCATGGTGTGGCCATCCACGAAATCCCGCGGCGGCAGGCGCTGCAGCAGGGTGCCCACGGGCACCACCAGCACGCCGCGGCTGAGCTCGGGCAGCCGATGCAGCGTCAGCAGGCGCTCGGAGACCAGCTCCGGCAGCGGCGAGAAGACGTCGTAGGGCAGCGTCTCCCAGTCCGGAAAGGTCAGCACCGGGATGTCTTCGCCGTCCGCGCCGCCGCGCAGGAAGAAGCTCAGCTCCTCGCGCAGCTGAGTCGCCGCGGGCATGTCGGCCACTGCGGCGAGGATTGGGCGATGCGCCTGGCGGGCGGCGCGGGCGATGGCGAGGGCACCGGCGGCGCCGTAGAGCCGTCCCCACAGCAGGCGCTCGCCGCTGGCCGTGGGCAGCGGTGGAGCCAGCGGTGATGCCTCGATGGCGTCGCCGTCGCCCGGCACCATGGATGTGACGGCAGAGAGGCTCATGGCAGGTCTCCGGCGGTGGCGCGGACGCGGCTCGCGGCGGTGGCCGCCAGCGGGACATGACCGCGTGCGACGCACCGGCGCCGGGCTACGGCGCGCTCGTGGTCATCGCAAAGGCCGTGGAGGGGGGCGTGACACGCGCGTGTGTCGCCGGTGGCGTGGCAGAGCATCCGGATCATGGGTCGTGGTGGGCTAGGCAATGTCGACGGCGTTGGGCCGTCCCCGTCGGGCAGATTCGTCGGTCGGTACTGAGCGGTTCGTTGTGATGCCCCTCGGCGCGCCGCGGAGGGCGCCGCGGCGTGCGGTCACCGCGTTGCGGCCGTATGTTCCCACAGAGACGGCCGTCTTTCAGGGCCTGCGCGAGGTGTTTGCGACCGTACGTGCGCGGATGCCCGAGGGCTAGGCTGGATCTGTTTGCGACCGTTAATAATGCCGCCGTGCTAACCTTTTGCAACTCGCAATGGAGGTCGAAATGCTGACAATACTGTTTTGGGTGGCGGTGGGGATCGTCGTCGGCTGGAATCTGCCGCAGCCCGCGTGGGCGAAGCAGATGCAGGCGCGCGTGATGGGCGTGGTCAGAGAACTGACCGGTCAGCGGCGCTGAAAACCGGCATGGCCGCTGCGCCCGGCGCAGCCGGGCCGCGCAGCGGCTCTGGACAGGGGCGCGGCCCTCAGCCGTCCTGGCGGATGCCTTCCACGGATAAGATCATTTCCACGTCGGTGGCCGCCGGCCCCAGGTCGTAGTCGATGCCGAAGCCCTTCAACGGAAAGCTGGTGCTGCCCTGGAAGCCCCGCCGGTAGCCGCCCCAGGGATCGGGGCCGGCACCGATTTCCTCCACCTCCAGGGTCACTGGCTTGGTGATGCCGCGCAGCGTGAGGTCACCGTTGACAATACCGGTGCCGTCTTCGTTCCAGGTGACCGCGGTGCTCTCGAAGCGCGCATCAGGGTACTCGTCGACGTCCAGGAAGTCTTCGCCGCGCAGGTGCTTGTCGCGCTCGGCATGGCTCGAGTCCAGGCTCGCCGTCTCGATGTCCACCTGGATGGTGGCGTTGCTGGGATTCTCGGTGTCGTAGGTGAAGCCACCGGAGAAGTCGTTGAACCGTCCATACAGCCAGCTGTAGCCCAGATGCTTGATGCGGAACTGGACAAAGGCGTGGGCGCCCTCGGTGTCGATGACATACGCCTCGACTTCGGCGGCGGTTACGGCTGGTGGCAGAGCAGCGCCGGCGATGGCGGTGGTCAAGGAGTTTTGCGGGGGCTGGAACCATTACAGGCGCGCGCCTGCGCCCCTCGGTGAGCGTCGCCGGGGGCTGCGTAAGTCTTGCTCCCGTCATAAAAATTTCACAAACGTGCTTCGTTGTGTCGTCACACTTCAACCCGGCGGTCGGTTGCTGCCGTCGATTTCCGGGCCCGCCGTATGGGCAACGAACGGCATCACACCTGCAGCCCTCGGTGTCGTGGTGGCAGACAGGCGCGCACACTCGTCGCGTGAGTCGCAGATGGCGAGTGGACGTCTTCGGTTCGCAATGGGATGACTCAGGCGGCCCTTGAGGGCGCAGGCCGTCGCGATCAGGCGGGTTGCTCATCGCCACCGGAATCGCCGCTGCTGCGAGCCCCTCGGGCGGCACAAACCAGCACCATCGGCGTGTGCTTTGCGCCCGTTGGCCCCCGTCGATCTGCCGGTCGCGCCCGCGACGCTAGGACGGTACGACGCTGCCGTTAGCCGTCGATGGCTCGCCCGCGGCCCTGCCCACTGCGCGTAAGAGCGTTGGCCCACCGGGACCGCTCCTCCCGCGCGTTCGCCGGCGGGCTCCCAACATTGTCACCCGCCACCGCTGCCGTCGGGCCACCATCGGCGATTCCCGGATGTCTTCATCAAAGATTCACAGACTTGCGCGCCATGCCGCTGCACACTGACCACTCACCCCCCACTTACTCGCCGATTTCGGGAGAAATCAACCATGTCCATGAATCGGTTCTTCAACCTGCCCGTCGTGGCTGGCTGCGTCGCAGCCACCATGTTCTCCGCAAACCTGCTCGCCGACACTACCCTGAGCGGCTCTGGAGCTAGCTTCCCGTTTCCGCTATACGCAAAGTGGGCCAAAGACTTCAGTTCCAAAAACAAGGACACCCGCGTCCAATATCAAGCCGTCGGCAGTGGCGCAGGTATCCGCGCGTTTATCAGCGAGACCGTGGACTTCGCGGCGAGCGACGCAGCAATGAACGATGACGAGATCGCCAATGTTCCCAAGGGCAAGGGTGTCGTGCTGCTGCCCATGACCGCAGGCGAGGTCGTCCTCTCCTACAACCTCCCGGGCGACCCACAACTCAAATTGCCCCGAGACGTCGTCAACGACATTTTCCTCGGCAAGCTCGACAGCTGGCAGGATCCACGACTGAAGAAAGCCAACCCGGGCATCGACTTCCCGGACGGCAAGCTGACGGTTGTGCGTCGCTCCGACTCGTCTGGCACCACCTACGTCTTCACTGGCCACCTGGCCTGCGCCAGTGACGAGTTCAAAAAAGAAGTCGGGCACGGCAAAACCGTGAACTGGCCCAAGAGCTTCGTCGGCGCACCGAAGAATGACGGCGTCGCGGCGATGATCAAGCAGACCCCCGGTGCCATCGGGTATATCGAGTATGGCTATGCCGAAGCGACCGGCCAGCCGATGGCGATTCTCCAGAACAAGGCCGGAGAATTCGTCAAGCCCGGTGAGGATTCCGGCAAGGCAGCGCTTGCCAGCGCCAAGTTTCCTAGCACCGACCTCCCTGGCTACAAAGGCACACCGGATCTGCGCGTCTGGGTCTGTGATCCGCCATCCGCGGATGCTTATCCGATCGCAACCTTTACATGGATGCTCCTGTATCAGCACCAGGATGCTGAGAAAGCCAAGATCCTGCGGGAATTCGTCGAGTACGGCTTGACGGCTGGCCAGGAAGACGCCCCGAAAATGGGCTACATTCCGTTGCCCGATAACGTCAAAGCAAAGGTTCGCGCTGCGCTTGACTTAGTAGACGGGCCCAAGTAACCGCTAATCGGCGATAAGCACCGCGGCGACCCGCAGTGACAGCTCTGGCTCGCAGAGAAGCTGTCAAGGCGGGTCGCCTCATTTCATTGTGAGGACGCAAGCACTATGGCATCCAACCCCTTCACGGAGGTGGTCACCAAGATCAGCAAGGCACCGTCGTCAGGCGAATACGCTGCGGACAAGCTTTTGCGAGGCATCGTCTGGGCCTGCGCTGCGGTCATCTTACTGCTGGTGGCATACATTGTCTTCGAGCTCGGCCGTCAGGCCTTCCCGGCAATCATTCGCTTCGGCATTGACTTCCTAATCGGAACCACCTGGGACGTGCAAAAGCAAACCTTCGGCATCCTGCCGGAGATCTGGGGCACATTGTTCAGCTCATTGCTAGCGCTGCTGCTCGGCGGCGGCCTCGGCGTAGCGATGGCCATCTTCCTGACTCAGGACTTTCTCGACGACCGCGTTTCCAACGTGTTCCGAACGGTCGTAGAAATGCTCGCGGCCATTCCTTCGGTGGTCTACGGACTCTGGGGCATCTATGTGCTCATCCCGCTCATCCGGCCAGCCTCACAGTGGCTGAACGAAACCTTGGGCTGGATCCCACTGTTCGGCACATCCCTGAGTGGGCCTGGAATGGCGCCCGCCGCTTTAGTGCTGGCGGTGATGATTCTGCCAACCGTGGCAGCCATCTCCGTCGACGCTTTCCGTCGGGTCCCGTACAAAGTGAAAGAGGCTGCCTATGGGATGGGCACCACCCGCTGGGAGGCCATTCTCAAAGTGATGTTGCCGACCGCTTCCAGCGGCATACTGGCGGCCCTGGTCCTCGGCTTTGGCCGTGCCCTCGGCGAGACCATGGCGCTGGCGATGCTGATCGGAAACTCCAACCAGATCAGCCTGTCACTCTTCGCGCCCGCCAACACCCTCGCATCACTGCTCGCGTCGAGCTTCCCCGAAGCGGGGCCTCTGGAGGTCAAAGCCTTGATGTACGCGGCACTGGCGCTCCTGGCCATCACGCTGCTCGTTAACATCTTGGGTCTGTGGGTGATGAAAGCGGCGACACGTAAGTTTGAGGGTAAAGCATGAGCGAGCAAGCAAGCCAAGCAACGCTGGGGCGCGCCGTCCTCACCGAGCCCCGCTTGCGGGCATCTGTTTTCGAGGGTCGCGGTCTCAAGAGCCGGCTTCTCACCGGTTTTACCTGGTTTTTGGCCGCTCTAGCCGCCCTACCGCTGATCTCTGTGATCTACATGTTGGTTGCCAAGGGCGGTGCCAGAATCAGCTGGGAGACACTCACCGCCTTACCGCCCGCCGCATTCGAATTTGGCGGCGGCATCGGCCCGGCCATTGTGGGCACGCTGGTGATGGTGCTGATCGGCTCACTCATCAGCATTCCCGTGGGTATTCTGGCGGCGATCTATCTGGCCGAGGTAGCGCCCAGCAGCCGCCTCGCACAGGTGGCGCGGTTTCTCGCGAAGGTGCTGACTGGATTTCCGTCGATCCTGGCCGGCGTGTTTGTTTACGCGGTGCTGGTGATCTCCATGCGCAGCTATTCCGCCATCGCCGGCGGAATTTCCTTGGCTGTGCTGATGCTACCGACCGTAATTCTTACCGCTGAAGAAGCGCTCAAGCAGGTGCCCCAACGAATGAAGGACGCGGCTTACGGAATGGGCTGCACCCGCGCGCAGGTGATCGGAAAAGTGACCTTGCCCACCGCGACACCGGGTATCATCACTGGAGTGTTGCTTGCGGTGGCCGGTGCATCCGGTGAGTCGGCTCCGCTCCTGTTCACGGCGCTCTTCAGTTCTTATTATATCTCCGGACTGGAGGGCTTGGCGGAGCCAACCGCATCGCTTTCGATCCTGATCTACAACTTCTCTGGCATGCCCTACGACAACCAGATCGAGCTGGCTTGGACGGCCTCCTTGGTGCTGGTCTTGATGGTGCTCGCGTTGAATATCCTCGCCCGGGTGCTGGGACGCCGGAAAGCGTGACGTGAGCAGGACACAACGACTGAGGTATCGAGCATGAGTGCTGTATTAGCGATCGACCCTACGGAGACCGGTGAATTTATCGCCGAGCCGTACCAGCCCGAAGGGGCCACCGTTATCGACTGTAATGTCGAGCGCATCTTTTACGGAGACTTTCTGGCCGTCCGCGACAGTACAGTGCCAGTGGAGAAGAACAAAATCACGGCGTTCATCGGTCCATCGGGGTGCGGGAAGTCGACGGTGCTGCGCAGTCTGAACCGGATGAACGACCTGATTCCCGTTTTCCGGTTCCAGGGGCGAGTGGACTACCACGGCCAAGATATTTACGCGAAGGATGTCGATCCGGTCGTGGTGCGGCGGTACATTGGCATGGTGTTCCAGCAGCCCAATCCCTTTTCCATGAGCATCTACGACAACGTTGCCTTCGGCCTGAAGCTGAACAAATTCAAGGGTGACTATGACGAGAAGGTGCAGACGGCGCTGGAGCGTGCTGCGCTCTGGAAAGAGGTCAAGGACAAGCTCAAGAACAGCGGCCTGAGTCTCTCCGGCGGGCAGCAGCAGCGCCTGTGCATCGCCCGCGCCATCGCCACCGAGCCGGACGTGCTGCTGATGGACGAGCCCTGCTCGGCGCTCGATCCCATCGCTACCCGCCAGGTGGAGGAGCTGATGCTGGAACTGCGCGAGCGCTTCACCGTTGGTCTGGTGACCCACAATATGCAGCAGGCGACCCGCGTCGGCGACACGACGGCCTTCTTCTCGGTGGACATTTCCAAGGGCGGGCGCACCGGCTATCTCGTGGAAATGGGCCCAACGCAGGCGGTCTTTGAAGACCCGAAGCAGGATTTGACCAAGGAATACGTACGCGGCGAGTTCAGTTGAGGCCTGTGATGTATCCGCTCGATCAGCCAAGGGTCTTGGTCATGCAAAGTCTGCGAGGCTTCAGCCGCACGCTGGTAGTGAGTGCGGCCGTCTTGCTCGTCGCCTGCTCCAGCGGCGATGACACCGTGGTGGAGAACACCGCCGAGCTGGTGATTCGTGGCGCGGGGGCCACCTTTCCCGAACCGTTGTACCAAAAATGGATCGACAGCTACGACGAGCAGACACCGAATGTCGCCTTCGAATACGCAGGTGTCGGCAGCGGCAAGGGAATCGCCATGTTTCTGGCGGGTAAGGATCCGGCGGGAGAAGTGTATGGTGGTGCCGAGATCGACTACGGCGCCAGTGATGCCGCCATGTCCGATGCGGATCTCGAGCAGGTCGGCGAGCGTGGTGCGGTCATGGTGCCCACCACCGGTGGCATGGTCGTGCTCGCCTACAACCTACCGGGCGTAGACACCCTGACGCTGTCCCGCGAGGCCATCGAGGGTATCTTCAGTGGCGAGATCAAGCACTGGCAGGACGAGCGCATCACCGCCACCAACCCAGACATCGACTTCCCGAGGCGTGCCGTCACGCCGGTGGTGCGCCGAGACAGCAGCGGCACGACGTACATCATCACCAGTCACTTCGCCGAGGCCTTCCCGGCGTGGCGCGACGGTCCGGGCGTGGGCAAACAGATCGACTGGCCCGGCAGCACCATGGCCGTCAACTACAACGAGGGTGTGGCTCAGCGGGTGAACATCACAGAAGGCGGGATCGGCTACATGGAATTCCAGTTCGCCAAGCGGCTCGGGCTGCCCATGGCCACGTTGCAGAACAAGACCGGTGGCTACGTGGCGCCCACGGCGGCGGCCGGCAGCGCTGCACTGGGCTCCGCGCCGGAGGTGCCGGAGGATCTGCGAGTCTTCGTGCCGGATCCGCCCGATGCCGACGCCTACCCCATCGTCGGCTATACCTGGCTTTTGTTGTATCAGCAATATCCGCACGCGGAGAAGCGCGACGCTCTGAAAGACGCCGTCCTGTGGAGTTTGACACAGGGGCAGCCGATCGCCGAAGACATGGGGTATATTCCGTTGCCGGCGGACATGGTACGGCTGGCCCGGGCGAAGGTCGAAGCCATTCAATGATGCCCGCCGCCGCGGGGCGCCCGCCCCGCGGCAATGCGGCGGTGAGGTTGTGCATACCTGCCGCCCACCATCGCGGTGCTCGCCGCCGCCATGCCTGCATCACATCCGGAGCCAATGGTCAAGGCGCCGCGTCTCAATCTGTTGGCTATCGAATCATCACTGCGCGCGGTGCAGCGCGACTTCGAGCCCATCAATCAGCGGCTGGAGACCCGTCGGGACCCGCTGTCCGATGCGGTCGTCGAGCATATGATGCTCGGCTATGCCGCGGTCGACGCCCTGCTCGCCGAGCGCGTCGATCCCTTCGAGCTTGGCAATTCCCGGGCGCTCCTGGAACTCAATGGTCTGGTCATCTATGGCGGTGACCCCCGACTCCGTGACGAGTATGCGGCGGGGCTCATCGCCACCGAGGAGCGCTTTTATGCCAAGGGAGACGGCGGTTTCGAGTCGCTGCGGGAGTATTTGGCACTGCTGAATGGCGAAAGCGTCTGGCGGCGGGCAGCGGGGGCCTATATCCACGTGCTGAGCGAGCCACAGCTCTACCTGGAAGGCAATCACCGTACCGGCGCACTCATCATGAGCTGGTTACTTGCGCTCGCGGGCAAGCCCCCCTTCGTGCTGAGCGTGGAGAACGCCAAGGGTTACTTCGACCCCTCCAGCATCACCAAGGGCACGCGCAAGCACAGCCTGCGCATGCTGTTGACCCGGCGCAAGCTCCTCAAGCACTTTGCCACCTTGCTCAAGGAGGGTGCGCAGAAGACGCATCTGCTGCGTTGACGGGTCTGCGGTTGCGGGCGCGCAGCGCTTGGAGGGCATCGCAGACGGCGGATTCAGGTGATGCGGCGCCGCACCAGCTCGCCCAACTCATGCTCGACCCGCTGCCAGGCGGCGTGTCGGGCACAGTCCTTGCCTCTCGTCGCCCGCCGCGTCTGCCAGTCTTGATAGGTTGGCCAGGCCGGTGAGTCGCGCCGCAGCCGCTCCAGCACGAAGGGCTTCTGGTAAGGGATGCAGCGTGGTCCGAAGCGTGGGTCGTTGTCCACCCAGCGCTCGGCGTCGCCCAGGGCCACGGGTGCCGCGTAGGCGATGTGCACCGTCCCCGCGTCGGGCTGATCGCACCAGTAAGGGTCCAGCCAGATCACGGCGGCACCCTGGGGGGTCTCGGCAAGGAATACCTCCGCCGCATAATGGGTATCCAGTTCCAGGGGTTTGCGGGGGTTCGGCATCCGCACTTGCAGCGGCAGGAACTGCTTGATTGCTTGCGTGAGATCCATCTGAAATTATGACCATTCGATGACGCGGGCATTGTAATGCCTGCGTCCATGGAGGGAAAGCAGGCCATCGCGCCGAGCCATCGCCGGCTCGGCGGGCGGCACCGAATAGGCTCAACGGACTTCATGCGTGTGCGTGGGGGCCACATGCCCGGGGCCGTTGTGTCACGAAACGGACAGAAAGGATTCACGTAGCAGCAATTCCAACGGCCTAGGATGTTGTGCGATGCAACATTTGTCGCGATCGCACTGTTATCGCGGCGTGTCCTGAGAGCGAGTGCCATGGCCGACATCCTCGAGAACCGCACCTTTGATGAGATTCAGCTCGGGCAGAGCGCCGAGCTGCAGCGCACCCTGACCCGGGACGATCTGGCGCTCTTCAGCAAGGTCTCCGGTGATCTGAACCCCATCCACATGGACGCGGACTACGCCCGGGCGCAGGGTGCCAAGGGCGTGGTCGGCCACAGCCTCTGGGCCACCGGGCTGATCTCGAGCCTGCTGGCGAACGTGCTGCCGGGGCCCGGCACCGCCTATCGCAATCAGGATGCGGCGTTCCATCGCCAGGTCCAGCTCGGTGACACGCTGACGGCCAAGGTCAAGGTCGTCGAGAAGCTGCCGGAGCAGCGGATCGCGCTGTCCTGCTCCGTGGTCAACCAGGCGGGCGAAACGGTAATGTCGGGTCGTGCCGTGGTGGTCGCCCCCACCGAGAAGCAGCGCATCGAAGTGGCGGAGGCGGCTGAGGTCTCAGTGCGGCATCACGACAGCTTCGCGGCCCTGCTCGACAAGGTCCGGTCGCTGGCGCCCATCCCCACCGCCGTGGTGCATCCCGTCGACCAGGTGTCGCTGGCGGGCGCGATGGAGGCTGCCGCCGCCACCTTCATCGCGCCCATTCTGGTGGGCCCTGAGCAGCGTATCCGCGCCGTTGCCGAGGAGCACGGCATCGACCTCGGTGGTGCCGAGATCCTGGACGTCGAGCATAGCCACGCCGCCGCCGCCCGTGCAGTGGAGCTGATCCGCGCGGGCACCGCCGAGATCCTGATGAAGGGCAGCCTGCACACGGACGAGGTGCTGGGTGCCGTGCTGAGCAAGACCACGGGTATCCGCACCGAGCGACGCATCAGCCACATCTTCGTCATGGATGTGCCTACCTATCCGAAGCTGCTGCTGGTCTCGGACGCGGCGGTGAACATCGCGCCGGACCTGGATGCCAAGCGCGACATTTGCCAGAACGCCATCGACCTGGCCCGAACCGTTGGCGTGGCGCAGCCGAAGGTGGCCATCCTGTCAGCGGTGGAAACCATCCGGCCCAAGATCCAGTCCACGCTGGACGCCGCCGCGCTGTGCAAGATGGCCGACCGCGGCCAGATCACCGGCGGCATCCTGGACGGCCCGCTGGCCATGGACAACGCCATCAATCTGGAAGCGGCGCGCATCAAGCAGATCGACTCAGCGGTTGCCGGCGTCGCCGACGTGCTCATCGCCCCGGATCTGGAGGCCGGTAACATCCTCGCCAAGCAGCTGATCTTCCTGGCCAACGCGGAGGCCGCCGGCATCGTGCTCGGCGCGCGGGTGCCGATCATCCTGACCTCCCGCGCGGACAGCGTGCGCACCCGCCGCGCCTCGGCGGCCACCGCGGTGCTGCATGCGCACGCGGTGCGCGAGGGGCTGCACGACAAGCCGGCGCACTGAGGGGGGCCGCCATGAGTGCTGCCACCAGTGCTGGCCAGGGCGGGCTGATCCTGACCCTCAACGCCGGCTCCTCCAGCATCAAGTTCGCGGTCTACGACGCGGGCTCCAGCCCTCGAGCCGATCTGCGCCTGCGTGCCCGGGGCCAGGTGGAGGGCATCGGCACCCGGCCGCATTTCATCGCCAAGTCCCTCGAGGGCCAGGTGCTCTCGGAGAGCTGGTGGGAGACCCTCTCGGACGGCGAAGGCCATGCCCGCGCCTTCCAGCAGATTTGGAGCTGGCTCGAGGATTTCGCCGACGGCGGGCAGATCCTGGCCGTCGGGCACCGGGTCGCCCACGGCGGCGAGGCCTACTCGCAGCCGGTTCGCATCACGCCGGACATCACCCGGGTGCTCGCCGGCCTGATCCCGCTGGTGCCGCTGCACCAGCCGAACAACCTCGCCGCCATCCAGGCCGTCGCCGAAGACCATCCGGACCTGCCGCAGGTGGCCTGCTTCGACACGGGCTTTCACCGCGGGCGCCCGCGGGTGACCGAGCAACTGGGCCTGCCGCGGTCGCTGCTGGACCGGGGCATCAAGCGCTACGGCTTCCACGGGCTCTCCTACGAATACATCGTCGAGAAACTCCGGGAAATCGCCCCGGCTATCGCCGGCGGGCGTGTCATCGTCGCGCACCTCGGCAGCGGCTGCAGCATGACGGCCATCCGCGACGGCCGCAGCGTCGACACCACCATGGGCTTCTCGGCGCTGGACGGCGTGCCCATGGGCACGCGCCCCGGCCTGCTGGACCCGGGCGTGCTGCTATTCCTGATGCGCGAGGACGGCCTCGACTTGGAGGCGCTGGAGAGGCTCTTGTACAAGCAGTCCGGTCTGCTGGGTCTCTCCGGCGTCAGCAACGACCTGCGTGCACTGCACCAGAGCAACGATCCCGCCGCCGCCGAGGCCATCGACTATTTCGTCTACCGCATCGGGCAGACACTCGGCTCGCTCACCGCCTCCCTCGCCGGGCTGGATGCCGTGGTGTTCACCGCCGGTGTCGGCGAGAACGATGCCCACATCCGCGCCCGCGTCTGTGCGGATGCCGCCTGGCTCGGTGTCGAGATCGATGGCGACGCCAACGCCGCCGGCGGCTTCGGCGCAGGTGCGCGCATCAGCCCGGCCGGCCAGCACCCGGAGGTCTGGGTCATCCCCACCGACGAGGAGCGGATGATCGCGCGCCATACGCTGCGGGTGGTCCGCAGCTGCTGACGCCGGCGAATGGCGCGGATGCGGGGCCTGATGCCGTCCGGGGCGCCGCTGCGTAAGCCCCGTCGGCCCTGTCTTGTGCAACCAATGCCACGTCGCACCGACCGTGCCAGGCAGGTCGTCGGCGAGCGCGGGATGAACACGGGTCGCAGCCTGCGACCACCACCGAACCAGTCATGCGCCGAGGTCGCCAGTGATGATCGATTTCACCAAGCTTTTGCCCCAGTCCCTGTTGCCCCTCGCCGACGGCAGCGCCGCTGCACGCACCCTCGGGCAGTGGCAGACGTCCCTCGACGGCCGCGACGACGCCTACGTCCAGTACGGCCGTGATCTTGGCTTCATCGCCCAGGCCCATGGCAAGCAGGCGCTGGAAACGGCGCAGACCAACGCCCAGCACAACGCGGAGACTTGGCAGCAGGTCATGGGTGCCATGGCGACGCCGATGCTGGCTCAGCACTGGTGGCATTACGTCGTCGACGGCGCCCAGCGCGCGGTGCTGTACGCCGACGCCATGCGCGAGCGCGGCAATTATTTCGTCGAGCACGAAGAAGGCAGCAACAAGACCGTGCTCAGCTGGGACCACGACATGGTGGTGGACGGCACCAAGCTGGCGCGGCCGGTGAACTACTCCCTGGTGCGCATCACTCCGCCCGAGGGCGTGACGATGCGCGAAGACGGTCGCCCCTACATCATCATCGACCCCCGCGCCGGCCACGGCTCGGGCATCGGCGGCTTCAAGCACGCAAGCGAGGTGGGCGCGGCCATCCACGGCGGCCATCCCACCTACTTTGTCACCTTCACCCGCATGCCCATGCCGGGCCAGACCCTGGCCGATGTGACGGCTGCCGAGGCGGACTTCGTGCGCGAGGTGCGCCGGCGCCATCCGAACGCCCCCAAGCCCGTGATCATCGGTAACTGCCAGGGCGGTTGGGCGTCCATGCTGCTCGCCGCCACCAACCCGGATATCACAGGCCCCGTGGTGGCCAATGGCGCGCCGCTTTCCTACTGGGCGGGCCAGAAGGGCAAGAACCCCATGCGTTACCTGGGCGGCCTGGTGGGCGGCGCCAGCACCGTGCACATGCTGGGGGACCTCGGCAACGGCATGTTCGACGGTGCCAATCTGGTGTTCAACTTCGAGCGGCTCTCGCCCAGCAACACCTGGTGGGAGAAGTACTACGCCCTCTGGGACAAGATTGACACCGAGGTGCCGCGCTTCGTCGGTTTCGAGCGCTGGTGGGGCAGTTTCTACTACATGACCACCGACGAGATCGCGTGGATCGTGGAGAACCTCTTCGTCGGCAATCGCCTGGGCCGCGGCAAGGCCCACCTGAACGAGCGCACCCACGTGGACCTGCGCGAGGTGAACTCGCCCATCATCATCTTCGCCTCCCACGGTGACAACATCACGCCGCCGCAGCAGGCCCTGGGCTGGATCGCCGACCATTACACCGGCGTCGACGAGATCAAGGCCCGCGGCCAGCGTATCCTCTACACCCTGCACCCGAGCGTCGGCCACCTCGGTATCTTCGTGTCCTCGTCGGTGGCGAAGAAGGAGCACGAGGAAATCGTCTCCACCCTCAAGGCCATCGAAGCGCTGTCGCCGGGCCTGTACGAAATGGTCATCACCGAAGAGACGGGCGAGGGCGTCGAGAAGGCCTTCAAAGTGGCCTTCGCTGAGCGCGGTATCGAGCAGATGATGGCGCAGTGTGGCGGCGACGACTCCGATAAGCCCTTCGCCACCGTGGCGCGCTTCTCGGCGTTGGGCACCGAGGTTTATGACCTAGCCGTGCGCCCCTTCCTGCGGGCCATGACCAACCAGGCCACCGCCGAGCTGCTGGCCCACACCAGCCCGATGCGCCTGCAGCGCTGGCTGCAGAGCGACCGCAATCCGGCCACGCAGCCCGTGAAGCGCCTCGCCGAGCAGGTGCGCGACAACCGTCAGGCGGCGGCCGACGACAACCCCTTCCGCCAGCTGGAGCGCTTCAACGCCGGGCTGGTCACACAGTGGTGGGACGGCGTGCGTGACATGCAGAATGCCATGATCGAGTGGCAGTTCCACCTGCTCTGGGGCGCGCCGCCGGTGCAGGCCCTCGGCGAGCGCTTAAGCCGCACCGTCGCCAAGTCCGAGCCGCGGGAGGACCTGCGTACCCTGACCGAAGTGCAGGATGCCCTGGACCGCATCGATCTCGGCGAGTTCGCCGATGGCGTCATCCGCATGCTGATCTTCCTGGCCAACTCCCGCAAGGAGGTCCGCCGCTCGCGGCTGGAGCGCTCCAACCAGATGCTGCTCGCCACCGAGCCCTTTGCGAGCATGAAGCCCAAGCACCGCACGCGTATGATCCACAAGGAGTCGCTCATCGTCGGCTACGAGCCGGAGGCGGCCATGGCGGCGCTGACGAAGCTGCTGCGCACCGAGGATGAGCGCAAGCGCGCGCTCGAGCTGTGCGGGGAGATCGCCGGGCCGCGGGAGGAAATGAGTCGGGAGACCATCGACATGATGAACCGCTTGGCCCTGACGCTGGGGCAGGAACCGGTGGCGATGCTCGCAGACGAAGCCGGCAACGTGCTGCGCATTGCCTGAGCGAATGCAGGACGACCGCGACGCCGCCATCCCGAAGCCGCTGCGCGAGTGGCTCGTGCAGCTGCGTGCGGCCAAGGCGTTGGCGCACGCCAACGGCTACCGCCGCACGGCCATCAATGCGCGAGAGACCTTCGATGCGCTGATCCGCACCTTCGTCACCGAGCGGCCAGAGCTGCCCCTGGTCCGCGACGACGTGATTCCGGGCCACGAGTATCACGTGCCGGTGCGCATCTACCATCCGGCGCCCGCGGCCGCCCGGCCGGTGGCGCTGTTCCTGCACGGCGGCGGGCACGTCGCCGGTAGTGTCGCGGCGTACGATCCCATCGCCCGCAGGCTGGCGCTGGCCACGGGCTGGATCCTGGTCGCCGCGGAGTACCGGCTGGCCCCGGAATGCCCCTATCCGGCGGCGGTCAAAGACAGCATGGTCTGTGCAAAGCAGGTCTTTCGGTGCCTCGGTGCCCAGGGCGTGCGCTACCAGCCCAGACTGGCACTCATCGGCGACAGCGGCGGTGGGGCACTCTGCGCCACCGTCTCGCACCTGGCCCAGTTCGAGCCGGGCGTGGCCATCGACAGTCAAGTGCTGATCTACCCGAGTCTCGACTACAGCCTGTCACAACCCTCGGTGACGGCGTATGCCGAAGGGTATTTCCTGGAGCGCGAGCGCATCCTGTGGCTATTCGACAGCTATCTGCAGGGCCAGCAGGACCGCCGCGCCGTCTCGCCGCTGTTCATGGACATCACCGAGCACATGCCGCACACGTTGGTGATCACCGCCGAGCTCGATCCGCTGCGGGATGAGGGCATCGCTTATGCGCAGCGTCTGCGAGCGGCTGGTCTCTCCGCGACGAGTCATACGCTGCCGGGGATGGTGCACGCCTATTTGTGCCTGGCGGACCTGGTGCCGGATGCCTGCTCGCAGACCTACGATTTGTTGGCGCGTTTCCTCAATGCGCCAGCGCACAGGCGGCCGTCATGATGTCGTCGTAGAGGGCGAGCGCACCGCGACGGATCGCTTCGGTGTCGCGATGCTGTCCGAGGGCAGCGCTGGCGTCGGCGAGCGTTGCGAGTGTTTCCGTCAGGAACGTCTCATCATCGCCCGTCAGGGCGCCGGCGCCGCGCACTTGCGCCAAAATGGCCAGTAACTGCGGCAACTGATGCTGCGCGAAAGCACTGGTCAGCGCCCGGATCGCCTGCTCCGTCGGCAAGTCATGCGGCCGCTCGCGCGCCATGCCCAGCGGCGGGTTGCCCGTCATTCCCATGGAAATTGCAGCCAGTCTTCGAGCTCATCGAGCTCGACGCCGGGTGCCGCGCCGGCGGGATAGATCGGCTGCATGCTAATCGGCTCCACGAGCCGGAACAGGGCTGTGCCGGCCGCCGGCTCAGGTTGAACGAGCCGCAGACCGATGCGGTGTGCCAGGCTGCTGACGTGGTGTTCCCGAATCGCGGTCATGAAAGACTTCCCCGCATTCCGATGGATGACGACCTCGTCAGCATACCAAGGCCGTGTGTCAAGCCCGTGTCGCTGCGGAGAATATCCGATGAAAACGGGGATCGTATCGGGCCCAAGGAGCGGGCCCAAGACCACTGCTGCAGTCGTCAGCTGCCCGGATCGCCATAGAAGACGTAGTTGGTCGCGTAATCGCTGATCTCGAAGTAGACCTTGCGCTCGTTGCCGTCCTTGATGCCGTTCAGGTTTTGATCCAGCACCCCGTAGCCGAAGCGGTAGGGACGGTCGCCGCCGCCCTGGGTGGCGCTGGCGGTGGTGAGCTTGTCGATCTCGACGAAGCGCCGCACCAGTTTTTCGCCGGCGTAGATTTCCAACACGCCGTTGGCACCGGTCCAGTTCTGAAAGGAGCGCCCGATCTTGTTCTGGGTCTCCTGGGTGCAGGCGGGGGCGAGAGCGATGGCCGGCAGGGCCAGCGCGATGGAAAGAATGCGTCTCATGAGTGGATTCCTGGGTTGTCGCCTGAGAGGCTCTACTTGCGGACTGATAGGGTCTCGGGCGATCGCGGCGGATAGCCAAAGGCGCTTGTCAGCTGCCGGCCTCGGTGTTTTTTTCAATTTCCCCTTCATAGGTCTCGTATCTGGTTCTGCCATCTTCGCTGATGATCCAGACACCGTGTGCGCCCTTAGGCGAGATAGCGCTCGATTTTTTCGTCTATCCCCCCCCGGATGATTTGAAGGCGACACGACCTCGACGCATATGTCTGGCGCACGTTGATAGGGGGGTTCAAATTGACTGGTCTGAATCGGGCACCCGGTGATGACTATGCCTTTGCCCCGCTTGAGCTTTCTGATTTCAACGCCAACGTCAAATTGAAGCCTACCATGATCATTGCTCGCGGGGCTCATGAGGATCTTGCGGCCTTCCTGCTCAGGCCTCGATCGGCACCGGCTTCGCCTGCCAGATGCGCTCCGCGTATTCCTGGATCGAGCGGTCCGACGAGAACTTGCCCATGCGCGCGGTGTTGAGGATGGACATGCGGTCCCAATGGTGGGGGGCGCGGTAGGCCAGATCCACCTGGCGCTGGCAGTCCACATAGGCCTGGAAGTCCGCCAGCACCATGAACGGATCCGCGTGGATCAGGTTGTCCGTGAGCGGACGGAACAGCTCGCCGTCGCCGTGGCTGAACAGGCCCGAGGCGATGAGGTCCACGGCGGACTTGAGCTGCTCGTCGCCGTGATACACCTCCCAGGGACGGTAGCCTGCCGCCTGGCGCTGATGCACCTCGGGTGCGGTGAGGCCGAAGAGGAAGAAGTTGTCATGGCCCACCTCGTCGCGAATCTCGACGTTGGCGCCGTCGAGGGTGCCGATGGTGAGGGCGCCGTTCATGGAGAACTTCATGTTGCCCGTGCCGGATGCCTCCTTGCCGGCCATGGAGATCTGCTCGGACAGGTCCGCCGCGGGGTACAGCCGCTGGCCGTTCTTGACGTTGAAGTCCGGCATGAAAACGACGCGCAGATAGCCGTTCACCTGCGGATCGTTGTTGACCACCTCGGCGATGGCGTTCACGAGCTTGATGATGAGCTTGGCCATGAAATAGCCGGGCGCCGCCTTGCCGCCGAAAATGAACGTGCGCGGGGTCAGCTCCACGTTCGGATTCTGCTTGATCTGCTCATAGAGCCAGACGATGTGCAGCAGGTTCAGGTGCTGGCGCTTGTACTCGTGGATGCGCTTGGCCTGGACGTCGAACAGCGTCTCCGGGTCCGGTGTGAAGCCGGCTTGCTTGCCCAGCCAGTTGGCCAGGTCCTGCTTGGCGGCGGTCTTCACCTGGCGCCAGCGGGTCTGCAGGGCATGGTCTTCGGCCTGGCGCTCCAGCGGCCTGATGCAGGCAAGGTCACGCACCCAGCGGTCGTCGCCGCAGGCCTCGGTGATGAGCCGCGCCAGCCGCGGATTACTGACCACGATGAAGCGCCGGGGCGTCACGCCGTTGGTGACGTTGTGGAACTTCTCCGGCCACATCTCGTAGAAATCATGCATGACCGTGGACTTGAGCAGGTCCGTGTGCAGCGCCGCGACGCCGTTGATGGCCGTGCTGCCGACGGCGGCCAAATGTGCCATGCGCACCCGCCGCCCGCCGTGATCGTCGATGATGGACATGCGGGCCACCCGTGCATCATCGGCGAAGAACTTGACACGCACTTCGTCCAGAAATCGGCGATTAATCTCGTAGATGATCTCCAGGTGCCGGGGCAACAGCCGCTCGAAGAGCGACACCGACCAGGTCTCCAGCGCCTCGGGCAGCAGGGTGTGATTGGTGAAGTGGCAACTGTTGCGGGTAATCTCCCAGGCCTGCTCCCAGCCCATCAGGTGCTCGTCCATCAATAGCCGCATCAGCTCGGCGACGGCGAGCGAGGGATGGGTGTCGTTGAGCTGCACCGCGAACTTCTCGCTGAAGTGCTCGAGGGTGCCGGTGTTGCGCAATTGCAGCCGGATCATGTCCTGCAAGGAGCAAGAGACGAAGAAGAACTGCTGCTTCAGACGCAATTCCTTCCCGGCCTCGGGCTCGTCGTTCGGATAGAGCACCTTGGAGATGGTCTCGGCCCCGATCTTGGCATGGACCGCGCCGTAGTAATCGCCGACATTGAAGGCACCGAAGTTGAACGATTCGGGCGCCTCCGATCTCCAGAGCCGCAGCAGGTTCACGTTGTTGACGCCATAGCCCATGATCGGCGTGTCGTAGGCGACGCCATTGATGAGCAGCTCCGGGCGCCAGCGGTGGCGCACGACGCCGTACTCATCGGCGTACTCTTCGCTGTAGCCGCCGAATCCGACCGGGAAGGAGAGCTTTGGCCGCGGGATCTCCCAGGGGTTGCCGTTGCGCAGCCAGGTATCGCCCTTCTCGACCTGCCAGCCGTCGACGAAGGCCTGGCGGAACAGGCCGTGACGGTAGCGGATGCCGTAGCCGTAGCCGGCGAGGCCGACGCTCGACATGCTCTCCATGAAGCAGGCGGCGAGCCGGCCCAGGCCGCCGTTGCCGAGCGCGGCGTCGGCCTCGATGCCGGCGATGCGCTCGAAGTCGATGCCGAGCTCGCCCAGCGCCTGTCGGCACGGTTCCAACAGCCGCATGTTCGACATGCTGTCGCTCATCAGCCGGCCGATCAGGAACTCGACCGAGAGGTAGTACACCCGCTTGCGCTCGCGCTCGTAGGTGTCCTGGGTGCTGGCGACCCAGCGCCGCGTGATCTGGTCGCGCAGGGCGTAGGCGGTCGCGAGGAACCAGTCGCGGTCGCTGGCGTGATCGGCGTCCTTGCCGACCTGGTACATCAACTTGGCGAGGATCGCC
>NZ_CAJXWY010000007.1 GCF_913062725.1 uncultured Thiohalocapsa sp.
ATGCAGATCCTGATCAACTGGTTCCCGCTGTTCATCCTGATCGGCCTGTGGATCTTCTTCATGCGGCAGATGCAGGGCGGGGCTGGCGGCCGCGGCGCCATGTCTTTTGCCAAGAGCAAGGCGCGCATGCTGAGCGAGGACCAGGTGAAGGTCACCTTCGCCGATATGGCGGGCGCCGAAGAGGCCAAAGAAGAAGTCGTCGAGGTGGTCGACTTCCTGAAAGACCCGTCCAAATTCCAGAAGCTCGGCGGCAAGATCCCAAAGGGCGTGCTCATGGTCGGCCCGCCGGGCACGGGTAAGACGCTGCTCGCCCGCGCCATCGCCGGCGAGGCCAAGGTTCCCTTCTTCACCATCTCCGGCTCGGACTTCGTCGAGATGTTCGTCGGTGTCGGTGCCTCACGCGTGCGCGACATGTTCGAGCAGGCCAAGAAGCACGCGCCCTGCATCATCTTCATCGACGAGATCGACGCCGTCGGCCGCCACCGTGGCGCCGGTCTCGGCGGCGGTCATGACGAGCGCGAGCAGACGCTCAACCAGCTGCTGGTGGAAATGGACGGCTTCGAGGGCAACGAAGGTGTCATCGTCATCGCCGCCACCAACCGTCCGGACGTCCTCGACCCGGCGCTGCTGCGTCCGGGCCGCTTCGACCGCCAGGTGGTGGTGCCGTTGCCTGACGTGCGCGGGCGCGAGCAGATCCTGAAGGTGCACATGCGCAAGGTGCCGGGCGCCGACGACGTGGTGGCCTCCGTCATCGCCCGTGGCACGCCCGGGTTCTCCGGCGCCGACCTCGCCAACCTGGTCAACGAGGCGGCACTGTTTGCGGCGCGCGCCAACAAGCGTCTGGTGGACATGGCGGACATGGAAAAAGCCAAGGACAAGATCATGATGGGCACCGAGCGGCGCTCCATGGTCATGTCCGATGACGAGAAGAAGCTCACCGCCTACCACGAGTCCGGCCACGCCATCGTCGGCCGGCTGGTGCCGGAACATGACCCCGTGCACAAAGTGAGCATCATCCCGCGTGGTCGGGCGCTCGGTGTGACCCTGTTCCTGCCGGAGGATGATCGCTTCAGCTACAGCAAGCAGCGCCTCGAGAGTCAGATCTCGTCGCTGTTCGGCGGGCGCCTGGCCGAGGAACTGATCTTTGGCGCGGACATGGTCACGACGGGTGCCTCCAACGACATTCAGCGCGCCACCGAACTGGCGCGCAACATGGTGACCAAATGGGGCCTGTCGGATAAGCTCGGGCCCCTTGCGTACGGAGAGGACGAGCAGGAGGTGTTCCTCGGGCATTCGGTGACGCAGCACAAGAATATCTCCGACGAGACCTCGCACCTCATCGACAAGGAGATCCGCAGCGTCATCGATCGCAACTACGAGCGCGCCAAGACCCTGCTCGAAGACAATATGGAAAAGCTCCATAGCATGGCCGAGGCGCTGATCAAGTACGAAACCATCGACGCCCTGCAGATCAGCGATATCATGGAAGGCCGCGAGCCGCGCGCCCCCAAGCAGTGGAGCGATGATGCCTCTGAGCCTCCGAGCGGCAGCGCGGATGCTCCGGCGCAGGCGCAGCCGGAAAAGGGGCCGCGGCCCTCCGGTGGTACCATCGGCGGACCAGCGGGCGAGCATTGAGCGATCGCGAGACGGCCGCGCTGCAGACATCACCCACCCATCGCGGCAACGGACCCGTCCTCGTCTGTGGTGACCACCGTCTCGACCTGAGCACACCCAAGGTGATGGGTGTGCTCAACGTCACCCCCGATTCCTTTTCGGACGGGGGTGATTTTTTTGTGCCAGAGGCGGCACTGCGCCGGGCCGAACAGATGGTCGCCGAGGGCGCCGACGTGATCGATGTCGGCGGCGAATCCACTCGACCCGGGGCGGCGGCGGTGGCCGCTGCGGACGAGTGCCGTCGTGTGGCACCCATCATCGAGGCGTTGGCTGTTCGACTACCGGTGCCGATATCCGTCGACACCTCGAAGCCCGAGGTGATGCGGGCCGCGGCGGCCGCGGGGGCAACGCTCATCAATGACGTGCGCGCCCTGCGCGCACCGGGTGCGCTGGAGGCGGCCGCCGCCCTGGATCTGCCCGTCTGCCTGATGCACATGCAGGGAGAGCCTCGCACCATGCAGGCGGACCCCGCCTACGGCGACGTCGTCGCCGAGGTTCGAGCGTTTCTCGCCGAGCGCATCGCCGCCTGCCTCGCCGTCGGGATGGGGCGGGAGCGTTTGCTGATCGATCCGGGTTTTGGCTTTGGTAAGCGCTTGGCGCATAATCTTGCCCTTTTGGCGCGGCTTCCGGCATTGGCCCAACTCGGTCCGCCGATGCTCGTGGGCATTTCGCGCAAGTCCATGCTCGGGGCGCTCACCGGCCGGCCGGTAGAGGCGCGACTGCCCGCCAGCCTCGCCGCTGCCGTCATCGCGGCCCGCGGCGGCGCGCGCCTGCTGCGGGTGCACGATGTCGCGGCCACCGTGGATGCGCTCAAAGTGGTTGCGGCGGTGGCCGCAGCAGCACAACAAGATCCCGCTGCGCAAGAGGAGTCCGCGTGAAGCGTAAATACTTTGGCACCGACGGTATTCGGGGGCGGGTCGGTGAGCCCACCATCAGCCCGGATTTCGTGGTCAAGCTCGGTTGGGCCGCCGGACGGGTGCTGGGCGGCGCCGCCGCCGGTACTGTGCTCATCGGCAAGGACACGCGCATCTCGGGCTACATGTTCGAGTCGGCACTGGAGGCCGGACTGGTGGCGGCGGGGGTGGACATCCGCTTGCTGGGGCCGATGCCGACGCCGGGGGTGGCCTATCTCACCCGCACCTTCCGCGGTGTTGCGGGCATCGTCATCACCGCCTCGCACAATCCCTCCGACGACAACGGCATCAAGTTCTTCTCCGGCGCCGGTGACAAGCTGGCGGATGACATCGAGCTGGCGATCGAGGCCGAAATCGATCGTCCGCTGGTGACGGTGCCAACGGCCGAGCTGGGCAAGGTCAAACGCGTCGACGATGCCGCCGGGCGCTACATCGAGTTCTGCAAGGGCAGTTTTCCGCAGTCGCTCTCCCTGAAGGGCCTCACGATCGTCATCGACTGCGCCCATGGCGCCACCTATAACATCGCGCCCTTCGTGTTCGAAGAGCTCGGCGCTCGCGTCGTCACCATCGGCGCCGCGCCGGACGGGCTCAACATCAACCGCGACGTGGGCTCCACCAAGCCCGAGGCGCTGGCGCACCGGGTGTTGGCAGAGCAGGCGGATCTGGGTATCGCGTTCGATGGCGACGGCGACCGGCTGATGATGGTGGACGCCGCCGGTGCGGTGGTGGACGGGGACGCGCTCATCTACATCATCGCCAAGTCCCGCCTGGCGGCCGGCGCCCTCGCCGGGCCCGTCGTCGGCACACTGATGAGCAATCTTGGCCTGGAACTGGCGCTGCGCCGCCTCGATGTGGCTTTCGAGCGGACCCAGGTTGGCGATCGCTACATCATGGAGCACCTGAAGCGCACCGGCGGCACGCTCGGCGGCGAGCCGTCGGGACACATCATCTGCCGCGACCGCACCTCCACCGGCGACGGCATCATCGCCGCGCTGCAGGTGCTGGCGGCGCTGGCGGCACAGGATTGTGCACTCTCGGATGCGGCGGCCGAGATACAGCGATATCCGCAGGCACTGGTGAACGTACGCCTGCAGCGGCGCATGGACCCGACGACACTGCCGGCGGTCCAGGCCGCCATCGGGCGCGTCGAAGCCGATCTCGCCGGTCACGGACGGGTGCTACTGCGCCCCTCCGGCACCGAGCCCGTGGTGCGCGTCATGGTAGAGGGGACGGAGCCGCAGCAGGTTCAGGGGCTCGCCGAGCAGCTCGCCGAGACGGTTCGGGCCGAAATCGGTGCCTGACGCGGACCGGCGCCGGCGCCGCGTCTGTTGCGACCGGTGCGGCCCGTCCCGCGGTCAAGTCGTTCGCCGTTCGCACAATCCCGTCGCCACGGGCATGTGACTTCCCAACAGGAGCATTTCGTGTCTTCGACGACCTCCATCCATGGCATGTGGTCCTCGCGGCTCGCGTTCATTCTCGCCGCGACGGGCTCTGCGGTGGGGCTCGGAAATATCTGGCGGTTTCCTTACACCGCCGGCGAATACGGCGGCGGCGCCTTCGTGCTGATGTATCTGCTGTGCGTCGCCGCCATTGGCCTGCCGATCATGATGGCGGAAATCATGCTCGGGCGTCGTGGGCGCCAGAGCCCCATCAATACCATGCGGGCGCTGGCCCGGGACGAGGGTGTGAGTCCCATTTGGCAGCTCCTGGGCTGGATGGGTATTCTTGCGGGGTTCCTGATTCTGTCGTTCTACAGCGTCATCGCCGGATGGACGCTGGGCTACGTGTTCCGGGCCGGCAGTGGCCAGTTCGCCGGTGTCGATGCGGGCGCGGCGGAGGCCATGTTCAATGCGCTGGTGGCGGACCCGGAGCGCCTGCTCGCCTGGCACACCATCTTCATGGTGATGACCGTGCTGGTGGTGGCACGCGGTGTTGCCAGCGGTCTGGAGCGGGCCGTGCGCTGGCTGATGCCGGCGCTGTTCGTGCTGTTGGTGGTGATGGTGATATACGCTGCGCAGGCCGGTGATTTCGCCGCCGGCCTGGAGTACATGTTCTACCCCGACTTCGCCGAGCTCGGCGCGCAGCCCGGTGCGGCGCTGCTCAGCGCCATGGGCCAGGCCTTCTTTTCTTTGAGCCTCGGCATGGGGGCGATCATGATCTACGGCTCCTATCTCAACAGCCGGGCATCCATCGGCCAGAACGCCGTCATCATCGCCGCGATGGATACGTTGGTGGCGCTGCTGGCGGGCATGGCGATCTTCCCCATCGTGTTGGCCAATGGGCTCGAGCCCGGCAGCGGACCGGGGCTGATCTTCCAGACCTTGCCCATCGCGTTTGGCCAGATGCCCGGCGGTGTGCTGTTCGGGGCGGCCTTCTTCGTGCTGCTGGTGTTCGCCGCCTGGACCTCGGCCATCTCGTTGCTGGAGCCGATGGTCGCCTGGCTGGTGGAGAACCGCGGCTTCAGCCGTCCCCGCGCGGCGGCGCTGGGCGGCAGCGTCGTCTGGCTGCTGGGCATCGCCTGCCTGCTGTCGCTCAACGTCTGGTCGGAAGTCAAGATTTTCGGCAAGGGCTTCCTGGACCTCTTCGACTATGTCACCGCCAATGTGCTACTGCCGCTCGGCGGTGTCCTCATCGCCATTTTCGCCGGCTGGATCATGCGTCGGGCATCCAGCGAGCACGAACTGCGCCTGCGCAGCGACGGCTTTGCGTTCGGGGCCTGGTGGCTGCTCGTGCGCTTCGTCGCGCCCGCCGGCGTCATCGTCGTCTTCTTGCGCGCCATTGGGTTGTTCTGACGTGCCGGTCATCAAGAAAAGCGCATTGGTGCGCCACTCGGCGGAGGAAATGTTCAAGCTCGTCGCCGATGTGGAGGGTTATCCGCAATTTCTGCCCTGGTGCCATGCGGCACAGCTGCTGTCGGCCACCGAGGACGAGATCTGCGGGCGCATCGAAGTTGCTCGCATGGGTGTGCGGCAAACCTTCGCCACCTGCAATCGCATCGAGCCGCCGGAGCGCATGTATATCGATCTCATGGACGGCCCATTCCGCAAGCTCACCGGGCTCTGGACCTTCAGGCCGCTGCGCGAGGATGCCTGCAAGGTGGAACTGGAGATGGATTTCGAGTTTTCCGGCAGGCTCATCGACAAGGCCTTCGGCGGCGTGTTCGGGACCATTGCGAACTCGTTGGTGGATGCCTTCTGCAAACGGGCAGATGAGGTGTACGGTGACTGACGAGACGATTGGCGTGGAGGTGGCCTACGCCCGCGAGGCGCAGCAGGCGCTGTTGCCGGTGCGGGGTCCACAGGGACTGACGATCGCCGAGGCCATCGAGCGTTCGGGCATCGTCCAGCGCTTTCCGGAGATCGACTTGACTGCGAACAAGGTCGGTGTGTTCGGGAAAGTGGCGAAGCTCGACACCGCATTGGCGGACGGTGACCGGGTGGAAATTTATCCACCGCTGATCGCAGACCCAAAGCAAGCGCGCAAGTCCCGGGCTGCGACGGCGGGCGCGAAGAAAGCCGACGCCAGCGCCGGCGGTGCTCAGAAGCAGAAGACGCAGGCCTGACCGGCACGCGCCGATAGCGTTGCGACCCGTCGATCAGGCCGGTGCGACGGGCCAGGTTCTGGCACCGACATGGAGGACGCGCGTCGATGCGCGATCCGACGCGCAGGTCAGACCACCTCCGGGCCTCAGTCTTCGCGCTCGAGTCCCACGGCGCCGAGGGTGCGCCGCAGGATGCCGCGGCGCTCTTCGTAATCGGGCACCTTCACGACGATCTCCGGTTGGTCCTCGCCCGGGATGCCCTGGTCCGGGTCCGGCGGCACGAAGCCCTGGATGCGCACCAAGGCGTCGTCGTCGAAAAAGAGCGTCAAGGGCTTCTTTTCCATGGGCGCGTGACCGCGCTTCATGGTGTAGGTGTAGTCCCAGCGATCGCTGTGGAATATATCGGTCAACAGCGGCGTGCCGAGGAGATAGCGGACTTGCGCCCTGGACATGCCAATGCGTAGCTCGTCGAGCATGTCCTTGGTGACGATGTTACCCTGCTGGACCGGCATTTTGTACACGAAAGGAAGCTCAGAGAGCACGGATGAATCCTTGTAAATGTCGGTCTTTTTATTGCGTGCACATCCAAATTGTGCGCCAATAGCAAGGATCACGAGGAGGATGACAGTCTTTCGCATCGGGCCGGCTGACTCCGTTGAAGCGTTCTGGGTGCTGCTCTGCGGCGACGCCGCATCCGGGGCAGACGCGGTTGCACCGCAAGGCGGCGTCGGCCACAAGCAGCGGATCGACCGGTCAAGTCTAACGCAGCAGACGCACATGCAGCACGCGCCGGTGCAGCGGGCTTCCCGGTACGCGGCTTGATGAGTATGAAGCGATGATGGAGAACCAGCAGATCAAGCAGGCGGGGCTCAAGGTGACATTGCCCCGCGTCAAGATTCTCAATGTGCTGGAGACGAGCGCGCTCCGGCATCTGAGCGCGGAAGACGTCTACAAAGAGCTGCTCGCCGCCGGCGAAGAGATCGGTCTCGCCACCATCTACCGGGTGCTGACCCAGTTCGAGGGCGCCGGACTCGTCTGCCGTCATCACTTCGAAGGCGGGCAATCGGTGTTCGAGCTGAACCGCGGCGGCCATCACGACCATCTCGTCTGCGTCAAGTGCGGCAAAGTGGTGGAGTTCGTATCCGAGATCATCGAAGAGCGCCAGCGCGCCATCGCCGCTGAGCACGACTTCGAGATCGAAGACCATTCGCTGATCATCTATGGTGTCTGCAAGCAGTGCCGGGAGTCCGCCTGAGGGTGCTGGCCCGCGCCCGCTGCCAACAGTTACGCGAAGACCGGGGACGCCGGTGCCGGTGATCCACATCGATCTGTCGCAGCAGACGCTGACATTACGCGCGGTCGCAGCGGCCCGTGTCTATCCGGTCTCTACGGGCGCCAACGGCCCGGGTGAGCGACAGGGCAGCGGTTGCACGCCGCGCGGGCGGCATCGGGTGCGTCTCAAGATCGGCGCCGGCTGTCCCGCGGGCGCCGTGTTTCGCGCCCGCCGTTGGACCGGGGAGATCTATGGCCGCGAGCTCGGCGCCGCGCAGCCGGCGCGGGATTGGATCCTGACCCGCATCCTCTGGCTCACGGGCACCGAGCCCGGCCGCAACCGCGGTGGTGACGTCGACACCCTGCGGCGCTTTATCTACATCCACGGCTGTCCGCCCACCGAGCCCATGGGCGTGCCACGCTCCCACGGCTGCATCCGGATGCGCGATGCCGATCTCTTGGCGCTGTTCGATGCCGTGCCGGTGGGCAGCATCGTCGACATCCGCTGACGCCGGTGACCACCAGCCATTGCCGCGCAACGTGCCTGCGATCATCCTGACGCGTCTCGCCAGCACCCTGGTGGTGATGCTCGGCGTCTGTACCCTGGTGTTCGCGCTGATTCATCTGGTGCCGGGCGACCCCGTGGAGGCCATGCTCGGCGAACGTGCCCAGGCGGCGGACCGAGCCGCACTGCGTGCGTCCCTGGGCCTGGACCGGCCGCTGTGGGAACAATATTCGCACTATCTTGCCGGCTTGCTGCGGCTGCATCTCGGGACCTCCTTTCTGGATCAGCGTCCGGTGACGGCGATCCTCGCCGAACGCCTGCCGGCGACGCTGTGGCTCGCCGCGGCGGCGCTCGGCATCGCCCTGGTCGTCGCCCTGCCGCTGGGTGTGCTGGCGGCGCGGTTTCGGGGCGGCGCGGTGGATTCGGCGGCCATGACGCTGTCACTGCTGGGGATGTCCATCCCGAACTTCTGGCTCGGGCCGCTGCTGATCCTCGTCTTCTCACTCATGCTCGGCTGGACGCCGGTGAGCGGTGATGAGACACCGCTCGGCCTGGTGCTGCCGGCGATGACCCTCGGTACTGCCCTCGCCGCCATCCTTGCGCGGATGGTGCGCGCCAGCATGCTGGAAGTGCTCAACGAAGACTACGTGCGCACAGCACGCGCCAAGGGCCTGGGTGAGACGGCGGTGCTGTGGCGACATGCGCTGCGCAATGCCTGGCTGCCGATCCTGACGGTGGTCGGCCTGCAGCTCGGCGGGCTGCTGGCGGGCGCCGTGATCACGGAGACGGTGTTCGCATGGCCCGGCATCGGCAGCCTGCTGGTGGAGTCCATCAAAGCGCGGGACTTCCCTGTGGTGCAGGGCTGTGTCTTGCTGATCAGCCTCTCCTATGTGCTCGTCAATACGCTGACGGATCTCGCCTATGCCTGGGCTGACCCGCGCATCAGCGCCGGTTGAGCGCCCGCACAGCGCCGGGCGATGGGGCGCCGCGGCGGCCCCGCTGCGGCGCCTGCTGCGGGCGTTACCATGGCTGGTGCTGCTGGCGTGGCTGGCGGCGGCGCTGGCGGGCGCGTTCGTCTCGGCCGCGGCCAACCGGGTGGACCTGCCGCGCATTCTGGCGCCGCCCTCGGCGGCTCTCCCGCTGGGCGCCGACGATCTTGGACGCCCGGTGCTCGCGCGCCTCGTCGCCGGGGCGCGCACGTCCCTGGCGGTGGGCTTCGGTGTCGTCCTGCTGTCGGCGGTCGTTGGTACCCTGGTTGGAGGAGTTGCGGGCTTCGCCGGGGGCTGGTCGGACCTGATTGTGGTGCGCGTGATCGATGTCTTCCTGGCCTTTCCCGGCATCCTGCTGGCCATCGCCCTGGCGGGCATCCTGGGCCCCGGCCTCGGCAATGTCGTCATTGCGCTGGCGGCCGTCGGCTGGGTGGGCTATGCCCGGCTGGTGCGCGCGCAGGTGCTGTCCCTGCGCCGTCGCGATCATGTGCTGGCCGCGCGGGCGCTCGGCGCCGGGCCGTCGCGCATTCTGCGTCGGCACTTGCTGCCCCTCGCCGTCGCCCCGCTGATCGTGGAGGCCACCTTCGGCGTCGCCGGTGCGGTGGTCGCCGAGGCTGGGTTATCCTTTCTGGGGTTGGGCGTGCAGCCGCCGTCGGCGTCCTGGGGCAGCATGATCCGCGATGGTGTCGCGCACATGCTCGTCGCGCCGCACTTGGTGGCAGCGCCGGGTCTTGCGCTGATGCTGGTGGTATTGGCGGTCAACCTGCTCGGCGATCGGCTGCGCGACCACCTGGATGTGCGCATTGCCCGTGACCGATGACGCAGCACCCATCGTCGGTCACTCCAACCTTACTCCCGTCCCACTGACCCGCCACAGGAGCCGTCCCATGCAAAAGATGCCAGCGGATCATTACAGCGGAGTGCTGGCCCGTGCCGAGTGCCTGGCTGATCAGGCGACGGTGGAGGCGGCGCTGGACGCCATGGCCGCCGACATCGCCGCGCGCCTGGATGATAAGGACCCCTTGGTGCTGTCGGTGGTCACCGGCGGCATCGTCGTCGCCGGGCTGCTGCTGCCGCGCCTGCAGTTTCCGCTGCGCCTGGACTATGCGCATGCCACCCGTTATCGCGGTGCACTGAGCGGCGCCGAAGTGCATTGGCAGCATCGCCCGGCGGAGGCCGTGCGCGGTGAGCACGTGCTCATCGTGGACGATATCTTTGATCAGGGGCACACCATGGAGGCCATTGCCACGGCCTGTGCCGATGACGGGGCAGCCAGTGTGACCACCGCGGTATTGACCGCGAAGCAGGGCGCCGCCGAAACCGATTATCGGCCCGATGTCATCGGCCTACATCTGCCCAACCGCTACGTCATGGGCTACGGGCTGGACTACAAGCGCTATTTCCGCAATCTGCCGGGTATCTACGCCGCGGCGGACGAAGATGTCTGATGCGCGCCGCGCGACGGTACGTAAACACCCTCACCGAAAGCGACTGCCTGCTGATCGAGAATCGGCCCGACTCACCGGACCGCGAGCTGAGCCCCTTGGCGACCACCAAAGACCCCGATGCGACGGTCATACCGGTTTGCCGCCGCCGCTGTCGCAGCGTAGACTGCCGGCGGTTTTGTCGTCTCCGGCCCAGGGCTGCGGGGTGTCGCAAGCAGTCGCGGGTCGGCAACGGAGCATCTGCATGGGACATCTCGGCATCATCGGCGGGTCCGGTTTTGCAGCCCTGCCGGGCGTGGAAACGGTCCACCGACAATGGGTGGACACCGCCTATGGCGTGCCTTCGGCAGAGCTGTTGACGCTGCGCTACGCCGGGCGTCAGTTCTACTTCCTGCCACGCCATGGCGCCGGTCACAGCATCCCGCCGCACGCCATCAACTACCGGGCCAATGTGCAAGCCCTGGCGGACCTCGGTGTCACCGATGTCATCGCACTCGGCGCCGTCGGTGGTATCGCCGCCGATTGTGCGCCGACACGCCTGTGCGTGCCCGATCAGCTCATCGACTATACCTGGGGGCGCCTGGGCACCTTCCATGACGGCGCCGATGGCGATGTGGTGCACGTCGATTTCACCGCGCCCCTGGCGCCGATGCTCCGCGGGCGCTTGCTCGCCGCCGCGGCCGGCCTCGGCATGGACGTGCGCGCCGGCGGCACCTATGGCGTCACCCAGGGACCACGATTGGAAACGGCGGCTGAAATCCGACGCCTGGAGCGCGACGGCTGCGATCTGGTGGGCATGACTGCGCTGCCGGAAGCGGCGCTCGCGCGCGAGCGCGGGCTCCACTACGCGTTGCTGGCGTTCGTGGTCAATTGGGCCGCTGGCAAGGCCGACGGTGAGGTGACCATGGCCGAGATCGAGGCCAACCTGGCACGCTGCGCCGATGCCGTGCGCCCGCTGTTGCTGGCGGTTGTCGCCGGGTCCTGATCCGTGGACGTCGGTACCCGCGCGACGTCGCCGGGCAACGGCGCTCGGATGGCGGTGAAATGCACCGCCCGGATAGCCGGCGCGGGCGCCGCACCGCAGGCACCGCACCGGTGCCCCGGTCGGGCGTCCCAGTCCCGCAAGGGGTATCATGCACGTCCGAATTTTGAAGCACGAGGTAAACACCATGGCCGCATCAGGCGAACAAGCTTCCAACAGCCGGCTCACCTTCCTACCGAAGCTCCTGCTCTGGGGATTGGTGTTGCTGTTCGGCTATCTGTACCTCGGTGCCGTGGAGCGCAGCGAGCAGATGGACCAGACGCCGATGGCCCAGACGCCGCCGGCGCCCACGACCCCGGAATCGATGGTCTCGGAAGCGATGGCTCCCGAAACGGTGATGTCGGCCGCCGGTACCAGCGCGGATGCCGGCGCCCCACCGGTGCAGCCGAGCGCCGAGGCCCCGGTGCAGCGTGAGGAACAGCCATCCGCGCCGGCCATCGCCCAACCCTCTGCCCAACCCCCTGCCCAACCCCCTGCCCAACCCTCTGCAGGGCCGCCAGCCGAGCCCGCGGTCGAGACCACACCAGCGCCGGCGGCGATGGTCGCCGAGTCGCCCACGCCGCAGCCCAAGCCCGAGACGGTCACGCCCGCCGACGTCCCTGTGGCCGCCCCCGCTGACGCCCCCGCGGTGGAAGCGCCGGCGTTCGCAGAGTCCGCCGCCGAGGCCCCTGAGGACGCAGTCGCAGCCGCCCGCGATCAACCGGCGGCGCCCGAATCCATGCCCGAAGACATGGGGACCGCCGGCGGCGAGCCGGGGCCAGCGCCGGTGATGGATGTCCCGGCGATGGATGTCCCAGTCCTGGCGCTCCCCGAGATGGAGCCCCCGAGCATGGAGCCCCAGCAAGAGGTGAGCCAGGCCGAGGCCGAGGCCTTTGCTCAAGCTGTCATGCGTGAGGAATCCGCCGAGTCGGCGAATGCCGGCGGCCCTGCCGAGCCGGCGCCCGCGGCGGAACCGGCAACCACGCCCGAGCCGACGCCCGAGCCCGAGCCGGCGCTGACGTCCACGGCCGCCCCAGTGCCGGCCGCCCCAGTGCCGGCCGCCCAGACGCCAGCTACCCAGACGCCAGCTACCCCGATGCCAGCCGCCCCGATGCCGGCACCCGTAGCCTCGCCGAGGGCACCGGAGCCTACCCCTGCGGTGGCCGAAGCACCTGCGCCCGGCGGCGCTGGCGGCTACCTCATGGCACCGCCGCCGCCGCCCGTGGCGCCGCCGTCGGCCGCAGCCGCCGCGCAAGCGGCTCGCGAACGCCAGGCGGAGATGATGAAACAGTACGAGGCCATGCGACAGCAGGCCATGGAAGAGGCACAGAAGCGTTGGCAGCAGTACTACAATGCACCCCGCCCACCGCTGCCCATGGCGAGGCCGCCGATGCCCATGTACCCAGGTTATGCGCCGGCACCGATGATGCCGCCCCGGGCTGGTCAATAACGGCACGTGCGATGCCCGGTGGCCGGCGTGGATGCGCCGGCCACCGGGCAGCAGCCCGAGGCGGGCTGCGGATGGTCTCGACCCCGCCGCCGTCCCGGACTGCCTTGGTGTCGCGTGCTCCGTCCATCGTGGCCGACGTGCGACGTCACCCCTTTTTCGCGTGCGCAAAGCACGCTCGCATCCCCGCCCATGTTCCAGCCCCTATCCCTGTTCGTCGGCTTGCGCTACACGCGGGCACGGCGTCGCAATCACTTCATCTCCTTTATCTCGCTGATCTCCATGCTCGGCATCATGCTGGGGATCATCGCCCTCATCGTGGTGCTGTCGGTGATGAACGGCTTCCACAAAGAGATTCAGGAACGCATCCTCGGCATGGCCTCCCACGCCACCCTGAGCGTGCCGGAGACGGGCATTGCCGATTGGCCGGCGCTGGTGGCGCGTGTGCAGCAGTATCCGGATGTGGTGGGCGCCGCCCCCTATGTGGAGCTTGAGTCGATGCTGATGCACGCCGGGCGCACCCATGCGGCACTGCTGCGCGGGATCGTGCCGGCGCGCGAGGACGCGGTGTCCGACCTGCGCCAGGATATGGTCGCGGGCAGTGTGGACGAACTGACGCCGGAAAGCTTCAACATCGTCCTCGGTGTGGAGCTCGCGGCCGTGCTCGGCGTCGGCGTCGGCGATAAGGTCACCGTGGTGACACCGCAGCTCAACGCAACGCCCGTGGGCGTCATGCCGCGGCTCAAGGCCTTCGAGGTGGTGGGGCTGTTCGAAGTCGGCATGTCGGACTACGACCGCGGCGCCGGCTTCATGCACATGGCCGATGCGGCCCTGCTCATGCGCCTGGGTGAGGCCGCCGAGGGTATTCGTCTCAAGCTCGCGGACATGTTCGATGCGCCCCTGGTGTCCCGGGAGCTTGCCTATGCGCTGAACGCTCAGGCGCAGGCCGCACGCGCTGAGTCGGCACAATCCCCTGGGCTCGATGCGGGCGTCGGCGTCGCTTATCGGGTCACGGACTGGACCCAGGTACACCGCAACTTCTTCGCGGCGCTGCGCACCGAAAAGCGCATGATGACCATCATCCTGTTCCTCATCGTCGCCGTGGCGGCGTTCAATATCGTCTCGACCCTGGTGATGGTGGTGACCGACAAGCGCGCCGACATCGCCGTGCTGCGCACCCTCGGCGCGTCGCCGGGGCGGGTGATGGCCATTTTCATGGTGCAGGGCACGGCCATCGGCGTCGCCGGCACCCTGCTCGGCGTCGTCGGCGGTGTGCTCCTCGGCTGGAACGTGGAGCCCATCGTCGCCGGCATCGAGCGCGCCTTCGGCGTGCACTTTTTGGACCCGAGCATCTACTACATCAGCGCGCTGCCGTCGGACGTGCGCATGGAGGATGTGCTGCGGGTGGGTGGCGGCGCCTTCCTCATGTCGGTGCTCGCCACGCTGTATCCGGCCTGGCGCGCGGCGCGCACGGACCCGGCGGAGGCCCTGCGCTATGAATGATCTCGCCGCACGCGCCGCGGCGGCGCCGGCGGACACGGCTGCCCCCGTGCTGGAGTCCCGCGGCATCGGCAAGACCTTCCGCCAGGGCCCGCAGGCGGTGGTGGTGCTGCGGGACGTGGATCTCGTCGTGCAGCGGGGGGAGCGCATCGCCATCGTCGGCGCCTCGGGCTCCGGCAAGAGCACGCTGCTGCATTGCCTGGGCGGCCTGGAGCGGCCGTCCTCGGGACAGGTGCTGTGGGCGGGGCAGGACCCCATGCGCCTGTCGGAGCGTGCGCGCGGCTTGCTGCGCAATCGCCGGCTTGGCTTCGTCTATCAGTTCCACCATCTGTTGCCGGAGTTCAGCGCACTGGAGAACGTCGCCATGCCGCTGTTGATCGGCAAGCTTTCGCCGGCACAGGCGCGCGCGCGGGCGGCGGCCTTGCTGGCGCGGGTGGGCCTCGACCATCGGCTGGCACACAAGCCCTCCGAGCTCTCCGGCGGCGAGCGCCAGCGGGCGGCCATCGCGCGCGCCCTGGTGACGCGTCCCGATTGTGTGCTGGCGGACGAGCCCACCGGCAATCTGGACCGGCACACCGCGGCGGAGGTCTATGCGCTGATGCTGGAGCTCAACGCCGAGCAGGGCACCAGTTTCGTCATCGTCACCCATGACCTGGACCTCGCGGCGCGCGCGGATCACATGTGGCGCCTGGATGATGGGGTGCTGTCCCGGGCGCCGGCATAGCGCGCGCGCCGGCGGCGGATCTCCCGCCGCAGGCTTCGGCGCCAGAGCCATTGCACCGTGAAATAGCCGGCGGCGGCGGCGGTGCAGGCGCAGATGAGGCAGCCCAGCACCAGCGGCCCGAGCACGCCGAGCCAGTTGTGCCAGTCGAGCCAGAAGTCGGGCTCGAAGGTGCGGATGGGCTGTCCGGTCAGAAAGGCGCCGATCACATAGGCCAGATAGAACATCGGCGGTATGGTCAGCGGGTTGCTGAGCCAGATCAGCGACGCGGCGATGGGCAGATTGACCCGCAGCTTGATGGCCGCCGCCGCCGCCATGAACACCTGTCCGAAGGGCGGCATGTACATCATGAAGAGGCCGACGGCGACGGCGCCGGATGCCGAGCGTCGGTTCAGATGCCAAAGATTCGGGTCCTGCAACAGGCTGCCGAACACGCGGATCCAGCGGCTTTCCAGGATCACGCGCGGATCGGGCAGTATGCCCTTGAGCCAGCGTCTCACGGTATCGGGTTCGGGCCTATGAGTGGGCGGCGCCGGGGCGAGTATACGCCAGTGCCGGGCGGCGTCATCGGGCCCATCCGCGGCCGTCGCCGCGCCCGCCGGCGCGGGCCCGGGTGCGGGCGCACCGGGCTGCGGCCGAGCGCCCAAGGCCGATCGCGTCGGGGCTGACACCCGGTACCGCCCATGGCTGGCGTTTCAGCACAGCGCGCCACCGCCGCAGCCGTGGCCACACGGAGCCGGCCCTCACCGACACCGCTGGCGCTGGCCTTCGCACTCGGCTGCGGGGGATTCATGGCGTTGCCGCGCATGCCGGCGCCCTGGGTGCCCTGGCTGCTGGTGGGTGGGGCGGCGATGGTGCTGGCGATGGCAGTCGGCTGGCGCCGGCGGCTGCCAACGCTGTTCATGCCGGCGCTGGTGATCTTGCTGGCGGCGCTCGGCGCGCTGTGGGCGTACCTGGATGCCTGCCGCGTCCAGTGCAGCCCCTTCCCCGAAGACCTGGTGCGTCAAACCCTGGTGGCCGAGGGGCGGATCGCCGCGCTGCCCGAAGACAAGGGCTATGCCGAGCGCTTTTTGTTCCGCATCGAGGGGCTGCGCATGGACGGCGAGCGGCTCGCCTTTCGCGGCCTGGTGCGCTTGTCCTGGTATCGGGAGCGCCCGCCGCTGCGCGCCGGCGAGCGATGGCGGCTGTCGGTGCGCCTGAAGCCGCCGCATGGGTTCGTGAATCCCGGCGGCTTCGACTACGAGGGCTGGCTGTTTCAGCGCGGCATCGCCGCCACCGGTTACGTGCGCGACCCGGAGACCGCCGTGCGCCTGCATGCCGGTGCCGGGGCCTACGTGTTGGATCGTTGGCGCCAGGGCCTGCGTGACCGTCTCACGGCCCTGCTGCCGCCCGGGCCCGCCGCGGCGCTCGTGCCTGCGCTCATACTGGGTGATCGCGGCGGCTTGACCCCGGAGCAGTGGGAGGTGTTCTCGCGCACGGGCACCAGTCATCTCATTGCCATCTCGGGCCTGCATGTGGGCCTGATCGCGGGGGTCGTGCTGCTCGCCCTGCGCTGGATCTGGTCGCGGTTCCCGCGCCTGACGCGCCGGGTCGCCGCACCGCGCGCGGCCGCGGCTGCGGCCCTGCTGGCCGCCGCCGGTTATGCGGCCCTCGCCGGTTTTTCCATCTCCACGCAGCGGGCGCTCGCCATGCTGGCGGTGGTGCTGGTGGCGACCATGCTCGGGCGCACCCTGCGGCCCTTGTCGGGGCTCGCGCTGGCGCTGCTGGCGGTGCTGCTGCTGGACCCGGCGAGCGTGCTCTCCTATGGCTTCTGGCTGTCTTTCGGTGCGGTGGCGGTGCTGCTCTACGCCCTCGGCCAGCGGCTGGCACCGCCCTTCGCCGTGGTGCGCTGGGGGCGGGCGCAGTGGGCGGTGGCCGTGGGACTGCTGCCGTTGTTGCTGTTGTTCTTCGGGCGTGCATCGCTGGTGGCGCCGGCGGTGAATCTGTTCTTGGTGCCACTGTTCGGGCTGGTGCTGCCGGTGGTGGTGCTGTCCGCCGCGCTGGCCCTCGCCGGCGACTGGGCTTGGGCCCTGTGGCCGGTGGCCCTGTTGCTGGAGGCGGGTTATGCCCTGCTCGCCGACATCGCCGCCTGGGATCTGGCGGGTGTCACCCTGGGCGCGCGCGCGCCCTGGGTCTGGCTGGTGGCGGCGGCGGGCGCGCTGTTGCTGCTCGCGCCGCGGGGGGTGCCGGCGCGTTGGCTCGGTCTGGTGCTGTTGCTGCCGCTGGCGGCGGCCCGCCCGCCGACGCCGCCGCCGGGCACGGCGCAGCTCACCATGTTGGACGTTGGGCAAGGGCTTGCGGTGGTGGTGCGCACGGCCGGGCATACCCTCGTCTACGACATGGGCGTCGGCTGGCCGAGCGGGTTCAATACGGGCGCCGTGGTCGTGGCGCCTTATCTCCGTCACCGCGGCGTCCGGGCCGTGGATATCGCCATGGTGAGCCACGCCGACCAGGACCACGCGGGCGGACTCCCCGGCCTCGCGGCGGATTTGCCGCTGCGGCGTTTACTGAGCGGCGAGCCGGGAGAGCTGGAGGCGCCGGCGGGCATGCGTGTCGAGCGCTGTCGGGCGGGCGCACATTGGCGCTGGGACGGCGTCGATTTTCGCATCCTGCACCCGACCGGTCGCGATGCGGAAGGTAACGACGCCTCCTGTGTGCTGCGGGTGGCCACCGCCGGCGCCAGCGTGCTGCTCACCGGCGATGTGGACGTGAAGATCGAGGCCGCCCTGGTGGACGCTTACGGCCGGGCGTTGCGCTCCGATGTGCTGTTCGCCGCCCACCATGGCAGCGACACCTCGAGCAGTGCGCGCTTCCTGCGTGCGGTGGACCCGGACTGGGTCTGGTTCTCCGCCGGCTACGCCAACCGCTACGGCTTCCCGAGCGATGCGGTGGTCGCCCGGGTGCGGACGCTGGGCGCGGCGAGTATGAACACGGCGACGGCGGGCGCCGTGACCCTGCGACTGCCGGCGGAGCCGGGCCGGCTGGTGCCGGTGCGCACCCGCGAGGTCCGACAGCGACTCTGGCGTCACCGGCTGCGCCCCGAGGCGGCCATGCGCCGGCCGCCACCCTGAGCATGCCGTCGTGCTCGCCGATGGCGTTGCCGCCGCCGCGTCGCCTGCCCACGACAACCGACTGCCGTGCCGGCGGCGGACCGAGCCGGGCCGTCGCCCCCGGTAGCCCGGCGCCGCCCATGGCCGGGTCGGTCACCAGTCGGGCCGCGCTGCCATCGGAAGCACGCCCGGGAACTGTTAAGATTTCGGAGTTTTGGGTCCGGCGTGAAGCCGGAAGGGCAACGCGGGAGTGACTGACCGGGTGTTCGACTTGCTGCAGGCGGGCGGTTGGCTGATGTGGCCGATTCTGCTCTGTTCCGTCATCGCGCTGGCCATCGTCATCGAGCGCTCCTGGGTGCTGCGGCGCCGGGCGATCATGCCGCAGGATCTGGTCAGCCGCATCTGGCAGCTGCACCGCCAGGCGCGCCTGAGCGACGAGCGCATCGCCGAGATTCGCGACGGCTCGGCCCTGGGGCGGATGCTCGCGGCGGGTCTGGTCAACCGCTTCCATGCGCGCGAGATCATGAAAGAGGCCATCCAGGACAGCGGCCGGCAGGTGGTGGCGGACCTGGAGCGTTACCTCAACACCCTGGGCACCATTGCGGCGGTGACGCCGCTGCTGGGGCTGCTCGGCACCGTGCTGGGCATGATCGAGGTGTTCGGCGTCATCATGGAGGCGGGCGTCGGCAACCCCGGCGTGCTCGCCGGCGGCATCTCGCAGGCGCTCATCACCACCGCCGCCGGGCTGTCCGTGGCCATCCCGGCGCTCATGTTCCATCGCTATTTCGACAACCGGGTGGACAAGCTCGCCGTCGCCATGGAGGAGCAGGCGCTGCGCCTCATCGAGGTGATGCAGGGTGACCGCGAGGCCGGTGACGATGGGGGACAGCCATGAATCTCAGGCCCCGGCGGCGGGCATCGGCGGATATCAACCTGACGCCGCTGATCGATGTCGTCTTCCTGCTGCTCATCTTCTTCATGGTATCCACCACCTTCAATGACGACGCCCGCCTGCGCCTGACCCTGCCGCAGGCGCAGGGCGAGCCCGCGCAGGCCGGCGAGCTGGATCTGCTGGCGCTGGTGGTGGATCGGTCCGGACGCTTCGCCGTGAACGGCCGCGATGTGTCCGGCACCGATCCCGGCGCACTGCGCCGGGCGCTGGAGGCGGCGCTGGCGGATGCCGAGGCGGCCGAGCCGACCGTGCTGATCAGGGCCGATGCCGAGACCCCGCATCAGGCGGTGATGACGGCCCTGGATGCCCTGGCGCAGCTCGGCCTGCAGCGGGTGGCCTTCGCCGCCAGCCGCACGGATCAGACGCCGTGAGTGCCGCCACCGGCCTTGCGGACGGCAGTGGCTGCGGGCGCGCCATCTATCGGCGCCTGCTCGGCCATGTGAAACCGTACTGGCGCATGTTCGCGCTCTCCATCGTCGGTATGCTGGTGTTCGCAGCCACCGAGCCCGTGTTCGCGGCCATGATCAAGCCGCTGCTGGACGGCAGCTTCGTGGAGCGCGACCCCGATGTGGTGCGGCTCATGCCGATCCTGCTGGTGGCGGTCTTCGTGGTGCGCGGCATCGCCGGCTTCGTCAACAACTACTGCCTCAAATGGGTGGGCCGGCGCGTGGTGGCCGACCTGCGCCAGCAGATGTTCGATCACTTGCTGCGGGCGCCGACGCGCTATTACGACGCCCACGGTGCCGGTCAGCTGCTGGCCAAGCTCACCTATAACGTCGAGAACGTGGCCACCGCGGCGACCTCGGCCATCACCACGCTGGTGCGCGATGGCTTCACCGCCCTGGCGCTGCTGGCCTATATGCTGTACCTGGATGCGGCGCTTTCGGTCATTTTCCTGCTCATCGGGCCGGTGATGGCCTTTTCCATGAAGTACGCCACCCGGCGCTTTCGTCAGTACGGCGCGCGCATTCAGGACCGGGTCGGCTCGCTCACCCACGTGGCGCAGGAGGTCATCGACGGCCACCGGGTGGTGAAGGCCTTCGGCGGCGAGCGCCGCGAGTCCGAAACCTTCTCTGCCATCAACGAGAAGACCCGCTCCCTGCAGATGAAGGTCATCGCCGTGGAGTCCATCAGCGTGCCCGTGGTGCAGCTGCTCTCCGCCGTCGCCATCGGTGTCATCGTCTATCTGTCGACCCTGCAGGGGCTGCGCGAAGACATCACCGTCGGCACCTTCATGTCCTTCGTGGTGGCCATGGGGCTGATGCTGCCGCCGGTGAAACGGCTCACCGCGGTGAACTCCCAACTGCAGCGGGGCATCGTCGCCGCCGACAGTCTGTTCGAGCTCCTGGACAGTGAGACCGAGCACGATACCGGCAAACGGGTGCTGGCGCGGGCGCGCGGTGAGATCGACTTCCGCGGCGTCACCCATGTCTACGAGGCCGGCAAGGGCCCGGTGCTGCACGGGCTCGATCTGCACATCGGCGCCGGTGAGAGCGTGGCCCTGGTGGGGCGCTCCGGCAGCGGCAAGTCCACGCTGGTGAGCCTCTTGCCGCGCTTCTACGACCCCACCGACGGCCGGATTCTGGTGGACGGCATCGACCATCGCACGGTGACGCTGGCGAGCCTGCGCGCGCAGATCTCGCTGGTGACGCAAGACATCGTGCTCTTCAACGCGAGCGTCGCCGACAACATCGCCTATGGCGCCAACGCCGACGCCCGCCGGGCCGACGTGGAGCGCGCCGCGGCGGCGGCCCATGCGCTGGAGTTCATCAGCGCACTGCCGCAGGGCTTCGAGACCCTCGTCGGAGACCGTGGCATCCTGCTCTCGGGCGGTCAGCGCCAGCGCCTCGCCATCGCCCGGGCCATGCTCAAGGATGCCCCCATCCTGATTCTGGACGAGGCGACCTCGGCGCTGGATACCGAAGCCGAGCGCCATATCCAGGAGGCGCTGGCGGCGCTGATGGCAAACCGCACGACACTGGTCATCGCCCATCGGCTGTCCACCATCGAGCATGTGGATCGCGTCGTGGTGCTGGAGCAGGGTTGCATCCTGGAGCAGGGCAGTCACCGCGAGCTGCTCGCCGCCGACGGGCACTACGCGCGCCTGCAGCGTGCCCAGCTGCGGGCGCCGTTGCCGCAGCCGGCGCCGGAGTCCGCCGATGCCCCGCCGGCGCAGTGAGCGGGCCGCAGCGGCGCGCCGGGGTCTGGATCCCGCGGTGATCTGGTACGGCGGCAGCCGCGCAGGAAGGCTGGTGGCGGCGCTGCTGGCGCCCCTGGGCTGGCTCTATTGCGGGCTCGCAACGCTGCGGGCGATGGCCTATGCGCGCGGCTGGCTCGCGAGCGTCGATGTCGGCGTCCCGGTGGTGGTGGTCGGTAATCTCAGTGTGGGCGGCACCGGCAAGACACCGCTGGTGCGTTGGCTGGCGACACACTTGCGTGCCCGGGGGCTGCATCCCGGCATCGCCGCCCGTGGCCATGGGGCGCCCGCCAGCACTGCTGCCGGCGCCGGCGCCGACGGTGTGCGCTTCGTCCCCACGGATGCCGACCCGGCGCTGTTCGGCGACGAGCCGGCACTGTTGGCCGCGGATACCCATACGCCGGTCGCCGTGGGTCGCGACCGGGTGGCCGTCGCCCGCGCCCTGGCGGGCCGCGGCTGCGACGTCATCATCACAGACGACGGCCTGCAGCATTATCGCCTGCGACGGCGGTGCGAGATTCTGGTCATCGACGGCAGCCGTGGCCATGGCAACGGCCGCTGCCTGCCGGCGGGGCCGTTGCGCGAGCCGGTGCGGCGCGCCGCGCGGGCGGATCTCGTCATCGCCACCGGCGGCGGCCAGCCCGGCCTGCCGGCGCTGGCACTGCAGCCGTCGGCGGCGGTGAGCCTGGCGGACCCGCGCCGCACCCGCGCCCTGGCCGATTTCGCCGGCGAGCGGGTGACGGCGGTGGCCGGTATCGGCCACCCGGCACGCTTTTTTCGGATGTTGGAAGCGCAGGGGTTGCGGGTGGACGCCCGCGCCTATCCGGATCACCATCGGTTCCGGGTCGCGGACGTGGCAGGCTGGGGCGGCGCGCCCGTGTTGATGACCGAGAAAGACGCCGTGAAATGCCGTCGCCTGCGCCCGCCGCCGCAGACCCGGTGGCCCGAGCTCTGGGCGGTGCCCGTGGCGGCGGTCCCGGCGTCGGCCTTCGTGGACGCCCTGGAGCGGCTGCTCGCCGAGCGGGGGGTCATGGCGGGCGTCCCGGCGCACGGCCGCGTCGGCGCCGGAGGCCGGCCTTGAGCCCGGTCCTGACCGGTGCGTATGACACGACACGTGCCGCATGCCCGCATGGCTGGGTGCCGCTGGTCGTCGTGATCGGGAGCGTCATCCCGGCGTCTGCACGGTGCGATGACAACGATGCTATACCTGTGCGCTGCGATCATTGATCGACGTCGGGTCTAGCGATGGGTGGCGCGACCGGCCTCGAATGCCATGCCGCGCCGCACCCGCGCCGCAGCCGGCGACCTTCGGCCGCAACGGCGCCAGAGTGAGAATGCCATGCACAATAGCTTTCGCGTCGTCATCCCCGCCCGCTATGGCGCCAGCCGCCTGCCCGGCAAGCCACTGCTGGACATCGGCGGCAAGACCCTGATCGCCCGCGTCTGGGAGCAGGCCAGGGCCAGCGCCGCGGCCGAGGTGGTCATCGCCACCGACGATGACCGGATCATCACCCACGCCCGGGCCATCGGCGCAGATGTGGCGCTCACCGCGGCACATCACCAAAGCGGCACGGAGCGCATCGCGGCGGTGGCGGCCGCCCGGGGCTGGCCGGCGGAGAGTGTGGTGGTGAACCTTCAAGGGGATGAGCCCTGCATGCCACCGGCGAATATCGACCAGGTGGCGGCCGCCCTGGCGGCGGACGACGACCTGCAAATGGCAACCCTGGCCACCCCTATCACCGTCGCCGGCGAACTGTTCGACCCGCACGTGGTGAAGGTGGTCACCGCGGCGGACGGCACCGCGCTCTACTTCTCGCGGGCGCCGATTCCCTGGCATCGAGACGAATTCCTGGGCGAGCGCGCCCATTTGCCGGAGCATACGCACTTTTGGCGCCACATTGGTCTGTACGCCTATCGCGCTGGATTTCTGCAAGCATTCGTCGGCTGGCCGCCGTCGCCGCTGGAACGGGCCGAGTCCCTGGAGCAGTTGCGGGTGCTCTGGCACGGGGCACGGCTGCAGGTGGCGCGGGCGCAGGTCACACCCGGCCCAGGCGTGGATACCGCCGATGACGTACGGGCCGTGCTACGCTGGCTCCAGGGGAGTGGCGGCTAGGGCGTCTGGCGGGTTGTGTCAGCCGTGGTCGCCGATATCGTCCCAGGCCCGCAGGAGTCGCGCCAGATCCGCCGTGGGCTCGCCTGCTTCGGTAAACAGCGCCAGTTCCAGGTGCTCTGGTGCGCGGAAGGCGGGGTTGCCGTATTGATCGGTCTGGATGGGGGGCTTCGGGTCCCGGCTCTCCAACACCAGGCGGCCGTCCGCCGCCAATACCTCCACGAGGCGCCAGTGGCGGCCCGCGTGCTGGCAGCGGCGCCCGAGGTGGGCGCGCAGCCGCGCCAGGAGCTCTTCGGTGGTTTGCATGGTGCTGACTGATTGGTTGTGGTGCGCAGCAGGTGAGGGCGCGGAGTCGTCTTTCGCACCCTGTCATCGGCGTCAGGCGTGAGCGGGGCCACCCAAAAAAAAGCCCCGCGGGGTCGCGGGGCCAATTCACCACTGAGGAGGTCAGAGAACGGAAATGGCAGAGAGGGAATTTCCGCCTCTGGTGGAGAATAAGCATGGCGCATGCCAACTTTGAAGGTCTGGTACGGCTGTGCGCATCAGTCGTTGCTGATGCACGTGCGCCGGCGTTGTCGCGTCTGCCGGGCACGTCGGGATGGTCGAATCTTTACCGCGCACGGCGGGTTCTGCACCGAATGGGTGCGTGTTGGCCTGGCATGGCGGGTTTGGCTCATCGCCCCGGCAGCGGTGCCCGGGCGCTGCTGTGCCTGGGGCTGTGTCTGGTGGCGATGGGCGTTCCCGGTATCAGTCAATCGGCCGAGCCGACGAGGGCCGCGGGCTGGCTGCAGTTGGAACGCGATCAGCGCACATACCGACAGCGCGCGGGGCCGCTGGACCTGCGCGAAGCGCGTGAGCTCTCCACCGTCGAGCGCGTGCAGCGCAACGACCTGCGCGCCGTGGAGCAGCGCATCGAGCGCGATGCGAGCCGGCGGCGGCGTGTGCTCGAACCGCCCGCCGCGCGCCCCGACCAACCGGGAGCCGTGACACCCCCGCCGGCGATGCCCCGGCGCAGCGGCGGCATGGATCCGGGCCGCGCCCTGGAGCGCCAACGCCTGCAATTGCGCATGCGCCAGTACCGCCAGCCCTTCGGGCGCATGCGTCCGCCCCGGTAGTCCTCCGGGCAGCCGCGGCGAAGACGGCGGCCCAGGTGCCGCTGACCACCGCGGGCTCAGCGCGCAGGGCGGTCTCCGAGGGTCAGGATCTCGCCTTCGGTGTTGGCGGCTGGCAGACGAAAAGACACGCATGGGGCAGTTCTGCGAGGGATAGTGCAGAATTTTCAGGATCTGAGGCATCGAAGCCAGGGACGGGTGCAGACACTACGACCAGACAGGACAGACCGTTATGAACGATACGAAACGCGTGCGGGTGCTCTTTGTGTGCATGGGCAATATCTGCCGCTCGCCCACCGCGCAGGGGGTGTTCCACAAGCTCGTCGCAGAGGCCGGGCTCGCGGAGCAGATCGAGACCGACTCCGCAGGCACCCACGCCTACCACCTCGGCGAGCCGCCGGATCCCCGTGCGCAGGAGACGGCCCGGCGCCGGGGCATCGACTTGGCCGACCTGCGCGCCCGGCGTGCGGTGGCCGAGGACTTCGAGCTGTATGACTATGTGCTGGCCATGGATCAGGACAACTACCAGGTCCTGTCCGCCCTCTGTCCGCCCGGGCGCGACCTGGAACGGCGTTTGGCGCTGCTGATGGATTATGCGCCGCAGGCACGCCTGCGCGAGGTGCCCGATCCCTACTATGGCGCCGCCGGCGGCTTCGATGCCGTCTTCGATATGGTGGAGGAGGCCGCCGTCGGGCTGCTGGAGGAGATCCGCCGCCGCCATTTGTGACGGCGTCTGCGGCTGCAGCGCGCGACGCGCTTAGGCGCTGTGGCCGGTTGTGTGCCGCGCCGCACCCGCGCGGGTGGTCGGCGGCGGGTCGTCCAGCAGCGTCGCATAGTCGGCCAAGCGGCGGTAACGGCGCAGATCCTCGACCAGATCGCCGCGCAGTGGATGGTCGAGGTCGGCTGGATGTATACCCACCCGCAGGACACCCGTGCGCGCCGCCCGCCGCCGTGCGTGCCGGTTCCACAGCCGCAGCACGGGCACCCGCAGCGGCGCATCGGCCTCATAGCCCAGCACCGGAGCGGGCGTGAGCGTGCCCCGGGCGGTGTCGATGACACCCGAGAAGACCTCCACCTGTTGGTACAGTCCGGCCTCGCCGAGGGTTCGTGGTGCGATGTCGCCGAGCGCCCAGGCCGGCGGCACATAGAGTGTGGGCGGGTCCAACGCCTGTTGCTGAAACCAATGCTGACAGCGTCGCATGAGCGCAAGGATGCCGGCGGCGCTCAGCGCCAGGTGCTCGGCGACATGACGGGACAGGAACAGGCTGTGCAGGCGGTGCTTGAGGCCACGGATGCGCGCGACCTGATGCCGCCAGCCATGGCCGGCGAGCACGTAGCCCGCACGCTGCAGCGCCCGCAGCTCGTCGATGCCGCGGGCATCCCAGCCCGTGCCGGGCACCACCAGCAGCGTCACCGGCTGCACGTCGTGGCGCTCCAGCAGGGCCAGGGTCCGGCGCACCGCCGGCATGGTTGCCGGCATCAGGTCGTGCACCGACACCAGCGCCAGGGGCTCATCCCCGGACGGGGGGGCGATGGCCCGGGTCTCAGATGCAGACATCGTCGCTGCCGGCGGCGTTCTCATCCCGGACCACCCGCAGCCAATGGCGTAGGTTGCGATCGTTCAGCTCGCGGGCGGCCGCGCGGGCGATGCCCGCCTTGCGCTCCAGCATGGCATGGTCCACCGCCCGCAACCGCGCCAGGGTGTCGGCGAGGGTCTCGTCGGGGCGAATCTGGAACAACCCCTGCTCCAGGCTTCGCCAGCTGAGGATGCCGCATGCGGCGGATACCACCACCAGTCTGCCCCGGGCCATGGCCTCCAGCGCGATGGTGCCGAAGGATTCCACCGTCGATGGCAGGACGAGGACGTCGGCGCCGTCGATGAGCGGCAGGATTTGCTGGCGCTTCACCCAACCGACATAGTGCAGGTTGGGCAGTTGCGCACCCTGCTCCAGCAGCCATTGCCGCTGTGGGCCATCGCCGGCCACTTGGAACTGCAGATCCGGCAGCGCGGCGGCGGCGTCCACGATGGCACCGAGATTTTTCTCCGGTGCGAGCCGGCCGGCGAAGAGGATGCGATGCACGCCCTGACGCAGGGGCTGCGGCGGTGTGTCGAGAAAGGCCTTGGGGATAGGCGTGCCCATGAGGCCGACACGCCGGGCGCCGATGCGCCTGGCGATGTCGAGCATCTCTTCGGAATTGGCCAGCACCAAGGCGCCCTCGCGGAACAGGGCCCGGTTGCAGGTATTGAGATAGGCCTGTGCCACCTTGCCCATCAGCACCCAGTCGTCGTTGAGCGCTGCGAGCCGCTCGAAGTGGGTATGGAAGCCCACCACCAGTCGCGCGTGCCAGCGCTTGGCGAGCACCATGCCGAGCATGCCGAAGGGCCCGGGGGTAGGCACGATGACCACGTCCGGGCGCAGCCGCGCCATCCGCCGCATCACCAGCGGCAGGGAGGGCAGGACGAAGCGCTGCGTGGGATCACCCGGCAGCGGCAACGGCAGCCCGCCATACCAGTGGCCGGCGCGAAAGCGCGGCGAGATGAGATCGACGCGCCCGCCGACGGCCGTCAAGTGCTCGGCCAGGTCCCGGTAGTAGGCACCGACGCCGTTGCGCTCCGGCGCGGCGTCCGAGACGATGGCGATGCGCAGACCGGTGCCGTCGAGGGCGCCGGCGATGCTGTCCGGCGCGGCCCCGACGCTGGCGTTGTCTTCGGTGGGGCTCAGCACCGCGACAGCCCCGCGGTCTGCTCGGTTGCATCCATGACCGCGGCGGCGGGGGTGCCGGCGGCCGGGTGTGGCGGTGATTCCGGCGCCCCCAACACGACTTGGGCGCTGGCCGGGTCAGGATAGGCGTCGGCGAAGCGTCGGGCGATGGTGGCCGCGTCCAGACCCAACTCGGCGAGCTGGTAGCGGTGACTGCTGCGATAGGCACGTGCCGGTGCAGCGGCGGCGCTGAGGGTTGCGGTGAAGTCCTGCCGCAGCGGGATGCCGAGACGCCCGTAGGCACTGCGCACGGTGCCGGCGAGATCGGCCTTCAGCTGTGGCAGGGTCGTGGTGACGGTGCGCGCCGGCGCTTGTGTCTCGGCGAGGGTGCGGAGGTTTTGGTAGTAGAACGCCAGTTGCTCGATGAAGCGCTCGCGCAACGGTGCGCTGTCGGCGGGCACACCGAAGAACCTCAGGCCGGCGCGGATGGAGCTCAGCTGCGAGGGCACCGTCTGCAGCGGGTCGCGCAGGCAGACCAGGAAGCGGGCATCCGGGAATTGTGCCGCGAGGCTGTTGGCCATGGCGGCGAAGGCGGCATTCTTGGAGAGCAGGCGCTTGTCCTGTCCGTGCACGTAGAGATGGCGGCGCAGTGCGTCGGCGTAGAAGTCCAGCAACCGCCGCCGCTCGGCGGCGGGCATATCGCGGTCGAAGCTGCCCATGCGCCAGAGATGTGCCGCTTGCGGAAACGCCAACACCAGGATGAAGCAGCTCAGCACGGGCATGAGGGCGAAGTAATCCTCCTCGGGGGAGCTCAGGCTCATGGCGTGCACGTCGTCCAGGGACGCGAAGAAGCGCCGCTCTGCCATACTCAGCAGCCGCCGCAAGGGGGCACCCAGCTTGGCATCCAGCCGCCCCAGGGTGCGCCAGAACAGGCGCTGTGATACCGACGGCGCGAACAGACACTCCCAGGTCGTGAAGGTGGTGAACTGCGGGTCACGCGCCAGCACGGCATGCAGATTGGTGGTGCCGCTGCGGGGCACGCCGAGCACGAACAAGGGCTCACGGATGCGAACCCGGCGATAGTCCCGGAACAGCAGCTCATCCAGCAGGAAGCCGAGCCAGTGGATGCCCTGCGCCAGCGCGAAGATGGGCAGGAAGGCGAGCATGACCAGCACCCGACGCGGGCGGGCGCGGCTCACGCCATCCGGCGACCGCAACAGCGCGCCGGCGGCGATACCGACGAAGCGCGCGATGCTGGTGAGGAACAGACGCAGCATTTGGAGGCCAGTGACACGGGCTTGACGGGCGTAGAGACGCCGGCGGTGCACGCCGGCACATGGGCCGGCCATGGTACCGCAGCCGCTTCGCAAACCGAAATTGCATCGGGTTGAATGCGGCGACGTCCAGGGGCGCCGGGCGCGGCTGGTGTGTCGGCGGCGCTGCTCAGCCGGAGCCCGGCTGACCGCCGTCGGCGGTGCGCGTGCCGCCGGAACTGGCATCGTCCGGGGCGGGCACGTCTGGCGTCGGCGCCGCCGCGACGCTCGCGGTGGCTGCTGACCCGTCGCCGCCGGCGTCGGTATGTGCCCCATCGCTGGCTCTGGCCCCGGGTGGCTGCGCCGGCGCCGGGGCGCCATGGCTCACCGCGACGGCACCCGATTCGGTGCTGCGGCCCGTGTCTGCGCCATCGGCATGCGCTGCACCATTGCCTTTGCGCGCCCGCTGCGGGGCCGGCGCCTCGGCGGTGACCCCGGTGCCGCCATCGGATATCGCCGGTGCGGCGGCGGCCTCCGGGGCGGGCTTGCCGCCGGTGTTGTCGACCGAAGCCTGCTGCGGGCTGGGCACAGGCTCGGGCGCACCGGGCATGCGTGGTGCCGGCTGCGGGCTGGCTGCGGCGCCGTCGGCATCGGCTGCGGCGCCGTTGGTCTCTGCGGTGGGGGCCTTGGCCGGGGCGGATTGTGCGGTGACGGCGCTGGCATCCGGTCGATCGTCACCATCCGTGGCCGTATCGGCGGCGGCCGTCTCGCCGTCGCGCGTGGCGTTGCTGCGCCGCCGCCGTCCGCCACGGCGGCGGCGGCTGGAGCGGCTGCGGGTCGGTGTTTGCTCATCGCCGGCGGGGTCGGTCGCCGGCGTCGTCTCCGCGCCGTCGGGGGCATCCGCGCCATCGCCGCCGGGTGCTGCGCTGCGGGTGTTCGGGTCTGCGTCCGCGGTGGCGTCCGCTGCCACGGGCGCCCCCTTGCGCTCAGCGTCGGTGGCCATTGGCAGGGTATCGCGACGCGTCATCAGCTGCCGCCCGGGACGTTGTCCGGCGCCCCCGGCGTCGGTGCTCGACGGGCCCTGATCGTGTGTCGGCCGCTGTGGCTGCGCGGCATCCGTCGTGGCGGTACCGTCGCTGCCGGGCGCATCGGCCGGGGTCGCGTCAGCGCCATCACCGCCGCCGGCATCCGTCGCTTCGCGTTGCCCGCCGCTGCGCCGCGAGCGCCCGCCGCGGCCGCTGCGGCGCGAGCTGCGTTGGCGCTCGCCATCGTCCTGCTGGCTGCCGGCCTGGCCGCGGCGCGAGCGGCTCTGGCGCTGGGCGGCCGGCTCCTCGGTTTGTGCGCCGACTTGTTCGCGAGTTGTCGTATCGTCCGCAGCAAGCTCCGCCTTGGGCTTGCTCCGGCGTTGCCGGCCGGCATCGTCGCGGCGTTGTCCACGCGCCTTGCGCTGTTGATCGTCGCCGTCGGCGCCGGCGGTCCGGGGCTGACCGCGAGCGGCTGTGGCGGCCTGCGAGCGCTCGCCCTCGGGCCCGTGCGGGGGCGCCTGGATGGCGGCCGGCGGCATACGGCCGGCGTCGTCTGGGGCGTCCGCCGTGCCGTCACTTGGTGGTGCGAAGAGCATGCCCCAGAGCTTTTTCAGCATGCTCTCTTGGTGGGCGCGCTCCAGATCCGCGTCGCCTGCGCTGGTCTCGGTTTCCGGCGGCTGGGCCGGCCGCGGGCGCTGCGGTGCCGGCGCCGAGGGCTTGACGCCTTTCACGGCGGGCTCCTCGGGCTTGATGTCGGCTCTCATGTTGGCGAAGGCGGGCAATTCCTGCTCGGGCACATTCGCCAGGGTGTAGCTCGGCTCGTCCTCGCTGCGACGCTCGGTGTCCTGTACGCGGATGCGCTCGATGGCGTAGTCGGGCGTCTCCAGGTGCTTGTTCGGAATCAGTACCACGCCCACCTGATGGCGCTGCTCGATCTCGAGGATCTTGCGCCGCTTCTCGTTCAGCAGGAAGGCGGCGACGTCCACCGGCAGTTGGGCGAGGATGCGCGCGGTGCTTTCCTTCATCGCCTCTTCTTCGATGATGCGCAGCACCGACAGCGCCAGGGACTCCACGCCGCGAATGGTGCCCTGGCCCTTGCAGCGGGGGCAGACGTGCTGGCTCGACTCGCCCAGCGACGGGCGCAGGCGCTGACGCGACATCTCCAGCAGTCCAAAGCGGGAGATGCGTGCCACCTGCACCCGGGCGCGGTCCTGCTTCAGGGCCTCGCGCAGGCGGTTTTCCACCTCGCGCTGGTGCTTCGCCGGCGTCATGTCGATGAAATCGATGACGAAGAGTCCGCCCAGGTCGCGCAGGCGCAGCTGCCGGGCGATCTCGTCGGCGGCCTCCAGGTTGGTGTTGAGGGCCGTCTCTTCGATATCCGCGCCCTTGGTGGCGCGGGCGGAGTTGATGTCGATGGAGGTGAGCGCCTCGGTGTGGTCGATGACCAGCGCGCCGCCGGAGGGCAGACGCACCTCGCGCTGGAAGGCGGATTCGATCTGGCTCTCGATCTGATAGCGGGTGAACAGCGGCACCTCGTCCTGATAGAGCCTGAGCTTCTTTTCGTTCTGCGGCATCACCTGCTGGATGAATTCCTCGGCACGGCGGTACATCGTCTCGCTGTCGATCACGATCTCGCCGATGTCCGCGCGCAGGTGGTCGCGGATGCTGCGAATGATGATGTCGCTTTCCTGGTAGATCAGGAAGGGCGCCTTGCGGCTCTCGCCGGAGGTTTTGATGGCGTCCCAGAGCTGCAGCAGGTAGTCCAGATCCCACTGCAGCTCCTCGGCGTTCTTGCCCACCCCCGCGGTCCGCACGATCAGCCCCATATCCGCGGGGATATCGAGCTGGCTCAGCGCCTCGCGCAGCTCGGAGCGGTCGGCGCCGTCGATGCGCCGGGAGACGCCGCCGGCACGCGGGTTGTTGGGCATGAGCACCAGATAGCGCCCGGCCAGCGAGATGAAGGTGGTGAGTGCCGCACCCTTATTGCCGCGCTCCTCCTTGTCGATCTGCACGACGACCTCGCGTCCCTCCTTGATGAGCTCCTTGATGCTCGCCTTGCTGCCGGGCTTGACCTCCTGGCTGAAATAAGCGCGGGAGATTTCCTTCAGCGGCAGGAAGCCGTGGCGCTCGGAGCCGTAGTCGACGAAGGCCGCCTCCAGGCTCGGCTCGACGCGGGTGATGACGCCCTTGTAGATGTTGGCCTTTTTTTGCTCCCGTCCGGGGCTTTCGATGTCCAGGTTGAATAGCTTCTGCCCATCCACGATCGCAACTCGCAGCTCTTCGGGCTGCGTTGCGTTGATCAGCATTCTTTTCATGTTGTCTGCGCACTCTGGCCGTGGCGCGCGGCGTGATACCGTTGCCCGGATCGGCCCGTGGGGCCGTGCTCCGGGAGTCCCGCTCGCAGTCGGCTCCCCATGCCGACGGGCCCGAGGTTCGCGGCCGCCGCGACGCGCACGGCGTCGGTCGGCGGCGGCCAGGCAAGCAGCGGGCACGCGCCTGTGTTCAAGTCGCGCCCCCGGCTGGGAGGGGCCAGGGCGCTGGTGCGGACGCCGCGGGCTGCGGCGTCCGGGAAACGGATTTCGAGCTCAGCCCGCCCGGTGGTGCGGGCGCGCCGGGTCCAGGCTTGCGCCCATGGCCGCCCCGGCCCGGTGGTGGGCTGTCGGATGGTGCCGGTGTACCATGGCTGGGGCTTCGTTCTTGCGTGGCCTGAAGTTGGCGCGGTCGTCACAGGAAGTGCTGGCGGTGCCCCGCTTTACACGCAAGAGCCTGCCGTCGCGGCGTCGACGCCGGAGGCGTGCGACGCTGTACCATCAGCCTGCGGTCGCCGCGCCGGACGATCTCACATAAGTTCCTAAGGTTAGCAAGGTTTCCGAGGGGCAGCAATTGACCGATCCCAGCACCGGACGCGCCCGTTCTGCACATGCAGGCCGTATCCCAGGTGTGCGTCACCTGCGCGTCGCCGAAGGCGCCGCGGGTCAGCGCGTGGACAACTTCCTCCTGACGCAGCTCAAGGGCGTGCCGCGCTCGCTGATCTACAGACTCCTGCGCCGCGGCGAGGTGCGCGTCAACAAGGGCCGCGTGAAGCCCCATCAACGCCTGCACGCCGGGGATGACGTGCGCATCCCGCCGGTGCGCACCGGGCCCGAAGCCAGCCGCGCCGCGCCGCCCGCGGGGTTGACCGCCGCCCTGGCCGGATGCGTGCGCTACGAGGATGAGCGCCTGTTGGTGCTCGACAAGCCGGCGGGGGTGGCGGTCCACGGCGGCAGCGGCGTGGCCCACGGCGTCATCGAGGCGCTGCGGGCGGCGCGGCCCGGGCAGGAGCTGGAGCTCGTGCACCGGCTCGACCGCGACACCTCCGGTTGTCTGCTCATCGCCAAGCGGCGCAGTGCACTTCGGTTCCTGCACGCGCAGCTGCGCGACGGCGCGGTGGACAAACAGTATCAGGCACTGTTGTGCGGCTCCCTGGCCGCTGCGGTGCAGCGGGTGGACTTGCCCTTGGCCAAGAACCAGCTCCAAAGCGGCGAGCGCATGGTGCGCGTGGATGCGGCCGCCGGCAAGCCGGCGCTGACCGTGTTCCGGCGCGTCGCCGCCTACGGCGACGTGACGCTGGTGGACGTGGCACTGCACACCGGGCGTACGCACCAGATCCGGGTGCACGCGGCGGCCATCGGTGCGCCCGTCGCCGGCGACGACAAGTACGGCCGCCCCGAGCATCGGTCCCGTGCGGCGGCGCTGGGGCTGACGCGGCTCTTTTTGCATGCCGCCGAGCTGCGGTTTCGCCCGCGCGACGATGCGGCGCCCATCACCGTGACAGCCCCGCTGCCCGAGCCGCTGGCGGCGGTCATTCGACGCGCAGAGGAGCACGCCCATGCGCTATGAGCTTTTGGTGTTCGACTGGGACGGCACCCTGATGGATTCCGCCGCGCGTATCGTCGCCAGCATGCAGGCCGCATTCACCGAGCTCGGCCTGCCGCCGCCGACGCCGGGTGCAGCCCGCAACGTCATCGGGCTCGGCCTTGCCCATGCCGTCGCCGAGCTGGCGCCGGCTCAGGACACGGCCACCCGGTCCGAGATCGTCACGCGCTATCGGGCACACTACCTGGAGCTGGATGAGACGCCGACGCCGCTGTTTCCGGGCGTCGCCGAGGTGGTGCCCCGGCTGCGGGAGGCGGGCTATCTGCTGGCGGTGGCCACGGGCAAAAGTCGCGTCGGACTGGACCGGGCGCTGGCGGAAACCCGACTCGATACCCATTTCCATGCCACGCGCTCGGCGGACGAGACCTTCTCGAAGCCGCATCCGCAAATGCTCCTGGAACTGCTGGACGAATTGGGCGTCCATGCCTCGCGGGCACTCATGATTGGCGATACCGAATACGATCTGCTGACGGCAAAGAACGCCGGCGTCGACGCGCTCGCCGTCTGTTACGGCGCGCATGCGCCGGAACGGCTGCTGGCGCTCGCGCCCCGTGCCTGCCTGTCGGCCATCGAGGCGCTGCCCGGCTGGCTCGCCGCCGCGGCCCAACACGTAAGCGAAGACGACACACCATGAAGCTCGATTTCCTCAAGTTCTGGCAACGCCGCGACCCGAGCCGGGCCGAGCGCATGCCGTCCCCCGACGACTCGGACTGGGAGCGGGCGCTCATCAATCGCATGGCGGCGGAATTCCTGCGCGAGCAGCGCCGCTCGCGGCGCTGGGGCGTCGTCTTCCGCATAGGCATCCTGGCCTACCTGTTGCTGCTGGTGGCCGCCTATTACGCCAACGGCATCGGCGAGTCCCTGAGCGCCGGCACGGAGCATACGGCGCTCGTGGACGTGGAAGGCATCATCGCGCCCGAGGCGAGCGCGAGCGCCGATCACATCATCACGGGTCTGCGCAAGGCCTTCGAGGCGGAGCAGGCCAAGGCCGTCATCCTGCGCATCAACAGCCCCGGTGGCAGTCCGGTGCAGGCGGGCTATGTCTTCGACGAGATCCGTCGGCTGCGCGAGAAGTATCCGGACAAAAAGCTCTATGCCGTCGGCGTCGACGCCTGCGCCTCCGGGGCCTACTACATCGCCGCCGCCGCCGACGAGATCTACGTCGACGCGGCGACGCTCATCGGCTCCATCGGGGTGCGCCTGGACAGCTTCGGCTTCCAGCAGGCCATGGAGGAGCTCGGCATTCAGCGCCGGCTGCTCACCGCCGGGGATCGCAAGGCCATTTTGGATCCGTTCTCGCCGCTTTCGGCGCAGGATCGGGCCTTCCTGCAAGGCCTGCTGGACAACATCCACACGCAGTTCATCGATGCGGTCAAGACCGGCCGGGGCGAGCGGCTCAAGGGCGGCGAAGAACTCTTCAGCGGGCTCTTCTGGACCGGCCAGGAGAGCGTGGACCTGGGCCTGAGCGACGGCATCGGCTCCAGCAGCTACGTCGCCCGCGAGATCGTAGGCACCGAAGAGATCGTGGAGTACACCAGCAAGCGCGACCTGCTGGAGCGCCTGACCGAGCGCTTCGGCACCGCCCTCGGCCGCGGCCTGGCCGAGATCGGTGCCTGGCAGGGGCTGCCGGCGCTGAGATGAGATCCGGGGTGATGGGGCGGGGCTAGACCCCGGACCCGCCCACCTCGCCCCGGTCTGCCAGCACCTCGACGCCGGCTGCTGACAGCATGTCCACCAGCCGGATCAGGGGCAGACCGATGAGCGCGTTGGGGTCGGCGCCCTCCAAGTGCTCGAACAGGGCGATGCCGAGCCCTTCGGACTTGAAGCTGCCGGCACAGCCGAAGGGCTGCTCGCGGTCCACATAGGCCTCGATCTGCGCGGCGCTCAGGCGGCGGAAGTGCACCTTGAACACCTCGCAGGCGGTCTGCGCGCGCCCGTCGGCGGTGCGCAGCAGGCAGAGGCCGGTGCAAAAGACCACGGTGCGCCCGCTGGCGCGGCTGAGCTGCTCGATGGCGCGCCCGCGGCCGCCGGGCTTGCCGAGGATGGCGCCGTCGAGCGCCGCCACCTGATCCGAGCCGATGATAAGCGCATCCGGGAATCGATCAGCCACGGCCCGCGCCTTGGCCTCCGCCAGGCGCACCACCAGCCGCCCGGCGCTCTCGCCGGGGGCGGGGGTCTCGTCCACCTCGGGGGCGACGGCCTCGAAGGGCAGACCAAGCCGGGCGAGGAGCTCGCGGCGGAACGGCGATGTGGAGGCGAGGACCAGCCGTCGGTGCGTCATCGTCCGGGTATCCTGGGTAGTGGGGCTTGCCGGCGCTCAGCGCACCCAGTCCACCAGGTGCAGCAGCGGGTCCGTCACCGCTTGCTCCGACACCACCCGGCCGCGGGCACTGGCGCCGGCCCGGTGCACCGCGTCGGCGTCGCCGCAGCGCAGGTGATGCCAGCGGGGCAGGGGGCGGCGCTCCGCAACGCGCCGATAGGCGCAGGTCTCGGGCAGCCAGGTGGGGTCTTCGAGGTGCGCCGGGGTCAGCGTGATGCAATCGGGCACCTGCACGCTGCGGTTGGCGTAGTCCGTGCAATGGCAAGTGTCGCAGTCCAGCAGCCGACAGGCGACATTGGTGTAATGGATGGCGCCGGTATCCTCGTCCTCGTACTTCTCCAGGCAGCACTTACCGCAGCCGTCGCACAAAGATTCCCATTGCGCCCCCGACATGGCCTCGAGGCGCGTCGTCTCCCAGAACGCGGCCGGCGGCGGCTCATCACATGGGTCGTCGGCCGCAGGGTGGACCGCGTCGGGCATGGCGTTTGGCATCGGGCTGCGCTCCCGGGCACCGCTGGGCCGTGTCGATTCGAGATGGCCGAGAGTATATAGTCGTCGCAGCGTAACTTTCCGCTACAAACTTTGCCGGGTTGAATGGCGCACGGCGGGCGTCGACGGTCGGGAGGCCGACTCGGCACCTCATTGGCTGTCTCCCCATTGGCTGTCTCCCCGGCCGTCGCCTGCGCCCGCTGTCCACCCGCAAACCGGCAATCCTCGAATGCGACGTGTATGACGCTGCCATGACTGCGATGTTCTCGGAGGGCCACATGCCGCTCGACGCCGGCCGGCGACTGACGCCAGGCGACGCCGCACCCACGGTGGCCGTCTCGGCGCTGGAGACCGTCATCGGTCGCATCGGGCTGCATTGGCAAGCCACGGCGGAGGACGCCGGGCTGGTGCGCGTGGTGCTGGCCGCCGACGATCTGGACGCACCGCCGGCGCCGGCATGGCTGGCTGCGCCGTTCATGGCTTACTTCGCAGACGCCCTGCAGCCCATCGGCCTGCCCACGCGCCTGCCCGGCACGGCCTTCCAGCGCCGGGTCTGGCGGGCCATCGCCGCCATTGCGCCCGGTCGCACGCGCACTTACGGCGAGCTGGCGGCGGATTTGGGGTCTGCGGCGCGGGCCGTCGGCGGCGCCTGCCGCGCCAACCCCTGCCCGCTGGTGGTGCCCTGCCACCGGGTGGTGGCACGCCAGGGGCTCGGCGGCTTCGCCGGTGACCGCGGCGGGCGGCTGCTGGCCATCAAGCGCGCGTTGCTGGCGCACGAAGGTACCACCGGCCGGCGGCCATCATGACACCGGCACGCGCGGATGACATCGAGCTGGCGCTGGTGGAGGCCTTCACCGATGCCCTCTGGCTGGAGCGGGGCCTGAGCGACAACACCCTGGCGGCCTATCGCTCGGACCTCACCGCCTTTCTGCGCTGGCTCGCCGCCGAGCGCGGACGTGGCGCCTGCGAGGCGCAGCGCCTGGACCTGCTGGACTACCTGGCGCTGTTGTCGCAGCAGGGCCGCAAGCCCCGATCCACCGCCAGGCTGTTGTCCTGCCTGCGGCAGTTCTACGGCCATCTGCTGCGGGTGGGCCGCGTCGGCGAGGATCCGTCGGCTCGCGTGGACGCCCCGCGGCTGGGCCGCCCCCTGCCCAAGACCCTGACGGAGGCGGAGGTGGAGCGCCTGCTGGGCGCACCGGATACCCAGGACCCACGCGGCCACCGCGACCGCACCATGCTGGAGGTGCTCTATGCCAGCGGGCTGCGGGTGACCGAGCTGGTGACCCTGCGCCCGCAGGCCGTGAACCTGAACCAGGGCGTGGTGCGCATCAGCGGCAAGGGCGACAAGGAGCGTCTGGTGCCCCTCGGCGAGGAGGCGACCCGCTGGCTCGCCGAGTACGCCCGCGGCAGCCGGGCGGCCATCCTCGGCGGGCGGCGCAGCGAGTACCTGTTCCCCACCGCGCGCAGCGCCTGCATGACCCGCCAGGCCTTTTGGCAGCTCATCAAGCGCTACGCGCTGGTGGCCGGCATCGTCAAGCCCCTGTCGCCGCACACCCTCCGTCACGCCTTCGCCACCCATCTGCTCAATCACGGTGCGGATCTGCGGGTAGTGCAGTTACTGCTTGGACACAGCGACCTGTCCACCACCCAGATCTACACCCATATCGCCCGCGAGCGCCTGCAGCAACTGCACCAGCGCCACCACCCCCGCGGCTGAGGACACCGCCGGCGACCGACGGACGGACGAGGCCATCCGCACGGCTGCCGCGGTGGACCTGCGGCGCGCGTTCAACTATGGTCTCGGGCTCATTGGCGACCATGCCCGCAACCATCGCCCGCCCTCCCGCAACGGAGCTGCCCATGCCGTCCTTCGATGTCACCGCCGAATGTGACCTGCAGGAGGTCCGCAACGCCGTCGACCAGGCCAATCGGGAGATTCAGACCCGGTTCGATTTCAAGGGTGTCGATGCCGTTTTCGAGCTCGGCGAGGGCGCCGTGCAACTCCGGGCCGAACAGGAGTTCCAACTCCAGCAGATGCTGGACATCCTGCGCCAGAAGCTGGTGAAGCGACGGGTGGACCTCGCGGCGCTGGACGTCGGCGAGCCCGTCAGCACGCTGAATGCCGCGCGTCAGGACGTCGCTCTCAAGCAGGGCATCGACGCCGACACCGCCAAGCGCATGGTCAAGGCCATCAAGGCCGCGAAGCTCAAGGTGCAGGCGCAGGTGCAGGGTGATCAGCTGCGCGTCACCGGCAAAAAGCGCGATGACCTCCAGCAGGCCATCGCACTGCTCAAGGCCGAGGATTGGCAACTGCCGCTCGATTTCACCAATTTCCGGGACTGAGCCACGGCGGCGGGCGCCGCCGCAGACCGTCCCGGGCAACCGCTCCAGCTATGACCCACACTGAGGTAATCCGTATGATCAAACGCTTTGCACTGACCGGCCTCGGCGCGTTGGCGCTGATGGCGTCCGGCGCCATCGCCATCGCCGCCGACGAGGCCGCCACCATCCGCGCCGCGCTGGCCAAGGTGCTGCCCGACTTCAAGCCCACCAGTGTCAAGGCGACGCCGGTCGATGGCCTGTTCGAAGTCGAAATCGGCCCCCAGGTGATGTTCGTCACCGGCGACGGCCGCTACCTCATCGACGGCGCCATCGTCGACCTGGAAAGCCGCGAGAACATCACCGAGCAGGCCCAGGCGCGCGCCCGGCTGCGCTCCATCGAGCAGGTGGGTGCGGACAACATGGTGGTCTTCGAAGCGCCATCTGCGCAGCACACCATCACCGTGTTCACCGACATCGACTGCGGCTACTGCCGTAAGCTGCACGAGCAGATCCAGGCGTACAACGATGCCGGCATTAGCGTGCGGTATCTGTTCTACCCGCGCGCCGGCGCCAACTCACCCGCCTATGACAAGGCCGTCTCCGTGTGGTGTGCCGATGACCGCCGGGAGGCCCTGACCCGCGCCAAGGCCGGCGAGGATATGCCCAAGCGCGAGTGCGCCAATCCGGTGGCGGAGCATCGCCAGCTCGGCGAGCTGATGGGCATTCGCGGCACCCCGGCCATCGTGCTCGACTCCGGCGACATGGTCCCCGGCTACGTTGAGCCCAAGCGCCTTGCCGCGCTGCTGGAGCAGACCAGTGCGGCCAACTGAGCGCTTCGCTACGTTGAATCTGCGCCCTGTCCCGAGCCGCTCCGTGCGCCTGTGGCCGGCGCGGGCACCGCAGCACCGCTCGACATGACCCGGGCGTCGCTGGCGCTTGCGTGGCGCAGCCACCACGGGCTGGTGCGGCGGCGCAATGAAGACGCCGTCAGCTGCCTGCCGGACATCGGGGTCGTGCTGGTGGCCGACGGCATGGGCGGCGCTCCCGCCGGCGATGTCGCGAGTGACACTGCGGTGCACGTCATCGGTGAGCGCTTCGCGCGCCAGCCGCCGCCGGTCGACGCCCCCGATGTCGCACAACGGCTCACCACGGCGGCCATCGATGAGGCCAACGACGCCATCATCAGGCTCGCCGCTCAGCGCCAGGGCTGCGCCGGCATGGGAACGACCCTGGTCATGGGCTGCTTCGGCGCCGACTGGCTCGTGTATGCCCACGTCGGCGATTCCCGGCTCTATCGGCTGCGCGCCGGCGTGCTGACGCAACTCACCAAGGACCATTCGCTGATTCAGGAGATGGTGGACCAGGGGTCGTTCTCCAGCCTCGATGAGGCGCGGCGGTCCGGCGTCAACGAGCACATCCTCACCACCGCCCTCGGCGCCACGCCCCGCGTGGAGCCCGCCGTGGCGATCAGCAAACTCGCCGCCGGCGACCGTTATCTCTTTTGCACCGACGGCCTGAGCGGCATGCTGGCGCCCCGGGAGCTCTGCGCCGTGCTCGACACCGCCGGCGGCCTCGACAGCACCGCCGATACCCTGGTGCGCGCCGCCAACGCCCAGGGCGGTGCCGACAACATCACCCTGGCCCTGGTGCGGGTCGATGGGCTGGCGGATCGGTGATGGGCGGTGGACCACCCCGGCGCCTGACCTGAGCCCGCACGCCCGCCGACCGGATGCGGGGCGGACTCGCCAGTCCCAAGTCCCCGGCGTCAGACCCCACAGTAGTCCTGCCAGACAGGGTCAGAGCATACCCTTGAGCCGATGCAGCGCCGCCAGCGCGGCGTGCGGCGTGAGCGCCTCCAGATCGAGCGCCTCGAGGGCCGTGAGCGCCGGATGCGGTGCGGGCGGCGCGAACAGGCTGAGCTGGGCCGGCGTGTCCGCGGCGGCGGGCCGGCGCTCGACGGTGTCCTCCTCCAGGCTGCGCAGGCGCTCGCGGGCACGCTCGATCACCGCCCGCGGCACGCCGGCCAGCGTCGCCACCTGCAGGCCGTAGCTCTGGCTCGCCGGCCCCTCGCGCACACTGTGCAAAAAGACGATGCGCTCGCCGTGCTCCACCGCGTCCAGATGCAGGTTGGCGATGCCGGTGTGCTCCTGGGGTAGGGCGGTGAGCTCGAAGTAATGGGTGGCGAACAGGGTGAGCGCCCGCACCCGGCTGGCCAGTTCCACCCCGCAGGCCCAGGCCAGCGACAGACCATCGAAGGTGCTGGTGCCGCGGCCCACCTCGTCCATGAGCACCAGGCTGCGCTCGGTGGCGTTGTGCAGGATGTTGGCGGTCTCCTCCATCTCCACCATGAAGGTGGAGCGCCCGCCGGCGAGGTCGTCGGCGGCGCCGATGCGCGAGAAAATCCGGTCCACCGGGCCGATGCGCGCGGCGGCCGCCGGCACGAAGCTGCCGGTATAGGCCATGAGCACGATGAGCGCAGTCTGGCGCATGAAGGTGGACTTGCCGCCCATGTTCGGGCCGGTGATCACCAGCATGCGCCGGTGCGCGTCCAGGCGCACCGGATTGGGGATGAAGGGGGCGCCGCTACCCCGGGACAGCATGCGCTCCACCACCGGATGGCGGCCGTCGGCGATCTCCACCATCACCGCCTCCACCAGCTCGGGCCGGCGCCAATTGAGGCTGGCCGCCCGCTCGGCGAGGCCCGCGAGCACGTCCAGGGTGGCCACGGCCCGGGCCAAACGCTGCAGCGGCTCGATGCATGCGCCCAGGGTCGCCAGCAGGTCCTCGTACAGGGACTTCTCCAGCGCCAGTGCCCGCTCGCGGGCGGAGAGCACCTGATCCTCGAAGCGCTTCAGCTCCGGGGTGATGTAGCGCTCGGCGGCCTTCAGGGTCTGGCGGCGCTGATAGTCCGCCGGCACCTTGTCCGCATGGCTGCGGCCGATCTCGATGTAGTAGCCGTGCACCCGGTTGTAGCTGACCTTGAGGGCGGCGATGCCGGTGCGCTCGCGCTCCCGGGCCTCCAGCTGCAGCAGGAACTGGTCGCCGTGCTCGGCGAGGTCGCGCAGCTCGTCCAGCTCGGCGCAGTGACCGCGCGCCAGCACGCCGCCGTCGCGGATCAGCGCCGGCGGCGTCTCCACCAGGGCCCGCGTCAGCCGGGTGTGGGTGTCGGGATGCTCGCCCAGATCCGTGTCCAACGCCGCCAGCAGCGTGGGCCTGGCGCCGCCGAGGTTGGCATGCTGAAGGCAGGCATGCAGTGCCGGCAGCCGGGTCAGCGCATCGCGCAGCGCCGCGAGGTCGCGCGGGCGCGCGGAGCCGATGGCGATGCGGGCGACGATGCGCTCGATGTCGGCGATGGCCGCCAGCTCCTCGCGCAGCGGGGCGCGTGCGGCCTCGTCGAGCAGGGCTTCGACCGCATCTTGGCGGTCGCGCACCGCATCGGCATCGCGCAGCGGCCGGCCGAGCCAGCGCCGCAGCAGCCGCGCCCCCATGGTGGTGCGGGTGGCGTCCATGACCGCGGCCAGGGTCTGCTGCTCCGCGCGGTCCGCATCGGCGCGGTCCGTCGCGGCGCGCAGGGGTGTCAACAGTTCCAGATTGCGGCGGGTGGCGGCGTCCAGTATCAGCGCATCGTCCCGGCGCTCGGTGCTCAGGCCGCGCAGGTGTGCGAGCTCGCTCTGCTGGGTGTCGCGCACGTACTGCAGCAGGCAGCCGGCGGCGCCGACCGCAAGGCGCAGCTCGCCGCAGCCGAAGCCCGTGAGATCACGGGTGCCGAACTGTCGACACAGCAGGCGCTCGGCGCTGTCGGCGTCGAAGAGCCAGGCCTGGCGGCGCGCGACGCCGCCGGTAAAGCCCAGCCGCTCCGGCAGGTCGCTGCCCTCGGCGAGCAACAGCTCGGCGGGCCGCAGGCGCTCCAGCTCCGCCGCCAGCGCCGTGAGGCCGGTGAGCTCCAGCACCGTGAAGCGTCCGCCGGCGAGCTCCAGCACGGCCAGGCCAAAGGCGGCATCCGCGGTGTCCGCCGGGCCCGGCGCCGGCGCGCCCTCGGCGACGGCACACAAGAGATTCTCCCGGCGGTCGTCCAGCAGGGCCTCGTCGGTGAGGGTGCCGGGTGTGACCACCCGCACCACCTTGCGCTCCACCGGTCCCTTGCTCCTGGCCGGATCGCCGAGCTGCTCGCAGATGGCCACGGACACGCCCGCGCGCACCAGCCTGGCGAGATAGCCCTCGACGGCATGGTAGGGGATGCCGGCCATGGGGATGGGCTGCCCGGCGGACTGCCCGCGCTTGGTGAGCGTGATGTCCAGGAGCGCCGCCGCACGCTCGGCGTCGTCGAAGAAGAGCTCGTAGAAGTCCCCCATGCGGTAAAACAGCAGCATGTCCGGGTGCTCCGCCTTGATGCGCAGGTATTGCCGCATCATGGGGGTGTGCTGGCTGTGCTGTGGGGAGGCGTTGTCTTGGGGGGCGGCGTCGGGCATGTGCAGGTGCTGGGTGCTGGGTGCTGGGTGCTGGGTGTGATGACGCCGGTGTGTGGCGGCATCCGGGCCGAATCCGGGCTAGAATAGCGGGGTTATGCGCTTCAAGCTCCCCCGTACCTACAAGCTGCTGCTGGCCTTGGCCCTCGTCGCCGGCCCCCTGTACTGGCTCATGTTCACCGAGGACGGCCGCCGGCGCAGTGATTTATTTCTGTTGCAAATCCTCGGCAAGCCCAGCTTCAATATAGGCTACGACCGTCTCAGCGGCGCCGTCACCCATGCCGATATCGAGGCACAGTTTCCGAAGATCGACTTCCAGTGCGTGGAGCACCGCAGCGCCTTGGGCGACGAGGTGTGTGGTGCGGAGATCGCCTCCTTCAACGGCCTGCCGGCCCGCCGGGCACTGCTGCACTACGGCGCTGGCCGGCTCACGGCGTTGCGGCTCGATTATCGCCGGCATTACCACGGACTGCTCACCCAATCCCTGAGCAATGGTCTGGGTCAGCCCAGTGTCGAGGCGGGCGGCAGCACCCTGCGCTGGCGGGCGCCGGGGGGCATCATCGTGCTGCCCGCCGGGCAACCACAGAGCGACGCCAACGCCGCGCTGATGTGGCTCTCGCCGGCGCTCACCGGCGATTACTAGGGCGCGGGGGCCGACATGCCCGTGCCGGGCATGATCAGCGCTCGGTTTGAGGCACAATGGATCCAGGCCATTCCGTCCGCCCCGAAGAGCGAGCGACGCCTGGCATATCGCGTTCGCCCACCGCAAGGTTGGGCCCACGAAAGCCGCACCAAGCCAAGATTGCCTGTGCATCACCCGCCGCCATCCCCCCGCCACCGGTTCACGCGTGTGTTGCGCCGGCTGGCGTGCGGGCTGGTGTTGCTGGCGCTGGCGGCGGCGGTGTCAGCCCAGCCCGCCAGGGCGCCTGCTGGGGCTGGGAACCACGAACCGGTGCCGGTGCGGGTGCAACTGCAGTGGCGCCATCAGTGGCAGTTCGCCGGATTCTACGCGGCACTCGAGCAGGGTTACTACGCGGAGGCCGGTCTGGATGTGACCCTGCTCGAAGGCGGTCCGGCTGTGGATCCGCTGGCGGCGGTGCTGACGGGGGAGGCCGAATTCGGCACCGCGGGCGCGGATCTGCTGCTGAGCAGTCAGGCCACGGGTGCGAATTGGAAGGTGTTGGCGAGCTGGCTGCGGCGCTCGCCCCTGGTGGTCATCGCGCAGCCCGACATCACCCGGCTCGATGCGCTCGATGGCAAGCGTGTCATGAGCCTCTCCGGTCGCCTCGATCGGCTGGCATTACGCGCCATGTTCCGGCGCGCCGGCATCAGCGTTGCGAGTGCGCCTGTGCCCACGGAGTCCGCGGCGCTCGAGGCGTTCGGCCGGGGCGAGGCGGATGCCATCGTCGCCTACCGCAGTAACGAAGTCTTTCGGCTGCAGCGCGCGGGGATCGCCTTCAACGTCATCGATCCCAACAATTACGGCATCGTGGTGCCGGACATGAACCTCTTCGCCACCGCCGCGACGGTGCACGCCGATCCAACGATCGCCGCGGCCCTGGCGGCCGCCACCAACCGCGGTTGGGCCTATGCGCTGGAGTACCCGGAGGAGCTGATCGCCCTGATTCGCACGCGCTGGAACACGCAAGACAAGAGCGTCGAGCATTTGCGCTACGAGGCGCACCACATCCACGGCGCCATCCTGCCCGAGGTCCACCCCATCGGCGCCATCGAGCCCGCGGTCTTCACCTCGGTGCTGCAGATGCTCGCCGATGAGGGCCCGGCCGGGGGGGCGGTGGAGCTGGACGAGCTGCTGTTCGAGCCACCGGCGTCGCAGCTCGACCTGACCCCCGCCGAGGCGGCATTCGTTGCCCGGCAGCCGCGTCTACGGGTGCTGTTCTCGCCCTTACCGCCCTTCGCCGACTGGGTGGATGGCCGGCCTAGCGGCTACACCGTCGCGTTGCTGGAGCGTGCCGCGCAGCGGACCGGTCTGACCCTGAGCTGGCAAGCCGCCAGTCCGCAGCGGGTGCATCAGCACCTGCGCGCCGGCACCGCGGATCTCACCATCAACGTCGCCTCGACGCCGCGGCGGAGCTTCCTGGCGTTCAGTGAGCGCTCCCTCGCCATTCCCGGGGTCATCGTCGCGCGGCGGGACCGAGCGCCCATCGACGGCCTCGATGGGCTGCGCCATCTGCGGGTCGCCGATAATCCGGGCTATGCTTCGCACGACCTCCTGGAGCAGTGCTGCGCCGGCAGTCCGCGGTTGCCGGTGGACTCGATGACCGAAGCCCTGCGGGCCGTCGCCAGCGGCCGTGCCGATGCGGCGGTGCTGCCGCGGCCGGTGGCGCTGCATCTGCTGGAGACGGAACGCCTCACCGAGCTCGACATCGTGGCCACCATCGCGCCGGAGCGGATGGCGTCGCTGAAGGGACACTTCTACGCGGTACGCCGGGATCTGCCCGAGCTCGTCACCGTGCTCGACAAGGCCTATGCGGCGCTGGAGCCAGAGGTATTACAGGCCTTGTGGGCGCGTTGGTTCGGCAACGCCGATGCCGTGTCTGCCCTGCGTGCACCGGTGACCCTGGGGCTGAGCGCCAGCGAGCTGGATTGGCTGGCGCGGCAGGATACGCTACGGGCTGTCTTCAGCGAGCGAGCGCCGCTGGCCAATACAGCCTACGGGCGTGCCGGGGGCTACACCGTCGACCTGCTGCGCGCCGCCGCACACTCGCTGGAATTGGATCTGAGCATCAGCAGCCTGCCCCCCGCAGCGGCGCTGCGCGCCATCGAGACGGGGGCGGCCGACGTGCTGCTCAATCCGGTGGCCGAGGATTTGGCGCGTGGCACGCTGCGCACCAGTCAGCAATCCGTTGCGGTGGAGCTGGCCATCTTTCAGGCACGCGATGGGCCCAAGCTGCAGGCCCCTGCGGACCTCGCCGGGCGCCGGCTCGCGGTCGGCGAGCACGGCCTGGCGGCGTCCGCCCGGCCCAACATCGAACTGCCCTCGGTGCTGGTGCCGGCCAGCGATGATCGCGCCGCGCTGCAGCAGGTGGCCGCCGGCGACGCCGACGCCGCGCTGCTGCCCCTGCGCCGGGGCCTGGCGCTCATCGACGAAGACGGCCTCGACGGGGTCGTCTTCTCCGCCGCGGGCGAGCGTCTCGCGTTGCCGCCCATCTCGGTGCGCCTGTTTGGTGTTGGCCACAACAACCCGCTGCTGGCGTCGGTGCTGGACAAGGTCATCGCCGCGACACCGCGGCAGATGCCGCCGGCGCCACAGGCGCCCGATGCCGAGCGGCGCGATATCGTGCCGGCGGTGGCGCCGATCGCACTCACGGCGGCGGAGCGGGCCTTCCTCGATAGCCATCCGGACATCACCTTTGGATCGGACTCGGACTGGTTGCCGTTGAGCTACCGCGACCCGGATGGTAATGTCGTCGGCATCGATCGCGACACCCTCGATGCCGTCAATGCGCTGCTCGGTACCCGCATCCGCCTCGAGCTCGGCGACTGGGCGGTGCAGGTGGAGCGGGCGCTGCGCCACGAGATCGACGGCCTGAGCGCCTCGCTGCCCCAGCCCGAGCGCAGCGGCCGCCTCATCGTCACCGAGCCCTACACGACGCAGACGGGGGCGGTGCTGGTGCGCTTCGGCAATCCACTCAGCATCCGCGGTCCCCCGGACTTGCGTGGGCGTCGGGTTGGCTATATCGCCGGCAATACCGGCCAGCAGCGTTATCTCGAAGCCATCGAGGGCGCGCTGCCCGTGCCCTTCCTGAAGCCAGCCGAAGGCATCAATAAGCTGTTGTCGGGCGAGCTGGAAGCGCTCATGGGTCTGGCCGGGACCGGGGACTATCTGACGCTGGAGGGCGAGCCGCGCATCACCGAAGTCGGCTACACGTTGCCGCAACCCCTGGCGCTGGCGTTCTCGGTGCGCCATGACTGGCCGCTGCTGGTGAGCGCCCTCAACAAGGCACTGGCGGCGCTGACGCCCGCGCATCGGGAGGCCATCGCCGAGCGTCATCCGCTGCCCACCGATGTGCTCGCCGGTGCTCAGGTCTTGCTCACCTACAATGAGCGCAGCTACCTCGTCGGCAAGGACCGGCAACTGCGCTACTGCTTCAACCCCGCCTGGAAGCCCTACGATTATCAGGAAGACGGCGAGCACCGCGGCCTGTTCCGCGACTATCTGGATCGCCTGGCCAAGAAATTGGGCGTGGCACTGGTGCCGGTGCCGAGCGCGAGCTGGGAACAGGCGCTGGCCCTCATGCAAGAGCGCCGCTGCGATCTGCTCTCGGGCATGGTGCGCCCCGAGCGCGATGCACGCTACCTCGACTTCACCCAGCCTTACGCCCGTTTGACCTACGTGGTCATTGCGCCCCGGGGGACACCCTGGCGGGCATCGGCCCTACAGGGGCGCCCGGGGCTGCGCGTCGGTGTGCTGAAAGACTCACCCATCGCCCGGCAACTGCCGATCCGCTACCCGTCGGTGCGCTTCGTTGAGCTGCCTTCAGCCCTGGCGTTGCGCCATGCCATCGACACCGGCGCCGTCGAGGCGGGGGTGACGACGCTGGAGCAGGCCGCTGTGCTCGTCAATGCCGGCGCCGGTCGGCATGACATCGTCGGTCAGCTGCCCGAGTCCTATCCGATTGCCATCGCCACCCGCAGTGACGAGCCGCTGCTGCAGCTGATCATGGACAAGGCGCTGGCGGCGCTGACGCCGGCCGAGCGGGATGCCATCGAGCTGAAGCGCACCGCCTTCAGCCTGCAAGAAGCGCTCGATCTGACCTTGCTGTGGCAGGTGCTGGCAGTGGTGGGTGTGGTGGGTCTGTTCTTGCTGTATCGCCAGCGCGAGCTCACGCGCTTGAACCGGGCGTTGGTGGCGGCGCGTGACGAGGCGCACACGGCCGCGGTGGTCAAGAGCCAGTTCCTGGCCAACATGAGCCACGAGATCCGCACGCCCATGAACGCCGTCATGGGCATGGCGCGGCTGTGCCTGGACACGCCGCTCGACCAGCGCCAGCGCGGCTGGCTGGAGCGCCTGCACAGTGCTTCGGAGTCGTTGCTTGGACTGGTCAACGACGTGCTGGACCTCACGCGTATCGAGGCTGGGGGCATCGAGCTCAGGCGGGCCCCGTTCGTGCTCGATGAGGTGCTGGAAAAGGTGCAGGCGGTGGCCGAGGTGCAGGCGCGCGAGGCCGGGCTGCTGCTTTGGTTCGACGTGGACCCCTCGGTGCCGGTGCATGTGATCGGCGACGCCCTGCGCCTGGAGCAGGTGCTGCTCAACCTCACCTCCAACGCGGTCAAGTTTACGCCGCGCGGCGAGATCTGCGTGCAAGTGCGCCAACGCGACGGCTGGCCCGGCGCCGATGGCTCGCACACTCGCCTGCTGCTTGCGGTCACGGATACGGGCATTGGCGTTGCACCGGAGGCGCAAGCGCGCATGTTCGAGCCGTTTCGGCAGGTGGATGCCGCGGCTACGCGGCCGTATCCGGGCTCGGGTCTGGGGCTGAGCATCAGCCGCGAGCTGGTGCAGCTGATGGGGGGCGAGATCGCAGTCACCAGCACACCGGGTCGGGGCAGCCGCTTCGCCTTCAGCGTGGAACTGGGGCTGGTGGCGGCTGCGGCGCCAAAGTGGCAGCTGTCACCCACCGACGCCGCCGCCGTGCTGTTGTGGGACGGGCATGCCCGGCGCGGCGCCGCCACCGCCCGGCTGCTGCGCTCGTTCGGGCTGAAGGTGGCCACCGTGGACAGCGCCGAGGCGGCCCTGTCACGGCTGGGTGGCGATGGCGCATGGTCACTGGTGCTGGCGTCGCCGAATCCTGAGACGCCGTACGTGCGGTGTCGGCCGCTGTATCAGGAGGCGACACGCCGGGGCATCCCGCTGGTGTGCTTTGCGCCGGAGGGCGAGGCGCCGGCCTTATCGTTGCCGGCCTCCCGGGCGCGACTGCACGCCTGCGTGAGCCAGGCGCTGGGTGGTGCAGAGGCGGCGCAGCCCGCCTTCGACGCCGGTGCCGGTGATCTGCCCGCCGGGGCTGCGGCGCTGCGCGGGCGCCGGATGCTGCTCGCCGAAGACAACGAGAGCAACCGCGAATACGTGCGCGCACTGCTCGAGCGCGCCGGTTGCCAGGTGGCCAGCGTGGTCAATGGTCGCGCCGCCGTGCGCCGGGCGCTGAACGAGCCCTTCGATGTCATCCTCATGGACATCCAGATGCCGCTGCTCGACGGTTATGCCGCCGCGCAGGAGATCCGCGCCGCGCTGGGTGACGCGACGCCGCCCATCCTCGCCTTCACCGCGCACGCCTATCCGCAGGACCGCCAACGCAGTCGCAGCGCCGGCATGGCCGCGCACCTGGTGAAGCCGGTGACGCCGGAGGCGTTGCACGCGGCGCTGCGGCGGGTGCTCGGCGATGGGGTTGGCGACGTCCCGGCCGGCTCACCGGCCGGCTCACCGGCCGACGACGCGGGGCCCGCAGCGGTGGCGCACGACACCGGCGCCGGGCCGATACCCGGTGTCGGTGCGCCCTCGGGCACCGATGCGGCGTCGGGTCCGGTGGTGGATTTCGCCGCCGGACTCGAGCGCGCCGGTGGCGATGCGGCGCTCTACCAGCGGGTATTGGTCTCCTTCCATCGCGAGCACCGCACGGATCCAGCAACCCTGCGCTCGGCGCTCGCCGCTGACGATGCCGCCCACGTTCGGCGCATCGCCCATACGCTGAAGGGCGCGGGCGGACTCATTGGTGCGGTGGCGCTGGAGCAACGCGCGCTTGCGCTCATGGCGGTACCGGACAGCGGCGCTGACTGGCGGCCCGCGGCGGCGGCGCTGCTGGCGGCCCTGGTGCAGGTGCTGGCGGCCTTGGAGACGGTTGTCCGGATTGGCCGCCTAGGCAAATCCCCTAGCTTATGCGTAGACTATTGATTTTTGCGCCATGCTGGCTCTGCGCCTGCCAGTCGTCCCCGAGAGCCACCGCGCGTCAGCGACCCAGCCATCATGTCCACCCCTGTGCCCAAGGCCGAGATCCTGGTCGTCGACGACGACTGGGCGACGCGTGTGCTGCTCTCGGGATTACTGCGCCAGCAGGGCTACCAGGTGGCCGCGGCCTCGTGCGGCGCCGATGCGCTGACGGCCGCAGGTGCGCGGCAGCCGGCGCTGATCCTGCTGGACGTCATGCTGCCGGACACGGATGGCTTCGCCCTGTGCCGGGAACTGCAGTGTGTCGACGCCACCCGTCGCATTCCGGTCATCTTCCTGACCGCCAAGGGCGATGAGCACGAAGTCGTGCGCGGTCTGAAAGCCGGCGGCGTGGACTACATCGTGAAGCCCTTTGCGGCGGAGGTGCTGCTGGCCCGGGTGGACACCCATGTCACCCTGTCGCAGCTCTCCCGCGGCCTCTATCGCGCCCTCGACGAGCACGCCGAGCGCCTGCAGCAGGCCAACCGACGGCTGCGCGCGCTGAACATGGAAATGGCCACCGTCGAAGAGCGCCAGCGCCGCCAGCTCGCGCAGCAGCTGCACGACACCACCATCCAGGAACTGGTCCTGGCGCGCATTCTGGTGGAAGGTGGCCCCGCAACGTCGGAGCGTCGCGACCAGCTCACCGGGTTGCTGGCGACTGCCATCGACCAGCTGCGCTCGCTGGTGTTCGAGCTGAGTCCGCCCATGCTCCAGCGCCGCGGCTTGTTCGATGCGCTGGAATGGCTGGCGGCGGAGATGGGTCAGCAATGGGGTCTCGAGGTGATCTGTGAGCGAAGCGGCGCGCCGCCGGTGCTGGCCGAGGTGCAGGCACTGGTCCTGTTCCAGGGCGCGCGGGAGCTCCTCATCAATGCCGCCAAGCACGCCGAGGCGACGCGGGCCGTGTTGACGCTGAGCCACGACGGCGATCGCCTGACGATCGTCGTCAGTGACGACGGTCGCGGCTTCGAGCCAGGCTGGCTCGCCGACCCGGATGCGGCGCCTGGCGCTGATGACGGCGAGACGGCCAGGGGGGGCTTTGGTCTCTACAGCCTGCGCTCGCGCATGGAACTGCTGGGTGGCTGCCTGCGGCTGAGCAACCGCCGTGATCGCGGCGCCGAAGCCATGCTCAGCATCCGTGCGCACGCGGCGGCGCCAGACAGTGACGCCTGAGTGCCGTCCGCCTGCCGTGCACAACCGCCGCAGGCCACTACAGACTGAGGTTGAGAGCACATGATTGAAGTCGGCGGCTTTTTCGGCCTGCTACTGCTGATCCTGGTGGTGTATGCCATCATCAAGACGGCGCAGAGCGACGCCAGCACCCTGGCCAAGGTCATCTGGGTGGTGCTGTTGCTGTTACTGCCGGTGCTCGGCTTCATCCTGTGGCTGCTCTTCGGCCCCAAGGGCTGAGAACGGCGAGGAACCGGAGGCCGGCACGTCTCCAGTGCGCCAGTCCCGAGCCCCCGGGGTTCCCAGCCCCCGGCGCCTCACCTCAATACATGTGCTGACCGCCGTTGACCGATACCGTAGCGCCGGTGATGAAGTCGGCGTCGTCCGCCACCAGAAAGACCACGGTGCGGGCGATATCCTCGGGCTTGCCCAGACGACCCATGGGGATGCGCTTGATGATCTTCGCCAGCACCTCCGGCGGTACGGCACGCACCATTTCGGTATCCACATAGCCGGGCGCAACGGCATTGACGGTGATGCCCTTGCCGGCACCCTCCTGCGCAAGGGCCTTGGTGAAGCCGTGGATGCCGGATTTGGCGGCGGCGTAGTTCACCTGTCCGTATTGTCCCGCCTGCCCGTTGATGGAGCCGATATTGACGATGCGCCCGAAGCCGCGCTCGCGCATGCCGTCGATCACGGCCCGGCAACAGTTGAAGCATGAGCCCAGGTTGGTGTCGATGACCGCCTGCCACTTGTCGTGGGTCATCTTGTGCAGGGTGCCGTCGCGGGTGATGCCGGCGTTGTTCACGAGCACCTGCACCGGGCCCAGGTCCTGCTCGATGGCGCGTATACCGGCGGTGACGGCGTCGAAGTCGGCGACGTCGAACTTGTAGGCCGCAATACCGGTGCGCGCCGTGAACGCCTGCGCCGCCTGATCGTTACCGCCGTAGTTGGCGGCCACGTTGTAGCCGGCGTCTTGCAATGCGACGCAGATGGCTTCGCCAATGCCGCGGGTGCCGCCGGTGACAAGTGCTGTTCTCGCCATGGTGTCCTCGCTTCGGATGGTTTTGGTGTCGTGGGGTGCGTGCCCTTGAGCACGCGCTGATGGTAACCCAGGCGCGCGGGTGGAGGCAGTCTGCAGCCCTGACCTTGCGGGCCGTCTTGCGGCCCGGAAGTGGCATTATCGGTGCGGCATCGTCGCCATTTGCACCAAATTGGGTAGACTAGGGGAAACGACGAGCACCACCCGGCGGTAGCACAACGCCAGCCCGGGCATACCGATGCTGCCCGCCCGGATTATGGCAGGAGATTTGGGGGACCCGATCGCAATGCTGTCCAAAGCGCGCTTGACCGCCGTCATGACGACGCTGTTCGTTTGGGGCCTCGCCGGCGCCCTGTTCGGCGGACTCTTCATTGGCCTGTACGAAGTCCTGCAGGTACTGACCCTCGGGCCCCGGCAGGCGGTGGTGGTGGCGGCGCTGGCGGCGGCGATGACCACCGCGGCCTTCTACAGCGCCATGCCCGTGGCGCTGATGGGTGCCATGGCCGGCGTGCTGGCGTCCATCGGCTACCTCATCCTCGGCGGCCCGCGACTGGAGCTGGGGATCATCGTCTTGGTGGCGGCGGGCCTGGGGCTGCTCGGCGGCGCCTTTTTCGCCTGGACGTCGGCGCCCGGCTCACGTCCGCTCGCGGAGACCCTCACCGGGCTTCTCGCCGGCCTCGGCGCCGGCCTGATTCTGGTGGCGGTGCTGACCCTCTACAGCCAGCCCGTGGGGGCCGTCGTCCTGGCCGCCGGGATCGTCGCGCTGGTCGGCTCGCTATTCCAGCTGAACGAGCACTGGATCGTCAGGGGCCTGCACGGCTGGCTGCCGGATACGCTGGCGGCGCCCATGGTGGCGGCATTGGTGGCCGCTGTGGTGGGGGCGAGCATGTGGATGGTGGCGGGCACCACCGCCACGGCATTGGATCCGGCGGCAAGGGATGCGGTGGCGCGGGTACTGGCGCAAGTGCCATCGGGCGTGCTCGGGGGGCTCATGGGCGGTGCGGTCACCGGTGGGCTGTTGGCGCTGATGGGGTTTCGGCCCGACGAGCACGAGCCCGGCTGAGTGCTGCGACGCGACGGTCGTGGCCCGGCGCAGGCGGCATCGGACCAACGCCCGTGACCTTTTGGCGCAAGACGGACGGCCGCCTGGGCGAGTGGCCGATGACATGTGCGGCTTTGCTCCGGGCGCAAATGCGGTGGAAGCGCCGATGGTCGTCAGCGAGGCCCGCTGCCTATGCTCTGGGGTCGATGGGGCAGGCGCGGCGCAGACGCGCATGCCCCATGCGGCCGGCGATCGGCAGTATGCCGCTCGCCATCCCGAAAGCCGCGATGGGTGCGCGCCCATCGCCCACTGGAGCGCCCGTCTATGAAAGCAAAGACTGCCAGGTCCGCCGAGCAAGCGGCGGCGGTGACGCAAGCCGCCCAAGCCGCATCCGCCGCCGCGGATGATCCGCCGATGTCGGCGCGTGACGACGCCATCCGCACCGCGGCCTATGCGCGCGCCGAGGCTCGCGGGTTCGTGCCCGGCCACGAGCTGGAGGATTGGCTCGCCGCCGAGCGCGAGGTGGATGCCACACAAGGCGTTGCTTGAACAGGAGTCGATCATGAGCAAAGACAAAGCGTTGGAGAAGAAGGCCGAAGCCAAGTCCGCGGCGATGCAGATCGCGAGCCCTTGGGAGCAGATGGAGCGTTTGATGGACGAGTTCGTGCCCGCACGCTGGATGCAGCGCTTGGGCGTGCCCGACTGGGGTGAGCGCTTCGTCGGTATCCAAGCCCAGGTGCCCCATGTCGATGTCATCGATCGGGACGACGAGGTACTGGTCAAGGCGGAGATAGCGGGCGTGCGCAAAGAGGACGTGGAGCTCAGCGTCACCGACACGACACTCACCGTCGCCGGCAAGACCCAGCACGAGGAGAAAGAAGCCCGGGAAAACTTCTATCGCCGCGAGATCCGTCGCGGTGAGTTCTCCCGCACCGTCGCGCTGCCGGCGGCCGTCGACACCGAAAAGGCCAGCGCCAAGTTCGAAGACGGCATGCTCATGGTCTCCCTGCCCAAGGTGACCAAGACCGCACGCAAGCGCTTGGAAATCGCCTGAGGCGACACAGTTGCCCGGCGCCCGCCCGCCCGCAGCGCCGGCGCCATGCCTGGCGCCGGGCAGGTGAGGCCCGGGCCGCCGCACCGGCGCGGCCCGGGTCACTCGGGCGCGCGGGCTTGCAGCAGGTAGTCGGCGGCGGCGCCCAGGGTGGCGAGCTTGGGGTAGTCCAGCTCCGGGATGTCCACGCCGAGGCGCTCGTGCAGCGCGGCGACCCAGTTGAGGAAGTCCATGGAGTCGAGGTCGTAGTCCTCGCGCAGGTCGGCATCTGGGGCGATGGATTCGTCGGCGAGATCCGGCGCGACGCGGGTGAGCGCCTCCAGGGCAATGGCCAGGATGGCTTCGCGGGACAGGGGATGGGTGGTCATAGGGCCTCCGGCGCCTGCAGATGTGCCGCCAGCCCGGCCAGAAACAGCGCACCGCGGTGGCCGTCGCTGTGGCGGTGGTCAGCGGCGAGGGTGGCCGTGACCAGGGTGCGCGGCCGCACGGCATCGCCCACCACCCAGGGTCGGGTTCGCGGCGTGCCGAAGCCGACGATGGCGACCTGGGGCGGGTAGATGATGCCATAGAGGCGGTCGACGCCGCGCTCGCCGAGACTGGAGACGGTCACGGTGGGGTCCGATAGCTCGGAGGCCTTGAGGCCGCCGCTGCGCACCCGGGCCACCAGATCCCGCAGCCGGGCCATGAGCGCATCCAGGTCCTGCCGGTCGGCGTCATGGATGGCGGGCGCCACCAGCCCGCCGCCGCGGATGGCGATGGCGCAGCCCACATGGATGGCGTCGGCCGGCTCGAAGCGGCCTGCGCGGTGGAAGCCGTTCAGCTCAGGAAACGCTTGCAGCGTCAGCGCAACGGCCTTGATGAAGAGCACCCCCGACAGCAGGCGCTGGCCGGGCGAGCGCTCGCCGTTGCGGCGCTCGAGCCAGGCGGCGGCGGCGGTGAAATCGATGTCGTGGGCCAGGTAGTAGTGGGGGATCTCGCGCTTGGAGCGGCTCATGGCCGCGGCGATGGCCTGGCGCATGGCGGCGAGGTCCGCCTTGCCGCCGCTCGGCCGGCGTGCCGGCGCGGGCTGCGGCTGGCCAGCGCGTGCCTCGGCGGCTTCCAGGTCGGCGAGGGTGATGGCACCCTCCGGCCCGCTGCCGGTGAGCGCGGCCAGGTCCAGGCCCCGCCGTTGGGCCAGCCGTCGGGCGGCCGGCGAGGCGCGGTGACGGGGGCGTGCCGCCGCGGACGCGGCCGCGGGCGTTGCTGATCGCGGCGGCGCGGCGGCGGCCGGCTCGGGGCGATGCGCGCTGCCCCGGGGCGCGGCCCGTCCGCCGGCGGACTGCGCGCCCGTGGCCGCCGGCGGCGCCGATGGTGATGGCGACGCAGCGCCCTCGAGCGGCTCCAGCTCGGCCATGGGCGCGCCCACCGGCACCCGGTCGCCGATCGCAATGAGCGGCCGGCCCATGATCGCGTCGTGGAAGACCTCCACCTCGATGGCGCCCTTTTGCGTCTCGATGACGGCGATGGTGTCGCCCTTGGCGAGTCGCTCGCCGGGCTGCCGGGTCCACTCGATGAGGGTCCCGGCCTCCATATCGGCGCCGAGGGAGGGCATGTGGAAGCGCTCGGTCATTGCCCGAGCGTGGCCTTGGCGGCGGCGACGATGGCTGGCACCTGGGGCACGGCGGCATCCTCCAGGTGCTTGGGATAGGGAATGGGCACCTCGGCGCTGCACACCCGGCCGACGGGCGCGTCCAGTTCCCAGAAGGCCTGTTCCATGATGCGTGCGCTCACCTCCGCCGCCAGGCTGCCGCTGCGCCAGCCCTCGTCGATGATGACGGCGCGGTGGGTCTTGGCGACGGAGGCCATGAGGGTCGCGTCGTCCAGCGGGCGCAGGCTGCGCAGGTCGATGACCTCGGCGGCGATGTCCGCCGCCGCCAGCTGCGCGGCGGCCTCCAGCGTCTTGAACAGGCAACCGCCGTAGGTGATGAGGCTGACGTCCGTGCCCGCCCGGCGCACCGCCGCACCGGTGATGGGGACGGCGCTGGCATCGGCGGCGAGTGTGCCGGCGCGGTTGTAGAGCATCACGTGCTCGAACAGGATGACCGGGTCCGGGTCCGTCAGCGCCGTCCAGAGCATGCCGCGGGCGTCTTCGAGTGTCGCCGGGGCGGCGACTTTGAGCCCCGGCACATGGGCGTACCAGGTCTCCAGGCTGTGGGAGTGCTGGGCGGCGAGCTGTTTGCCGGCGCCGGTGGCCATGCGGATCACCACGGGCACATGGAACTGCCCGCCGGACATGTGCCGGATGGTGGCGGCGTTGTTGACGATCTGATCCAGCGCCAGCAGGCTGAAGTTGACCGTCATGATCTCCACGATGGGCCACATGCCGCCCAGGGCGGCACCGATGCCGGCGCCGGTGAAGCCGCATTCCGACAGCGGCGTGTCGCGGATGCGCGCCGGGCCATAGTCGTCGTAGAGGCCCTGGCTCACGGCGTAGCAGCCGCCGTAGCGGCCCACGTCCTCGCCCATCAGGAACACCCGCGGGTCGCGGTCGAGGGCCTCGCGGATGGCGGCGCGCACCGCCTCGCGGTAGGTGATCTGGATGGTCTCGCCGCTCACGTTGCCTCCCGAGCACCCCGCCCGTCAGCCAGCCACATCGCGCGTCAGGTCCGCCACCGGCTCCCAGTCACTGCCCTCGGCAAAGTCCACCGCCGCGGCGAGCGCCTGCGCGATCTCCGCATCCAGCTGCCCGGCGGTGTCGGCATCCAGCATGCCCGCCGCTTCCAGCCAGCGGCGAAAGCGCACAATCGGACCCTGTTGCTTCCATTGCGCCACCTCCGCCTTGTCTCGGTACAGCTGGGGGTCGAACATGGAATGGGCGCGGAAGCGGTAGGTGCGACACTCCAGGAAGCGGGGGCCGCCGCCGTTGCGGATCTCGGCGATGGCCTCCCGTGCGGCGGCCTCGACGGCGATGACGTCCATCCCGTCCAGGGCCACGGCCGGCATCTGATAGCCAGCGGCCTTGCGGGCGATGTCCGTCTCGGACTCGGAGCGCTCCAACGCGGTGCCCATGGCGTAGCGGTTGTTTTCGCAGACGAAGAGCACCGGCAGCTGCCACAGGGCCGCCAGGTTCAGGCTCTCGTGAAAGGCGCCCTCGGCGACGGCGCCCTCGCCGAAGAAGCACGCCGTGACCTGCGTGCGCGCTTGCATGCGGTCCGCCAGCGCCAGCCCCACCGCCAGCGGAATACCCGCGCCGACGATGGCGCTGCCGCCGTAGAAGCGCCGCTCGGCGTCGAACAGATGCATGGAGCCGCCGCGGCCGCGGCTCACGCCCGTCTCCTTGCCGTACATCTCCGCCATCAGCCGGTCCATGGGCAGGCCGCGCGCCAGCGCATGGCCGTGCTCGCGGTAGGTGGCCACCACGGCATCGGTGGGTGCGAGGCCCTGCATGATGCCGACGGCGATGGCCTCTTCGCCGGAGTACAAATGCAGGAAGCCGCGGATCTTCTCCGCGGTGTAGAGCTCGGCGCAGCGCTCTTCGAAGGCGCGGATGCGCAGCATCTCCCGCAGCAGGTGCAGGGCGTGCGTGCGGCTCAGGTGCAGCTTGTGCGCCTGGGGCGTGTTGTCTGGGGGATGCGCGTCGGTCATTGCTCGTCGCTCTCCAGTGTGGAGAGGTCGCCCTCCGGCAGATCCAGCTCGCGCGCCCGCAGCAGCCGGCGCATGATCTTGCCGCTGCGGGTCTTCGGCAGGTTGGTGCGGAAGTCGATGACGCGCGGGGCCACGGCGGGGCCGAGGCGCTTGCGGGCGTGGGCCAGCAGGGCGCGGCGCAGATCCTCGTCGGCGCTGACGCCGGGCTTCAGCGCCACCAGGGCCTTCACGATCTCGCCGGCGGTGGGCTCGGGGATGCCGATGGCCGCGGCCTCGGCGACGGCGTCGTGCTCCAGCAGGGCGCTCTCCACCTCGAAGGGGCCGATGAGATGGCCGGCGGATTTGATCATGTCGTCGGCGCGGCCGAGGAACCAGAAATAGCCGTCGGCATCGCGCTTGGCCAGGTCGCCGGTGAGATACCAGCCGTCGGCGAAGCACTTGGCGTAGCGCGCCGGCTCATGCAGGTAGCCGCGGAACATGGACGGCCAGCCGGGGCGCAGCGCCAGTTGCCCGGGGGTGTCTGGGGTATCGAGCACGCTGAGCGCGCCGGACCCGCGGACATGGCGCACGATGGCCGCCTCCACCCCCGGCAGTGGCCGGCCCATGGCGCCTGGCTTGATGGGCTGACTGCGGTAGTTGGCGATCATGATGCCGCCGGTTTCCGTCTGCCACCAGTTATCGTGGAAGGGCAGGCCGAGGACGTCCCGACCCCAGGCCACCGCCTCCGGGTTCAGCGGCTCGCCGACGCTGGCCGCGAAGCGCAGGCGGGAGAGGTCGTAGTCGGCGAAAATGCCGGGGTTGTCACGGTCTGCGAGCTTCATCAGCATGCGGATGGCCGTGGGGGCGGTGTACCAGACCGTGACCCGCTGATCCTGCAGAATGCCCAGCCAGCGCACCGGGTCCATCTCGGCGGCGTCGACGATCATGGTGGTGCCGAGCACCAGCGGCGCGATGATGCCGTAGCTGGTGCCGGTGACCCAGCCCGGGTCCGCGGTGCACCAGAAGGTATCCTGCGGGTGCAGATCCAGCGCCAGCAGACCGGTGAGGCGATGCATCACCACGGCTTCGTGCACATGCACGGCGCCCTTCGGACGGCCCGTGGTGCCGCTGGTGAAGTGCAGCAGGGCCATGTCCCCGGGCCGGGTGTGCGCCAGCCCGCCGTGGTCGGGACAGTCCGCCAGCGCCCGCTCGAGATCCAGCGTGCCGGGGGGCGGGTCGTCGCCGGCGTCGGTGAGCAGCACATGCGCCAGCCCCGGCAGTTGCGTCCGCCAGGGGGCGACTTTGCGCCGATACCAGGCGCTGGTGGTCACCAGCACCCGGGCGTCGCCGATGGTCATGCGTGCACGCACGGGCTCCGGCCCGAAGGCCGAGAACAGCGGCGAGAATACGCGGCCCGCCTTGAGCGACCCGAGGGCGGCGACATAGAGCGCCGGCACCCGCCCCAGCAGGCTGAACACCCGCTCGCCGGGGGCCACACCCAGGCGCTCGAGCAGGTGTGCGAAGCGGCTGGTGCGGGCGGCGAGGGCGCGGTAGCTGAGGTCCAGGGGCGTCAGGTCCTTGCCGAGCCAGCGGATGGCGGTCTTGTCCGCAAGCCCGTCGTCCAGGTGCCGATCCACGGCCTCGAAGGCGATATTCAGGCCGCCGCCCGGCGAGCCGCTGAGGGCGGCTCGGGCCCGGTCCCAGGAGAAACCGGCGCAGGCCTGCGCATAGTCGCCCAGGTTGGCGGCGGGCCAGGGCGGCGGCGCGGTGTTGTGGAGCGTCTTGCAGGCCAACGGGGCCTCCGTGAAGCTCGGCGGGCCCGGTGGGGCTTGCCTCAGCTTCAACCTAGGCCAGGTCGCGCCGGTCGTCAACGTGACTGCGCTGCAGTCAGCGATTTCCGCCGACGGATGACCGGCTGTGGGTGTCCGGTGAGCCTGCCCGGTGATCGGCGTCGCCAATCGGCGAGGGCGGCGCATAGACTATCCACTCGAGCACACAGCTGAGCCGGGTATGCCATGTTGCGGATAGCCATCGTCATCGTAGCGGCGCTGATGTGCCCGCCGCCGGCTTGGCCGGCGGCGGAGCGGGCGCCCGCGTCGGCAGCCATCGAGGTCATCGCGGCCCTGGCGCCCGCGGTGGAGGCCACGGCCGCGGCCACGCGCCCGCGCCACTGGCCCATGAAGCGCGCATGCCTCTACTACGCCTTGGCCGGACAAGCGCTGCTGGCCCGGCACGGCATCGCCACGCGGCTGCGGCTGGGACGGGTGGTCTATCGGCCCGGCACGGCGGCGGCGCACCCCATTGCGCCCCACGCCTGGCTCGAGAGTGCCACCCACTTCATCGACTATGCGGCCCTTCCGCGCTGGGGACAGGTGGCCATCATTCCCACCCCGATGACGGCTGCGGCGGTGGCGGTGGTGGCGCCGGGGAGCACGCGCGTGCTGGCCATCCCGGATGCGCCCGATGTCCGTCTGTGGCGCGATCTGAGCCACCACCGGCGTTGTTTTCAGGGACGATGGCGGGCCTGGCAACGGGACGGGTGAGACGCGCCCCGTGCAGGCCGTGGTGCAGCGTGGGCTGTTTTCAACGCGGCGCGCCCAGCGCGGCGATGCCGCCGGGCGTGCCGAGTGCCGTGGCGATGCCCAGGGCCACCGCCTCCCGGGCGTCCAGCCAATCGACGCCGTCGGGTCGGGCCGCCGCGGCGCGCTCGGCGATGGCCTGGGCCTGCTCGATACCGAGACCCAGGAGATAACCGCTCTGGCGGGTAATGGCGCCGCGGGTACCGCCGTCACCGCTGAACATCGGCAGCCGTTGCAGTCCGAGACGGGCCTGCGGCGCAATGAATCGGAGCACGCCGCCGGCGAAGGCCTGCATGCAGGCCAGCGTACAATCGCCGATCACCGCCGTGTTGAGGCCGCGGTCGCGGATCCAGCGGCCGAGCTTCTCGGCCTCGGCGAGGTCGCCGCCATTGGATTCGATGACCAGCCCGTTGGCATCGACGGTGCGCACGATATTCATGACCGCTTCGGCCCAGCCGGCGCCGATATTGCCACTGACCACGGTCCAGTGTGTGCCCCGCGGTCCGGGCAGGGTGTGGTCCTCGCGGCAGTGCACACCAACGGCGCCGATGGCCTCAAGAGAGCCCGCCAGCCCCACCCGTAGCCGATCATCGCCGACGCTGACGCTGACCTCGCTGCCGTGCTTGAGCGCCGTGACGGCGTGCGCCGTCAGCCGCAGCCGTTGTCCCGGCGCCTGCTCGCCGACGGCCACCAGCTCGCCGTCGACGGCGGCGCGCACCTCGCCCCAGGGCACCCGCACCGTGCGCTGGCGGGTGAGTCTGCCGACGATGAGCTCGGGCTTGCAGTCGTCGTCGTAGCGCACCAGCACGCGCAGGCCGTCCGCGCTCGGCGCGGAGCGGGCACCGCGCGGGTCGGGCGCCCATTGCGCCTGCGCGGGGGATGTCGCCAGCGCCACGCCAAGGGCCACCAGCAGCCAACGCGCCGGCGCCGCTGCGGTGCGGCGCACCCGACGGGCGCCTTCACCGAGGGCCTCGAGCGGCACGGCAACTCGACCCGTCACGGCCGCTGCGAGACCCAGGCCAATGCGAAGGGCCCAGCGCGGCGGTCGCGGGGCGGGTGCGCAGCGCCGACACGGCGGCGGGCCGCGCCGATGCGCAGCCGGTCGTGCGTGCTGGCGGTGGCCTGCGCCCGAGATGGGCCCGTGGACGACGCTCAGGACCGCTGCATCGGATCGCGCCCGGCGCGCGATTGCGGTGGGCGTCAGGAGTCGTTGCCGGTGGTGACGCCGGCCTGCGAAGAGGCGTTACCGTTGGCTGTGCTGGCCTGCAGGGCGGCGCCACCGGCGGCGGTCGGTGCGTGGGTGGCGATGCGGACCTCGCCCACCGGGCTGAGGCGTGCGATGCGCTCGGCGGTGGTATCGGTGTTGCGATGTGCGGCGGGCTCGAACAGCACCAGGGATGCGACGCCGATCACGAGCCCGGCGGCGACGAGCCGGACGCCGACGGTGCCGATATCGAGCCGCGCGAGGACCTCGCGTAGGCTGGAGAGGACCGCGCCGAGGGGCTGGTGGGTGCGGGTGTTGTGAGTAGTGACCATGGTGGACCGAATCCTCCGCCGGGGCGGTGCTATTGTCATTTGTCGTGGCGTTGTTTGTGGTGGCACGCGCGCGTCGCGAGCCGCCGCACCAGAATTGGAGCACGCCGCAATGACATTACGCAAGTTCCCGCGGATTACACTGAACGCGCGCAGCCTGGCCCTAGTCGCCCCGGGTGAGCGTGTGCAGGTACGCAACACAGCCGCGCAGGCACGAGAGCCTGGGATAGTCCTGCGCGGGAATATGCACATCCAGCGTGCGCTCCAACGTGAGCACGAAGTTCAGATAGTCCACGGAGTCCAGTTCCGTCTGGTCACGGAAGTTGACGTTCGGGTCGAGGACCGCGGGATCGATGTCCGGGGCAATACGCGCCAGGGCGTCGAGCACCGTCTGTCGTAGCTGCTGGTTGTCCATGGGGGCGTCGTCGGCGTCGGGGAATCGGACGCACCTGATGATACGTCAAGCCGCCCGCGACCATGGCGCAGGCGCGGCGGGGCGCGCGACCCGCCTGCGGCCGGTGAGCGTGGGCGACGCGCAGACGCCGCGGCGTCTATAGTCTGGGCATGGCCAGCACGCCGCTCGATGCCGTCTTCAACCCGCGCACCGTCGTCATCGTCGGCGCGAGCGGGCGGCCCGGCGCCCTGGCTGAGATCGTACTGCGCAACCTCACCACCGCGGGCTTTCCCGGGCGCATCCTGCTCGTGGGCCCGCACCATCGCCGGCTCGCGGGACAGCCTTGCTATCCGGATGTCGCGCGCCTGCCGACGGCGCCGGATCTCGGCCTCATCTGCACGCCGCCGGCGGCGGTGCCGGGGATTATCGACGCCCTCGGCCGCCGCGGCGCGCGGGCGGCGGTGGTGATCAGCGCGGGCTTCGCCGAGGTGGCCGACGGCGGCGTCGCGCTGCAACGGCGCGCCCAGGCCGCGGCCGCCAGGCACAATCTGCGCCTGCTGGGGCCCAATTGCCTCGGCGTCATCGTGCCGGGCAGCAAGCTCAACGCCAGCGTGGCGCAGCGCATGCCGGCGCCGGGCCGCCTGGCCTTCGCGGCCCAGTCCGGCGCCATGGTGACGGCCGCCATCGACTGGGCATCGGCCCGCGGCATCGGCTTTTCGCACCTGGTCTCGCTCGGCGACATGGCCGATGTGGGCTTTGGTGATGTGCTCGATCATTGGGCCGGTGATGCTGCCACCCGCGGCATTCTGCTCTACATGGAGGCCATCCGCGATGCGCGCCGCTTCTTGTCTGCGGCCCGGGCGGCGGCACGCATGAAGCCCATCATCGTGGTCAAAGCGGGTCGGCATGCCGCAGGGGCGCGGGCGGTGGCCGCCCACACCGGTGTGCTCGCGGGCACGGATGCCGTCTACGACGCCGCCTTTCGCCGCGCCGGCGTGCTGCGGGTGAGCGGCCTGACGGCGCTGTTCGACGCCGCCGAGATCCTGGCGCTGGCGCGGCCGCCCCGCGGCGACCGACTCCTGATCCTGAGCAACAGTGGCGCGCTTGCGGTGCTGGCGACCGACGAGCTGTTGCGGCGGGGCGGACAGCTCGCCGCGCTGCCGGAGGCGGCCATGAGCGCGCTGGACGCCGCGCTGGCGGCGGGTTGGTCGCGGGCGAATCCCGTGGATATCGGCGACGATGCCGATGGCGAGCGCTATGCGGCGGCGCTGCGGACGCTCACGCGATTGCCCGACCTGGACGCCGTGCTGGTGCTGTACTGTCCCAGCGTGCTGGCGCAGGCGACGGCGGATGCGGTGGCGAACGCGGTGATCGCCGCCCCGCGCGGCCCGCAATTGCTCACCAGTTGGGTGGGTGCGCATGCCGTGGCCGACGCCCGCCGCAGCTTCGCCGCACAGCGCATCCCCACCTACGACACCCCCGAGCAGGCGGTGCGCGCCTTCATGGGTCTGGTGCGTCATCGCGAAGCCCAACGGCTGCTGATGGAAACGCCGCCGTCGCCGCCGGAGGGCTTCACGACGGATGCGGCCCGGGTGCAGACGCTGCTGAACGGCCTGGACGCCGACGCACTGGCCCGCCGCGGCGGCTGGCTCACCGAGGTGGAGTCCATGCAGGTGCTCGCCGCCTACGGCATCCCGACGGTGCCGACGCGCTTGGCCGAAACGCCGGCGGCGGCCGCAGCCGTCGCCGCCGACCTGGGTGCCGGGCCCTGGGTGGTGAAGCCGATTGCGCCGCCTGTGCCGCCTGCGCAAGCGGCCGGCGCCGTCGCGCTGGACCTCACGAGCACGGCGGATGTGGAACGGGCGGCGGCGCTCATGGCCAGGCGGCTCGCGGCCGGCGGGCGCGAAGCCGAGGTCATCGGTTTCAGCGTCCAGCCCATGGTGCGCCGACGCGGTGCGCACGCGCTCATGGTCGGCGTCGCCGAGGATGTCCAGTTCGGTCCGGTGCTCGTGGTGGGGCATGGCGGCGGCGCCGCCGAGGCCATCGACGACAAGGCCGTGGGCTTGCCGCCGCTCAACCTGCGCCTCGCCCGTGATCTCATTGCGCGCACCCGCATCCACCGCGTGCTGCGGGGCGCCGGAGACGCCCCCGCAGCGGACCTGGATGCGGTGGCCCTGGTGCTCATGCGGGTCTCGCAGTTGGTGTGCGACTTCGCCGAGCTACGGGCGTTGGACATCAATCCGCTGCTCACCGACGCCGACGGTGTCATCGCGCTGGATGCGCGCATGCGCGTGGATCTGGCGGCGCACAGCGACGACCCCGGTGAGCGACTCGCCATCCGTCCCTATCCAAAGGCCCTCGAGGAGCCCATGACCCTGGGCGACGGACGCCGGCTGCTGCTGCGGCCCATCCGCCCCGAGGACGAGCCCGGGCTCAAGGCGGCCGTCGCCGGCCTGACGCCCGAGGAGTCGCGGCTGCGGTTCTTCGCGCCCACCCGCACCCTGGACCATGTCGCCGCCGCGCGTTTCACCCAGCTGGACTACGATCGGGAGATGGCGCTGGTGCTCACCACGCCCGGCGTTGCCGGGCGCACGCCCATCTATGCCGTCGCCAACCTGTCCGCCAGCGTGGATCGACAGCATGCGGAGTATGCGGTCCTGGTGCGCCACGACATGGCTGGCATGGGGCTCGGCGTGCTGCTCATGCGCCGCATCATCGACTATGCCCGCTCGCGCGGCGTCGGCGAGATCACCGGCGACGTGCTGGCGGACAACCGCACCATGCTCAAGCTCTGTGAGGTCTTCGGCTTCAGCAGCCACCGTGACCCCGAGGATGTCGGCATCGTCAAGGTGCGGCTGCGGCTGGATGACTGACGCCGCGCGCGCCGTCACAGGGCCGCCGCAGCGCCGATGCGCCCCAGCCTGTGCCGCCGGCGCGCTTACGCGATAGCCCGCGCAGGGCAGCCACAGCTCAGCCCTTGCCCGTGGCGTTGCCCGCCTGCGCCGTGCCCCGGCGCTTGAGCGCCACGGCAAGATCTCTGACGGCGGCGGGATGGGTGACGCCACCTTCGCCGATGCGCCCGAGGGCCAGTTGGCGGCGCAGCAGGCGGCCGCTGGTCGAGAAGCTGAGATCGCCGGTCATGCCCGCGGGCAGGTCGATGGGTCTGCCGCCGCCGGCGCGCATCTTCGCCACCAGCGCGCCCAGGTAGTAGGCATCGATGCCCATGGCGTACAGACGCCCCAATTCGCCTTTGGTGTAATCGGCGTCGGGCTTGTCCGTGCTCCTGGCGATGTACTCCCGCGCCAGTGCCCGGTCCACGAGCCAGGGCACGTCCACGTAGAAAAGCCCCACCTTCTCTGCGGCGTCGACTTTGCTGTCCGCGGCGTGGGACGTGGCGATGACGGGCACACCGGCGCCGCCGCCGAGGCCGGTGTAGACCGCCGCGGCATCGTCGGGACGCGCGACCATGAACACCAGATCGGCGCCGCTGACCCGATCGCGGAGCGTGCCCACGTCATCCATCGTATACGGCACCTCCACCGCTGGCGCCGCATCGAGGGCCGCCACGAAGGCCTTGCGCATGCGCTCGCCCCAAGCATCGGTGCGCGGATAGACGATCGCCGTGGTGATCGCGCCGGTGCGCGATCCACTCAAATCATTGATCAGCTGGGCGGCGGTGCTGGCTTCGTGCTCAGGTGCGAGCGCGAACTGGTACATGCCAGGCCGCGACTGCGTGGCCGCGTTGAGGGCCAGCATCGGCGGCGTCGGCGCCGAGCGTGCCGCGGCGATTGCGTTGACGTTGCGCTTCAGCAACGGCCCGATGATCAGCGCCGGCGGAGCCATTTCCGCGGCCGCCTCGTATGCCGCCAGGGCGTCGCCGCTCGTATCCTCGGTGATCGGCTCACGCCTGTAACCGGCGTCACGGCGCAAAGCGGCCGCATAGCCGGATTCGATGGCATCGATCGCCGCGCCCAGCCGGCCTTCGGCACCGGCTGGCAGGAGTAGGACGACGTCTTGCCCCTGGGGATAGGCCGCCGTGGCCGGCAGACGAGGATGCGGCTGCCTGCCAAGGGTCGCGCAGCCACCGACGGCAAGCGTCAACAACGCAAGCACCAGCATGCTCGCCGTCAATCGTGCGGATTGCATCGTCATTGGCAGAATCTCTCCTGGTCTGGCTCGGGTAGCGCGTCGCGATGCCGTCGCGGCCCGCGGGGTATCGCTCTGCGATGAGGGGCGGCGCGCCCGCCGGTGCTGAGGACGCGCCTGGGCGCGCAGACTGCGCACAGGCCATGTTAGCCGACTCGCGGCGCTGCGTAGATCGGATCATCGCCCTGTCTGTTGCCCACGGCATGTCCGGATCACCGCAGGCAGCGCGATCACCGCGCCCCCGGGGCTTTCCCCGGCGCGTCAGCGGCTGCCGATGCGGCCGAGGACCTCGAGCGCCCCGGTTGCGTCAGCAGCGCTATCTGCGCCGCTGCCGACGACTGCCGGTCGGACGATGATCATCTCGCCGGAGTCCGGAAACAGGTCGATGAGTGCGGTGATATTGACCTGATGGGTCACCAGCACCAGCGGCGGTGCGCCGGTGCGGGTCTGCGTCTGCAGCAAGTCCCGCACGGCTGCGGTGCGTTGGGGTGCGGCGCTGCGGTGGCGAAAGAAGGAATTCAGCCCGGGGAAGGGCACCACGCCGCCGAGCCCCAGCAGCCGAGCCGTCTCCAGGCAGCGGCACCACTGACTCGAATAGACCCGGGCGGCCGTGATGCCATTGGCCCGAAAGCGCTCGCCAATGGCCTTGGCCTGGGCGCGGCCGGCCGCGGAGAGATTGCGCTGGGTGGCGCAATCCCCGAGCTCGAAATCCGACGGGTCGCCGATGCCGGGCGCCAGGGCATGGCGTAGCAGGACGACGGCCTCACCATTGCGGATCAGCCGCCAGAGGGCCGACTCGTCGAGGGGCTGCTCCTGCGCGCGGCTGGCGCCGGTGATAAGCAGCGACAAGCCCAGCAGCAGGGCCAGGCGTCGTCGGGCGGGCTTCATGGTGAGAGGCATGCCAGAGAGATCTGCGCCTTGCTGGCTATTCCCAGCGAAACAGCCTGGCAGCCGTCGCCAGCAGCACCGCTGCCAGCGCCAGCAGTAAGACGATTTGCGGCAGGATCTGCACCAGGCCCATGCCGTCGATCATGATGCCGCGGGCGGCATCCACCACATGGGTCAGCGGCATGAGCTGAGACAGCCATTGCGCAGCGGCGCTGGTACCTTCCATGGAGAACCAGACGCCCGAGAGCAGCACCATGGGCCAGGCCAGCAGATTCAGCAGCCCGTCGGCGAGCTCCTCGGTGCGCAGGCGCGAGGCCACCAGCAGGCCCAGGCTGATCATACAGAGGGCGCCGGCGATGTAGACGAGCGCCAGCGCCGCATAGGAGCCGCGCATCGGGAAGTCCAGGATAGCCAGGGCGCCCAGATAGACCACCACGCTGGAGGTCATGGCCACCAGCAGCCGCGACAGCACCTGGGCGGTGAGGAACTCCAGCGGCCGCAGGGGCGTCGCCTTGAGCCGGCGCAGCACGCCGTTCTTGCGGTAGCGCACCACCACCCAGCCGACGCCCCAGAGGCTCGAGAACATCACGTTCATGGCCAGCACGCCGGGCAGCACCCAGTCGGCGTAGCTGAGCGCCTCGCCGGCGGCGAGGCGTCGCTCCGGCGCCGCCTCGGCGCCGCGCGCATGGGCGCCCAGGAGCAGGCGCTCGACGATCTGACCGTTGGGCGATTGCGGATTCACCCAATAACCGGTCACCGCGCCGCCGGGGCCGCGGGTGTCCACCAGCAGGTCGAGCTGATGGCGGGCGATCTTGGTGACCGCGTCGTCCTGCTCCGCGACGGGCACGAAATTGACATGCGGGGTGGCGAGGAAGCCCGTCGCGTCGGCGGCGGTGTCCGGATCGCCGAGCACGCCCACTTTGAACAGATCATCCGGGCCGCCGCCGAAGATGAACGCGAAGGCGACGATCATCATCACCGGCATCATGATGTTCCAGATGAGCCCGGCGGTGTCGCGGTAGAACTCCCGGTTGCGGGCGACGAGGACGGCGGCGATGCGCTGGAGCATGATGAGAGAGCGAGCAACCAATAACCGACAACCAATAACCAAGCCCCACCACCGCGCTCAGGCGCGAAGCGAGTGGCCCGTGAGCTTCAGGAACAGATCTTCCAGGCTCGGCGTCTCCACCCGCAGCGCGGTGAGCGCGGCGCCGATGCGCTCCAGATACTCCAGCACCGGCTGGACTTCGGCGGTGTGCAGCTCGATGTCGTGCTCGCGGCGGTGTGCGTACGCCGGCAGGGGCTCACCGGCGGGCCAGGCGTCCGCGGGCAGACGCACCACGGCGGGTGGGAAGTGCTGGTGCACCAGGGCCTGGGGCGCCCCCTGGGTGATGATGCGGCCGTGGTCGACGATGGCGATCTCGTCGCACAGGCGCTGGGCTTCTTCCATGTAGTGCGTGGTGAGCAGGATGGTCTTGCCCCGGGTGCGGACCGTTTCGATGAGGTGCCAGAAGTTGCGGCGGGACTGGGGATCGAGACCCGTCGTCGGCTCGTCCAGGAATACCAGATCCGGATCATTCACCAGGGCGATGGCGAGCAGCAGCCGTTGGCGCTGACCGCCGGAGAGCTTGCGCGTGTCGCGGTGCAGGATATCGTGTAAGTGACAGAGTTGGATCAGTTCGTCATGATCCGCGGTGCGCCGGTAGAAACGGGCGAACATGGCGAGCGACTCGCCGACGGTCTGGAAATCCTGCAGCGCCGTGGCCTGGAACTGAATGCCGATGGCCTCGCGGAAGGCAGCCCCCACGGGCTCGCCCCGGAACAGGACCTGCCCGTGGGTTGGGGCCTGAATACCCTCGAGCATTTCCAGGGTCGTCGTCTTGCCGGCGCCGTTGGGGCCGAGCAGGCCAAAGCATTGGCCGGGCCGCACGCCAAAGCTGATGCCATCCACCGCCTTGACGCCCGGGAAGTGCTTGTGGAGCGCACGGGCCTCGATCAGCGGGGTGGTGGTGGCTTGGGGTGTCACGGCGCTTTGCATGCGGCGTAGATGGGGACACTCAGGGTCGTCGCCAGTCTCGCACAAAAGCAGGCCCCGGCGCCTGGGGCGCCGGGGCCTGCTTTGCACGCTGGATCGGCGCGCAGCATCCGCCGGACACCGGCGCTGTGGCGCCGGTGGCGACGGGTCGTGATTACTCGCCCTGCTTCTTGGTGTTGATGTTGAGCGGGACGTAGGCCAGGCAGGTGCCGAAATAGGCGGTGCCGACGGCGATCAACCCGAGGATGCCGAGGAGCCAGTTTTGCCCGAACAGGCCCGCCAGAATGAGCACGGCGCCGACGCCGTAGCGGATGTTGCGATCCTGTAGACCGATATTCTTGACCATGTCAGGGTTCCTATCGTGGGGGGTGGTTGTGGTTGCGAAGCGCTCGTTCGCCGTCTGCGGCCGTATCGTCACAGGGCCCGCGACGGTGGCACGGTTGTGACGGCCACGGGGGCGCCATTCAACATCGTTTCACGGGGGCCAGTGTATTGTCGCGGCGAGGGCCGGTCGTTGCGATCCGACAATCACCGCCGCGTCGCGGCACCGCCGTTGGCGGCGCGCCGCATTCCGCGACCTGCCGCATCTGTGGGACCATAGGTGTATGGGATCATGGGATGCCGCCCGCCGCGTGCCGGCGCTGTCGATACTACTCCGACATCCGCGCTCCCCCGCAGTTCAACCTCCACCCCGCAGCAACCGACATGCATGGCTTTCAACTGTCGCGGCTCCTGTTCTGGGCCGCCCTCCTGTTTCTTGTCTCGCTGGCGATGAAGCCCTGGCTGGAGGCGCTGTTCGTCAGTATGCAGGCGGAGCCGAGGCCGGTGGCGGCGCGCGGCGCGCTCGCCGACGACGAGCAGACCACCATCGAGATCTTCCAGACGGCGAGCCCGTCGGTGGCCTACATCGCCACCACGGCGCCGCTGCTGAGCCCCTGGTCCCGCAATCTCACCCAGGTCCGCCGGGGCACGGGCTCCGGTGTCGTCTGGGACCGCGACGGGCACATCGTCACCAATTGGCATGTGATCGAGGAGGCGCGCAGCGCCCGCGTCGGGCTCGCCGATGGTCGCACCTACAACGCCCGCTTCATCGGCGCGAGTCCGGAGCACGACCTCGCCGTGCTGCGCATTGGCGCCTCGGCGGCGCGGCTGCAGCCCGCTATCATCGGCTCCAGCGCGGATCTCAGTGTGGGGCAGAAGGTGCTCGCCATCGGCAACCCCTTCGGTTTTGACTACAGCCTCACCACCGGTGTCGTCTCGGCGCTGGATCGCACCATCGTGTCAGAGCTGGCGGGCGAAGTTCACGGCCTGATCCAGACCGATGCCGCCATCAACCCGGGCAATTCCGGCGGGCCGCTGCTGGACAGCGCCGGGCGGCTGATCGGCATCAACACCGCCATCTACAGTCCGTCGGGCAGCTTCTCGGGCATTGGCTTCGCCGTGCCGGTGGATACCGTCAACCGGGTGGTGCCCGATCTCATTGCCCACGGTGAGTATGTGCGCCCGCGGATCGGCATCTTCGGCGACGACGACATCAGCGCTCCGGTGCTCGCCGAGCTCGGCCTCGAGGGGGTGCTGGTGCTGCGGGTGGAGCCGCAGTCGCCGGCGGACCGCGCCGGGCTCCAGGGCACCCGCGTCACCGGCTCCGGTGACATCATTCCGGGCGATGTGATCCAGCGTCTCGATGGCGTGTCCGTGACTTCCATGCGCGGGCTCATCGATTTGCTGGAGCGTTACTCGGTGGGCGATACCGTGACCCTGGATGTGCTGCGCAATGGCGCCCGCAGGTCGCTGGAGGTCACCCTGGGCGGGCGCTACGTGGAGCTTGATTGAGCCGACAAGCCGATTGGGGGCGGGCTGGGTGACGGCCAGTCTAGCCAATCAGTGGGAAGCTCACGGCGATGGCGCCGGCGAAGGCCAGGGCGTTGCTGACGGCCGCCACCAGCGGCTGGCCGGTGCGGCGGTAAATCCAGCCGCTGAACAGGCCGTAGACCAGAAAGAGCACCAGCATGGCGGGGATGATGATCACCAGGAAGAAGAGCTCGCTCAGGTTCAGCGCCACGGCGATCATGAGGGAGACCAGGAACAGTGCCTTGGTGAGCGCATAGGCCGCCCCGGGGGCCGCCGGGCCGCGGGTCAGCCATTCGTCGGCGACGCACCAGAGGAGCGTGCCGACGAGGAGCGCAGCCACCGTGGCGAGGCGATGCGGCGGCGGCAGATAGCTGGCGACGAAGTGATCCGTCGGCAACGACAGGGCCAGGGTCTCGAATACCACCACCAGGGCGACTGCTGTTACCAGGGCCCTGACCGAGGCATCGCCGAGCCGGGGCAGCGCGCCTGCCCGCCACAGACCGATCAGGGTGAGGAGCCCATAGAGCCCGAAGTGGAGGGCGATGTAGTCGCCGATGGCGATGGCCAGAAAGTCCGTCGGCACCGGCCAGAGCAGCAGCGGTGTCAGCAGCGCCGGCGCCACGGCGATGGGCCAGAAGCGCCGCCAGCCCCAGCCGGGGGCGGCGCCGGCGCCGAGGCGCTGCGCCGACACCTGCGGCAGGCGCAGCGTCAGGGGCCAGGCCAGCAACAGCACGCCGAGGTAGTACAGCCCGAGCCAGCGCGGGCGTTGATCGACGCCGTCTGCGATGGCGGCGGGCGCGCGCTCGCCGAAGGCTGCTCGCAGCCAGGCCACCGTCGCGCGCAGGGTCGTGGCGCTGTAGAGCACGCCGATGTGCTCGACGCCGTCGGCGATCACCAGCCGCCGGGCGGTGCCGTGCGCGAAGCTGCCGTAGGTGGTCTCCGGTGCGACGGCGGCGGCGGCCACATCGGCCACCGCGGCGACGGCGGCGCGCCCCTGGGCCTGGATCACGGGCGGCTCCCAGGCGCCGTAGACGAACAGCAGGTTCACCGCCGGCAGTTGCTCCACGGGCAGCGACAGGTAGGGTGAAACCGCCACCAGGGCGCGCACGCCGGCGTGGTCATTGGCATAGCGCGTGGCGATGTCGCCTGCCATGGAGTGGCCCAGCAGCGCCAGCGGCGCATTCCCCTGGGGCAGGGTGCGGGCGTAGTCCACCACCGCCGCGAGGGCATCGAGCAGGGCGGCGGCGCGGGCTTCGTCGCCGATGCGCCCGGCCAGCGGCTGCGCGTGACGGCCGTGACCCGGAAAGTCGAAGACCAGCGCCCGGTAGCCGGCCCGGGCCAGGCTCACGGCCAGCGGGTGCATGAGCTGCCGCGAGCCCGCGAAGCCGTGGGCCACCACCACCACCGGGCCCGGCGGGGCGTCCTGCGCCTGGAACACCGTCACGGGGATGGCGCCGACCTCGGTTTGCGTCACCTCCAGCCCGGCATAGCCGGCGAAGAGTCCGGCGGCGCCTGCGAGCAGGGCGAGCCCGCCCAGCACGGCGGCCGCCCAGTGCGCCGCCCGCCAGCGCGGCGCCTGGGGTACCTGGGAAGACGCCCGTGGGGACGCCGTCCTTCGCCTGGTGCGATGGGGCACGGGTCAGACGCGGCGGCTCAGAAGCCCTCGGTGGATGTGAACAGACCCACGCGCAGGTCTTTGGCGGTGTAGATCTCGCGGCCGTCCACGTCCATGGTGCCGTCGGCGATGCCGAGCACCAGCTTGCGCGAGATCACCCGTTTCATGTGCACGTGATAGGTGACCTGCTTCGCGGCGGGCAGCACCTGCCCGGTGAACTTGACCTCGCCGACACCCAGCGCCCGGCCGTGGCCGGGGTTACCGATCCAGGCCAGGTAGAAGCCGACGATCTGCCACATGGCATCGAGGCCCAGACAGCCTGGCATGACCGGATCGCCGGGGAAGTGGCAGCCGAAGAACCACAGCTCGGGACTGATATCCAGCTCGGCGACGATCTCGCCCTTGCCGTAGGCGCCGCCGTGATCGGCGATGCGCGTGATGCGATCCATCATCAGCATGTTGGGCACCGGCAACTGTGCATTGCCGGGGCCGAACATGTCGCCGTAGCCGCAGGCGAGCAACTGCTCGCGGTCGAAGGATTCGGTTCTGCTCATGCGCGCTGTGGGTCCTGTGCGTTGGCTGGAATGGGCCGCGCCGGCTCCTGCGGGCGGGCCGCCGCCGGTGTGGCGGCATACAAGGAGGTCTGCGGGCTCAGCCGGCGAGCTTGCGCTCGAGAAAGGGCACGATGTCGTCGAGACCGATGAGCTGCATCTCGGCGTCGCCGCGACCCTGATATTCCACGCGACCGTCATCCAGGTGCTTGTCGCCCACCACCACCCGGTGCGGGATGCCGATCAGCTCCATGTCCGCGAACATGAAGCCCGGACGCACGTCGCGGTCGTCGAGCAGCACCTCGAGGCCCACGGCGCGGAGGCGCTCGTAGAGATCCGCCACGACCTCGCGCACACGGAAGGACTTGGCATACTTCATGGGCAGCAGGGCGACCTCGAACGGGGCGATGGCCGCCGGCCAGAGAATGCCGCGGTCGTCGTGGTGCTGCTCGATGGCGGCGGCGACGACGCGGGAGACGCCGATGCCGTAGCAGCCCATGGTCATGGTGACGGCGCGGCCCGCCTCGTCGAGCACCTTGGCCTGCATGGCCTCGGCGTACTTGGTGCCCAGCTGAAAGATGTGACCCACCTCGATGCCGCGGGCGATGGTGATGTGGCCGGCACCGTCCGGGCTCGCATCCCCTTCCACCACATTGCGCAGGTCGGCCACCTCCGGCAGGGGCAGGTCCCGGCCCCAGTTGAGGCCGAACCAATGCTTGCCGTCGATGTTGGCGCCGGCGCTGAAGTCGGCGGCGACGGCCGCCGCCCGGTCGGCGATGCAGGGCAGGGGCAGGTCTCGGGGGCCGAGTGAGCCGGGGCCGGCGCCGACGGCGGCGCGGATTTCGTCCTCTGTGGCCATGCGCAGCGGCGCCAGCACCCCGGGCAGTTTCTCGGCCTTGACGATGTTCAGCTCGTGGTCGCCGCGCACCAGCAGGGCCACCAGGCCCTGCGCTTCGCCCGTTTGCGGATCCGCCGCCGCCACCACCAGCGTCTTGATGGTGCGCTCGATGGGTTGGCCGAAGCCCTGCACCAGGTCGGCGATGGTCCTGGCCTCCGGCGTGTCGACGAGGCGGGCGTCTTCCGCCGCCGGCGCCGGTGCAGAGGCGGGGGCAACCGCCTCCGCCAGCTCCACATTGGCGGCGTAGTCGCTGGCGGTGGAGAAGGCGATGGCGTCCTCGCCGGAGGCCGCCAGCACGTGGAACTCGTGGGAGGCGTTGCCGCCGATGGCACCGGTGTCCGCCTGTACGGCGCGGAAGTCCAGCCCGCAGCGGCGGAAGATGCGGCTGTAGGTGTCGTACATGACGTTGTAGGTGGCGGCCAGCGAGTCCTGGCTCAGGTGGAAGGAGTAGGCGTCCTTCATCAGGAACTCGCGGGCACGCATCACCCCAAAGCGCGGGCGCACCTCATCGCGGAACTTGGTCTGGATCTGATAATAATTGACGGGCAGCTGCTTGTAGCTCTTCAGCTCATTGCGGGCGAGGTCGGTGATGATCTCCTCGTGCGTCGGGCCGAAGCAGAACTCCCGTTGATGCCGGTCTTTGATCCGCAGCAGCTCCGGGCCGTACTGCTCCCAGCGGCCGGATTCCTGCCACAGCTCCGCCGGCTGCACCGCCGGCATGGACACCTCGAGCGCACCGGCGCGGTCCATTTCTTCGCGCACGATGCGCTCGACTTTGCGCAGCACCCTGAGCCCCAGCGGCAGCCAGGTGTAAAGACCGGCGGCGAGCTTGCGAATCATGCCGGCGCGCAGCATCAGCCGGTGGCTGGCGATCTCTGCGTCAGCGGGGGTTTCTTTGACGGTTTGAAGCGGAAACCGGGACGTGCGCATGGCGGTTGGCTGCAATGACAGGGCCCTGGGGCGGCGCCTTGGGCGGAAACGCCGGAGTCTAGCGACGCCTGCTGGTGCGGACAAGCCGCATCGGGCCGGCGCATCTGCCCGCCGCCAGGCCCTGCGCCCGCCCGCCCCGTCGCAGGCCTCGCCGCCGGGAAGTCCGGCCGGAGAACGATGGAGTCTTGACCGCCGTCGTCGGATTCACGTATTTTCGAGCGTTTACCGGCGCCTAAGCGCGTCCTGTGGCGGCGACGGCCGTTGTCCCGCGGCGAGCATCCACCACCGCCTGTGGGTAGCCGCGGGCCCTCGTCCCGCGCGCTGTGGCGCGCTAATTGTTGGTGCGCATGTGCCCAAGCGCTTGCGCTGCCCGCCCGCCGCCGATATTTGTTGCCGGTACCCGTCTTCGAGAGGTCAGCCCCCATGGATCAAGTCAAGCCGGATCAACTCAAGCCGGAGCACCCCCTACCGAGTGCCGGGCTCAGCGTGGAGCAATCGACGCCTGAGCTGAGCGGCGCCGAGATTACGGTACAGGCCCTGATCGATGAGGGGGTCGAGCTCGTGTTCGGCTATCCCGGCGGCGCCGTGCTCCACATCTACGATGCGCTGTTCAAGCGCGACGAGGTCAAGCACATCCTGGTGCGCCACGAGCAGGGCGCAACCCACGCCGCCGATGGCTATGCCCGGGCGACCGGCAAGGTCGGCGTCTGCCTGGTGACCTCGGGCCCCGGCGCCACCAATGCCGTCACGGGCATCGCCACGGCGCACATGGACTCCATTCCCATGGTGATCATCACCGGCCAGGTGCCGACGCCGGTCATCGGCAGCGACGCCTTCCAGGAGGTGGACACCGTCGGCATCACCCGCCCGTGCGTCAAGCACAACTTCCTGGTGAAACGGGTGGAGGATCTCGCCGAGACCATCAAGAAGGCGTTTTTCATCGCCCGCTCGGGCCGCCCCGGACCGGTGGTGGTGGACATCCCCAAGGACGTCACCGACCCGAACATCAAGATCCCCTACCGCTATCCGGCGGAGGTTGCGATACGCTCCTACCACCCGGCGCAGCGCGGTCACCAGGGGCAGATCAAAAAGGCCGTCGAGCGCATGCTCGCCGCCAAGCGCCCGGTGGTCTACACCGGCGGCGGCGTGGTGCTCGGCGATGCCGGCGCGGCGCTGACGGCGCTGGTGCGCGAGCTGGGCTTCCCCATCACCAGCACCTTGATGGGGCTCGGCGCCTATCCCATGACCGACAAGCAGTTCCTCGGCATGCTCGGCATGCACGGCACCTACGAAGCCAACATGGCCATGCACGAGACGGATTGTCTCATCGCCATCGGTGCCCGCTTCGACGACCGTGTCACCGGCAAGATCGCGCATTTCTGCCCGCACGCCGAGATCATCCACGTCGACGTGGACCCGTCGTCCATTTCCAAGACCGTCAAGGTCCATATCCCCATCGTCGGGCCGGTGCAATCCGTGCTGGACGACATGCTGGCGGTGCTGAAAGACAGCAACGCCCGCCCGGACCGCGATGCGCTCACCGCCTGGTGGGGGCAGATCGATGACTGGAAGCGCATCGACTGCCTGCGCTACGACCGCACCAGCCCGGTCATCAAGCCCCAGTTTGCGGTGGAGACCCTGTACAAGGTCACCAACGGCGAGCTGTTCCTGACCTCCGACGTGGGTCAGCATCAGATGTTCGCGGCCCAGTTCTATCCCTTCGACAAGCCCCGGCGCTGGATCAACTCCGGTGGTCTGGGCACCATGGGCTTCGGTCTGCCGGCGGCCATGGGGGTGCAGCTGGCCTATCCGGACGCCCCCGTCGCCTGTATCTCCGGCGAGGCCAGCATCCTCATGTGCATCCAGGAGATGGCCACCTGCAAACAGTACGACCTGCCGGTGAAAGTCGTTCTGCTCAACAATGGCTACATGGGCATGGTGCGGCAATGGCAGGAATTCTTCTACGAGAGCCGTTACGCGCATTCCTATGTGGATGCCCTGCCGGACTTCGTGCAGCTCGCCCAGAGCTTCGGCCATGTCGGCATGCGGGTGGACAAGCCCGATGAGCTGGAGGCGGCGATGCGCGAGGCCTTCGCCATGAAAGACCGCTTCGTATTCCTTGACGTCATCGTCGATCCGGCCGAAAACGTCTACCCGATGATCGCCGCGGGCAAGGGGCATCACGAGATGGAGCTGCCGCCGACCATGTCGGAGCGGGAGCTCGCCTGATGGGTCGCCCGGCAGTGAGACCAGTGGGGCGCCCGGGGAGCCGCCGGACGCCGGCGTGACAGCAAGCGCCACGCCGGCGACTGAACGACGCAGACACGCGCGGTGCCCGCCCGCGCATCCGCGCAGCGCTGAAAAGACCGCACGACTGGCCCCAAGCAGCGCCGCACACCCTGCATGATGCTAAGGCGCGCCCCCAACGCGGCCCTCAAGCCGCCCCCGGCCGCACGATCGAGCTTAACGTCCACCGCCCATTCGTAAGTCAACCCGAATGAGACACATCCTCTCCATGCTGGTCGAGAACGAATCCGGCGCGCTGTCGCGCATCGCCGGCCTCTTCTCCGCCCGCGGCTACAACATCGAGTCCCTCACCGTCGCGCCGACGGATGAGCCGACGCTCTCGCGCATGACGCTGGTGACCAGCGGCAACGATGACATCGTCGAGCAGATCAAAAAGCAGCTCAACAAGCTCATCGATGTGGTGAAGCTCCAGGACCTGTCCGAGGGCGAGCACATCGAGCGCGAGATGATGCTCATCAAGCTGAAGGCCGCCCGCCCGGACCGCGAAGAGCTGAAGCGGCTCACCGAGATCTTCCGCGCCAAAGTCATCGATGTGACGGACGCAAGCTACGTCGTCGAGCTGACGGGTGCCTCGAAGAAGCTCGACGCATTTATCGAAGCGGTTCCGGAGGGGTTGATCACCGAAGTGGTCCGCTCCGGGCCCACCGGTATCTCCCGCGGCGAAAAGGGTCTGACGGTCTAGGGGGCCGGTGACGCATGACGGGTGAAGAGGCGCGCAGGGGGCGCATCGGTGAAACGCCCCCGTCTGCCCCGACACCTGTGACGCGCGGCCCGGAATACCCCCTCGCCACTCCCCCAAGCCACACCCATTACCAAGATCTGCTTCCCGTGCTTTAAGGAACGACCATGGCAATCAACGTCTACTACGATAAAGACGCCGACCTTTCGCTGATCCAGGGCCGCAAGGTGGCCATCATCGGCTATGGCTCCCAGGGCCATGCCCATGCCAACAACCTGAAAGACTCGGGCGTCTCCGTGGTCGTCGGGCTGCGCCCGGGCAGCGCCTCCGCCGCCAAGGCCGCCAACGCCGGACTCGAGGTGCGCGACATCCCCGCCGCCGTGGACGGCGCCGATGTGGTGATGGTGCTGGCCCCGGACGAGCATCAGGCCAAGCTCTACCGGGATCAGATCGCGCCCAACATCAAAGAGGGCGCGGCGCTGGCGTTCGCCCATGGCTTCAACATCCACTTCGGCGCCATCGAGCCGCGGGCGGATCTCGACGTGATCATGGTCGCGCCCAAGGGCCCGGGTCATCTCGTGCGCAGCACCTACACCCAGGGCGGCGGCGTGCCCAGCCTCATCGCCGTTCAGCAGGACGCCACCGGCAGTGCCCGCGACATCGCCATGGCCTACGCCAGCGCCAACGGCGGCGGCCGTGCCGGCATCATCGAGACCAGCTTCCGGGAGGAATGCGAAACCGACCTCTTCGGCGAGCAGGCGGTGCTCTGCGGCGGCCTCACGGCGCTCATCCAGGCCGGCTTCGAGACCCTGGTGGAGGCGGGCTACGAGCCCGAGATGGCGTACTTCGAGTGCCTGCACGAAGTGAAGCTCATCGTCGACCTCATCTACGAGGGCGGCATCGCCAACATGCGCTACTCCATCAGCAACACCGCCGAATACGGCGACCTGACCCGCGGCCCCCGGATCATCACCGGGCAGACCAAGGCGGAGATGAAGCGCATTCTGGGCGAAATCCAGTCCGGCAACTTCGCCAAGGAGTTCATTCTGGAGAACCAGGCCGGCGCCCCGTCCATGAAGGCCATGCGCCGCCTCGGCCAGGAGCACCAGATCGAGCAGGTGGGCGAGCGCTTACGCGAGATGATGCCCTGGATCCGCGAGAAGCAGCTGGTGGACAAGTCCAAGAACTGAGCCCGACCGCCCCCGACAGCCCGGGGTGCCGGCCGCCGCAGGCCGGCGCTCCCCGGCGGCGCGGTAGCGTTCCCCCTGCGCGGCTCGCTAGCGGGCATCGAGCCGCTCCACCAACACCTTGTCCACGCGCTGCTGGTCCATGTCGACCACCTCGAAGCGCAGCCCCGCGCTCTCGAAGTGCTCTGATGCCTGCGGCACACGTCCCAGCATGTGCATTACGAAGCCACCGAGGGTGTGAAAGCCTGCGCCTTCTTCGCCCGGTAGCGGCGCATCGAGCCCGAGCTCGGCGCGCAGGCGCTCCAGGGGCAGGCTGCCGTCCACGAGCCAGGAGCCGTCGGCGCGGCGTGTGATCTCGTCCGCAATCGGGGCATCGTCGCCCAGTGGCGTGCCGACGATGGCCGTGAGCACATCGGCGAGGGTGACCAGGCCTTCGAGGCTGCCGTACTCGTCGACGATGAGCGCCAGGTTGATGTGCGTGTCGCGGAAGGTCTCCAACAACTGGGCGGCGTTCAGGCTTTGCGGAACGAACACCGGTGGCTGCACCAGCCGCTGCAGGTCAACCGCTGAGGGTGCCATCGTCGCCAGGGCATCCGGCAACAAATCCGCCAACCGCAGCACCCCGAGCAGATGCTGATCGAGTCCGCCGCGGTGCACTGGCACCAGGGTGTGTCGCAGCGCCGCCAGCGACAGCTTCAGCGCCTCCGGCTCCTGCTCCGTTTCCAGATCCAGGGCCTCGATCTCGTTGCGTGGGGTCATGATGGCGCCGATGGGCAGCTCGTCGAGGCGCAGCACGTTGGCAACCATCGGCTCCTCGCCGGCATGGAACACGCCGGCCTCGGCGCCCTGCGCCATCAACACCCGGATTTCTTCGTCGCTCACCGGCGGTTCCCCGTGGCGATGCGCCCCGGTCAACCGCAGCAGCCACCCGCTGGAGGCCGACAGCAGCCAGACCACGGGCAGGGCGGCGCGACTCAGCCAGCTGAGGGGGCGCGCCACCAGCGAAGCCAGCGCCTCCGGGGCCAGGAGCGCGAGCTGCTTGGGCACCAACTCGCCGATCACCACCGACAGGTAAGTGATCGCCCCCACCACAAGCACCAGCGCCAGCAGATCGGCCGACGGTGCGAGCAGCGGCACACCCGAGAGCATCTCGCGCAGCGGCTGTGCCAGCGCCGCCTCCCCCAGCGCACCCATCAGAATCCCGACCAGGGTGATGCCAACCTGGATGGTGGACAAGAAGGCGCCCGGATCCCGCTTGAGCGCGATGGCCTCGCGCGCGCCGCGGCGGCCACGCTCCGCGCGCTCTTCGAGCCGCGACTGGCGTGCGGAGACCACCGCGATCTCGGACATCGCGAGCACGCCGTTCGTGAGGATCAGCATGAGAATCAACAGGGCTTCCATGGGCCGCTTCGTCGTTGTACAAACCAATCCCCAGCATGACACAGTGGCCGGCATGTAGGCCGGTCAGTCGTATCAAGGCCTGATGGCTCCCGGGCCGAAGCGCTGTCAGTCAGTCCCTGCGCTCAGGATGGCGAAAAAGAATCCGCCACCGGGTGCCTGGCTTGGTCGGAACATCACGTGATAGCCATTGTCAGCGGCAAGTGCCTCGATCCATCCGGGCCCGGCGCGTCCCCAGCGATAGGGGGCATCGGCTTGGTCCTGATAGCAAACCGTAAATTCATCGACGCTGTAGCCACTATCCCTTACATGACCCGTCTCGAGCACAAGCTTACCGGATGGCCGCAGGCGGCCGAGCAGTTGCCGGACGCCCGCGCGAGCCGGCTCGGCATCGCCGAATATTCCCAAGCCGTTGCCAACCAATAAGATCAGATCAAAGGCTTGCTCAGGTAATGCATCGAGTGATGCGAAAAACCCATTCGGTGTGCCCACCGTAGCTGCACAATAGTCCCGCAGCCCCGGACAACGTTCGACGCCAACACAGAGTGCGTGGGGCGCATGCTCCCGGATCACCTTGAGATGCCGACCCGCCCCGCAGCCCACATCGAGCACCGCCGGTTGCCGGCTGGCCGAAAATGGCTTCGTCAGTTCGCCTAATAAGGCAACCTCCTCCCGCCGACACGCGAGGAAATCCTGCGTCCGCATGCGCAGTGCCTGGCCGTTGGGTGGACGCATTTCAAAGTAACGGGCTGGACTCCCGGGCGGATCCTGGAGACCATCCAGCAGGGCTTGACCGAAGGCTGAGATAGGCATCGCGTTGTTTCCATGCTATGACTGTTGTGGCCAAGTGGGGCAGCCGGTCACGACTGTTTCGGTGCGTCCACGCCTAATGGCAGTCTGTCGCCTTGCGCCGTCGCCCCAGCGACGCCGGTGGACGTTGTCCGTGCCTCTGACTCATCGGGTGGGGACGATGTCGCCGGGCCGGGATGTGCGTCGGTCCTGCGCGTCCAGAGCTGGTAATGCGAGCCGGTGCCTTGAAAGTGTTCCGTCAGGTCGACGCATGCGTCAAAACCGATGGCTCGTAAGTGTGCCTCGATGACTGCGACGGGCCAGTAACGGATCACGAATCGATCCCGGTAATGCGCTGTAGTGCCATCCGCGCGGCGCAGGCTGATCTCCTCCTGGTAGTCGTAGTGGTCAGCGCCGCAGGGTGTGACGATCATCCGACGTTGGAAATCGTCCTGCTGCACAACATGGTCGTTGAACAGCGCACGACTGGGAATATCGATCAGCAGGCGGCCACCGGGCTTGAGGGCGTCATGAGCCCGCTGAAGCGCCTGTAACAGTGCTTCTTCCGTGTCGAAATACAGGAGTGTCGTGAACACGCACAGCGCCAGATCAAAAGGCTGTGGACTGTCGAAATCCTCCATCAGAGCACATTTTGTTTGCAGAATACCGCCTGATGCGGCCGGATTGTGTTGACGCTTGTTGTGCAACTGGGCCAACATCGGCTCACAGGGCTCGACGGCGGTCACGGCAAAACCCTGAGCAGATAGTGGAATTGAGAGGCGTCCGGTACCGGCGCCGTAATCGACGATCGTTGCCGGCGGACTGACCTGTGCGGTGATGACATCCAGCGTCTGCTCAGTGAGGCTGTGGTAAAACTGGCCGAAGCTCCTCTCATAGGCCAAGTCGTAGACCTCAGCCCAGCTCGCATGGGCGACCTGGCTGTGGGCCGCGGCGAGGTAGAGGGTCGATCGTCGTGGGCAGTAGTGGATGACATGGTCCGTGAGTATCCCGGTCCCCAGAATCCCTTCGGCACCGGTCATCGCCAGAAGGGCGCGCAAGCTGTCTGGTAGCTCACCCGCCGAAATAGCCAGGTTTTGTTGGCCCAGGGTGATTGTGATGTCGAAGCGTCGGCCTTCGAACCGACCGATCATCGGGTGGAAGTCGGCGAACACGCCAACGCTGGGATGGGGCTCGAGCAGCGCTGGGTCGAACAGGCTCAGCTGTGCGCCGGTATCGAAAAAAACCTCGATCTCTTTGCCGTCCAGGGCCAGCATCAGCGCGGGCACCCCGAAAAAGAGGGTCAAAGGTATCTCAGCGCCGTCGTGCGTCTCTTGGGTGTGGCGGACAACCAGTCGCTGGCAGCGTAGATCCAGTTCGTGGTCGAACTGATTGAGAATGTCTCCGCCGAGGAGTCCGGCGCAGGTCACGCCAAGGCTCGCCTGCAAGTCGTCCGCACTCACGCCCAGATAATCGCGGGGGAGAGCATGCGTCGACCCGGCGAATTGCAATTCCGGTTGCCGGCCGAAGCTCACGGGGGAGCCGGTATCGAATATCCAGCGGGCGTGATCGATCTCGATGCAGGCGACACCCTCGGCGAGGTTCAATGGGTATTCGTACATGGGCGCGATCTCCAGGGACCTGTATCAGGATTGAACATCGGTGATTTGCAGCCCAGTGCCACCGAGATGCTGGAATGCCCGTTGCCGGCAGCTCAGCACGATGATCTGGATGTCTTCGGCCTGGCGATGGAGTGCGGTGAACATGGTTTCGATGCGCTCGTCGTCGGTGAACACGAGGGCGTCGTCCAGAATCACCGGCGTGTGCCGTCCATGCCGCGCTGCGAGGCGCGCGAAGGCCAGGCGGACGAGGAGGTTGAGCTGCTCCTGGGTGCCACCGGAAAGGATATCGATGGTCTCGGCCAGATTGTTCCGGTGCAGCGCTGCGGGCAGGAGGGTGTCGTCCGTCCAGTGCAGCACGGCATCCGGCCAGAGCATGCGCAGCAGCGGCCGAAGCTCTTCGGAGACGGGCTTGAAATACTGCTCCCTGGCGGCGTTGCGCGCGCTCTCGAGTGCCGAGCGCAGGCGTTGGAGCACGGCGACTTCGCGCTCGATCAGCGCCAAGTGCCGGGCGGCGACGTCGAGCTGCTCTTCGGTCTCCTGTAGCTGCTCCTCGACGGATTCACCCGCGCTGCTGTCGATGCGCTCGTCGAGCACGGCGATACGCGCACGGATGTCGGCGAGGCGTTTTTGTGCGTCATCGATAACGGATTGGGCGCGGGCGAATGCGGCCTTTGCGAATTCGATGTCGGGTGCCGCCGCCCGTTGTTGCGTCAGTTGTTCCGCGGCCTCGGCTTTTGCGCGCGCGGCTTTGTCAGCCCGTTCGCTGAGTGCGGCCTCATCGCTGGCGGGTAAGCGCGCGAGGGCGCTGGCGGTCGCGTCGAGTTGCTCCTGCGCGCCGTCCCGGCGCGCCACCGCCTCCGCGCGTGCCGTGCGCGCCAGATCCCGTCGCTCTCGGGCCGCCTCGCGGTGGGCGGTGCTGGCCTCCAGGGCTTCGCCTGCACGCTGCAGTGCCGCCTGGGCCTGGTCCATCGCGGGCAGCTCGGTGTCTTCGGCTACGGCCGGCGCAGGAATTTCTGCCAGCTGTCGCGCCAGGGCCTCGATGCCCTCGGGGGCGAGCATGGTCAGTTGGGTCTCGGCATGCTGGCGTTGCTGTTCGGCCGCAGTGCGGGCCTGGTGTGCCCGCCGGGCGGCCTCCAGGCTCTCGACACCCAACGCCCGGAGCGCCGCCGACAACGCGGCTTCTGCCCGCTCGACATCATCCAGCCCCGCCTGGCCTTCTGCGGGATGGATGGTCAGCTCACCGAGATCGCCGAGCTGCAGCCGGGTGGCGCTGTGGATACGCAGCGGACTGTCGTGCTCGAGTGCGGCGCCGTCTTGGGTCACCCGGCCTTCCTGGCCCGCCGCATAGCGCATCACGACCTGCATCGCCGTGCTGTCACGCAGGGCCCGGGCGGTTGTCAGCTGGGCGGACAGGGCTTGAAGCTGGTCCAGGTCGGCGTCCTTCGGGCCGATTTGGGCGGCGGCGTCGGCCTGCTCGACGGCCTGTCTCGCCTGCCGGGCTTGTTTGAGTCTGTCTTCGAGCGCCGTGCGCCGTTGCGCACCCGCCCGTGCCGCATCCCGGTCCTGCACGCGCCGAAGGACTGACTCGGCGTCTTTGTAGACCTGCGTATCATGCTGATGCGCGGTCGTCGCCTGGGTGTACAGGCGTTCTGCCTCTGCCAGATGCGTCTCCGCCGCCGCCAGGGCCGCGGTGGTGTCGCGCACCCGGGTCTGCGCCGATGCCTGGTCCTGCAGTGTGCGCTGCAGGGACGACAGGGCCGCATGCGCCTGCTCCGCGGCGAGGGTCGCCGTTTGCAAGGCCTGCTCGGATGCCCTGACTTCGGCCGCATGTTGCTCGGCGCTGGCCAATTGCATGCGCGCCGTGTCCAGGCGTGCCGCGCGCTCGGCGGCGGCCTCGGGTGTATCCAGCGCATCGCGCTCCCCGCGCAGGCGACGGCGCTCGCCGATGGCCTCCTGCAACGCGCGCACGCGCGTGGCGAGCGCGTCCTGTTGTGCCCTCAGTTGCTCCACGTCGTCGCGAGCACTGCGCCAGGGGCCGCCTGCTCTGGGCTTGCCGCCGGCGGTTGCGTAGGTGTCGAGTGCTCGCACACAGCGTTGCAACACGGCATCCAGACGCTGGCCGCCGGCCACCTCGTCGACCGCGCCCGCGACGGTGGCCAACAGGTTCTGGCGCGCACCGAGCGCCGCCTGTTGCTGCTGATTGGTCCCGTCATCCAGCCCGGCACTGCCCTGGCGCACCCAAAGCAGTGCGGCGGGCGCGGCGTCGCCGTCGCCCAGCAAGCCGCTGATCCAGGCCTCCGCCTGATCGGCCTGCGCGATCAGCTTGCCGTCGCGGGTCACGCGCGCCTCCGGCTTGCTCAGCCACCGCTTCGACACGATGAACGCTCCCTCGGGCGTTTCCAGCTCCACCGTGATTTCCGGTGCGCCGCCGGCATGGGGGCTCAGGCTCTTGACGGGCCGCGCCTGCGAGCTGAACCGCAGCGTGAACAGGGCCTGCAGGGCATCAAAAACCGTCGACTTGCCCCGTTCGTTGGCGGCGGTCAGCACATTGACGCCGTCTTGGATATCGGCGATGCGCACCCGCTCGGTGAAGCGGCGGACATTCATCAGCTCGATTGCACGCAGCTTCATTCGGCACTCCCACGGGTATAGGTATACAGGCGGTTCAAGGCGGCGGTGGCGATGTCCCGGTCGGCCCTGGACCGATCCGGGTTTATCGCCTCGGCCATCAGCGCCTCGGCGGCCTGACGGATGGCCCCGACGCGCTCGATCTGATCCAGATCCTCGGCCCGGTGCAGCGTCTCCAGCGCCTCGGTGCGCAAGGTGAAATGCGCGAATCCGGGCGCGTGCCGGGCAACCGCCTCATGCAGGGCCGCATGCTCCGTCAGCGCCGCCAACCCCCTGGCGGTGACCTGCACCAGCGTGTTGCGTCGCTGCTCGATGCCGGGCAGGAGCGCTTCCAGGGCCTGCGCCGCCGGCGCGCCGTCTTGCAGATGCAGCTCGCGCTGCAGCCAGAGAAAGGTGCCGGTCTCGATCGCCTCGACCTGGGGCTCCGCACCGGGGCCGTCGATGCTGACGGCCAGGCACTGTCCCCGCCCCTCGTGCTTGAAACGATCATGCTCCGGCGTGCCGCAGTAGTGGGTGCGTGCCGAGACGCGCAGTCTGCCGTGCCAGTCCCCCAGGGCCAGATAATCGAGACCGGCGCTGCGGTCGCGATCGGGCGGAATTTGCTCGCCGGTGTCGGTGAAATCGAGCATGCCGCCGTGGGCGAGCCCGATGCGGATGCTCTCCGCGGGGGTGGCGATGTCTGGCAATGCGGCGGTCAGATCGCGCCCGACACGCCGCGCCGTCACCGGGCACGGCAGCAGAGCCACGCCGACGGCGGGCTCGAGGCTATCGCCGCCGAGGATGGGGTGGACGTTGTCAGACGCCTGGGTGCTGATCTGGTGCCAGAGCGGCTCGGCGTTCAGCAGGTTGTCATGGTTGCCGGGCAGGAGCCACCAGTGCAGATCGGTATGTCCAGCCAGCGCGTGCAAGGTTTGGGTCAGCACCTGTTGCGAAGGCGTGGACGAGTCGAAGGTATCCCCGGCCAGCAGAATGTCGCGCGCACCCTGTGCCCGGGCCACCTCGGCGAGCCGGGCGATGACGTTGTGTCGCGCATCCATCAGACGTCCCCGCACGCCGTTGTCGCCGGGATCCGGAATGTTGGCGAAGCGGCGGCCCAGATGCAGGTCGCTGGCATGGATGAAGCGAAAGGGCATGAAGTGCTGCTCCTGATGTCGCCGAGTTGTGGTCATTGAACAGTCGAGGCACGACAGGGGCTGTCGGCTGCGGGGGAGCCCACCGCAACAGCCGGGTGCGGCAACCGGTGGGAGACGGCCGGCTCAGGCGCGGATGATGCTGCGGGCCGATCGGCGACTCGCGACATCCTGTGTCGCGGCAATGGTGCACCCTGCGCCGATGGCCGCCCCAGATGTCGCGGTGACGCGGCCTGCTCCAGCGCGACCGCCAAGCCGACGTCATCGATGTAGCTGGAGCCCTAGTGATCCGCGAACACTACTTGAGTCACACAAGAGGATATCCCTATGCCAGAGTACCCGAGTGTCGATCCGAACGCTGTCGGTCGTTTCCTTGAGACGTGTCTGAAGGCGCGACGCACAGCCTACTATGCCGAAGTGGTGAAGAGGTTCGGCTTGCCGGCCCTAGATGGGGCGTGGGCAAGCCACCCTTTGAGCGAAATTTTCGACGTCCTTGATAGAGAAGATGCAGCCGCCCCCAGACCTTATCGAACCGCCGTTGTCATCGCCCAGGATACGAATCGGCCAGGCAATGGGTTTTTCGAGGCTTTACAAAGGTATAAGAATATACCCGATCCGGGTACTTTAGAGGGGCGTGATTCAGTGTGGATCGCGGAATTGAACGCCGCTTACGATTTCCTCTGGTAAACGCATTGCTGCGCCTGCAGGCTACGTTTGTTCTGCACCGCTGTCAGGGAACGGCAACGGTGCCATGCCGCCCCGCCGGCGACATCACCTGCGGTACCGATCGACGATTTTCTGAATCTCCTGCACGTCTGGCAGGTCTTCTACCGAGATCTCGTAGGTGGCTGAGCCGGCGCTGGCAATCTCCACCTTACCGACGTCAGCGAGTCGCTGCACCACAGGTTGGCTCACACGAATGTTGCGAATGTGAGCATGATAGACCTCATTCGTGCGCTTGGAGAGGATACCCTCCCGGACGATCACGCGCTTGTTGGTCACGGTCACCTTGAGCGCCATGCACTGCAGCCACCACAAGAGCAAGACTAAAAGACCAAGCCCCAACACCGGGATCAGGAACAGCAGCAGCAAGTACCCCACGGGATGGGCATCAAACATCACCGGGTGCTTTTCATACAATATCTTCTCGGGCATACGCATCTTCATATGCAATGGACTATCGTATGAGAGATCAGTCGCATCAGCGTCGTAATGTGTCTTGGGGTCATAAAACATCACAGCACTCACTTCGGGTGGATGAGATCGGCTCACTTGCTCACTCACTTACAATCGGCGATGGCCGACACATCCACGCGCGATGCGCCTGAGCCAAAATCCGCCGCCAGTTGCAGCTGGGCCTGAATGCTGCGCCATCTGAACGGATCATCCACCAGGCGTTCCAGCTCGCGGGTACCTTGGCAGGTGTCCGCCGTCAGAATCCGATCGACTTCCTCCAGCACCCCAGTGTGCTCACTGATCGCCTCCAAGGCATCGATGAATCGCCCCGGGATGTGGCCGTTTTGCTCCAGGATCGTGGCCAGGAGCACGGCGTTCTGATGATCGTAACCATCAACATTGGCTCGCATCTGCCGGACGATCTCCGCCCGCGTGTGCCTCTGGTCGGCGGAGAGCTCGGCTGGCGCGATGGGGACTGCCGGCACATTGATGAGCGGAAAGGACTCCTCGAAGAAATATAGCGCCACCGCAAAGCGCACAAGCAGAATGCAAGCCACGATCAGCACAGCGATTTTCACACCGCGCCAAAGAACGCTACCCAAGAATTGGGTCACTTGCTGCGTCATGGTCGCATGCCCAGTCTGTAAATACCGTCGCTCTGACGGGCCACCGTCCGGCCTTGGCCCAAACCCCACCGGGCACCGGCGTGCCCGGGCTTGCCGATAACTCAGGCTAGAGCCGCATCTCCACAATCGGGAGAAAATTGTAGAGCAACCGATCCATCTCCCAGCCCTCCAGCCCCGCTTGTGCTGCGGCACCAAGATAGAACGCCTCCTGCGCCCGGTACGACCGGGCCGCGACCCCCAGTCGATCAGAGATCCTGTGGATGCGCGTATCCAGCGCAACGCTCTGCCGGAAGTCCTCGTGGTAGACGTCCATCATGAGGTTGCGGGCATATTTGTCGCCGATGCCTGAAAACTGCTTGAGCCACTGAATTTTGGCGTCGCGACCGGGCAGCGCGAGCAATTGTGCCTTTGCCGCTTCGGGCCCTCCCAGGCGCCGGATGCGATCGAAGCACGCCGTAATGAACGCCCCCTTGCGGTTCGGCATCCGCAACCCGGCCGTCCGACACACCTCGCAGGCCACCGTCAAACGCTGCGCATCCGGCAGCGCCAGCAGGGCAGGGTAGGTGAGCCGCTCATAGTTCGCAGGCTCCTCGATGAGCCGTCGCCGTCCGGCGGATCGGCCCATGGTGGCGAAGCTCTGCAACAAGTAGTGCCAGAGGAAATCGGGTCGCTCCAGGTCGGACCGATTGGCCTTGAGCGCATCGAGCTGGCCGCGCTTCTCGGCGGCCAGCTGGCGGGCAACATCGGCGAGTTGGGCTTGGGCTTGGGCTTGGGCTTGGGCTTGGGCTTGGAGGGGTGTGCTCATAGGTCGGCGGCTCCGGAGGTCGTTGGGCTGGTGAAGCAAGGTTGGTGGGCCGAGGCGGCCAAGCGCCCCAGCAGGCCGCCATTGAACACCAACTGCACGACAGGACCTGTCGTATTACCCAAAAGACGTGTCGACCCGGCGCAACGACGGGGCAGCGGGCGCGCACGGGTCGGCGCTCGCAAGCCGCCCCCGCGGCGTCCCCGCGCGCAGCTCCCTGATGTGTCGAACGGCTCCCCGCTGGCCCCAAGGGCATCGTCGCAGCGGCCGCACGGTGGCCGACCAGGATCACCAGGGCGCCGTCGCGTGGCCGGCGACCACTGGACGCGCGGTCGTCAGCGCCTCCCTCGCAGTCATGCTACAAGGTATTTACTTCTGTAACCCATGAGGTATACACTGCGCGCCTCGCAGCCATCGGGAGTACCACTATGCAATTTGATCGCCTTATCCAGCTCTATTTCCTCCTCCCCCGTTACCCACAAACCGTAACAGCACGGCAGGTGCAAGAACGCCTCAGGGAAGCGGCCCCGGACTTCGACGTCTGTCTCCGGACCGTGCAACGTGACCTCGAGCTTCTGGCGGGTTGCCGCATGCTGAGCGTCGCAACAGACGACGGCCGGCCGGCGCGCTGGTTCCGGAATGCCAGCGCATACGCACTGGTCGCGACCTAAGCCGTGTCGCGGCCGGCCGTCGAGGGCCAGCGCGGCGGCCGGCCGCATGTGTCTTGGAGGGGGAGGGCAGGCTGGACCGACTGACACGGCATCATCGCCCGCCGGGCTCGCAGCCCCGGCTACGGGCAACGGCGTGCCGCGCCGCTCAGCAGGCCAGCCGGCAAGGCGCGGAGCGCCCAGTCAGGGAAAGTAAAGATTGGGTCTTGCGCCGGGAGTGCGTCAACGCCGCCGGCTACAGCAGCAGGCACCTATCACCCCATCAGGCACTTGGATAGAGCGTCCGCTCGATCCCAAATGCGTCCTCGGGGAGTTGTCCCGCCTTCACCGTAAAGAGATCGAACTCGCGCAGCGGATTCGATGAGACCCA
>NZ_CAJXWY010000008.1 GCF_913062725.1 uncultured Thiohalocapsa sp.
ACCCGGCTTGGGTGGAGCGCTGACGTGGGGGATGGACATGGGGGCTTGCGCTGTCAGACGGCGGGGCCGGCGCTCGGAGCATGGCACGACGGTATGGATAGGGTGGATTCTAACCATCCCAAGCGATGCGGGCCAGCGTTTGCGTGTGAAGGGCTTGCCCGTATCCGCGGATGGGAAGGTCACCTGATGCCTGTGCGCCCCGGGCCCGGTCGCCGGGACCGTTGCGATAGCCCGAGTGCATGCCTTCACGACTGCATCCCTGCGGTCGAGACCCCCGCCGTCCGCCACCCAACCTGCTCGAGGTTTGAGCCGGACAATGCTGTGCGCCGGGGATGGTATCGGCTCGCTCGCCACCGACGCGTCAGCATCAACGCAGTGACGCCGCGAGTCGCAGCAGCCCCTTCAGATCGATCTCGCCGCTGTGGCGGTAGCCCAGCCGCAGCGGCGGCAGAACCGTCACGGTGCCCTCCAGGCGATAGCGCCAGGGCTGCGGCATGAGCGCGAGCCCGGGGAGCGTGCGGGCCAGGTGGCGGGCATCGGCGCTGATCAGCGCCTCCATTGCGGCTTCGCCGTGGGCGGGCACGCGGCGCCGGAGTGTGCCTTCGCCCGATGCGATGGGCCGTTCTTCCAGCCAGAGGCGGTAGGTCATGGACAACACCGGCAGTGGCAGGGGGTTGGGGTTCTGTACGCTGAGTCCAACCCGCAGGCGCTGCTCGCCGGCGGTGAGCTGGTCTGGGCGCACGGCGGTGAGCTTGACGTCCGGGGGCTTTAGCTGGCGCATCAGCCACACTACTGCCGCGGTCAGCAACAGCGCGGCGGCGACCAACAGCCAGCTCAGCATCCCGGTGACCCGCCAGCGGCTTCAGACCGAGACATGCAGCGGCGCCCCGGGTGCCGACTGCGCCTGTGCCAGTCTGCGCAGCAGCCACTTGGTGATCCTGAGCACCGGGACGATTGTCACCGCGGCGGTGATCGTCATCTTAGCCGCCGCCGGTGAGCCGGCTCGCATGGCCGTCGGTCCGGATGGTTTCGCGCTGCGCGGCGAGGATGGCCCGGGGCGAGATCGCATCTCCCCGCGGCAGTGCGTTGCCGCCGTGTGGTTCCGGTCGGGTGGTGGCTTCGGCGCCGCGACCGCGCCGGGGTTCGGCTACTGTAGACATGCTGTCGCAGTCTATAGGATGTCTGCCTGGGCCGACGCTGCGCTGGATCATGGCGCTCCGCCCCAAAGCCTCTAAGGTCAGTGGAAGATTTGCCGGATCAATGAATTATTCAGTATATTAGAGAAATCTAATCTTTAAGGGAAAACGCGATCATGAGTCCGCGACCATACACATCAGGCCTGCTGGCGTTGCTGGCGCTCGTCGTCGGGCCGGCGGCGCACGCCGCCGGCGATACGCCGCCGGCCACCGCCGCAGCCAGCCTCGAGACCGCACAAATCAGCCATCGCACCGTGCCGCGGGAGTATCGCCTCGACGGTGTCGTCGAGGCGGTGAACCGCACCACGGTCTCCGCTCAGACCCAGGGTCAGGTGGAAGAGATTCTCTACGACGTGGACGACTTCGTGCGCAAGGGCGAGATCGTTGTACGCCTGCGCGACAACGAGCACCGTGCACGCGTCGCCCAGGCCGCCGCAGAGCTCAAGTCGGCGACGGCGGAGCTGACGCGCGCCGAGGACGAATTTGCCCGGATCGAGGGCCTCTACGAGACCAAGAACGTCTCCGAATCCGACATGGATCGGGCCGAGGCGGAGCTGGCGAGCGCCGAGGCCCGGCTCGACGCGGCCCGGGCGACCCTGGAACAGGCCGAGGAGCAGCTCGAGTATACCCGCATCCGCGCCCCGTATTCCGGCATCGTCATCAATCGCCACGTGGAGCCGGGTGAGATTGCGAGCCCGGGCCAGCCGGTGATGACCGGCATTTCGCTGGAGCAGCTGCGGGTCACGGTGGATGTGCCGCAGAGCGTGATCCCGGCGGTGCGCCAGATTGGTGAGGTAAACGTCTACCTCCCCAGCGGCGATGCGGTGAGTGCTGTGGTGCAGCCGGAGCGCATCACCGTTTTCCCATACGCCGACATGGGCTCCAACACGTTCAGGGTGCGGCTGGATCTGGCCGACCGTCTGCAGGACCTGTTTCCGGGCATGTTCGTCAAGACGGGCTTCGTCACCGGCAAGAAGGAAGAGCTGATGGTGCCTGAGGATGCCGTGGTGTATCGCTCCGAGGTCACCGGCGTCTATGTGGTGGACGCCGATGCTCAGGTGCACTTCCGCCAGATCCGCGTCGGCCGCAAGCATGGTGAGGCGCTGGTGGTGCTCTCGGGCTTGACGCCGGATGAGCGCGTTGCGCTCGATCCCATCGCCGCCGGTGTCGCGCTGAAGGCCCAGGCGCGGGCACGGGCCGACGCACGGGCGGAGGCTGAGCAGGATGGCTGACACCGACACCCGCAACGGCGCCGACAGGGACGCCGACGGTGGCGCCGGTGGCGGGCTCGGTCTCTCCGGGCGCGTCGCCGCGTACTTTCAGAACACCGAGATCACGCCGCTGCTGGCGCTGGTGGGCCTGCTGCTCGGTCTCTTCGCGATCCTGATCACGCCGCGCGAAGAGGAGCCGCAGATCAACGTCACCTTCGCCGACGTGTTTATTCCGTTCCCCGGGGCATCGGCCACGGAGGTGGAGCATCTCATCGCCGGCCCCGCCGAGCAGGTGCTCTCCGAGATCAAGGGCGTGAAGCACATCTACAGCGTCTCGCGGCCGGGCATGGCCGTGGTGACGGTGCAGTTCCGCGTCGGCGAGGATCGCACCGACGCCATTGTGCGCCTGCACAGCAAGGTCATGTCCAATGAGGACTGGCTGCCGCCGAACCTCGGCGTGGGGCAGCCCATCATCAAGCCCAAGGGCATCGACGACGTGCCCATTCTCACCGCCACCCTCTGGTCCAGGGATCAGGCCGTCGGCGCCTATGAGCTTGGCAAGGTGGCCCACGCCATCGAGCAGGAGATCAAGCGCGTCGACGGTACCCGCGACGTCTACACCATCGGCGTGCCCGAGCAGGTGGTCCGCGTCATGCTGGACCCGCAGGCCCTCGTCGCCTACGGCATCGATATCACCGATCTGCGCCGGGCGCTGCAGGCCAGCAACGCCATCCGCGACGACATTGGCGTGGTGGCCGACAACCACGAGGTGCTGGTGCAGGCCGGTACCTTCCTCACCGACCCCGAAGACATCGGCGAGCTGGTGGTGGGCCTGCATGGCGGCCGGCCCGTGTATCTGCGCGACGTCGCCCGGGTGGTGCGCGGCCCGGAGGAGCCCGAGACCTACGTCTGGATGGGGATGGGGCCCGGAGCCGCCCACGGCGCGGCCGGCCAGGCCCGGAGCGATCCCGACGGATGTGCGCTCGCCATGGGCTGTGCGACGCCGGCGGTGACCATCGCCGTGGCCAAGAAGGAGGGCGAGAACGCGGTGGACATCGCCGCGCGCGTGGTCGAGCGCTTCGCTCAGCTGCAGGGCACCTTCATCCCCGAGGGCGTCGAGGTCAGCATCACCCGTAACTACGGCGAAACCGCCGACGCCAAGGCCAAGAAGCTCATCACCAAGCTGGCATTTGCGACTCTCAGCGTGGTGCTGCTGGTGCTCCTGGCCCTCGGCTGGCGCGAGGCCGTCATCGTCGGCGCGGCGGTGATCGTCACCTTGGCGCTGACGCTCTTTGCGAGCTGGGCCTATGGCTTCACGCTGAACCGGGTGTCGTTGTTCGCGCTCATTTTCTCCATCGGTATCCTCGTCGACGACGCCATCGTGGTGGTGGAGAACATCCATCGGCACATGGCGCTGTGGCCGCGCCGGAAGCTGCTCGCGCTCATGCCCGGCGCCGTGGACGAGGTGGGCAGCCCCACCATCCTGGCCACCTTCACCGTCATCGCCGCCCTGCTGCCCATGGCCTTCGTGACAGGACTGATGGGGCCATACATGAGCCCCATCCCCATCAATGCCTCCATGGGCATGCTGATCTCGCTGGTGGTGGCCTTCGTGTTCACGCCCTGGATGAGCAACTTCCTGCTCGGCAAGCGGCATGATGCCGCGGTGGCCGCGGGTGGGTCCGCGCACGGACACCAGGCGGAGGGCGGCAGCGCGTTCCTCGGGCGCCTGTTCCATACCCTCATCGGCCCCTTTCTTGCGGGTGGCCGCGGTCAGCTGAACCGCTGGCTGCTATTGGCCGGCGTGCTGCTGCTCATCGCCGGCTCGCTGCTGCTGGCGGTGAACCGGGTGGTCATCCTCAAGATGCTGCCCTTCGACAACAAGAGCGAGCTGCAGGTGGTGCTGGACATGCCCGAGGGCACCAGCCTGGAGCAGACCGCCCGGGTGCTCGGCGAGATGGGGCGCTATTTGAGCGGCGTCCCGGAAGTGGCCGACTACCAGGTTTACGCCGGCACCGCCGCGCCCATCAATTTCAACGGGCTGGTGCGCCAATACTACCTGCGCGAGGGACCGCACCTGGGCGATATCCAGGTGAATCTGGTGGACAAGCACCATCGCGACGACAAGAGCCACAAGATCGCGCTCGGCCTGCGCGAGCCCTTGCAAGCCATCGCCCGCCGGTACGACGGCAACGCCAAGATCGTCGAGATTCCACCGGGCCCGCCGGTGCTCTCGCCGCTGGTGGCCGAGGTCTATGGGATCGACTACGACGGCCAGATCGAGATCGCCAAACAGGTGCGCGCGGTGTTCGCCGACACGGCGGATATCGTCGACATCGACGACTCCGTTGAATATCCGTCGGAGAAGGTGCTCGTGGTCGTCGACCGCGCCAAGGCGGCGCGCCTGGGTGTTGAGCAGGCCAGCGTCGCGCAGGCGCTCGCCACCGTGCTGGAAGGCGAGGACATGAGCTTCCTGCACGGCGCCAATGTGAAATACGCCGTGCCCATTCGCGTGGAATACGCCGCCGCCGATAAAGCCGACCTGGAGCAGGTGCTGGCGCTGCGGGTGCGCTCCAGGGGTGGGCAGCTGGTGCCGCTGTCGGAGATCGTCGACGTGGTGGAGACCACCCGCGCCCACAGCATTTACCACAAGGACCTGCTGCCCGTGGTCTATGTCACCGGCGACATGGCCGGCCCCATCGACAGCCCCCTGTATGGCCTGTTCGACATCGCCGGCCGGCTCGGCGACGACCTGGGCTTGGCGCAGTGGTATGTGCAGCAGCCGGAGAACCCCTATGAGTTCAGCGTCAAATGGGATGGCGAGTGGCAGATCACCTACGAGACCTTCCGGGACATGGGAATCGCCTACGGCGTCGGGCTGATCCTGATCTACCTGTTGGTGGTCGCCCAGTTCCGCAGCTACCTGGTGCCGCTGGTGATCATGGCGCCCATCCCGCTCACCCTCATCGGCATCATGCCGGGGCACGCTCTGCTCGGTGCGCAATTCACCGCCACCAGCATGATCGGCATGATCGCCCTCGCCGGCATCATCGTGCGCAATTCCATCCTGCTGGTGGACTTCATCAACCAGCAGGTGCGAGCGGGCAGGAGTCTGGAGCAGGCGGTGGTGGACGCTGCCATCGTCCGTGCCAAGCCCATTGCGCTGACCGCCGTCGCCGCCATGGCCGGCGCGGTGTTCATCCTCGATGACCCGATCTTCTCGGGGCTCGCGGTGTCGTTGCTGTTCGGCCTGTTCGTCTCCACGGCGCTGACGCTGGTGGTGATTCCCGTGGTGTACTACGGGGTCATGCGAAAGCGGGTGGCGTGGATTCGTACGGCGACGGGGTGAGGTGCGGTTGAAAGAATAAAAGAATAGGAAATCCAAGCCACCCCGGGCATCCAGATTGGCCCGGGGAGGGAGGTGATCGGGGTCGGGGTGCGGGTCGCGCGGTCAACGCCCTGTTTGGTCCCGGATGATTCCTGGCCCCGCAGGAGCTATCCTCTGTTCCTGGCCAGGGGCGCTCTTGAGCGTGAAGCCCGTCATCGGCCATCCCCTCTGACCGGAGCCCGGAGCCACGATGCACGTCCGACTGCACCAGAACGCGCGTACGACGCCCGCCACGCGGCGCGAGATGCAAGACTCCACCCTGCCCACGGCGACCCTGGCGCGTCAGTACAACGTCAGCGAGGAGACGGTGCGCAAGTGGCGCAACCGCGCCGATGTGCAGGACGCCTCGCATTGCCCGCAGCGGCTGCAGACGACGCTCACCACGGCCCAGGAGGCGGTGGTGGTGGAACTGCGCAAGACGGCGCTGCTCCCGCTCGACGACCTGCTCGCCGTCGTCCACGAGTTCATCAACCCCGCCGTCTCGCGCTCCGGACTCGAGCGCTGCCTGCGCCGCCACGGCGTCTCGCGCCTGGCCGCTGTGCGCCCAAAGGACGAGCAGCCGACAACGCCCGCCAAGGGCTTCAAGGACGACGCACCGGGCTTCGTGCACATGGATGTGAAGGTCCTGCCGCAGATGGCCGACGAGGACAAACGCACGTATCTGTTCGTCGCCATCGACCGCGCCACCCCTAAGCGACCCTGGTAATCTGCCGGGACCGGACAATTAGCCGCAGGTGATTGTGTCGCTCAGGCACGAATCACCCGAATCGGCCGACCGGCTGGGCTGCTGGCCTCCTCGACCCGGGAGCGTGCCTCAATCGGCGGCTGCCCGGCGCGGCGGTCGAAAATCACTAGCCAGCCGGTGTCCAAACCCAGTCCGTTCAGGTAGCCATCGAGCTGGGTCAGACCCTCCGTGATCGGATCGGGGCGTCCGTCGCGCCAGACTTTGAGTTCGATACCGAGGGTGACCGAGCCATAGCGCAGGCACAAATCCATGCGACCGGCGCCGATGGCGTATTCCCGTTCCAGGGTGCCGCCGCCGTTGACGACGCGATGCAGATAGGCCATCAGCACCAGATGCGGGGCGATCTCATGATAGGGCGCGCTGCCGAGCAGCGGCTCGCCATGCTGGCGCCAGAAGGCGAGAAATGCGTCCAGCAACAGGCTAGGATCAAGCTGGCCTTGGGTGTCGAGCCAGGTGGGGGCGATTTGGGGCAAAGAGGCCTGAGGGACCTCGGCGAGTGTGCGGGGCAGAACCTCCCGATAGATGGGATTGGCGATTTCAATGCCGCCACCACCCTGTTGGCGTAACAATCCGAGGTCAATGAGGTATTCGAGGTCTTCCAGCGGAAGCTGGCCAAGGGCTTCTCCCGCCAGCATCGGCTCGATGATGCGTCGCACGCGCTCCTCGCTCAATTTGTCGGCAAGCTGGTCGAGATGGGTGACGCGGTTGCGGATCAAATCCTCCTTGGCCGCGTCGATCATGGCCAGGGTGATGGGTTGGGAGCGGTCGCGCCCCTCACGCCGTTCGAAGCAGGCCTGATAAGCCAGCGCATTGATCAGCCAGGGCTGGCCCTGGGTCAGCTCCCAGACCCGCGTGAGCGCCTCGGACGTGAAGACTTGGCCGGTCTCCGCGCTGTGCTCGGCAAGCAATGCGCGGGCTTCGGCCAGGGAGAAATCGCCCAGGCGCAGCGACTTGGCGCGCACGTTAAAGGCACTGCCGCCGGTGATGGGCTCGGGCTCGGAACGGGCGTGAATGCGATAATCGCGAATGTCGCGCACCCCGCAGAGCACGACGCTTTGCGGGAAGGGCAACCCCGGGCGTTGGGTGTAGCCGGTGCGCAGCTGCCGCAGCAGGGAGACCAGGGTGTCGCCGATCAGCGCATCGACCTCGTCGAGCAGCAGGACCAGCGGGTGCTCGGCCGCGGCGCTCCAGCGGGTCAGCAGGTCGGTCAGCACGCCGTCCGCGCCCCGTCGCGCGAAGCCCTGGTCGATCCAGTCAAACAGCCGCTCCTCGCCGAGAATGCCCTGCGCCGAAGCACCGATGGCGCCGCAGATGGTGCGCATGCCCCGCGAGACATCCTGCCGCGCCGTTTGTGCGGTCTCGATATTGACGTAAAGCGCCTGATAGTCAGACCCGCGGTTTAGATGCTCCATCAGCGCGAGCAAACAACTGGTCTTGCCCGTCTGGCGCGGCGCATGCAGCAGGAAATACTTCTTGCGCGCGATCAGCGTCAGGATCTCATCGAGATCCCAGCGCGACAGCGGCGGCAGGCAGTAATGCTCCTCGCAGTGGACAGGGCCTTCGGTATTGAAAAAGCGCATGGTTTGGCAAGCCCTTGGCGGCGGAATCGAGTCCAACAAGGATAACAGCGACCCGCCCGAGCGCATCCGAAACCGAAGGATAGGAAATCCAAGCCACCCTGGGCGTCCAGATTGGCCGGGGGGGAGAAGTTGTCGGGGCTGGGGTGCGCGGTCAACGCCCAACTGCGGGGCTCACGGACGTCGCGCGCGGTGCAGGCGCCCGCGTCCCGGGGATGCTGGGGGGAGCATCTGCGGCGCAGCGTGCCGCCGGGCGCGCAGGGGGCCACACCGTTGCCCGCGGGAGAGACACGGCGGCTACCAGGAGACGCGCTGATCGAGCGCGAACCCGGGCTCGGGTTGTTTGAGGAGGTCCCCGTCCGGCATTGGCTCGGGAGCATCGTCCCGGGCGGGCGGTCCGCGTGCGGGCGGGATCAGAGGCGGACGCGGTGGCTCACCGGGAGCCGAGAGGATCTGCTCGACGGGCGCGGCCGCGGTGACGAAGGCGATGAGGCGCAGGTCTGCGCCGCCGTTGGGGCAGAGCAGCGGCGGCGACCCGAACAGCCGGGCCAGCAGCATGGCCCAGAGGTAGCGTGCCGGGGAGCGCGTCTTGGAGGCCGGCGTTGGAGGCGGTGAACCGACCGCGTTCGGCGCGCCGGTTGCGTCCGCCACCTCAGGTCCGAAGGCGATGGCAGCCGCCCGCAGGGGCGCGTTTGGCGCGAGCACGCCATGTCAGTGGCAAAGTCGTGGGTTCCGGTGCCCAACGGAGTGCCGGTTGCCACGACCGTCCGCAAGGTGCCGGGCGAGGTCGAAAACGGCGCCTTCTCTCAGTGACCCCGGCTCTCAGTGACCCCGGCACCCCGCGCACGCCACAGCGGGATTTTGCCAATCCTGGCTGTCAGAGCCGAGTCTGGCACCTAAGGCGCACAGGCTCCTAGGAACGGTTTACCTGAGCACTATTTGTGTAGAAAACCCATGAACTCCGAGCGGGTGCGCGGATCGTCCTCGAAGGTGCCGCGCATGGCGCTGGAGACGGTGGTGCTGTTTTGCTTCTGCACGCCGCGCATCATCATGCAGGTATGGCTTGCTTCCATGACCACGGCCACGCCATGGGCACCGAGATGCTCCATGAGGGCGTCGGCCACCTGGTTGGTGAGCCGTTCCTGGACCTGCAGCCGGCGGGCGAAGACATCCACCACGCGCGCCACTTTGCTCAGCCCGACGACCTTGCCGTTGGGCAGGTAGCCGACGTGGGCGTGGCCAAAGAACGGCAGCATGTGATGCTCGCACATGCTGTAGAACTCGATGTCGCGGACGATGACCATCTCTTTGACGTCTTCTTCGAAGACCGCCTTTTTGATGATCTCCTCTGCCGACAGCTCGTAGCCGCTGGTGAGGAAGTCCATGGCCTTGGCAACCCGCAGCGGCGTGCGACGCAGACCCTCGCGCTCAGGGTCTTCGCCGATCTCATGCAGCATCTGCCGCACCAGGCGCTCTTTGGCCTCGTCATAGACTTCGCTCTCGGCTTCGGCTTCGAAACTGTCGGCGTAATGGCCGTCGCTGGCGATGCGCGCAATGCGCCCTTCTGCTGCCATGATCGTCTTCCTGCTAGGTCGGTCGTGGGCGACATCGTAAGGCCGCCGACTGCATCTCATGTGGTCGCGACCCGGGCCCGGTTGCCGTCGCCGGGTCAACGCTCGCTGCCGCAGAGATAGGGGCTGGTGCGTCGATTCCCATCGATATCGGTGCCTGAGCAGATCTGTGGCAGCGCTTGGCCGGTGCTGCGGCCAAGCCGCCGAAGACCACCATGTGCAGGCGCATCGGCGACTGCGGGCACAGAGTCCTGCGGCGTGATATTGGTCGGAATTCCTATGCGGCCGCTGTTTTCTGGCAGCGCTATCCGGCTTCCGGTAGCATAGACCGCAACAACGCTCGGCCACCGTCCGCTCGATTGCGCGAGGGAACCTGTCTTCGGCCGACAGTTTTTGCGCGCACGACGACGCCGGCCGCTGCCCACGCGAGCTTCCGCGGCGCAGGCACGCACGTTCGCACCCACGACCGGGAATCCGATCCGCTGCACACGGTGCTCGAGGCTGACATTGGGTGATCACTGCGCCGGCGGCGATGGCCGCACGGATGTCGCCACAGGCGCCCAGCAGGACGCGGGCTCGCACCACAGCTCCCACCGGATGCGTTTCCTGCAGCCGTCGCGCCGCTCGCTCGCCCCGCCGCCCCAAGTCTGAGGAAACAAGCATCATGTGTGGTTTTTGCGGTGAGATCCGCTTCGACGATCGCCCCATCGATCTGGCTGCGCTGGCCGCCGTCAACACCGTCATGGAGCCCCGCGGGCCCGATGCCAGCGGTCTGTTCCAGCAGGGACGGGTGGCGTTGGGCCACCGCCGGCTCAGCATCATCGATCTCAGCACCCACGCCAACCAGCCGATGGTGGACAGCGACCTGGGGCTGACGGTTGCCTTCAACGGCTGTATCTACAACTACAAACAGCTGCGCGACGAGCTGGCGGGGCAGGGTTACCGCTTTTTCAGCCACGGCGATACCGAAGTGGTGCTCAAGGCCTTTCACGCCTGGGGTGCGGATTGCGTGCAGCGCTTCCATGGCATGTTTGCCTTCGCCGTCGCCGAGCGCGACAGCGGACGCCTGACGCTGGTACGCGATCGCCTGGGCATCAAGCCGCTGTACTTCGCCGAGCTGTCCGGTGGCGTACGCTTTGCATCCACGCTGCCGGCGCTGCTGGCAGGCGGCGGCATCGACACCGATCTGGACCCGGTGGCGCTGCATCATTACATGCATTTCCACGCCGTCGTGCCCGCGCCCTATACCATCCTGCGCGGTGTGCGCAAGCTGCCGCCAGCCACCATTCGCGTCATCGAGGCGGACGGCACCACCCGCGAGCACACCTACTGGGCGCCGACGTTCGAGACGCCGCCGCAAGAGCGAGGCCTGAGCTTCGAAGACTGGCAGGACCGGGTGCTCGGCGCCCTGCGCACGGCGGTGGAGCGCCGGCTGGTGGCGGACGTGGACGTGGGCGTGCTGCTCTCGGGCGGGCTCGACTCCAGCCTGATCGTCGGCCTGCTGGCGGAAGGGGGCCAAACCGGTCTCAATACGTTCTCGGTGGGCTTCGAGAGCGTCGGCGACGAGGCGGGGGACGAGTTTCAGTATTCGGACATCATCGCCCAGCACTACGGCACCCGGCATCACAAGATCCACGTCGACTCGGCCTCGAGGCTGCTGCCGAATTTGCCGAGCTGTATCCGCGCCATGGCCGAGCCCATGGTCAGTCATGACGTCATCGGCTTCTTTTTGCTCTCCCAGGAAGTGGCCAGGCACGTCAAGGTGGTGCAGAGCGGGCAGGGCGCCGACGAGGTCTTCGGCGGCTATCACTGGTATCCGCCAATGCTGGAGAGCACCGATGCGGCCACGGACTACGCCCGTGTGTTCTGCGATCGCGACCATGACGAGTACCTGCGCGCCGTGCACCCGCGTCTGCACGGCGACGATTACAGCCGCGCGCTGATCCGTGCGCACTTCGCCAGGCCCGGCGCCGAGGCCGCCGTGGACAAGGCCCTGCGCATCGACCAGCTCGTCATGCTGGTGGATGATCCGGTCAAGCGGGTGGACAACATGACCATGGCCTGGGGCCTGGAGGCGCGCGTGCCCTTTCTCGACCACGAGCTGGTGGAGCTCGCCGCCCGCATCCCGGCGGAGCACAAGCTCTGCGACGACGGCAAGTGCGTGCTGAAGGCGGTTGGCCGCCGCGTCATTCCGAAGGCGGTCATCGACCGGCCCAAGGGCTACTTCCCGGTGCCGGCGCTCAAGTACCCCCGCGGCGACGTGCTGGACATGATGCGCGATGCCGTGACCTCCCAGCGCGCCCGCGAGCGCCAGCTCTTCCAGCCCGAGTATGTGCAGGCGCTGCTCGCCGATCCGGAGGCCCACATCACGCCCCTGCGGGGCTCCAAGCTCTGGCAGGTGGCCTTGCTGGAGCTATGGCTGCAGGAGCACGGAGTCTGATCGAGCGTTGCAGCGTACCGGGGGCGGGACGGCGTCTGTGGTGTGGCCCGTCGGCGGCCCGCAGGCTGCACTGACAGCCCCAGGCGATCCGCCCAAGCAGTAATCACGGGACGAGGGGACAGATTCATGACCGTCCGCGACAACATCCACCATCGGCTGGAGCGCAAGCGCGGTCCGTCGGTGAGCAGCTGGGACAATAAGCCACGCAGCGACGACGAAAGTTGGTCCGAGACCGTCGTCGACTGCGGCTGGGGTCGGCTCATCTTCGGCCAGACGTTCAACGATCCCCAGCGTCTCGCCCATTGCCTGCAGGACGAGCAACCCGGACGGCGTGATGTGGCGCTGTACCTGCGCGATCCGCACGTGGTGCTGTCCTATGCGCCGCAGGACCTGTTTCTGGACCCATCCCACACCTTCCGGCTGTGGTTCGAGCGTTATCAGTTCACCCAGCGTCGGCCCAAGGGCTTCGTGGTGCGGCTGCTGACCAGCCACATGGATGCCGAGGCGGCGACCCGGCTGTATGCGGCGCGCAGAATGGTGCCGCCGGACCCGGACTTTATTTTTCAGCAGCGCGCCTCGCGGATGCTGCACTACTGGGTGGCCGAAGACGTGCAGGACGGCGCCATCCTGGGTGTGGTCTGCGGCGTCGACCACGTCGAAGCCTTTGACGACTACGAGCTCGGTGCCAGCTTGTGGGCGCTGTGCGTGGATTCCCAGGCGCCGTACCCGGGCATCGGGGAGATGCTGGTGCGGCAGGTGGTGGAGTTCTATCATGCGCGTGGCCGTGCCTTCCTGGATCTGTCGGTGATGCACGACAACCGCGGCGCCATCCGCCTCTACGAGAAGCTCGGCTTCGAGCGCGTGCCGGTGTTCGCGCTGAAAAACAAGAATGCCTACAACGAGCCGTTGTTCATCGGCAAGCAGCCGGAGACCAACCTGAACCCCTACGCCACCATCATCGTCAACGAAGCGCGCCGCCGCGGCATCGGCATCGAGGTCATCGACGCCGAGGCGGGTTACTTTGCGCTGAGCCTCGGCGGTCGGCGCATCGTTTGCCGCGAGTCGCTGTCGGAGCTCACCACCGCCGTGGCCATGAGCCGCTGCGATGACAAGGCCGTCACCCAGCGTTTATTGCGCCGCGCCGGTCTTGAGGTGCCGGCGCAATGCGAGTACGTGGCGCTCGATCAGGCCGAGGCCTTCCTCACCAAGCACAAACGCCTGGTGGTGAAGCCGGCGCGCGGTGAGCAGGGTGCCGGCATCAGCGTGGACATCCGCTCGGTCGCGGACCTGGAGCGCGCCATCACCGCCGCCGAGCGTATCTGTGAGACGGTGATCCTGGAGCAGTTTTGCCCGGGCGACGATGTGCGCATCATCGTCATCGACTTCGAGGTGGTCGCCGCCGCCGTCCGTCGTCCGGCCCATGTGGTGGGCAATGGCCACAACACGGTGAGCGAGCTGATCCAGATCCAGAGCCGGCGTCGGCGCGCCGCCACCGGCGGCGAGAGCTCGATCCCCATGGACGATGAGACCGAGCGCTGCGTGGTCCAGGCGGGCTACCGCATGGATCAGGTGCCGCAGGAGGGTGAGTTGTTGTGGGTGCGCAAGACCGCCAACCTGCACACCGGTGGTACCATCCACGATTGTACCGAGCAACTGAGTCCGACCCTCGCGAGCGCCGCAAAAAAGGCCGCTCGGGAACTTGACATTCCGGTGACGGGGCTGGATTTTCTGGTACCTGACGTGAGCGGCTCCGAGTACGTGATCATCGAGGCGAACGAGCGCCCCGGACTTGCGAACCACGAGCCGCAGCCCACCGCCGAGCGCTTTGTGGATCTGCTCTTTCCGCAGACCGCAACGCGACATCCGGCCAATCGGGAGCTCCGGGTTTGAAAGCTGTCCCCATCGATCACGAGTATCTCCTGGACATCCTGCTGCGGCTGCTGTTCACGCCCAGCCCGTCCGGCTACACCGACCGCGTCGTGCACCTCGTCTGCGAGGAGCTCGAGCGCATGGATGTGCCCTTCGAGCTGACCCGCCGTGGCGCCATCCGGGCCACGCTGAAGGGCGAGGCGGAGCGGCCCAACAAAGCCATCGTCGCCCACATCGACACCCTCGGCGCCATGATCAAGGCCCTCAAGCCCAATGGACGGCTGCAACTGGTGCCGGTGGGCCACTGGAACGCCCGCTTCGCCGAGGGCGCCCGATGCACGCTGTTCACCGACCACGGCCAGCACCGTGGCACCATCCTGCCGCTGAAGGCCTCCGGGCATACCTTCGGCCCGGAGATCGACTCCCAGCCCACGGGCTGGGATTATGTGGAGCTTCGCATCGACGAGCGGGTGTTCAACCTGGAGGATTTGCTCCGGCTGGGCGTGCACGTGGGTGACTTCGTGGCCATCGATACGACGCCGGAGGTCACCAGCACCGGTTACATCAACGCCCGCCACTTGGACGACAAGGCCGGCGCCGCGCTGCTGCTCGCCGCCACCAAAGCGGTGAAAGAGCAGGAAGTGCCATTACCCGTGGACTGCCATCCGCTGTTTACCATCTCCGAAGAGGTGGGCTCGGGGGCCTCGGCGGCACTGCACCAGGATGTGGCCGAGATGCTCACCATCGACAACGGCACCACGGCTCCCGGGCAGAACTCCAGCGAATTCGGTGCGACCATCTGCATGGCGGACATGGGCGGGCCCTTCGACTATCACCTGACGCGGCGCATTATCCAGATCTGTCAGGAATTCCAGATTCCGCATCAGCGCGACGTCTTCAAGTACTACCGCTCCGACAGTGCCGCGGCGCTCGAGGCCGGTAACGACGTGCGCACAGCGCTGGTGACCTTCGGCATCGATGCGAGCCACGGCTACGAGCGCATCCATCAGGAGGCGCTCGAGTCCATCGCCGAACTGGTGGCCATCTATATGCAGTCGCCCCCGCTCTACGCCCGCGACCGCTTCGAGATGGGACCGCGCGCGGGCTTCCCGACCATGCCTGGTTGACAGGGGCGGGGCGAGGCGCCGGGGTCGAGGCCTGCCACGGCGGTTAACTGGGTTCCCTGGAGGGGGCCAGTCCGCCCTGAGGTGGTCTGTCGCAACCGCATCACGGACATCGGCGGCGGCCCGCTCGCACAGATCAGCGAGCGCTTTTTGAACCGATCCCTTGTGTTGCGATCGCCCCGCGCTCACGACCCGACGTTCTCGCATGTCCGACGAGCATTTCTACAACGACCTCGACGCGACCCTGGAGCAGGTATGGCAGCGCCTCGGTCGTGGCGTGGCCGACCGGCGCTCCGGGATGCGCACGGTGCAGCTGGCGAGCCTGGGCCTGGACGGCACGCCGCGGGTGCGCAGCGTCGTGCTGCGGGGTGTGGACCGGGCCGAACGGCTGCTGCGGGTGCATACGGATCGGCGCTCGCCCAAATTCGCCGAAATCTCCGAACATCCAGCGGTTGAGATCTGCGCCTATGACCCGCGGGCGAAGGTCCAGATCCGTGCCCGAGGCTCGGCGGCGCTGGCCACAACCGCGGCGGCGGAGCCCGCCTGGGCGGCCACGCAGCCCGGCTCGCGGGCCTGCTATCGCGTGTCGGCGCCGCCGGGCTCGCCGCTGGTCGATCCCACCGCGGTTGATCCACAGCCGACGCCTCAGGCACCCGCCGACGCCGGTCGTGAGCACTTCAGTGTGGTGCTCACGACGGTGGCGCGTCTCGATTGGCTGTATCTCGCTGCCCGCGGCCATCGGCGGGCCCGCTTCGACTGGCACGAGGGGCGCTGGCAGGGTCGCTGGCTGGTGCCTTGAGTGGATAACGCCGGGGCGACACGCCGCGGCCTGTGATTGACCCGCAGCCGGCGCGCCGCAGGCGGGGCGCGCGTCCGCCGCGGCACGCGGCGTGGGCCGTCTGGCAGAGGCGTCAGCCGAAGGCCAGGCGCTGTTCGGTCCCGTCCGCGGCGCGGGTGAGCACCTCGAAGCCGGCGCTGGCGAGATCCGCCCGCAGCGTGGCGCTGTCGGCGCCGTGACGCCAAGTGAGCTCCAACACAGGGTCCGCCGTCTCGGTGACCGTCAGCTCGCCGGCGAAGGCCGGCGCGGTGTTACGCAGCCGGATCAGCGCTAGCTGGTCGCGCACAATGGGTCGGGTCAGGGCGGCGTGCACCTCTGCCATGGACAGGTTGGTGCGGTTGATCTCCTTGTGCCCGGCGGCGCCGCCGGCATCGGCGGCGGCGTAGTCGTTGCGCCCGGCGAAGAGATCCAGATACCAAACCTGCGGGATGCCCGGCATGAACAGCTGAATCGCCCGCGCCAGCAAGAGCTTCTGCTCATCTTCCCCCAAGGCGCTGAAAAAGGTGGCGTTGATCTGATAGTAGGCGATCTTCTTGCCGTCTGTGCCATAGAGGTTCTTCACCCGGCCGCCATGGTTGATGACGGCTTCCATGACCGCGTCGATGCGGGCGTCGTCCAGCAGGCCCGCGTGGTGCACGCCATCTACCACCGCCCCGCGCAGATCCAGCACCGGGATGCCGTCGTGGCAGCCGAGCATGTTGATGGTCTCAAGGCCGCGGGTCTGGATTTCGCCGATCCAGCGCTTGAGCGGCACGCCGGTTTCGTGCTCGAGGGCGTCGATGACGAGTCCGGGGAAGAAGAAGTCGTAAATGGGATAGCCCTGGGCGGCCACCTCTTGGTGGAGTTCCTTGCCGTACTCGGCGTGGACCTCGGGGAAGACGATGAGCTCGTGCCGCCGGGCGATGTCGCGCAACCGGTCCAGGTATTGCCAGGTGCCCGGCTGATTGAAGAAGTTCGCTTTACCCGGCGCTTTGTGCAGGTAGGCGAAGGCGTCCAGGCGGATGATGATCGCGCCATAGCCCTTGAGCTTGCCGAGGGTCTCGTCATAGAACTGCCATACGCCCTCGGAGCGGGCGTTGAGGTCCATCTGCCCCAGGTATTCGCGCTTTTGGTCCACCACGGTCAGGGTTTCGCTGCGGTAGTGGTTGTAGCCGTCCAGATCGATGTCATCCGGGGCGACGCCGTTCTCCAGCGCACCGTTGACCATCATGGCGATGGTGGGCGCAACGGATTCGTCCACCCCGGCGGCGATGAGCTCGTCCGGTCCAATGGGGCGGTAGGTCACCTTCTGATAAAAGGTGTTCCAGTAGGGGCGGTCGGTGCCGTCCGGGAAGCGCACGTCCAGGATGGGTAGCCCCGGCTTGCGCAGGAAGAGCTTCTCCAGATGCTCCGGGTAGGGAATGACGTGGCCATCGGGTCCCATGTCGCCGTGTCCCTCCCAAAAGGCGTTCCAGTCGACGAAGAAGTCCTTGTAGGGCGACGCATCGCCGTTGCGCAGCAGATCCTGGAACTGTGGCGAGGCCACGGACAGGTGGTTCAGCACCAGGTCGAACTTGAACTGGATGCCGAGCCGTGTGAGCGCCGTCAGATCGTCCGGGGTCACCAGGTCTTCGTTCAGCGCATAGTCGATGACCGAGAAGCCACGGTCGAGATCGCTGTGGAAACAGGTCGGCAGCAGGTAGAGCAATGAAAAGGCGCCGTCGAAGTCCGGCTCCTGTAGCAGCGAGACCGAGTCCGACAGCCGGTTACCGATGCTGTCTGGATAGAGGTTGAGCATCACACCGTTCGGTAATGTCTGAACGGCTGCGTCCGCGTGATGTGCCATAGCTTGTTGTCCCCTTGGCTGGAACTGACAGCGGTTGGGTATGGGCCTCAGGTTGAGCCCACAGTAGCGCTTGGGCCGCGCGACACAGGCGGGCGCCGGCGACATCGTGATTGGCATGATGAACGTGCGCCGGTGGCGGCGACAAGGCATGCGCTTGACTTCGGGCAAGGCGCCTGGCCACCGACACCGTGATGGGTGGGCGGAATGCGCGTAATGCGCGCTGCGATGATCTGGGACAAACCGATTCGCAAAACCGAAACCGCAGAAGCGATGGCGACGGTCCTGCGCCCGGCGCCGCACCAACTGTGGGTGACTCGTGTGTCGTACCGGTTGGCGTCGACCGCCGGATGACGGTCTTCAGTGCGCTGCGGCCGGCATGCCGTGCACGCCGGCCGACGGTGCTGCGGGCGTGCCGTGCTGTCAGTCGCGCTGCCCGTAATGTCCCTGACGCACACCCGCGAGGAGCCTGAGAAAGTCCTCACCGCTCACCTTGACCAGATGCTGGTGGTCCCCGGCCTCGAAGTAGACTTCGCCGAGCGTGGTCAGGCCCTCGTCCAGGAAGGTCTCGATGCCGTAGAGGGGGCCGAGCGGAGGCACGGCCCCCGGTGCGCAGTCCGGCAGCAGCCCGGCGAGCGCTGACTCTTCGTCCAGCGTGAAAGTGCGGCCGCTGTCGCGGTTGAGCGTGTCCAGATGCAGCCAAGTGTCGCCGGGCATCACCGCCATCGCATGTCCGTCACCGTCGTGCAGCATGACCGCCTTGGCGATGTGGTCCTCGGGCACATGCGCCGCCGCGGCGGATTCATGGGTCGAGCCCGTGGGCGGATGGGGCATCAGCTCGAAGGCGATGTGCTGGGCGCGTAGCCTGCTGTCGATGCGTGCAGCGATGCTCATGGCAAACCTCCTGAGCCGCATGGATTGCGGCGCTTCTCCCTCAAGCTTGGTACAACGCCGGCTGCTTGTCCCCGTCGCGGGTCGCCGTGGTGTCCCCGTCCATCGCCGCATCGATCAGGTCCGTCGGCATCCGCATGGTGGTGCCGGGTCGTGCAGCGCCGAGCGATCGCCGCGGCCGGGGCGGTCGGGGCGGTCGGGGCTTGACATCATCCCACGCGACCCCTACTTTACATAACGCAGGCGCTCATCGAGGCCTGCGGAACGTGCGGTTCACTCAACGCACACCCAATACATGTTGCTCAAGTGGAGAATATGTCCATGACGACGATCGACTTTTCGCCCCTGTTCCGATCCATGATCGGCTTCGACCGGCTGTCCAACGCACTCGAGACGGCGTATCGCACGGAGCCCGGTGGCTATCCGCCCTACAACGTCGAAGTGCAGGGCGAGAACGACTACCGCGTGACCATGGCGGTCGCCGGCTTCTCGCCGGAGGACTTGGAGATCGAGGTCACCGAGAACGTGCTCCGCGTCTCCGGCGCCCGTGCCGAGCAGGGCAAGGAGCGGGACACCAGGTACCTGTACCGCGGTATCGCCAACCGCAGCTTCGAGCGCAAGTTCCAGCTCGCCGACTATGTCCGTGTGGTGGATGCGCGTCTGGAGAACGGTCTGCTGCACATCGAGCTGCGCCGCGAGATCCCCGAGGCCATGAAGCCCCGGAAGATCGATATTCGCAGTGATGACGCGAAGCTGATCAGCGCCGCGCAGCAGAAGGCAGAGACGAAGTCTGCTGCCTGAGCCGGCAGCTGAGCGACAGTCCGCAGGGACGCGGTCGCGCGAATGAGGCCGGGCCGATGCCCGGCCTTTTTGTTGAGCGCGGCTGTCAGCAGCGGCCGCGGTGCGGGGTACTGCACGCCACCGATGGCGCAAGCAATCCGCGCCGCGACTCTGGCTGCGGTTGCTCAGGGGCGCCGGAAGATGGGGCGCCCCGCCCGGCGGCCGGGTTGTAGCTTCAGCCGTCGCTGCGCAAGGCAGCCACCTGGTCCGGAGTTACTGGGGCCGCATCATTGCCCCAGTTGGCACGGATGTAGCTGGCCAGGGTGGCGATCTGCTTGTCCGTGAAAATGCTGCCGAAGGACGGCATCACCACATGCGCGGAGTAGGCCTGCGACGGGTCGGAGGGTGCACCCAGCAGCAGAGTCTTGATGATGTCATTGGGCCGCTCCAGCGTCACCACCTCGTTGCCCGCGAGCGCCGGGAAGTAGGGGGGCAGGCCCTGGCCGTGGCTCTGGTGGCAGCTGGCGCAATAACTGGCGTAGAGCTTGCGGCCCTTGACATAGGTCTCTTCGGTCAGCTGATGCGGCACCGGGGGCGTCGTCCGCGGTGCTTCCTGCGCCGGGCGATCCTTCAGGTAGACCGCCATGGCCCGCAGGTCCGAGGCTGCCAGCTGTGACAGACTGTCATGCACGACCTCCGCCATGGGCCCCAGCGCCGCGGTCTGCGGTCCTTCGCCTGCCTTGGCCGGCGGCGCCTCACCGGTCGCCAGATAGGTGGCCAGCGCCTCAACCGTCCAGCGCCCGAGCCCCTCGGTCAGATCGTTGGTCAGATTGGGCGCATACCAGCCGTCGATGATGGCGCCGGTGAGGGCTTCTTTGTGCTCCTTGGCGCCGGCGATGTTGCGCGGCGTGTGGCAGCTACCGCAGTGGCCGAGTCCCTCCACGAGGTAGGCGCCGCGGTTCCACTCGTCGCTCTTGTCCGGATTGGCCTGGAAGCGCTCCTTATCCAGAAACAGGAGCTGCCAGCCGAACAGCAGATCGCGCATGTCGAAGGGCCAGCGCATCTGCGACTCCGGCGGCCGGTAGCTGGTGGGCTCGAGGGAGAACAGGTAATCCTTGATGGCCAGCAGGTCGTCGTCCTTTACCTTGGTATAGGACGGGTAGGGGAGCGCCGGGTAGTAGGGCTTGCCATCAGGACGAATGCCATGCTGCAGGGCACGTAGGAAATCCTCGTCGCTGAATTCGCCGATACCGTGAGCCTTGGAGGGCCGGATGTTGGGGGTGTAGAGCACGCCGAACGGGGTGTCGATGGCGAGTCCGCCTTCGAAGGGCTTACCGCCGTCGCGGGTGTGACAGGCGGCACAGTCGCCGGCGATGGTCAGGTAGCGACCGTAGTTCACCCGTTCCTGCGAGAGATCGCCGTAGGCACGGGCCGGCGGCAGAAGGCTCTTCGTTGCAGCAGCCGCGGCTTGCGGCTGGCTGTCCGGCTTGGCAGCAGCCGGCGGCGCTGGCTCTGCTGCGATGACCGGCATGAGGGCCGCAGTGGCGGCGCAGGTGAGCAAAGTGGCGAGGATGGCGACTCGATGTTGCATGTTTCGTGTCTCCGGGGATTGGGGTTGTGGATTTGGTGGTGGTGATTGTGCCTGAGGGATTGGCTGAGTTCACGGCTCGGATCGTGCGGAGATTCGCACGTCCCAGCGCGCCCGGAATGCCTCGTGAGCGCAAGCCCGGGGTGTTGCGAGGTTGCTCGTGAAGCGATCGTCCACTTGATGTTCCCTTGTCGTCCTTTGGGCGCTCCCTGGATCGGGGGTCGTACAAAGCCGCCCGTCATGGCATGGTGGAAATTGTGCGATGCGATCTCATGTTTTCTACCCGATACACAACTGGAGTCAACAAACTGCGAGGATAGCCATGACCCACTACACTGACGAGCGCACAGCTCACGAAAAACGTACACTAGCGAAAAAGCTCAAGGAGGTGGAGCGGGAAGCCCGCCGCAAGGCCGTTCGCGAGCGCAATCGCTTCAAGGGCCTGCAGATTTCCCCCTCCGCCTCCTACGAAGACGATGCCCCCCGCCGCGAGCCCGGGGACGACAACTGGGCTGGCCTGGGCTTCGACCTGCATCCCCATGTGACGTTCATCTCGAGCTTCGTGCTCATCGTGTTCATCCTGCTCACGCTGATGTTCAAAGATGAGGCGGGCGCCTTCTTCAACGGGGCCATGTCGTTGATCACCGGAACCCTGGGCTGGTTCCTGATCCTGGTGGCCAACATCTTCATTCTGGCGGCGCTCTACTTCGCACTCAGCAAATTCGGGCACATCCGCATCGGCGGCGCCGACGCCAAGCCGGAGTTCACGCGACCCGGCTGGTACGCCATGCTGCTCAGTGCCGGCATGGGCATCGGGCTCATGTTCTGGAGCGTCGGCGAGCCCATGTTCCACTATCAGAGCCCGTCACCCATGTTCAACGGCATCGAGGGCGGCTCGCCGGAGGCGGCGCAGGCGGCCATGGGTGTGACCTACTTCCACTGGGGCATCCACCCCTGGGCCATCTATGCCATCGTCGCCCTGGGCCTGGCCTTCTTCGCCTATAACCGCGGCCTGCCGCTCACCATCCGCTCGGTGTTCTACCCGCTGCTCGGCGACAAGATCTACGGTTTCTGGGGCAACGTCATCGATATCCTGTCGGTGCTGGCGACACTGGTGGGCCTGGCCACGTCCCTGGGCCTCGGCGTGCAGCAGGTGAACGCCGGGCTGGATCACCTGTTCGGTATCGGCATCGACACGCAGACACAGGTGATCCTGATCGCCGTCATCACCGGCTTCGCCACGCTCTCGGTGTTCGCCGGTCTGGATGCCGGCGTCAAGCGCCTCAGCCAGGCCAACATGGTCATGGCCGCGGCGCTGCTGATCTTTTTGCTGCTGGTGGGACCGACGGTCTACATGCTGAGCGGCTTCACCCAGAACCTGGGCTTCTACCTCACCATCCTGCCGGAGATGAGCCTCTGGACCGAGACCTTCCGCGACAGCAATTGGCAGGGGAGCTGGACGGTCTTCTACTGGGCCTGGTGGATTTCCTGGTCGCCCTTCGTCGGCATGTTCATCGCCCGGATCTCCAAGGGGCGCACGGTTCGGGAATTCATCTTCGGCGTGATCGTGATACCGACGCTGCTGTCGTTCCTGTGGATGTCCGTCTTCGGCGGCGCCGCGCTGAACCTGCAAGCCACCGGCGTCGACGATATCGCCGCGGCGGTGAACGACGACGTCGCCAAGGCCATGTTCGCCATGCTGGACAACTTCCCGATCGCCGAAGTGCTCTCCGGCGCCGCCGTCATTCTGGTGACCATCTTCTTCGTCACCTCCTCGGACTCGGGCTCGCTGGTGGTCGATCATCTCACCTCCGGCGGTAAGCTCGATTCGCCCACCACGCAGCGCGTGTTCTGGGCGGTGATGGAAGGCGTCGTGGCGGCGGTGCTGCTGATCGGCGGCGGCCTGGCCACGCTGCAAACCGCAGCGGTCAGCACGGGCCTGCCCTTCGCACTGGTGCTGCTGGTGGGGGTCTATGCCCTCTATGTCGGCCTGAACCAGGAGCTTTATGTCGAGACGGCGGTGAAGAAGGCGGTCACCCGGGCCGAGGATGACCACAAGCTGCAGGAGGCCGTGGAATCGGTGGTCCAAGGCGGCGGCGCCGATGCCGCCGCCGAGCCCGCGCGCTCCGGCTGATCGCCGCACCGCACCAGCCCGCGCCTGCGCACCCGCAACGGGCGCGCGGGCATGACCGTCACGCAGGCCTGGGCTCAACTGCGCTGGCGCCCGGTGAAATCACCGATGCGCCGACGGTCGCGCTTCGTGGGCCGGCCGCGCTCCGGCGCCGGTGCGCGGCCCGCCTCGCGCCGCTCGCGGACCTGTGCCTGGCGCCTGCTGCGGCTGTCCTCATCCTCGCTGTAGAGCAGCGCGGCTTCGGTGGCGGGCCGGCGTTGTTTGGCGAGGCCCCGCACCTCGATCCGCCACTCGTACTCGCCTTTGTGGATGGTGAGCCGGGTGCCGGGGCGGATATTGCGGCCCGGCTTCACACGCTGGCCGTCCACCTGGACCTTGCCGCCGTTGATGGCCTCCACCGCCAGCGGGCGGGTCTTGAAGAACCGCGCCGCCCACAGCCATTTGTCCAGCCGCTGGGTGCCCGCGGTCTCATCGGCGCCTGGTTGTGCCGCGCTGGTCATCGCGCTGCTCAAGCCAGGCCCAGGAGCGGGTCCAGCTGACCGGCGCGATCCAGCGCCGCCATGTCGTCGTAGCCGCCCACATGGACGTCGCCGATGAAAATCTGCGGCACCGTCGTGCGGTTGGCGCGCAGGGTCATTTCCTGAAAGCGCTCACGGTCATCGTCGACGGCGATCTCCTCCCAGGCCACCCCCTTGCGCTCCAGCAGCCGGCGGGCGCGCACGCAATAGGGGCAGAAAGCGGTGGCGTACATGCGAACCTGGACGGTGCCGTCGGTGAGCGCCGGTGTCTCGGAGCTGTGCGCCTGCGCGCTGTCCGGCGGGGTCTGCTGCGTGCTGCTCGGGTCCATCTGGCTCCTCTTGCTGTGGTTGCGCAACGGCCGGCGCGCGGCGGCGGCTGATACCCGCGAAGGACATGCCCGCGGCTTGAAAACCCGCCCTCTCGGCCGAACAAGCCAAAAGACTGACACAAGGGCCCCGAGTACGCCAGACTGCGCGGCGCGACATCCCCGGTCAGCGCCGGACGCCCGTTGGCGGGCGTCTGCGCCGAGTAACGACAACCGCCGAGATCACCGCCCCATGTACCGAACGACGCCCCCGGTCATCCACCTCAAAGACTACCGTCCGCCCGAGTTCCTCATCGATCGGGCAACGCTGCATTTCGACCTGGGGCTGGCGGAGACCGCCGTACATGCGGTGCTGGAGATCCGCCGTAACCCGGCGGCCAAGCGCGGCGACGGCGACCTGCAACTCGACGGTGAGCACCTGGAGCTGCTGGAGGTGGCGCTGGATGACCGTCCCCTGCCGGCGGCGGAATACGCCGTCAGCGAGAACACGCTCGTGGTGCACCGGGTGCCGGATCGCTTTCGCCTGCGCACGCGGGTGCTGATCCGCCCCGAGGACAACACGGCGCTCGAAGGACTCTATGTCTCCGGCGACATGCTCTGCACCCAGTGCGAGGCGGAGGGCTTTCGGCGCATTACCTATTTCATCGACCGCCCGGATGTGATGGCCCGCTTTTCGGTGGCCCTGGCGGCGGATGCCGAGCGCTTCCCGGTGCTGCTGTCCAACGGCAATCCCGCCGGCGAGGAAGCCCTGGACGACGGCCGCAAGCTGGCCCGCTGGGATGATCCCTTCCCGAAGCCGAGCTATCTGTTCGCAGTGGTGGCGGGTGATCTCGCCGCCGTGTCGGACAGCTTCACCACCCGCTCCGGCCGTGAGGTGCCCCTCAACATCTACGTCGAGCCCGAGAACACCGACAAGTGCGATCACGCCATGCGCTCGCTCAAGGCCGCCATGCGCTGGGACGAGGAGCGCTACGGACGCGAATACGATCTGGACGTGTTCAATATCGTCGCCGTCAGTCATTTCAACATGGGCGCGATGGAGAACAAGGGTCTCAATGTCTTCAACGCCAAGTACATCCTGGCGCGGCCGGACACGGCCACGGACACGGACTTCGCCGGCATCGAGGGTGTCGTCGCCCACGAGTACTTTCACAACTGGACCGGCAATCGCATCACCTGCCGCGACTGGTTCCAGCTGAGCCTGAAGGAGGGCTTCACCGTCTACCGCGACCAGGAATTCAGTGCGGACCAGGGCTCCCGCGGCGTCAAGCGCATCGAGGACGTGCGCATGCTGCGCGCACGCCAGTTCCCGGAGGATGCAGGTCCCATGGCGCACCCGGTGCGCCCAGACACCTACATCGAGATCAACAATTTCTACACCGCCACGGTCTATGAGAAGGGGGCCGAAGTGGTGCGGATGCAGGCCAACCTGCTGGGCCCGGAGCGCTTCCGCCGGGGCACCGATCGCTACTTCGAGCGCTTCGACGGTCAGGCCGTCACCACCGAGGATTTCGTGCGCTGCATGGAAGAGGCCGGCGACACCGATCTGAGCCAGTTCCGCCGCTGGTATTCCCAGGCCGGCACACCGGTGCTGGAATGCGCCGACAGCTTCGATGCGCGCACCGGCACCTATACCCTGGAGATTCGCCAGCACACGCCGAGCACCCCCGGCCAGGCCACCAAGCTGCCATTGCAGATTCCCTTCGCCCTCGGCCTGCTGGACGCCGCCGGCGAGGATCTGCCCGTCCAGTTGGACGGCGAGGCCGGGGCTCCGGCACCCGGTACCCGCATGCTGGCGCTGCGCGAGCCGGTGGAGCGATTCGCCTTCGTGGGCTTCGACGCCGAGCCGGTGCCCTCGCTGCTGCGGGGCTTCTCGGCGCCGGTGATCGTGCACTACCCCTACACCGATGCCCAGCTCACCTTTCTTATGGCCCACGACAGCGACGGCTTCAACCGCTGGGACGCCGCCCAGAGCCTGAGTGTGCGCCTGCTGCTGGAGCTCATCGCCGATCCCGACAAGCCGGTGCCGGCGGACTATCTCGGCGCCGTGCGCCGGGCGTTGTCGCAGGACGGCGCCGACGCCGATCAGGCCCTGTTGGCGGAGGTGCTGACCCTGCCGTCGGAGAGTTACCTCGGCGATCAGATGACCGTGGTCGATGTGGTCGGCATCCATCGCGCCCGCGAGCAACTGGCCACCACCATCGGCGAGCAACTGCGCGATGCGCTGCTGGCGGTGCTCGAGCGCAACCAGGAGCCGGACGAATACGAACTGTCGCCGGCCGCCGTGGGCCGCCGGGCGCTGCGCAACTGTGCGCTGGCCTATCTCATGCGCGCACCGACGCCGGAGATCGTCGCCCGCTGCCAGGCGCAGTTCGCCGCCGGGCACAACATGACTGACGTGATCGCTGCCCTGCGCTGCCTGGTGGATGCCCATCCAGCGCACGTCGGCGATGCCGGCGAGCAAGCGCTGGCCACCTTCTACGCACGCTGGTCGGAGGACCCGCTGGTGCTGGACAAGTGGTTCGGGCTACAGGCTCAAAGCAGCCGCCCGGATACGCTGAAGCGGGTGGAGGCGCTGCTGGCGCATCCCAAGTTCTCGCTCACCAACCCGAACCGGGTGCGTGCCCTCATTGGTGTCTTCACCGTCGGTAACCCACTGCGGTTCCACGCCGTCGACGGCACCGGCTACCGCTTTCTCACCGACCGTATCCTGGAACTGGACCCCCTCAACCCGCAGGTCGCTTCACGCCTGCTCTACCCGATGACGCGCTGGCGGCGCTACGACGAGATCCGCCAGGCACTGATGCGCGCCCAATTGGAGCGCATCCTGGAGGTGGAAGGCGTCTCCAACGATGTCTACGAGGTGGTGTCCAAGAGCCTGGGGCAGGCACCGGCGTAACCCGGCCCGATCATACCGAAGCCACGGCGAAGCACCCACCAACCAAGGCGCGCAGAAACGGCGTCAAGGTCAACGATCACGTCTTGACGCAAAACGGAACCCCGGAAGCTGCTCGGGGATCGAGTCCATCTGCACGCGTTTCGGGGTGAAGCCGTCAGCACGGTGGCGGATCCTTCGGCCGTGCCCCGAGCTGCTCGGAGAGCGCTCGCTTCGCCGCCAGCAGCGGCTCGATCCAGGTCAGCTGCCGCCGTTCGATGGGGGCGGATACCGAGAGACCGCCGGCGACTCGGCCGGTGGCATCGTGTAACAGCACGCCGATGCAGCCGACGTCCATCTCCGCCTCCTGGTTGTCCAGGGCATAGCCGGCCGCCAGCGCCTGAGCGCACTCGCCGATGAGCCGCTCAACCGTGGTAATGCTGTTGCGGGTATAGGCTGGCAGATTGGTGCGCTCGGCGTAGGCGCGGATGGCCGCCTCGCCGCCGGCGGCGAGCATCAGCTTGCCCACGGCCGTGACGTGCAGCGGCGCGCGGGAGCCGATGAGCTGCTGCACGTGGATGCTGCGGTTGGGCGTCGCCTTCTCGATGTAGACGACCTGGTCGCCCTCGCGGATGGTGAGGTTGATGGTTTCGCCGAGCTGGTCCCGCAGGGCCTCCATCACCGGCTGCGCCAGTGCGCGCATGTCCACATCGCCGTGCAGGCGCACGCCAAGCTGGAGCAGTCGCAGCCCAAGGCGATGGTGACCGGCGGCGTCGCGCTCCACAAAGCCGTTGTCCGCCAACGAGGCCAGGATGCGGTGGGCCGTTGACGGGTGCAGCCCGGTCTCGGCCGCCAGCACCTTGAGGCTCACCGGCGCCGAATAGCGCGCGATGGCGCCGAGCAGCGCCGCCGCCCGGTCGATGACCTGGATGCGGTTACCCGAGCGGTCGGCGCCGCTGCCCATGTGCTGACCCGCGTCGCGGCGCTTGGCTCAGGCGCCGTCTCCGGTACCGAAACGCGCGTCGAGGACCGGCAGGAGACGCTCCACCGCCATGCCACGTGAACCTTTGATAAGGATCGTACTGTCCGCGGCGAGCTCGGCGATGATCGCCGACGCCATGGCGTCGGACCACGCCGGGTACGCGGTCACTGCGCGGGTGTCCAGCGCCAGCTGCGCGGCGGCGGCGGCGAAATGGGGGCCGATGAGCACGCAGCGCTCGGCGGTGTCCGCCGCCAGCGCGGCGATGTCGCGGTGGGCGGAGGCGGTGACGGCTCCCAGCTCGAGCATGTCTCCGAGCACCGCCACCCGCGGCGCCGGGTATTGGCTCAGGACGGCGAGCGCCGCGCGCATGGACGTGGGGTTGGCGTTGTAGGCGTCGTTGATGACCGTCGGTCGGTTGGGATGATCGTGGTGCAGCAGCTCGCCGCGCATGGGGGCATGGCCGGCGGCGGGCCAGGCGGCGGCGATGGCGTCATCGCCGAGACCGAAGCAGCGTGCCACCGCACTGGCGGCGGCGGCGTTGAGCTGGTTATGCTCACCGGGCAGCGGCAGACCGGTGGTGACGGGGTCCAGATCAAAGCGTGTGACGCGGAAGGCGGGCGCCGGTGGCAGCATCAAGGGTACCGGCAGCCGCGCCTCGGCGGGGAGCACGGCACTGCCGCCGGCGGCGATGTGCCCGAGCACGGCGGACTCCTCCCGCGCGACGCCGCGCAGGTCGTGAAAGAACGCCAAATGCTCTTCGCCGATGCTCGTGATGACGGCGATGTCCGGCCGCACGACGGCCGCGAGGGCCGCGATTTCCCCGGGATGATTGGTGCCGATCTCGGCCACCAGGAAGTCGTCCGCCGCCGCGGCGCCGAGCAGCGTCAGCGGCACGCCCAGGTGATTGTTGAAGCTCTTCGGGCTCTGGCTGCCCGTGAGCCCCGCATGGCTGAGCACATGGTGGATCAGATGGCGCGTGGTGGTCTTGCCGTTGCTGCCGCAGACGCCGACGACGCGGCAGCCGGCGGCGCCGAGGACATCCCGCCAACGCGCCGCCAGTGCCTGGAGCGCCGCCACCGTGGAGTCCACACGCAGCAGCGCCAGCCCGCCATCGCCCTGGCCCGGCGGCACAATGTCCCGCTCGACGATGGCGAGCCGCGCGCCCGACGCCTGCGCTTGTGCCAGGTAGTCATGGCCGTCGAAGCGCTCGCCGGCGATGGCGACGAAGGCCTCGCCGGCGCTCAGCGTGCGGCCGTCGATGCCGATACCGGCGAGGGCCGCGGCCGCATCCCGCGGCGCCACCAGCCAGCGGCCGCCGGTGACATCGGCGAAGGCTGCGGGGGTCCAGAAGGCGTTGGGGTGGGGCATGGGGACGTTCGGTGCGACGGGGTTTTGGCCCACGGATTTTGGCACCCGGATGCGGGCGCTCAGATCGGGCTGGCCCCGTAACCCAGACACCATGGAATGGCGCGCACAGATTTGCGGCGGCGAAGCATCGATTGCGACTCGTCGACGTGCGCGTGAGTGGCGCAAGACGCGGTGGGCGGCGGCGAGGGACCGCCGCCCGGGCAGACCCCAGGCTTCGGCTTACTGCAGCTCGTCGGCGCCGATATCCTTCATCAGGTTGAAGCTTTTCACGAAGGGGCTGGCCATGCGCGGATCCTTGATCATGGCGGCATAGTCGCCGTGCTTGAACTTGAGCTTGCCGGTGGCGTAGGCGGTGCCCATGCCCATCATGCCAATGCCCTTCTTGACCCACTTCAGCCAGTCGTCCATGTCGGCGCGCATATCCCAGTCCGGGGTCTCACCGTTCCAATCGCCGGCGCGGGTGCAGATGCCCTTTTCGACGACGAAGACACCCCGCGGGTTCTCCTCGTTCTTGAAGCCGCAGCTGATCACGGAGTCGAAGCCGATTTCGGCGAGCTTGCCGCTGACTTCCGGATCGTTGTTCCAGGCGTCCTTGAGCGCGTTCATCCACTCGGCGGAAAAAAGCTTGGCCATGGTTGTGACTGTCCTCCTTCATCGGTTGGTGGGGGGCCGCGCAGAAGCGCGGTCGGGTGCTGACGACCGCGGGGATTTTAGCAGCAACACACGCCTGCGCGGTGAGCACTACGCACGGGAGTTGGGGCTTGCCGGGGCGTCAGTGATGGTGGCGTCGATGACGATACCCGTCGCGCCCGGGTCGCCGGTGTGCTTGAGGTGATTTGCGTGCCGGATCTGTGACTGGAGCTCGTGCGAGGTGGCTGGGTGCTGGGTGCTGGGTGCGATGGGCCTGGGCTGTGCCGGCTGGCCCCGGCGCTCAAGCCCGCCCCGGGCTTCGACGGGCCTTAGCCGAAATCCAGCCCGAAGCCGCCTGCCAGCAGCCGCGAGGCCTCTTCCTCGAGCTCCAGACGGGTGAGCGGGTGCTGTTGCAGCCAGCCCGCCGGGAACCGCAGGCGCAGGGTGTCGCCGTCGGTCCCGAGCGCCGGCGCCGGGATGCCGTCCGGGCCGCGGCCGCGGCCGCGGCGCAGCAGCACCGCCAGGCGCAGGATCACGCAGAGCCGGCGCGCGCAGCAGCGGACGCTGCTCGGCAGCTGCAGGAAGGCGTCGATGGGGAGGCTGCGTCGGTGGCCGAGGATCAGCGCCGACAGGACTGCCTGCTCCTGACGGGTGAAGCCGGAGAGGTCTGCGTTGCCGATGAGATAGGCGCCGTGCTTCTGATAATGGCTGTGGGACACGGCGAGGCCAATCTCGTGGAGCTCCGCCGCCCAGCCGAGCATGGGCGCATAGTCGGGATGACTCAGCTGCCAGGATGCGCGCAGCTGCGCAAGCAGATGCAGTGCGGTTTCTTTGACGCGGGCGGCGTGCGCCGGGTCGACGTCGAAGCGGCGGCTGAAGGTGGCGACGGTGCGCTCGCGCACGTCTTCGTGCTCAAGGCGGCCCACCATTTCGTAGATCAGGCCTTCCCGCAGGGCCTGATCCGAGACCCGCATGTGCTCGATGGCGAGGCTGGAGAAGAGCGCCCGCAGCACGGCGACGCCCCCGGCGAACACCGGGCGGCGGCGCTCGCTCAGCCCCTTGAAGGGAAGCGCGGAGGTCTTGCCGACGTCGAGCATGGCCGTGCGCAACCGCTCGAGCGATTGCGCCGTGATGCCGTCCTCGCTCCAGCCCTGCGCCATGACCACCGCGGCGATGGATTTGATGGTGCCGGAGCTGCCGGTGGCCGTGGCCCAGCCGGATTGGCGGAAGAGCTCGCGCACGGGTCGCACCTCCAGTGCGCCGTAGAGTTCCGCCTTGTCCATCTGCTTGGGCGTAATCTTGTCGTTGGCAAAGAAGCGCGTGGCCATGCTGACGCAGCCTAAGTGCAGGCTCTCGCGCAGTATCGGCTGGAAGCCCTCGCCGACGATGACCTCGGTGCTGCCGCCGCCGATGTCGATGACCAGCCGTTTCTCGTCGCCGATGGCGAGGCCGTGGGAGACGCCGAGATAGATCAGCCGCGCCTCCTCGCGCCCGGCGATCACCTCGATGGGATGGCCCAGCGCCCGCTCGGCGCGCTCCACGAAGTGCGCCTCCGGGCGAATCTGGCGCAGCGTATTGGTGCCCACCGCACGCACGCGCTCCGCCGGCATGTCCTGCAGTCGCTGGCCCATGCGCTCCAGACAGGCGAGGGCGCGCTCGGCCACGTCTTCGCGCAGATGCTTGTCGCTGGTGAGCCCCTCGCCGAGGCGGACCATCTCCTTGTGCCGGTCCATGACCTGTAGCGTGCCGCCGTCCATCCGCGCCACCAACAGGTGAAAGGAGTTGGAGCCGAGATCCACCGCCGCCAGGGTGGCGTCGGCGTCGTGCGCAGCCGCCCGGGCGAGTGCCGGGGCAGGATCTGGGACAGGACCTGGGGCAGAATCTGGGGCAGAATCTGGGGCGGGCTCTGCGGCGGCCGTTGCGGGCCGGCCCGTTGCGGCGGGGTCTGCCATCGGTTGTTGCAGTCGCTGTGGGAGATGGCGCGCGCTCAGCGCGGGGCTGGCGCCGCAGTATAGCGGGGAGGCGATCCTGGGTCAGCCCGAGAGACCGCTGACCGTGGGCCGCCCGGCGATCGGTCGCAGCGCCAGCCCTCAGAGCCAGCCTTTCCGCCGCAGCAGCCAGAGCTGGCCCAGCACCAGGAGGAGCAGGAACAAACACAACAACAGGAAGGCCAGCGGGTTACTCGCGTCCGGGATGCCGGCGACGTTGACGCCGAGCAGCCCGGTGAGAAAGCTCAGCGGCAGGAAGATGGCCGTGATGACGGTGAGCGAGTAGACGCGTCGTCCGGTGGTCTCGGACGAGCGCTGGAGGATTTCGTCCTGGGTGATCGCCGTGATCTCGCCGGCGGCGATGAGGCCCTCGACGGCATGTTGGCAACGCTCGGCGACTTCGCCCGCCAGTCGGCACTCGGCATCGCCGAGCCAGGGCTGGTGCTCGCCGGCGAGCTGGCTCAGGACCCGGCGCTGCGGTGTCAGATGAAAGCGCATACGGATCATGCGCCGACGCAGGGTGGCCAGATCGGCGACGATATTCTCCGTATGGCGGGCCTGGGTGCCGGCGTGGGCGGTGCGCAGCACCGTCGCCTGCAACTCTTCCAGCACGTCGTCGACGTGGGTCATCAGCCGGTCGGCGAGGCTTGCGATGATGCCGCCGATGCCGGTGGGCCCGCCGCCCCGATGCAGTTCCATGTGCAGATCTTCGACGGCTGGTAGGCGTTCGCTGCGGCAACTGATCAGGCGCTGACCATCGGTCCACAGGCGTGCCGCCACCATGTCGCCGGGGGCGGCGTCGCGGCTCTGGTCGATCCCCTTGAGCACGAGCAGCAGGCTCTGGCCGCGACGCAGCAATCTGGGGGCGGCGCTAGGATTGGTGAGGCCGTCCACCGTCAGGGCATCGAGGCCACTGTCCTCCCGCAGCCAGCGGTGGGCGTTGGGATGACGCAGGTCGAGGTGCACCCAGGTCTGTTGCCGTGGCTGCGGCCCGCTGAGGTCGCTCCAGCCGATGGGCAGACCGCCCCCGGCGCCATCCAGGCGCAAGGCGAAGACGAGACCGAACCAATTGTGCAGACGATCGGGTTGGGCCATGGCAGGGGTGATCGGCGGTCTGTGGCTCAGGTTTGTGTGGCACCGCCATGGCTGTCCGGCGCCTGCTGACGCCCGCCGCGGTGCAGGTGGATTTCCAGTGGCTGTGCCGAGCGCAGATGGATGTCGCGCTGCGGGAAGGCGATGCCGATGCCTGCGGTGCGGAACCTGTCATCGATGGCCTGATGGAGCACCGTAATGGTGTCGAGCCGGTAGTCCATGTCCGCGAGGAAGCAACGCAGCACCAGCGTCAGCGCGTCGTTGCCGAAGCCCTCGAAAGTGATGATTGGCGCCGGGTCTTCGAGCACGCGCTCGTTCTCCCGTGCCACCTCGGCGAGGATCTGTAACGCCTTGCGGGTATCGCTGCCGTACTCGATGCCCACCGGGACGACGACACGGTTGATGGAGTCCGACAGGGTCCAGTTGGTGATGCGCCCGGTGATGAGCTCTTTGTTCGGGACCAGCAGCTCCTGGCGGTCCCAAGTGCGCACTGTGGTGGCGCGGATCTCGATCTTCGTGACCACGCCGGATGTTTCGCCGATGGTGACGACATCGCCGACGCGCACCGGGCGCTCGAACAGAATGATGAGACCGCTGATGAAATTGGCGACGATCTCCTGCAGGCCGAAGCCGATACCGACACCCAGCGCCGCCACCAGCCATTGGACCTGCCCCCAGGACAGTCCGAGGGCGCCGAACACCAAAAGCGCACCGGCGGCGGTGATGGCGTAGCCCGTGAGCGTGATGACGGTGTAGCGGCTGCCGGCGCTGATATGGCTACTCTGCAGCAGTAAGATCTCGAGCAACGCCGGCAGGTTGCGTGCCGCGGTGACGGCGGCGACGATGATGATCAGCACCAGTCCGAAGTCGGCGAGGGTCACGGGGATGGACGCCCGGACACCGTCTACTTCGCCGGTGTAAGTCCACAGTGTGAACCGCTCGAACAGATTCAGCGCCGGTAAGACGTCGGACCAGATGAGCCACAGGCCCACGGCGGCGGCGACGGCAATGGCCAGGTTCAGCAGCCGCCGGGTCTGGGCATTCAGTGAGGCCAGGTCCACCGCCTCCTCCTGCACCGCCAGGGCCTCGGCACCGGTGGCATCGGTCGCCTTGGTGGCCTCGCGTTGGGCGCGCCGCTCCAACGCGGCGTTGAGCGCCAGGCGTCGCCGGGTCACCAACAGCCAGCGGGCGATGAGCTGATGCGCGACCACCAGCGCCAGTGCGAGCCAGAGTTCATTGACCAGTGAGCGCAGGAGCACGCCGGAGGTGTAGAGAAAACCGGCGACGGCCAGCCCTGCCAGCACCAACGGCACCGCCACCACCAATGGATACCAGAGTAGACGCAAGCGTGTATACCAGGCGTCCGGGCGCGCCATCAGCACACCCTTGAGCGCACCCCGGCCAGGATGCAGCACGACGGCGGTGAGCATCGCCAGGCCCAGGTTGAACAACGTCAGGGCGAGGCGACCGAGTGTGCCGAGGAACTCCGGGTTTTGCTGGCTGTGGATCATGGCGGCGACGAAGCCCACCGGTGTCAGCAGCGCAACGGCGGTGAGCGTCGCCCGGCGCAGGAGCACCAGGGTGTCGCTCTGCCAGCGGAAGTGGCGGTCCGCGAGACCGCCGCGCAGACAGAGCATGCGAAAGGCGAGCATGTAGTAGAGCGCCGGCACGATCGCGATGAGCGCCGTGCCAGCGGCCTTGGCGAATCCGCTGGCGACGAGGGAGCTCTGCAGCACATAGCCGAGCGTCAGCGCCAGTAGCGGCCAGGGCAGCGCGGCGAGCAGCGACAGGCCCAGTGCGGTGACGGTGTAGCGGAAGCGATCGGTGCTGATGCGCCGCAGTGGCTCGGCGCTCGCGCGGATGGCCCGACGCAGTGCCGCATTACGCCACAGCACAATGGCGACGGCCGCGAGCCCCAGCCAGAGCGCCGGCGAGCGGGAGGCCTCCGCCGCCAGGGTTGTGCCTACGGTGGCCCAGTGGTGGGGACTGATGACCCAGAGCGCCGCCGCTGGCAGGGTCATCCAGGACTGCTCGGTGACCGGGCCGATGCTGCGCACCCATAGCAGATGTTCCGAGAGGTAGCGCTCGTAGCGCTGCACCAGCTCGCGCAGCTGTTGGCCGGCGAAGTCCACCTCGCCCAGGGCGCGCCGGTAGCTTGCCTCCAGATCGAGCGCGGTGGTGAGGAGCTTTCGCCGCGACTCACCCTGGGCATGCAGTTGTGCGCGCAGCGTCGCTATGTCGGTATCCGCCCGCTGTGGCGGTGTCAGCTCGGCGACAGCAGCGTCCACCCAGGTGTCCGGGTCATCCAGCGCGCGTAGCTCTTCACGCCAGCGGATGCTGCGCAGCGTGCTCTCGGCGATTGCGTCGGCGCGCTCGGCGGCGTTTTTGCGCAATTGACGCGGGTCCGGCAGCCGTGTGCGCTGCTCGATCAGCACTTGACCCTGGGCGCGGTTCAGGCCGGCGGCTTCCAGGCGCTCGCGGGCATTGGTGAAATCTTCTTGGATGCGCATGCGCTCCCGCTCCAGGCGCGTGCGCCGCTCATCCAGCTGTGCGAGTGCCTGTGTCGTTGCGCCAACGGCGGCGCCGAGCTGCGCATTGCGTTCGGCCCAGGTTTGCAACAGCGGATGGCCGTCCTCGGCGGCGGCGCGCTCGGCGTCCACCTTCTCCAGGACCGCCGCCGCGGTGCGCTGGCGTTGCGCGGCGGCACGCGACTCCAGCAGCCCACGGCGGGCCTTGGCGGCTTCCAGCTCCTTGCTGGCCAGGTCGCGCCGGGCGAGGGTCAGCTCGCGGCGGACGCCGGCGCTCAGCAGTCGCTGGTCCAGCATCGCCTGCTCGGCGCGCAGGGCTGCCCGCTGCGCCTGGCGCGCCCAGCTGCTCGGCTCCTCGACCCGCTCGGCGGTATTCGCCTCGCCCGGTGGCGGAGTCAGGTCGGCGAGCCGTGCATCGATGACGGCGATGCGCTCGCGGATCTGGGCCGGATTCTGGTCCGGGGCCTCCAGTGCCTCCGTGAGCCGTGCGATGCGGGCCTCGATGGCCGCGATCTCGGCCTGCTCGGCGGTGATGCGCGCCTCGATCATCGCCAGGTCCGCATCCGTGGGCAGATCCAGGATCGGCGCCGGCGCTTCGGCGCTGGTGGCGAGCTGGCTGCGGATCGCCTGAGCCTGTTGTGGTGCCTCCCTGAGGGCCGCTGCGTACTCAGCGGCCGCGGCTTGTAAGCGCTCGACATCGGCGAGGTCTTTCAGCACGGCTTTCAGCTCGCCGCTGAGCTGCTCGCGCTGCGCCGCCGTCAGGTCAGACGCCTGCTCGAGCTCTTCCAGGCGTTGCTCGACCACCGCTTGACTGAGCGTGGCGTCGCCTCCGATGGCGGCGCTGGATGGTGCGAGATCCGCGGCGGCCGCGGTGGTAAGCGTGACCAGCGCAAAGGCGATCCAGGGCCAAGGCCGGCGCATGGCGGTCCGAGGCGCGCGGGCGGCAAGAGGCGTCACGGTGGGTGGGATCCTGCTGTGTCGAAGCTTGGGCGATCACTGCAGCGGGCGATGCGCGCCGCGCATCGCGCTTCGGTGTCCGGTTGTCGTATGGCAATGGCGCGGGCCTTGGGCTGGATCAGCTCCGATCCGCCAATCCCTGTGCCCTGCTCGGGCGCAGTGGCCGGGCGCATGGGCCGGGGTGATCCGCGGAGTCGCTCAAAATCGTGGACCGCGGTCGCTGCCCTTGTCGGGATTGCGAAACAACACATAGACGGCACCGGTGCCACCGTCACGGCGCGGGGCCGAGCAGAAGGCCAGCACTTCTTCATGCAGGCGTAGCCAGTAGTTTACCTTGCACTTGAGCACCGGCTGGTTGCCGTCCGATCGGCGCCCCTTGCCATGGATGATGCGCGCGCAGCGCACGCGTCGGTGTCGGCAGTCGGCGAAAAAATCCCCAAGCAGGGCCCGGGCATGCGCGACGCGCAGGCCATGCAGGTCCACCTCGAGCGCCGGCTCGATGCGCCCGCGCTGCAGCTCCGCGACAACACGTTTCTGGATGCCGGGCCTGGCGAACAGCAAATAATCGTGGGTCGTCACCTCGCTCTCGGCGAGGGGCGCCGGTCCTTCGTCGACGTCCGCTGCTTCGGGCTGCGGCCGCGGCAGCGGGGGTGGGCGCTGCCGATAAGGCTCGGCATGCTCTGCGGCGAGTGGCTCGACATCGCCCATCGCCGTACGAAAGATTTCCGCTTCAGACTCGTGGAGCTGTTTGCTCATGATTCTAGGGTTTGCTTTTGCAGGCCGCCTGTTGTGCGTCGCTCAGCCCGGCCCCCGAGGGGTTTCTCCTGATTACGCCCGGCGACTCAGATCGCCCGAGGGGTTCGCGGTATGATGGTCGCAAGCGTTGCGGGTTGGCACGCTCGCCATGGTGCGTGTCGTGCGCTGGCTTCATGAAGCAGTTACTTATCGTGCTTCTGGTGTGCTCTGGCACACGTTGCAAGCACCGTGGCGCTGGTTTGACTCTCTGAATCATATAGGGTCGGTGGGCGTCGCCCGGAACCAACCGCCGAAGTGCCATCGTGGCATCCGGTGTGCAGGTCGGCCGGCGCTAACCGCGATGAGCTTCGCCGCAGCCCCGACAGTATGAACATACTCATCAGCAACGACGACGGGTACCGATCCCCGGGTCTGCATGTGCTCGCAGACGCGCTCACCACGCTCGGCCGGGTCACCGTGGTGGCGCCGGATCGCGATCGCAGCGGCGCCAGCAACTCGCTGACGCTGGATGTGCCGATCCGGGCGGAGCGGTTGGAATCCGGCATTATCCGGGTCAACGGAACACCCACTGATTGTGTGCACCTGGCACTCACCGGGTTACTGGATGAAGAGCCCGATTTAGTGGTGGCAGGCATCAATCACGGGCCGAATCTGGGTGACGACGTGATCTACTCCGGCACCGTCGCCGCCGCGACGGAAGGCCGTTTTCTCGGTCTGCCGGCCATCGCCGTGTCAATGGCGGCGCATCAGCCGAAGCACCTCGACACCGCGGCTGTGGTGGCGGCGAGACTGGTCGCCGGCCTGCGGGATGCCGCGCTCAGTCCCAGCACCATTTTGAATGTGAATGTGCCCGATCTGCCTCTCGCCGAACTCCGCGGTGTCGTCGCCACGCGGCTCGGACATCGGCATAAGGCGGAGTCCGTATCCCGCATCCAGGATCCCCGCGGGCGCCCCATGTATTGGATTGGCCCCGCGGGTCCGGAACAGGATGCGGGCGAGGGGACGGACTTCTTTGCGGTGCGCTCGGGCCAGGCGTCGGTGACGCCGATCCAGATCGACCTCACCCGGCATGCGGCGCTCGGTCCCGTGGGACAGTGGCTGGCCACGCTGTCTTGATGGCGGGCTCGGTCGTCGCTGCTGTGGCGAATGGCGTGTCGCGTCGGCGGGCGGGCCAACCAGCGTGGCTCGGACACAGGGTGCCGTCGCTCGACGACGGTGGCGCGTGGGCGCTGGCCTGTCTGGCCCGTACCACCAGCGGTGGCCGGCACCCAGTGTCGGTGCCGGTGATGGTTGCATCGGCTGCTCGCGCAGGGGAGCCTGATGCGGCGGTGCGTGTTGCGCCGCGCTCGCCGTTGCCGCGACTGCTGTGTTGGCGTCCACGTGGATAGGGCGCGGGCATGGCGTGCGGGTGGGGGGCTCGGCGCGCCGAAAGCGCTGCGGCTCGCGGTCGCGTCATTGCTGACGGCGCTGCTTGCGGGTTGCGGCGCCGGCGGTCTCGCGCCCGTCGACAGCCGCGATGGCTATGGTCCGGCGCCGCCGGGCTACTACCGGATTCGCAGCGGCGACACGCTGAGCGAGATCGCCGAGCGCAAGGGCATCAGGATGAGTACGCTGGCGGCCTGGAACGCTCTGGGGCCACCCTACGGCATCTTCGCCGGCGATCTCCTGCGGGTCGAGCCGCCGGACGGTAGCGCTGGGGCGATACGCACCGCATCGACCCCGACATCGGCGCGCTCCGCCGCATCCGGCGGTGTCGAGGCCGTGCGGACGTCGGCCCGCACCAGTGCGGCGGTTGCGGGAGCGGACGCCGCCAGCTCGGGCATCACCTGGAGCTGGCCTGTGCAGGGGCCCATCAAGCGGGGCTTTCGTACCGGCGATCGGACCCGTCAGGGGGTACGCATCGCCGCCGGAGAAGGTGCGTCCGTCGCCGCCGCCGCCGACGGCACCGTGGTCTACAGCGGCAGTGGACTCAAAGGATATGGCAACCTTATCATCGTCAAGCACAACGCCCGCTACCTCAGTGCATACGGCTTCAATCGCGAGCTGCTCGTCCGTGAAGGCGATCGTGTCAAGCGCGGACAACGTGTTGCCATCGCCGGTCGCGCAGCCAACGGCGAAGGTTTGCTGCACTTTGAAATCCGCCGCAACGGGGTCGCCGTCGATCCGCTGCGCTTCCTCCCGCCGTCGCGCTGAGGTGGGCACACCATGACGGGATTGCGCCGAGCGCATCGGACGCATCCCGCAGCCGCTGGAGGGGTGTCCCATGTCCACGCAAGAACGCGATGATCAACCGGACACGGCAGATGGGCCGGATGATGAGGACATGCTGCTCGAGACGGGTGCGGCCGATTCGACATCGGATGACGAAGCCGCGGCCGACGAAGAGGCCGAAGACCACGGTCAGGCGCGCTCTGCCGGGCACCGTTTCGCTGCCAGTGACAGCGACTTCGACGCCACGCGGTTGTATCTGAACGAGATCGGCGAGTCCCGGCTCCTCACCGCCGAAGAAGAAGTGCATTTTGCGCGCCTCGCTCAGCAAGGTGACGAGGCGGCGCGCTCACGCATGATCGTGAGCAACCTGCGACTGGTGGTCAAGATCGCCCGCCGTTACCTGAATCGTGGACTCCCGCTGCTCGATCTCATCGAAGAGGGCAACCTCGGGCTGATCCGGGCGGTTGAGAAGTTCGATCCCGAGCGTGGCTTTCGCTTCTCGACCTATGCCACCTGGTGGATCCGCCAGACCATGGAGCGGGCCATCATGAATCAGACACGCACCGTGCGTCTGCCCATCCATGTGGTCAAGGAGATCAACGTCTATCTCAGGGCCACGCGCATGCTGGCCCAGCAGCTGGATCACGAGCCGAGCACCGAGGAGGTCGCCGACCTGCTCGACAAGCCCATCAGCGAGGTCAAGCGCATGCTGGGACTGAACGAGCGCATCGCCTCGGTGGACACACCCTACGGCAAGGACGCAGACAAGCCACTGGTGGAGATGCTGACCGATGACAGTGCCCATGACCCGAGCGACGACATCCAGGATGCCGATATCCACGCCAACCTGGATCATTGGCTGGACAAGCTGAATGACAAGCAGCGCGAGGTGGTCGAGCGCCGCTTCGGACTGCACGGCTACGAGCACTCGACGCTGGAGCGCGTCGCCAACGAGCTCGGCGTCACCCGCGAGCGTGTGCGCCAGATCCAAATGGACGCGCTGCGGCGCCTGCGGGATATCCTGGAAAAGGAGGGATTCTCCGTCGAGGCCTTCTTCAAGTAGTGCGCAGCCGGGTCGCCCGGGTCCGATACGGATATCCGAAGCGGGCGTAAACGCAATAACCCCATTGCAGGCATTTGTGTTGGCGATCTGTCGCCGGCTGCGGCGCCCGAGCGCGGCTGGGGACGCCGCGTCGACGCTCGGTGGCGAGGGCCGCAGCCGGAGCCCGGTGTCGAGCCGGCGCGCCGCCAGCGTCGACCCACAAGCCCTCTCAGCGTGGAAATATAGCAGAGAAATAGAGGGTTACGCCGTCGGGGCTATTCCCGTAGGCGACTGTTCGATATACGAAAAACCCCAGTTCTCCGTGCCGTCCACCAAGCCTGAGTGCTGTCCTCAGCTTGACTTTCGTGCAGTGATCAATTGTCATTGCGCCGACTTGGCGTTGTGGTCACAGCGCACGATTTCCAGGGTGGAAAACACCAAGCGAATGTCCTTTTTTCTCTAGTCCGTTAGAGGGTCCTATGGAAGCCACTGCCGATCGGCTAGCCGAACAAAAATACAGTTTCGACGTGGTACGCTGGTTCACGATCATGGCGGTCGTGTACCTGGTTGTGGGTGCTGCGGTCGGCGTGTATATCGCCTCCGAGCTCGCCTGGCCATTCCTGAACTTCGACAGTCCCTACCTGTCCTTCGGCCGCCTGCGCCCGGTCCACACCAACGCCGTCATCTTCGCCTTCGGCGGCTGTACACTGATGGCTACGGCCTTCTACACCGTCCAGCGCACCTGCGGCGTCCGCCTCTGGAGCGAAAAGCTCGCCTGGTTCACCTTCTGGGGCTGGAACGCGGTCATCGCACTCGCGGTCATCACGCTGCCCCTGGGCTTCACCCAGGCCAAGGAGTACGCCGAGCTGGAGTGGCCCATTGACATCCTGATCGCCGTGGTCTGGCTCGCGTTCACGGCCAACTTCGTCATGACCATCGCCATTCGCAAGACGTCGCACATCTATGTGTCGAACTGGTTCTTCCTCGGCATGATGGTGATGATCGTCTACCTGCACGTGGTCAACAGTCTCGCCGTCCCCGTGGGCATGTTCAAGTCCTACAGCCTGTTCTCCGGCGTGCAGGACGCCATGATCCAATGGTGGTGGGGCCATAATGCCGTTGGCTTCTACCTCACCGCAGGCTTCCTCGGCATCATGTACTACTTCGTGCCGAAGCAGGCCAACCGGCCGATCTACTCCTATCGCCTGTCGGTCATCCACTTCTGGGCGCTGATGTTCGGCTATGTGTGGCTCGGCGCGCATCACCTGCAGTACACCGCACTGCCGGACTGGACCGGCTCCCTGGGTGCCGCCGTCTCGCTGGCCATGATCATCCCCTCGTGGGGGGGTGCCGTGAACGGCATGATGACGCTCTCGGGTGCCTGGGACAAATTGCGCACCGACTACGTGCTGCGCTTCCTGATCATCGCTTTGGCCTTCTATGCCATGTCGACCTTCGAAGGACCGGTGATGTCGCTGAAGACGGTGAACGCCCTGTCCCATTACACCGATTGGACTATCGGCCATGTGCACTCCGGCGCCCTTGGCTGGGTCGCAGGCATCTCCATCGGTGCGATCTACCACCTGATGACGCGTCTCTGGCACACCGAGATGTGGTCTGAGAGCCTCGTCAACGTCCACTTCTGGACCGCTACCATCGGTACGGTGATCTATGTGGTGGCCATGTGGGTGTCCGGCATCATGCAGGGTCTGATGTGGCGCGCCTACGACGAGTACGGCACCCTTGCATACACCTTCGTCGAGTCTGTGGCAGCCATGCACCCCTACTACGCCATGCGCGCGGTGGGCGGCGGCATTTTCCTCCTCGGCGCCGTCATCATGCTATTCAACATCCTGATGACCGTGCGTAAGTCCGCCACCCAGGGCAGCCTGCGCGACGCCCGCGCCACCCTGACACCGGCTGCCGCCTGATCCCCGGCGCGGTAACGACGAATCTGGAGTACTGCAATGTCCGACAGCAACACCCCTCCGAAGAACTTCCAGGAGCGCATGGAGCGCAACATCTGGGGCCTGCTCATCGTAGTGGCCATCGTGCTCTCCATCGGTGGCATCGTCGAGATCGTGCCGCTCTTCTATCTCAAGAGCACCGAAGAGGCGAACCGCTTCCCCGAGATCGTATGGAACAAGGAGAACCCCGGGTCAGAGCCCATCGTCACCGTGAGCGCCGACGGCAAAGAGCAGTGGAACTGGCAGCCGGGCGACGGCGTCCGTCCCTACACGGCGCTTGAGCTGGCGGGTCGAGATATCTATCAGCGCGAAGGCTGCTACCTGTGCCACTCCCAGATGGTGCGACCGTTCCGCGATGAGCGCGAGCGCTACGGCCACTACTCGCTCGCCTCGGAGTCCATGTTCGACCATCCCTTCCAGTGGGGATCGAAGCGCACCGGGCCAGATATGGCGCGACTCGGCGGTAAATACTCGGACGAGTGGCACCGGCAGCATTTGGTCGATCCGCAATCGGTGGTACCGGAGTCCGTGATGCCGGCATACCCCTGGTTGGCGGAGCGCGCACTGAAGGGCAAGAAGATGCAGCGACACATGAAAGGACTACGTGCCATCGGCGTTCCCTACAACGACGCCGATATCGAAAATGCGCCGGCTCTGGTCGATGGCAAGACTGAGATGGATGCGATGATCGCGTACCTCCAGGTCCTCGGCATCATGGCCAAGCTGGAGCCAGGTGTCGATTACCGTCAATAGCATGTCGGACTATTTCACAACCGACTGGGGCGCGATGACGGTGAGCGACTGGGCCGGCCTCATCCTCACCGTCGTCATCTTCGTGCTGATGGTAGTCGCCTATTTTCAGGTATTTCGGCCGAAGAATCGCGACAAGCTCGAAGCTCGAAAGCACATCCCCTTCGACGAAGATATCGAAGACCTCGGAGATAACGATGGCGGAAAATAACCCTTTCCCCGGTGAGAACAACACCGGGCATTTCTGGGATGGTAACCTGCGGGAACTGAACAACCCGCCACCGCGTTGGTGGATGATCGCCTTCTGGGTCTCAGTCGCCTGGTGGGTGCTGTATGCGATTCTCTATCCCATGTGGCCGGCACTGCCCGGCATGTCCGATGGCAAGGAAGACTTCACGCCGGGTATCCTCGGCTGGAGCTCGATCAAGGAATACGAGCAGGGGATGGCGCAGGTGCAGGCCGTCCGCGCCCAGTATGACGAGCAGATCGCGGGCATGTCGCCGGACCAGATCATCGCCGACCCGGGTCTGCTGCAGTACACACTGGCGTCCTCCAAGGTGCTGTTCGGTGACTACTGCGCGGGCTGTCACGGCAGCGGTGGTCAGGGTAATCCCGGCTACCCGGTGCTCGCCGATGACGACTGGCTCTACGGTGGCTCTCTGGGTAAGATCACCGAGTCCATCACCAACGGCCGCAAGGGCGCGATGACCGCCCACGCCGCGATCCTCACCGACGACGAGATCGACGGCCTCTCTCAGTTCGTCGTCGAGCTTGCTGACGGCGGAGGCGGTAGTGAGGCCGGCTGGGCGTTGTATAATGAAAAGGGCTGTAACGCCTGCCACGGTGTCAAGGGCGACGGCGTTCTGGCGGAATTGCCCAACGGCGAGGTCGTGACCGTTGGCGCCGCAAACCTCACCGACAGCATCTGGCGATTCCGGCCCGGCGGTTATGAGAGCGCGAAGCACACCATCAAGTATGGGGTCAACCAGCCCGGGGTGGACGAGACCCGTGACGCGGTCATGCCGGCCTTCTCCAATGTCGGGCAGTTGGAGGGCAAGCTGACCCCGCAGCAGATCAAGATGCTCACGGTTTACGTCCACCAGCTGGGCGGTGGTCAGTAAGGGCTAGTCCGGCAGCCGGCGGGCCTGCCCGCCGGCGCGACGCCGGTCGGCCACACACACGGGAGCCGAGGAGGAGAGCATGCACCTAGACGCGGTTTTCTGGGGCTCGATTATTAGCGTCGTCATTGCCGTGGTCATCTTTATTTACCTGGCCTTCAAGGTGGTGAAGCTGATGAACGCGGACGCCGAACGCCATAAGAGCGGCGGCGAGCAGTCCTGAAAAAGACAAACGAGGAGGACAGGCGGAGCAACGGGGATCGTGCAGATCCCCTTTTTTTTGACGAGTGTGACTGCGGGTCGACGGCGTCGATCGGCTGCGTCGGTGTCGAGTGCGAAGCGCCGCACCGCCGACGTGATCACGGTTGCGGCCCGCAATTGAACCACGGTGGACCCGATGTCTGAGAGTACTTCCGGTGGCGCCCAGTCTGTGGGCATGGACGAGATCTATGCCGAGGCCGAGCAGTGGCATGTCAACACCGGCAACGAGACCATTCATGCCAAGCGCATCCCCGGTCGCTGGCGTACGATCAAGTGGCTCGCGGCCTCGGTCTGGCTGATCTTTTTCCTCGGGCCATACCTGCGCTGGGACGGTCGGCAGGCGGTGCTGTTCGATATCCCGAACCGTCAGTACCACCTGTTTGGCGTGACCGTCCTGCCACAAGACTTCTGGATGCTGTCGCTGTTGCTGCTGTTCTTCGCCATTTTGCTGGCCGTCGCAACGGCCCTGGCGGGCCGCGTCTACTGCGGCTATTTTTGCTTTCAGACCGTGTGGACAGATATCTTCACATTGATCGAGGAGAAGCTTGAAGGTAGTCCAGCCCAGCGCCGCAAGCTGGCGGAGTCTGCGCTGAGTGCGCGTAAAGTCCGTATCAAGGTCGTGAAACACCTCGCCTGGGTGGCGATCGGCTTCGTAACCGGCTTCAGTTTCGTTGCCTGGTTCTACGGGGCCGACAAGCTCTGGCAGGATTTCTTTGTCGGCGGAGCCAATGTCGCGGTCTATGCATCGGTGGTGCTGTTCACGGTCGGCACCTATGTGCTCGCCGGCTGGCTGCGCGAGCAGGTGTGCTTTTGGCTGTGTCCCTACGCCCGTATTCAGGGTGTGATGCTCGATCGCACCACCGTAGTGCCGACCTACGACGAGCAGCGTGGCGAGCCCCGCGGGCGCATGCGCAAGGGTGAGACGCAGGCAGCCCAAAGCCTTGGTGACTGCGTCGACTGCAATCAGTGTGTCGCAGTCTGCCCCACAGGGGTGGACATTCGCAACGGTCAGCAGGAGGGCTGCATCACGTGCGGACTCTGCATCGACGCCTGCAATGCGGTCATGGACAAACTGGGGCGGCCCCGTGGACTGATTCGCTATGCATCCCTCGACGAGATGGAGGGGCAATCTGTGCCGGCCTTGGCGGCCAGGCCCCGGGTATGGGTGTACGGGACCATTCTGGTGCTGGCGCTGTCTGGCATCATTTACGGCTTGTCGTCATTGGCGACCATCGAGCTGAAGGTTCTCCACGAGCGCGCGCCGCTGTTCGTGCAACTGAGCGATGGCTCCATTCAGAACAAATACACGTTGAAAGTGCTCAACAAGAGCAGCGAAGACCTCATGGTATCGGTGTCGGTGCAGTCCGCTGTGCCTGTGACCGTGAGCGGCGCCGAGGAGCCCATTGCCGCCAGGCACGGCGAGGTCAGCCCGGGCATTGTTTTCGTGAAGATCGATCGCACGAATCTTGAGGCGGAGAACATGCCGCTGACCTTCGTCGCGACGACGACCCTGCCTGACGGCACCGAGGTCGAAGCGATCCGTGAGAGTGCTTTCTTTGGCCCTAAACCCTGAACCAATCCCGCGAGCTTGGCTGCCCATGCACAACCCGACTATGACCGTCGATGAAAGACCGCGTATGGAGCGAGAAGGCGATCAGCACCCATCCGCCCGCCGCTGGACCTGGAAAAACCCCTGGGTGATCGGCTGGATCAGCGCAGTGGCCGTGGTGCTCGGCGTCAACATCACCATGGTGGTGCTCGCCATCACCACGAACCCGGGACTGATTCGCGGCGACTATTACGAGCGGGGTCGCGATGTGGAGCGCACGATCCAGACGCGGCTGGCGGAGGGCCCGCAGTGGACCATCCAGATCGATACACCGGCTGATATCCGTGCAGAAACCGCGAGCAGGGTGCGCTTCGCCGCCGTGGATCAGGTCGGTCAGCCGGTTCGAGCGGAGCAGGTCAGGTACTACGTCTACCGACCATCGGATGCGGCACGGGACTTCTCCCTGCCCATGACGCAGGTCGGTCCTGGTCTGTTCGAAGCGCAAGTGACCTTCCCATTGGGTGGGATCTGGGACACGCTGGTGTCGGTACGCCATGGCGACGAGGAACATAGCTTCGCCGAGCGCATCAGCGTGCTGCATCCTTAAACGGCGCAGTGCCCGGCACGACACCGTCCGTGTCGGGCATCCGCGGCGCAAGCCGCTCACATCATTCGTCCAGCAACCGCAGCCGACGTAGTGACCGCATACCAGGATAGCGCCCGACTGGCGCAGGGCGAGCCGGCGCCCGAGCCCTGCTACCACTGCGGCCTGCCCGCCGAGGCGGGCATCAGCGCCGACGTCGGCGGCGGTCTGCGCCACTTCTGCTGCCAGGGCTGCCGGGCGGTGTGCGAGGCCATCCATGCGGCGGGTCTGCAGGGCTTCTACCGGCGTGCGCCGGAAGGGCAGGTCCTCGGCCCGCCCCCCGAGCCGCCCAAGGACCTGAAGCTCTACGACCTCGACGAGGTCCAGCAGGAGGTGGTGACGGGCAGCGCCGACGAGCGCGAGGTTAACCTGTTGGTGGAGGGCATCCACTGCGCCGCCTGCGTGTGGCTCATCGAGCAGGGACTCGGCGGTGTCGACGGCGTGCGCGAGGCGCGGGTCAACCTCACCGGCCGACGGCTGCGGGTCAAATGGGACAGCACCCGGGTGCGGCTGTCGGCGCTGCTGCAGCGCCTTGCAGACCTTGGCTATGCCGCCGTCCCCTTCGATCCACAGGCGGCGGAGGGCAGCATCCAGCGCGAGAACCGCCGCCTGCTCTATCGCATGGCCTTCGCCGGCTTCGCGGCGATGAACCTGATGTGGATCTCCATCGCCCTCTACGCGGGGGCGGACGAGGGCGAATTCCGCGGCCTGTTCCACTGGATCGGCTTGCTCATCGCCACGCCGACCCTGGCCTACGCCGGCTGGCCGTTCTATGCCGGTGCCTGGCGCGGGCTGCGGCAACTGCGCCTGGGCATGGATCTACCCATCGCCATCGGCGCATCCATGACCTATCTGTATTCCCTGTACGTCACCCTCACCGGCAGCGGCCACGTCTATTGGGACACGGTGGTGAACTTCCTGTTCGTCATCCTCGTCGGCCGCTATCTGGAGGCCATGTCCAAGCGCCGTGCGGTGTCCGCCACCCAGCGCCTGCTGGACCTGCAGCCGCGGGTGGCGACCCTGCTGCGCGAGGGTGAAGAGGCCATCGTGCCCATCCGTGCCGTACGTGCGGGCGACGTCATGTTGGTGCGCCCCGGCGAGACCATCGCCGCCGACGGCGCGGTCATCCGCGGCCGCTCGCACGTCGACGAGGCCATGCTCACCGGCGAGTCCACGCCCGTGTCCCGCACGGTGGGCGATCGTGTCTCCGCGGGCACGCTGAACGGCACCGGCAGCCTGGAGGTGCGCGTCGCCGCCGTGCTGCGGGATTCCGCCCTCGGGCGCATCGTGGAACTGGTGGAATCCGCCCAGGCCAGCAAGGCGCCCATCCAGTGCACGGCGGATCGCATCGTGCCCTGGTTCGTCGCCGTGACCCTGGCGCTGGCGGCGGTGACCTTCGGCCTCTGGGTGCGCCAGGACGCCGAGACGGCGCTCATGGCCGCCACCTCGGTGCTCATCATCACCTGCCCCTGTGCCTTTGGCCTCGCCACGCCCATGGCCATCGCCGTCGCCTCGGGCACCGGCGCCCGTCACGGCATCCTGGTGAAGAACGGCGCCGTGCTCGAGACCCTGTCGGCCATCGGCCACTTCGTTTTCGACAAAACCGGCACCCTCACCGAGGGCCGCCCGCGGGTCATCGCAGTAAACGATGCCGAGGGCGACTGGCCGGTGGGCACGCCGGCGGGCTGGAGCGATGCCCGGCGACGGTTGCTCGCCTGCGCCGCCGCGCTGGAAGTGCACTCGGAGCATCCGGCTGCGCGCGCCGTGGTGGACCTGGCGGCGGCCGCCGACATTCGCTACAAGGCCTTGACGGTGGACGACTTCACGGCCGCGCCGGGTTATGGCGTCAGCGGGCGGGTAGACGGCAGCCCGGTCATCATCGGCACCGCGGACTGGCTGGCGCGCAACGGCGTTGCGCTGACGGCCGGCCTCGCGGACGCGGGTGCCGGCGCCGACAGCGCGGACGGCACCGTCTTCTGTGCCATCGATGGCGCGGCGGCCCTGCAACTGACCCTCCGTGACCGCCCGCGCGCCGATGCCGCCGACACCATTCGGGCATTGCGCGCCGAGGGTATCCGCGTGACCCTGCTCACCGGCGATCGGCGCCGGGTGGCGGAGGCCATCGCCGCGGACGTGGGCGCGGACCAGGTCATCGCCGAGGTGCTGCCCGCCGACAAGGATGCCGCCATCGCACGCCTGCAGGCCACCGGTGAGCGCGTCGCCATGGTGGGTGACGGCATCAACGACGCCCCGGCGCTGGTGCGCGCGGACGTTGGCATCGCCGTGGGCAGCGGCACCGACGTGTCCATCGCCAGCGCCGATATCGTGCTCATCACGAGCGAGCTCGGCCGGGTCCGCGATGCCGGTCGCCTGGCGCGGCGCACGCTGCGGATCATCCGCCAGAACATCGGCCTGTCCATCACCTACAATGTGATCATGGTGCCGCTGGCGATGGCGGCGCTGATCACGCCGCTGGTGGCGGCCATCTCCATGCCCTTGAGCTCGCTCGCCGTCATCGGCAACTCCGCGCGTATCCGCCGCCTGGTCGGTGCTGACGGCCCGGGCAATGCTCGCCGCGGCACCTGACCCCGACTGGCCCGCGGCCAGCCGGCGCACCGGTCTTGCGAACACCTCACTCGGAGGCAGCGATGGAAGTCATCTACGGTCTGATCCCCGGCATGCTGGTGCTCGGTCTCGTCGCCGTGGGCGTGCTCTTCTGGGCGGCCCGCAGCGGGCAATTCGAAGACCTCGACGGCGACGGCCAGCGTATCCTCATGGACGACGATGTCGAGGAGCGTGATCCGCGGCGATTTCCGGACACGGACGACTGACTGCCCCTTGCACTCCGGGCGGCAGTGGAGCGGACAGCATCCCAAGACAATCCCGACCACCCCTGTCACTCGTCCGCCAGCAACCGACCGCGGCTTTGATGCACGCGTTAGGCGGCTTCCATGGCAGGGCGGTGTGATGAAGCAGCCGCCGGCCGATCAGTGAGCCCCGGTCTCGCCGATATAGAAGGAGAGCCAGGCGTTCAGCGCGAAGAGTCCGATCAGCGCCAGGCTCGGCCAGCTGCCGATCCCCAGCACCCGCGTGCGCGGGCGGAAGTAGATGGCCGTCACGACGATGCCGGTCATGGCCACGGCGGTGAACGCCGACACCAGGTGACTCTCGGAGATATCGGCGAAGAAGACGCCCTGAGTGTAGACCAAGTCATCCAGGGCCAGCACCAGGATGTTGAACAGGTTGCTGCCGAGGACGTTGCCCGCGGCCATGTCCACCGCACCGATGCGAAGCGCCGCCAGCGTCACCACCAGCTCGGGCAGTGAGGTGCTGAGTGCGGTGAACAGGGTGCCGGTGAAGGACTGGTTCCAGTCCATCACCACCGCGATGTCCTCGGAGACATAGGGGAGGGCGATGCCCGCCGCCACCACCACCGCGGCGGCCATCGCATACCGGGTCGCCACCCACTTGAGGGAGTGTGCCGCATAGCGGTCCGGTTCCTGCTCGGCGAAGGCTTCGACTTCTGCTTCGCGATAGCCGTGCAGGGTGCGGATGGCGACGGCGTACACCAACAAAATCGCCGGCGTGCCCCAGGACAGGTGTCCGGCCAGCGTGGATAGCCCCGCCTTCGAGGCCAGCAGGGCGAGGGCGGAGATGCTGATCAGCAGGATGCCGAAGCCCGCGGACATGACGTGCTGGCGCTGGACCCGCGAGAGGATCGGCCCGCGGCGGCTGAAGAAATCCAGCACCGCCAGCAGCACCAGGTTGTAGACGCAGCTGCCGTAGATGTCGCCGGCGGCGATATCCGGCACCAGTGCGATGGTGGAAGCCGTGATACCCGTCGCCAGCTCCGGTAGGGAGGTGACGGTGGCGATCAGCACCAACCCGACCCAGGAGCCCCCCATGCCGGTTTTGTCGGCGATGGAGTCGCCGTAGTCGGTGAGCTTGACACCGGCGATGCCGATGGCCAGGACGCAAAGTCCGTACTGTGTCCAGACAATGGCGGCTGTTGGTTCCATGGTGACCGTTGATCGGCGCTTACCGCGCCCGGGCTGTGTGCCCACAGACTATCTGCTGGCCTGCCACTGGCGGTCTTGCGCCACCGCCGCGGCAGATCCGGTGTCCAGCGTCAGTGGCTCACTGCACGCTGCCGAAGGAGGGGTCCACGGCGCCGGCCGGCGGTTCCAGACCAGCGAGACGGCAGCCCTGGGCCACCGGGCCGCCCGGGAAGATCTCGTACAGGTACTTGAGGCCACCGTTGCCGTGAAAGCGTTCGTCGAGGGCGTCATGCACGGCGCGCACGCTCGGTGCTTCGTTCCCGGCAAAGAAGTGCTGCAGCGCGCGGACCACCGCCCAATGGTCGTCCGTCAGCGCGATGCCCTCGTCTTGGGCGGTTGCCTCGGCACTCGCGCGGGTCCAATCCACCGGTGCCTCCGGGAAGTCCGGATCATGGGACCGGGCACCGGGATTCAGGATATCTTGCATCGTCTCTGCCATGGGAGTCGTCCTCGTTGGTTGTCCGCCCGTTCCGCGTGATGCATCCGCAAGCGGCGGGCACCGGCAGTGGTACTGGACACGACTGCGGGCGTCAAGCATTCACCGCCGTATCGGCTCGCCGGGCCGCCGCGATCGCTGGTCGAAGCGTGCCTCAAGGCGCCAGTATCGCTGCGATCCACAGTCCGAGCAGCAGCCCCAGGAGGCCACCGGCGAATGTCTGGCCAAGGCACCGGCTGATCAATGCCTGGGGCTGTGAAGCCGCCGGCGCTGCGCGCGCTGCATCGGTGTGCGGTGGCGGTCGTTCGCTCGCTTGGTCCAGCGCTTGGTCCGTCGTCGGCGGCACTCGTGCCCGTGCGTCATCGGTCGCGGCGCGCAACCATTCCGCAAGCCCCGCCCGAAGCGCGGCCGGGTCCACCACGGCGAGTGCGCCGCGATGCAGGGCCGCCGCCGCCAGCGGCCAGGTGTCGTCATGGCAATGCACGACCACCGGCGGTGCATCGGTACCCGAGCGCATACGCAGCAGTTCCAGCAGGTCCAGCGCATTCATCCCGGCGAGCGACGGCGCGCAGATGACCAGATCGGGCCGGCGTGCCTCCGCCAGCGCCAGCGCTTGCACGACACTCTGCGCCTGGCATACCTCGGCACCGAGGGACTTGAGCGCGAGGCGCGTGGCGTAGCGTTGGGCATCGCAGGTTTCGATCAGCAGGACCATGGGTGGTGACATGCGCGTTTGCTCCGGCTGGGTGTGGAAAGCCCAGCCCAGAGGACGGCGATGCTCGGGTTGGGGCGGGCGCGCAGTGTAGGTCCTGCCCGACCTCCGTGCACAGTTTTGTGCACCGCCTCGGATGAGCGTGGTTTCCGTGCGCAGTCCCGGTGACGGCCCCGATGCCCGCCCGCCCGTGGCCGGCTCGATGGTCGTTGGCCTAGGCCATGGCGCTCATAGCCCGTACCATAGGGGCAAGACCGCGCGCGACGGCTGGTCCGCCGTGGGTGCCGTTGCCGCGGCCCTTGGTACGCCGATTGGGGAGAGACGACCATCATGCAGTTGACCGGTGTCGAGACACATGTACTGGCGGATGCCGATGCCGTCGCCGCCGAGGCGGCGCGGTTGATCCTGGAAGCTGGCGCAGACGCCATCACCGCGCGGGGCGCCTTCCGCCTGGTGCTCGCGGGCGGTTCGACGCCGCTCGCGGCTTATCGCCTGCTGGCGCAGGCGCAGGCGCACTGGTCCCGCTGGCACTTGTATCACGGCGACGAGCGCTGTCTGCCGCCGGATGCACCCGAGCGCAACAGCCGCGCCGCCGACGAGGCATGGCTCGCGCAGATTCCCATCCCGCGGCAGCAGGTGCATGTAATCCCGGCGGAGCAGGGCGCGGAAGCCGCCAGCGCGGCCTACGAGCCAGTGGTGGCGGAGGCGGTGCCCTTCGACCTGGTGCTCTTGGGCATGGGGGAAGACGGACACACCGCCAGCCTGTTTCCGGGCCATGAGGTCTGCCCCGGTCCGCTGGTGATGCCGGTGCACGATGCGCCAAAACCGCCGCCTAATCGGGTATCGCTGACGCCGTCAGCGCTGTGTCGCTCGCGGCGGATGCTGGTGCTGGCCACCGGTACCGGCAAGCAGGCGGCCGTGGCGCGGTGGCAGGCCGGAGAAGGCTTACCGGTGGCGCGGGTGGCCGTCGGCGGCAACGCGCTGGTGCTCCTGGACCGGGCCGCCGCACCGACGCATTCGGACGCCCGCTGAGTCGCTGCGCGTCAACGGGTATCAGAGCAAAGCAGTCTCATGTCCATGCAGCTCGCCATTGCCATCGCCTTGCATCAGCTCGCCACCGTCGTCTGGATCGGCGGCATGTTCTTTGCCCACTTCGCGCTGCGTCCGTCCGCACAGACCCAACTGCAGCCCCCGCAGCGATTGGCGCTGTTGCTGGCGGTTTTCAGGCGTTTTTTCGTCTGGGTCTGGATCGCCGTGCTCGTGCTCTGGGGCAGCGGCTTCTGGATCTTCTCTGGTATCTACGACGCTGCCATGGGCTGGCATGTGCATGCGATGATGGCGCTGGCGTTGGTGATGACAGGGCTCTTCGCCTATCTCTACTTCGTGCCCTACCGCGCGCTCGGCCAGCAGGTGGCGGCGGCGGACTGGGCGGGCGCAGGTGCGCGTTTGTCCACGATTCGGCGCATCATACTGCTTAATGTCACGCTCGGGCTGGTCGTGACCGTCCTCGGTGCCGCCGGTCGCTATTGGCAGTGAGATCGCCGCCCGAGCTTGTGACGCATGCCCGCCCAGAGTACGGGTCAGACGCGGCAAAGGCCCCGGTTGGGGCCTTTTTGTTTATCAGAGCAAACCGCCGTCTGGCGGCTGCATCAGAACGCGGGACCCGGCTGCTTGCCGACTTTCTTGAGGATGGTGGCGAGGGGGCAGAAGCCGGTGAAGGCCGACTGCAGCAGATTCAAGCCCACGAAGCCGGTGAACAGCAGCCACCATTCGCTGACAGTGTAGGCGAGGATCACGGAGATCAGGATGAAGCTACCGGCGACGGCGAGCACGATGCGTTCAATGGACATGATTTACCTCATGCGTCTGTGTTTATGTTGTGCTCCTTCAATCATGGGGAAAAACAGTGTCTTGCGCAAGTGCCGACGGCATCGATTCCAGTATTGACAACGATTGTGCTGACCGTCGGCAAGCGCAGCTCGTCGCACACCTGCGGGCGCGGCTCGCCGGGTGCGGCGATGTCGCCATGCACGAGACGCACATATCGCGGGTACTGCTCGCGGGCGCCGATGCCTACAAGTTGAAAAAGCCCGTGAACCTGGGCTTTCTGGACTTTTCCACCTTGGCACGCCGGCGCCGCTTCGCCGAGGAGGAGGTGCGCCTCAATCGCCGCCTCGCGCCCGCGCTGTACCTGGGCGTTGTTCCCATCACGGGCACATGGGAAGCGCCGGTGCTGGATGGTGACGGTCCCGTGCTGGAATACGCGGTGCACATGCGCCGGTTCAGCCAGACGGCCTTGCTCACGCGCCAACGTCTGACGCCTGAGATCGCCGATGCCCTGGCCGAGCGCCTGGCGGCGTTCCACGCCGGCGCGCCGGTGGTGTCGGCGGCTGCCGACTATGGCACGCCGACCCAGGTGCTCGCGCCGATGCTGAAGAACTTCTCGGTCATCCGCGATGCCGTCGCGCCGAATGGCCAACTCGCCGCACAGCTGTCGCGCCTGCAGCAGTGGACGCAGACGCAGTACGAGGGCCTGGCCCCGACCTTGGCACAACGGCGGATCGACGGCTATGTGCGCGAATGTCACGGCGACCTCCACCGGGGCAATATCGCGGTGCGCGACGGTGCGCCGCTGATCTTTGACTGCATCGAGTTCAATCCGGCGCTGCGCTGGATCGACACAGCCAGCGAACTGGCCTTCCTGCTCATGGACCTCATGCAGGTGGGCGAGACGGCACAGGCGCGCCGGTTACTGAACGGCTATCTGATGCACAGCGGTGACTATGGCTTGCTCGCGGTGCTGCGCTTTTATCTCGTTTACCGGGCCATGGTGCGGGCCAAGGTCACGGCTATCGGCGCCGCCCAGCATCATCACGCCGATGCCCGCCAGGACGAGGCCCTGCGTGGCTATGTGCGCCAAGCGCTGGCCTGCAGTCGGGCGCTCATGGCGCCGCGCATCGTACTGGTTTGCGGGCTGTCCGGGTCCGGCAAGACCTCGCTGGCGGCGGCCCTCGCCGAGCACCTGCCATTGATCCACATCCGCTCGGACGTGGAGCGCAAGCGCCTATTTGCACTCGCGCCCCTGGCCCGTACGCGGGCGCAGCCCGGAGGCGGTATCTATGACGCCGATGCCAGCGCGCGCACCTATGCGCGCCTGCTATCGCTGGCACGACAGTGCGTGCAGGCGGGTTACGGCGTCCTGGTGGACGCGACCTTCCTCGCGCGGGAGCAGCGCCGGCCATTTCGGGCCCTGGCGGCGGCATTGGGCTGTGCCTTCGACTGTCTGGCCCTGGATGCGCCGCAGGAGGTCCTGCGCCGGCGCGTTGCCGCGCGTTATAGCCTGGGCCAGGATGCGTCGGAGGCAGACCTGCGGGTGCTGGCGCATCAGCTGGAGTTGCGGCAGGCGCTGACGCCGGCGGAGCGGGCGCGGACCATCTTTGTCGACACACGCAAGCCGCCGGCCCTGGACCGGCTCCTGCCAGTCCTCATCGGGTCGGGAACGGCCATGCGCTGAATGGTCTGCGGCTCAGGCTGTCTTGGACGGTCTGCCGGGCTGCGGCTCAGCGCTCGCCGGCGTCGGCGCGGATGGCATAGACCTCCACGCGGCGGTTCTCGCGCCGGCCCCGCTCGGTGGCATTGTCGGCAATGGGCCGGGCGGCGCCGAGTCCCTCGGCGCTGATGCGCGCAGCCACAATCCCACGCGCAACCAGTGCCCCCATCACCGCGCGCGCCCGCGCCAGGGAAAGTGCCTCGTTGGTCTCGGCACTGCCGGAACTGTCGGTGTGACCTTCGATGCGCACGCTGAGCGTCGGATGCGCCGTCAGGAATGCGGCGATACGATCCAGGGTCGGCAGCTCGGCATCCGGCAAGGTCGCGGTGCCCGGGGCGAAGGGCACTTCGTCGCTGGGAAGCTCGAGCAGGATGCCGGCGTCGGTCAGCCGACCCCCGAGCTCGGCGGCTTCACGATAGAGGGTCTGCAGACGCTCGGCGGACGCCTGTCCGGCCTCCGCGCTGGCGAGCGCCTCCTCAAGGTCGGCGCTGGCTCGCTGGGCTGCCGTCAGTTGTGCCTCCAATGTCTCGACGCGCTCGCTCAGCTCGGTGATGCGCGCGTCATCGGCCTCGTCCTCAGCCTTCTCGGCCGCCTCTGCGGCGGCCAGTCGCTGTTGCAGCGCCGCCTGCTGCCGGTCGAGCGCGGCCTTGGCATCCGCAAGCTCGGCGTCGGCCTGCGCCAGGCGTTGTTCGTGCTCGGCGTCGATGGCGGCGCGTATGTCAGCCAGCGCGGCACGCTCGCGCTCCAGCACCGCCGTGGCATCGGCGGCGGCGCGCTGCGCGACATCACGTGCGTCGGCAAGGTCGGACTGCTCGGCGCGCAATGCATCGATTTCGGCTTCCAGCGTGGCGATGTCGTCGGCATTCGGGGCCGTCGCAACGGCGGCACGGGCTTCCTCGATTGCAGCATCGCGGGCGGCGAGTCGCTCCTCGAGCGTTGCCGTTTGTGTCTCCAGGGCCTGGATGCGAGTCCGGGCCTGCGAGAGCTCGGCGATGGCCTGTTCGGCCTGGGCCTCGTCCTCCGGCGACGTCGCCAGTTGCGCTTGCACCTGCTCGCGCTCTTGTACGGCGGCTTCCAGCTCTGCCTTCAGCTCGGCGATGATGGCCTGGCTGGCGGCGAGCTCCGCCTGCCACTCGGTGGGTGCCCCGGCCGCCGCCTTGGTGGCCTCGTTGGCTTGGGCGGCGAGGGTCTCGCGCTCGCGTGTGAGTGCGACCAGCTTGTCCTGCAGATCCAAAATTGCGGCTTCTTGTTTTTCCACGAGGACTTGCAGGCGTTCCTGGGGATCCGCACCACGCTCGAGCTTGTCGCGCAGCGCCGCCTCCAGTTGGTTTGCGGCGTTGAGCTCGAAGTGCAGACCGGCGATGGTCTCATTGTCGGCGGCGAGCTTGGCGTTCAGCTCGTGATTCTCTTCGGTGACCTCCAACAGGCGCTCGTTGAGCGTTGTCACCGAGGCCTTGTTCTGCTCCAGCTCATACTGCATGGCCGTGTACTGCTTACGCAGGCTGGCGAGCTCTTGCCGCAGGGTTTCTGCGGCTTGTTCGGTCGCGGTGAGATCATGCTCGAGCGTCTGCACCGTTTCGGTGTGACTGCGCTGCATGCCGGCCAGGGTGTCGGCATGCTCTGACTTCAGGCTGTCCATGCTGGCCGCGTGCTCCGATTTGAGCATCTCCAGCGTCGCCGTATGGGCGGCCTCGCGTGCTTCGGCGCTTTCGGCTTGGTCTTGGCGCAGGCGCGCGATCTCCTGTTCAGCGTTCGCGGTGGCCGCTTCGCGCTTGGCAAGCTCGTCGTCGACGTTGGCGACCTGCTCGCTGGCGTCGGCGAGCGCCGCTTGGGTGTTGGCCAGCGTGCGCTCGATGACCTCGGCGTGATGGTCGTAGATCAAGTAGAGACCGATCAGGCATGCCAGTAAGAGCCAGAAGAAGATCTTCCAGAGATTCGGGTCTTGGTCGGTGTGCGTAGACATCTACTTCCTCCGGGGGCGGTATGACGCCATTGTTGTGGTGATCGTTCGGGGCGGAATGATACCCGGCATAGGTCAATTTTCCGGCGCCAACTGACGTGGGCGAAAGGGGCAGTTGACAGGATGCTCCCAGCAGCCGTGCAAAAAAAAGGGCCTTGCGGCCCTGTATACACAAACACCGCCCGGCGGGTGGCGCTCATGGCGCCGCCGCCGGGTGATACATCCTCAGGCGAAGATATCGTAAACGATGTTGTCGTACCAGCTGTAGGCGTATTCCACTTCGCGTGCCAGCGCGAACTCCGGCGCATCCGTTGGCGTGAGGCCGCCGGCGCCTTCGACACCTGCGATGGTCTGCCCGTCTTCACTCAGTCGGTAGACTGCGGCGACGGAAATGCCATAGTCCTTACCGATGATGCTGTAGCAGGTATTGACGTAGGAGGGTACGCCGGGCTCTTCGTCGTTCATCATGGCGATGATGGCGGCGGCGGCCACCTTGCCCTGGCTATTGGCGGAATAGCCCGATTTGGGCATGGCGGTGGCGATGGCGGCGTCACCGATGACGTGAATGCCCTTGTGGATGGTGGATTCGAAGGTTTTCTTATTCACCGGGCACCAGCCGCTGTCGTCTGCGAGTCCCGCATCGACGGCGATCTGGCCAGCCTGCTGCGGCGGAATCACGTTCACCACGGCTCCGGCATACTCGTCGAAGGTGGTGTAGCAGGTTTTGGTGTCCGCATCGATCCGGGTCACCGCCGCATCCGGGCCCGGCAGCCACTCGATGAGCGCATTGTCGGTGCCGTAGCCGTAGAGTCGCTCCCAGCCCTGGGTGAACAGGCCCTGCTTGGAAAAGCGTTGCTTCGGGTCGAGGATCAACACCTTCGACTTGGGCTTTTCCGTCTGCAGGTACATGGCGATCTGACTGGCCCGCTCGTAGGGCCCGGGCGGACAACGGTAGGGGTTGGGGGGCGCAACGATGATCACCACACCGCCGTCGTCCATGGCCTCGAGCTGGCCGCGCAGCAGCTTGGTCTGATCGCCGGCCTTCCAGGCGTGGGGCATCTTGGTGGCCGCCTCCGCACTGTAGCCTTCGATCTTGTCGTACAGCATCGACACGCCGGGGGAGACAACGCAGCGGTCGTAGGGAAACTCGCCGGAGGCGGTCTTCACGACCTTCTTATCCGCATCGATGCCGGTGGCGGCTTCGTGCACCACCTTGATGCCGTGCGCCTTCAGGCCGTCGTAGGTCTGTTTGATGTCGTCCAGGCCCCGCTTACCACCGAGCACCTCGTTGCTCATGTAGCAGGTGTAGTAATTTTCGTTTGGCTCGATGATGGTGACGTCGATGCTCTCATCGGCCAGTTTGAGGTACTTGGCGGCCGTGGCGCCACCGGTGCCGCCGCCCACCACGACGACCTTTTTCGTGTTGCCAAGGGCGAGTGTCGGGACGCCCAGTGCACCGACCGCCGCGGCGGCACCGGTGGCTTTGACGAAGTCACGTCTGTTCATACTCATGAGCTGCTCCTCCTCTCGGGCGTTTATTCGTCGTCGCCTTGGTTTGCGCCCGCGAAGGACGCGTAGTATGCGTAAAGAGCATCGAGGCCCTCGTCACCCTCTGCCTCCAGCATGCTCTCGAGCTTGCGCCCCATCTTCTTCGGCAGGATACGGCGGTCGTTCTGGAAGTCGCTCATGGCGTTGCGGAGATACGGCGTCCACTGTCCGGCGAGGATGTAGTAGTCCTCTTCATCCGGCAGCGGCTTACCCCCCTCGACATGGCAGCTTTCGCAATACTCCTCGTGCAGCTCGCCGCCCTTCTCGACCAGGGCGGTCTCGAATGTCTGATCCGCCGGCTCGAACGTCTGGCTCTTCAGGTACTCGCCCATCAACTCCCACTCTTCTTCGGTGTAGCCGCGGGCGATGCGGCCCATGATGGTGGAGTAGGTGTCACCATTGGCGAAGGCGTACATCATGTCGGTAAAGACGTAGGGGTCCATGCCGGCGATGCTCGGCGCAGCTGGGCCGACGCTGTTGCCGTTGGTGCCGTGGCAGCCGGCGCAGGTATCCACCAGCATCTTGGCGGTGGGCGTGTCGTCGGCGGCGACGGTGGCGGACAGGCCGAGGGCCAGAATGCCGCCAGCGAGGGCCGTTATCATCGTTGCTTTGGCCATATTTCCTCCTTAAGGGAATATTTTGGCTTTTTGCGGATCGGGCGGAGGTGGGATGCTCCGCCCCGCCGGACTGCAGAACCGCGTGCGGTCGCATGATCCGTGCATCGGCGTCGTCTGCGTTATGGCAGGACGGCGCCGAGTGCTTGTCGGCACAGCCGCCGGGGCTGTGCCAGTGAGGGAGTCGCGTCTATCAGTGCCGCGCTCATCGTGTCAGGGTGCGCGATGATCCGAGCCCGTGACGCTGTGCGAGTGGTGGTGGTGTGGGATCGACCGGGCTGCACACCCGGGCGGGGGTGGACGGCCCGGGACTGCGGCCGGCGGACACCGCGAGACGCTGGTGAGTGGTCGCCGCCGGGTGTCACGCCGTGATGCGGGGCGGACGGCAGTCGTCCGCGGCGGCGTCGACGACCCCCGCCGTTGCGATGTGGGAGCGTGCTGACACCCGCAGCCCGCCTGTGACAGGCCCTACGGTGCCCTCGACAGGTCCGGGTGGTGCTGTGGCCGCGCCTGCCGCTGACAACAGACATGCGTTTCCTCCCCATAGCGGTGATGCCACACTGGTGGCGGCGTCGGCTCGCTGAGACAGAAGAGCCGCGCCAGACCCGTGATACCTTGTCGTCGGGTGCGTTGTTATTGATCGGCGTGGATACTATGACATCCCGGGGCCGTTGCCAACCACGTTAGTGGTGGGCCACAACACGCTGAGCGGTATGTCGTGCACTGCGCAGGCGGCGCCGGCCTGGCCCGGCCGCCCCTGTGGTGCCGACGTTGCCGGCGGACACCGCCGCCCGGTTGGCCCGATCCACCTGCGGCCGGCGACACCCGCGCCGGGTCGTGGCGCGGGCCTGCGCCTAATTTTTCGTGCCCGTATCTGGAGTTTCCCTAGGATGCCTTGGCTGCCAGCCCTGCAAAGCCGCTTTGCGGCGCTCAAAAACAACAAGCTCTTCGAGGCTTTTGTGGTCATCGTGATCGTCGTCTCGGCGCTGGTGATCGGTGCGACGACCTATGACGTACAGCCACGGCTGCTCGCGGTGTTCAACGTGCTGGACGTCGCCGTGACATTATTCTTCCTGGCAGAGATCACGGTGCGCCTGCTCGCCGAGGGCAGCCTGCGCCGGTTTTTCTCCCAGGGCTGGAACGTCTTCGATTTCGTCATCGTCGTTGCCAGCCTGATTCCGGTGGAAGAGAGTCAGATGGCGCTGCTCGGGCGGCTGTTGCGCATTTTCCGCGTGCTGCGCCTAGTGTCGATTATCCCTGAGCTGCGCGTGCTGCTGAACGCCTTTGTCAGCGCCATCCCGCGCATGGGCTACGTGTCACTGCTGATGTTCATCATCTTCTACATCTACGCCGCCGTGGGCAGCATTCTATTCCACCAGATCAATGAGGCACTGTGGGGCAACATTTCCATCGCCATGCTGACATTGTTTCGGGTGGCGACGTTCGAGGACTGGACCGATGTCATGTATGAAACCATGGCGGTCCATCCGCTGAGCTGGATCTACTACCTGAGCTTCATTTTCGTCATCGCCTTCATCTTTCTGAACATGATGATCGGGATCGTGCTGGAGACGCTGCAGAAGGAGCACGAGCGCATGGATGTGCTGCAGGGCACCGGCGAGGCCGGCGAAGTCCATTGGATCCGCGAGCACACGGCGGCGATGGAGCAGCGCCTGGTGCGCATCGAGCAGCTGCTGCGCCAGCGCAGCGAGACGGGACCGGCGCGGGCCGCCGACGGTGCCGCGGATCGGCCGCCCGACTAAGACGCGCGCGTGATACGGCCGACGCCCAGGAGCCGGGTAGGCCTTTACCCCGCCCACAGACGCAGCGCATTGCGCAGCCCCAAGGCGCGCAAGGCATGGGCACCAACGCCGGCGGCGTGGGCGCCTGCGAGCATGCGCTCGATCTGTGCCTCGGCGTGCAGCCAGTCGGCCTCGGCACCGCCGGGAGCGAAGCCGCGGCGCTCGGCGAGATAGTACGCGGCGACGGCGATCATCTCGGTGCGCTCGGCGGGCGTTGGATCCAGCGGCGGCAGAGCGTCGGTGTCGGTGGCGGGTTGCTGGCCCATGGGTGCTCGCAGGCGGTGGTGTTACAACAGCACCTGACAGTATGCCAGTGAGGCCATCGGCGGTACCCTGGCGTCGGCACGGGCATCGGGCGCCGACGGCATCGACACGGATGAAGCGCTGGGGCCTGCGATGTAATATACCCGGCGGATGTCAATGTCCGGCGCAGGCGTCTGCGGGCTGGGTGGCGGCGGGCGGGGGTCTCGACAGCGGGGATGCTGTCGTGAAGTCTACAGGGACGTATTCACGGCGTCTCCCGCCCGCTGCAACTAGCCCGCAGAAAGCGAAAACCGAGATGCGACGGTTATATGCCGCGCAGCGCGGTGCAGCCAAGCGGTCCAAAGCCCCTCGGGCTTGTGTCCGGAATCTGCGTCTTGGCGCTGCGCCCAGAACGATGAGGAGAGACCGCGTGCCGAGCAGTACGCTGGGGTTATCCGGCGGCGGCCGCCGCAGTCCCATCACCTGTCCCGAGGGTCCGATTGCATGACTAAACAGACGCCATCCATGGCGGAGCGCCTCAAGCCCCTGCAAGCGCGGCTGCAGGCATGGCTGCGACTTGCGCGGGAACGGCTCCAGCTGTGGCTGCAGGTCGCCTGGCGCTGGCTGCGCATCGCCGCAGACAAGACCTGGATCGTGCTCCAGCGCCTGCCCATCGCCGGCTACAGCTTCGGGCGGGCACTGGCGGATGCGAGCTACGCGCGGCTGCTGACCGATCTCTACGTGGACGGCGCCAGCTCTCTGCCGAGCGCCGTCGGCGGGGTGCACCCTGACACCACCACCAGACCGGCGCCATTGCCACAGCCCGCCGCCAAGCTCAGCGAGGCACCGCCGGACGCCGCGTTGGTGCTGCTCGGGCTGTTGCAGCAGGAGGGCCGACTGGTCGACTTCCTGCAAGAGGATATCACCGGTTATTCGGACCAGGAGATCGGCGCCGCCGCCCGCGTGGTGCACCAGGGTTGTCACAAGGTGTTGACTGACTATGTGGACATCGCCCCCGTTCGCGCCGAGGCCGAGGGCAGCCAGGTGACACTGGCGCGCGGCTTCGATCCCGCTGCGGTGCGCCCCATCGGCAATGTGGTGGGTGAGCCGCCCTTCACAGGCGCGCTCGTGCACCGCGGCTGGCGGGCCGATGACGTGCGCCTGCCCAAAGTCGCCGGCAGCCGTGACGTGAACATCCTGGCGCCGGCGGAGGTGGAGCTGTGAGCAGACGTTTCGCCATCGGCATCGATCTGGGCACGACACACTGTGCGCTGTCCTTCGTCGAGATCGCCAAATGCGAGGGCGAGGAGGTGGAGCAGCAGGTGATGCCCGTGCCGCAGCTGGTGGACCCGGGCGCAGTGGAGGAGCGGCCCATGCTGCCGTCTTTCTTGTACCTGCCGCACCCCGACGAGTTCAAGGCCGGCGCTCTCGGTCTGCCGTGGCCGGCGCCGGCGGAGCGCATCATCGGGGAGCTGGCGCGCAAACGTGGCGCCGATACGCCATTACGCTTGGTCTCCAGCGCGAAGAGCTGGCTGTGCCATCCGGACGTGGACCGCAAAGCGCCCATCCTGCCGCCGGAGGTCCCCGCAGAAATCCCGCAGGTGTCGCCACTGGAGGCGAGCACCGCCTTACTGACCCATCTGCGCGAGGCCTGGAACGGGTTGCACGGCTTCGATCCGCTGGGCGGGCAGGACGTCACCGTCACCGTGCCGGCCTCCTTCGATCCCGCCGCCCGCGAGCTCACCGCCGAGGCCGCCCAGGCCATCGGTATCGAGCATCTGGTGCTGCTGGAAGAACCCCAGGCGGCGCTCTACAGCTGGGTCAACGACAGCCGTGGCCAGTGGCGCCACGACGTCAAGGTGGGCGACATCATCCTGGTGGTGGACGTCGGCGGTGGCACCAGCGACTTCTCGCTCATCGCCGTCACCGAGCAGGACGGCGCGCTGGAGCTCACGCGGGTTGCCGTCGGTGAGCATATCTTGCTCGGTGGCGACAACATGGACCTGACCCTGGCGCATCTGCTGAAGCAGAAGCTCAAGGTCCAGGGCGTAGCGCTCGATCGCTGGCAGTTGCAGGCCCTGACCCACGGCTGTCGCTACGCCAAAGAGAAGCTGCTCGCCGACGCGACCCTGGAGGCGGTGCCGGTGGTGGTGCCGAGCCGGGGTGCCAAGCTCATTGGCGGCAGCATTCGCACCGAGCTGACCCGGGATGAGGTGGCGGCCGTGCTCATCGACGGCTTCTTCCCTGAGTGCGCCATCACGGACCATCCGGCGCAGCGCGCCCGGGGTGCCCTCACCAAGGTCGGCCTGCCCTTCGCCCAGGATCCCGCCGTCACCCGTCATCTCGCGGCCTTCCTGTCGAAGCAGGCGGGCGCCACCGAAGACCTGGAGGGCTTCGTCGAGCACGCCCATTGGGCCACCTTCCTGCACCCCACCGCGGTGCTCTTCAACGGTGGTGTCTTCAACGCCGCCGTGCTGCGCGAGCGGGTGCTGGAGGTCATCAACAACTGGCTCGCGGCGGAGGACGCGCCGCCGGCGCGACTGCTGGAGGCCCGCGACCTGGACCTCGCCGTGGCCCGCGGGGCCGCCTTCTACGCCTATGTGCGCAAGCACGGCGGGGTGCGTATTCGCGGTGGGACGTCGCATTCCTATTACGTCGGCGTCGAGCCGAGCATGCCCGCCATACCCGGCATGGAGCCGGAGCTGCAGGCCCTGTGCGTAGTGCCCTTTGGGCTGGAGGAGGGCTCCGAGCCCGTTTCCGCGCCCCAGGAGTTCGGCTTGGTGGTGGGCGAGCCCGTGCGCTTTCGCTTCTTCGGCTCCAGCATCCGTCGCGAGGATCAGGCGGGCGATCTGTTGGAAGAGTGGGCCGACGACGAGTTGGAAGAACTGGAGGAGATCCAAACGAATCTGCCGGCGGAAGGCCGCAAGCGCGGCGAGGTGGTGCCGGTGCGCCTGCAGGCCGTGGTGAGCGAGGTCGGCACCCTGGAGCTGACCGCCATGCCACTGGCGGGGGACGAGGGACCCTGGCAGGTGTCCTTCAACACGCGGGGGCAGGCTTAAGTAGCAGGGCGTCGGGACACCCGCCGAGGCGCTGTCGTTGCCCTTGACCGGCGCTGGATGGGCGTCGGCGGGCCACTGGACTGGGTCCGCACAGCTGCCCAGGCCGAGGCTCCCTGCATCAGCGCCTGTGCTGTGCTTCGACGACGGGCTCGTGTGCAGCGACCGCCGCATCGGCTATGTTTGTTCAGGCGTCATCAAACATCGCCCGGGAGTGTCCAATCATGTACAGCTCGATTCGCCGCTACCAGCTCGTCAAGGGCAAGCCGGATCTGGTCCGCGAGAAGGCGGATGCCGTCTTCCTGCCCAGGATCAGCGCCCTCGAGGGCTTCGTCAGCTACTCGGTCATCGTCACCGGGCTCGGCGGCGATGGCCTGCCGGGTATCGTCACAGTAAGCGTGTTCCAGGACGAGACGCAGGCCAAGGCCTCCAGCAAGCTCGCCGCCGACTGGGCGCGGGAGATGAGCGATTTCTTCGCGCTGGAGAAGGTTGGCGAGGAGTCGGGGCGCATCGTCAGCAGAACAGAAGCGCAGTAGCGTCCCGGCCCCAGCGCGCCCCGCCGGCTTAGCCCGTCCAGCGCGCCCAGCGGGTCGGATCCGGGCCGTCGCTCACGGCGAGGCCAATCTGTTGGACCTTGACCAGCTCGTCGGCGATGCCGCCGGCGGTCTCGTCGGCGCCGACGTAGTAGAGGCGCAGGCTGTCGTCGGGCATCGGCACAACCCAGGGGGCGCCGACGGCGAAGGCATCCCAGCGCCCGGAGCCGCTCGGTGCGTGGGCGAAGACGGAGCCGTCCGGCTCGGGGCCCGGGCGGCGCGTCCAGACGATGCCGTCGTCGGACTCGGCGAGGCCGATGGAATGATGGCCGTTGGTGCCGACGCCTTCGTAGAACATGCGCCAGCGTCCGCCGTGGTACATGAGGTAGCGGGTGCCGATGCCGAGGTCATCGAAGGCTCCGGGCTCGCCGGCACCAAGCACCTCGCCGCGCTTGTGCCAGTGCAGGCCGTCCGCGGATTCCGCCAGGCAGACGACGAAGAGCATGCGGGTCGGGTCCAGGGCGTGGTAGTAGAGCCGCCAGCGCCCGTCCGGCAGCTGCACCGGTTGGGGCCAGCCGATCATCGCCATGTCCGGCTCGCCCGGGCGGCCCAAGTCCAGCATGGCACCGCCGTGTGGTCCCTCGATGCGCAGCCAGTGCAGCCCATCACCAGAGATCGCACAGCCGGGGCGTAGCTCCATGCCCTTGACGTCGAATTCGCCCAGGCGGCCGCGCTGGTGATCGCCGCCGATGTACCACATCCAGTACAGCCCGTCGCGCCGGGCGACATGGCAGCAGCCGACATGGGCGGCATCGAAGCGTTGCTTGCTCGGATGCGGTCCGAGCACGGCGCCGTTGTCGAGCGGACCTGGCACCCGGGTCCAGTGCAGACCGTCGTCGGAGCGCGCGAGTCCGCAGTAGCCGGTGGGCAGCGGGATCTCGGGCTCAAAGCCGGCGTCACGCCCGTAGTACCACATCTGCCAGCGACCGTCGGGCTCGCGCAGTACGCAGGGGCAGGAGACACGGGCGTCGTCCCAGTGGTCCGTGGGGCCGGGGGAGAAAATCAGGCCGGGGGATGCGGTGGACGCTGTCGTCATGCGCTTGCACCTCTAAGATTGACTGATGCCCAAGGTGGGTTGAGAACCTGCGACCGGTGGCTGGGCGTCGACGTGGATGCGGGCGATACCCGACGGTGCCAGCAGGCAGGGTATGGAACTGCGCGACATCCCCGGCGGTGGCCTGCGTCAGCGCAGGAAGGGCCCGTCGTCGCCGATCTTACCCGGGCCGTTCAGCACCCAGATGCCGGCGGAATTGGCCTTGACCCGGAAGGACAGGTGGCCGTTGCTGTGGATCTCGCCGCCGGTGACGGCATCGCGGTAGCGCCCCGGGCGGACATCGCCGATGTCCACCGCTTGCTCCGAGCCGATGGCCAGGCCGATGACGGCGTAGCCGCCCCCGCCTGCACCGTCGTCCCCGAGATCACGGACGAAGCGCATGCCGCTGCCCCATTCCGCGACATGGCTCATGGGCGCCTTCTGCAGCGCCGCCACGTTGCGGCGGATCAGGTTCAGACGCTTGAGATGTTGATACAGCGGATGGGACTGGGTCTCGCCGATGCGCGCCTCGGTCAGGTGGTCGCCGAAGTAGGCGCGGCCGGTGGTCTCCAGGGTGTCCCGTTCGCCCTCGACGTCCTGCGGCGCACCCTTCATGAATTCGATCTCCTCGCCGTAGTAGAGGCAGGGGATGCCGCGGGCGGTCCAGATGAGGTTGTAGGCCGCCGCCGCCATCCAGGTCTCGCCCTTGAAGCGGTACTTGAAATCGTTGTCCGGGCCCACGTCGTGATTCTGCAGGAAGGTGACCAGACTGGTGACGTCGCCGTAGATCCAGTCCATGGACAGAACCTGGCCCGTACCTTCGAAGGTGCCGCGGGAGAGGGTATCGCGAAAGGTGCTGAAGAGTCCGAAGTCCAGCTGCGGAAAGCCGGAGTCGCCGCCGGCGGCCGGATTCTGCGGGTCTGACCCCAATCGCGTGTACCACCAGGGCCGGATCTCGGATGGACCATTGTCGCCGCCGCCGAGGTCACCCCAGCCATAGCCCTTCACCAGGTTTTCGCCGAAGACGAAGAGCCCCGGCTTGTGCGCCTTCCAGGCGTTGACATACTCCAGCAGATTGTCGCGCTCGATGTGCTTGACCGTGTCGATGCGCAGGGCGTCCACGCCCATGTCCAGATAGCGCTTGATGGCGCCGATGAGATAGTCCTTGACGTTCTCGCGCTCCGTGGCGAGGTCGATACAGTCGCCGGCGATATGGCGTTGTTGCAGCGGCCGCGGGCTTTCCCAGTCGCCGCCGCAGATGAAACCGTCCTGGTGGTACCAGTTCGGGTCCAGGCCCTGGGGGTCGATGCCGAAGAAGCGGCCCGGTTCATAGCCGGGCTTGGGCACCGTCTCGCCGGTATTCGGGTCTTGCAGGGGCTCGCTGCCGTGGGGATCGCGCGCGTGGCGCGCCTGCCACCAATCCGGTGCCACCGGGTTGTCGATGTCATCGCGGTTCGCCCAGGCGTAGTTGCCCAGATTGCCCTGGTAGGGGCCGTGGCTCACCCGGCCCTGTTCGCCGCCCTGGGGCACGTAGTACTTGGTCGGCAGGTGGTCGATGTGGACGTGGCCGCGAATGCCGTATTGGCAGGAATGGTTCACCACCACGTCCTGAATGATCTTGATGCCGCGGGTGTGGGCGGCGTCGATGAGATCCTGGTAGGTCACATCCGGAGATTCCAGGCGTGGGTCGATGCGGGTCCAGTCGTAGGCGTGGTAGCCGTGGTAGTCGAGGCCGGAGCGGTTCTCCACCGGCGGCGTGATCCAAATCGCCGTAAAGCCCAGATCGCGGATGTAATCCAGGCGCTCGATCAGACCCTTGAAGTCGCCGCGCCAGTGCGGGTCGACGGCGTTGCCATCGGCGTCGAAGCGGATGCGGTCGCGGCAGAAGAAATTGTTGCTGGGGTCGCCGTCGTTGAACCGGGCGGTGAGCAGAAAATAGATGGTCTCCTCGCGGAAGTCCGTGCGCTCGGCCACCGGGCGCGGTGTCTCCCTGACCAGGGCAGGGTCTGCGGGCGGTGGGTCGCCTGGCGCCCGCGTCGCGGCCGCGGCGGGCGCTGCTGCAGCCTGCCAGTGGCCGTCGAAGCTGTACCAGCCGTCGCGCTCGCGTGCGAGGTCGCCGCTCTGGCGGCCATGGCCGTCGTTGAAGACCAGATGCACCCGCGTGGTGTCGTCGAAGGTGAAGACGTGCCAGCCGGGATGCTCGGGGTCCGCGGCCATGGGCACACCCGGCCACTGCGAGCCGCCGCCGGCGGGCTGCCGGTCCCAGGAGTGGATCAGCACGGGCTCGGCCCAGTCTGCGGGCTTGCGGAAGCGAACGGTGATGGCGGGCATGGCGGGCTCCGGGGGTTGCTGGGCGTCGCCGCCATTGTGCAGCAGCGGGCATGGACTGCCGACGCGCTGAACCCCACCTGGATCAATCGCCGCGTGAATCGTCGCCGCTCATACGCCGGAGGCGTCCCAATTGCGAAATGCCAGCAGCCAGGACGAGAGACCCGGGTTGGTCGGCCCGCGGGCGCGCAGCAGCTCGGCGAGATCGATGAGGAGGGAACGGAATGCCTGCATCGCCGCCGCGCGCTCGGCGGCCGGCAGGGTCTCGGGCTCCAGCAGCGTCTCCGCCGCCAGCGAGCCGGCCCCGGCCCACCACGCGTTGGCGTCGAGCTGTTGCCAGGCGGCGGCGGGATCGGTTTGGAAGGCGACGTGCAGCCGTTCCACCTCCGGCGCCCGCGGGTGATCCATGCGGCGCAGCAGGGCGGCCAGCCGGTCGAGCAGGGCGCATGCCCGCCGTTGGTCGGCGATCGCGTCCCGCGGTGGCGGGGTGGCGCGCGGGCGGCGTCGACGCACCATGCTCACCGCACCCCGCTGTGGGCACCGTCGAACGCCCGCCGCACGGCGGCGGCGATGGCGTCATCCTGGCGCTCGATGTCCGCCACCAGCGCCAGCTGGCGGCGGGCCCTGGTGAGATTCTCGCCGCGATGGCGGACACGGAAGTAGCGGTCGCCCTGCAGGTGATCCGTTAGAAAGCGGATGCCGAGCTCCAGCGGGATCAGCCGGATGGCGGCGGCGATGAGGTCCACCTCGGCGGCACTGAAGAGGCCTGCGGTCGTCTGCGCATAGCGCATGAGCAGCGCCTCGCCCAGGTCCAGATCGAAACGCACCGACGCCGCGCCGGCCTCGCCGCCGCGATTGCAGCAGGAGCGCAGACAGTCGCCGATGTCGTGGTGCAACAGCCCGGGCTGCACCGTGTCCAGATCGATCAGACACAGTGCCCGTTCGCCGGCGGGATCGAACAGCAGGTTGTCGAGTTTCGGATCGCCGTGGATCACATGCCGGCGGATGATGCCGCGCGCCGACGCGTCGTCGAGCACGGCGACCAGATCACGCCGCGCCTGGATGTGGGTGAAGACCTCGCGGCTGTCGGCGTCCAGCGGGGCGGCGGCGGCGGCGGACTCCAGCGCCGCCAGATAACCGGGGGTGTGATGGAAGCCGGGCAGCGTCACCGCCAGGGCCGCAGGCTCCAGCGTTGCGCCGAGGCAATGAAACCGGCCCAGCACCCGTCCCACCTCCGCGGCCTGGGTGGTGTGCGCCAGCGCCGGGAGCGTGCGACTCGGCTCGATGCACTCCATCAGCCGCCAGCAGTTGCCGTCATCGTCGCGGACGCAGCCGCGGCCGCCGGCGGTGGCCAGCGCCGGCAAGCGCACGCCGAGCGCGGGGTGGGCCGCCGCCGCCTTGGCCAGCGCCGAGAGGTTGGCCATGATCTGCTCGGGCGCCGGCAATACCGCCGTATTGATGCGCTGCAGCACATAGGCGCCGGTGGTGGCCTGCACGCGGTAACTGTCATTGATGAGGCCGTCACCCAGGGGCGCGACGGCGAGCGGTGTCGCGCCGTGGCCGAGGAAGCGTCGGGCGATGTCCATGAGCCGGTGTTGGCTCTGGACGCGGAACTGATCGTGGCGCTCGGTCATGCAGCAGTGCTGTACGCATCAAATCGGGGCTTTCGGTTATTGTAGGTGAGGTGATGGGCACCGAGTCGCGACCGGGCGTCAGGCGGTCGTCTTTGTAAAGCACGGGCTCAATGGTCTAAATTGACAAATGGCAACCAACGCGCGGGGCTGCATCAGGGCGTTGGCTTCTGGCACAACCGTTTGCGCAGAGAGTCATAGACCAGCCCATGGCCGGCGACAACACCAGACCCCCGATCGACGACGCCACCAGTCTTCCAGCACAAGAGTCACGACCCAAGCCGCTCGGGCTTTCCGGGCGCATCGCCCGCGCCTTCATCAACACACCCGTCACGCCGATGCTGCTGCTCGGCTGTCTCGGCATCGGTCTCATCGGCCTGTTCTTCACGCCGCGGCAGGAGGACCCGCAGATCTCGGTGCCGATGATCGACCTCTTCGTGCAGTACCCGGGGGCCTCCGCCCAACAAGTGGAGAGCATGGTCACCGAGCCCCTGGAGCGGATCATGATGGAGATCCCCGGGGTGCGGCATGTCTACTCCGCCACCCAGCGGGGCGCCGCCGTGGTCACCGTGCGCTTTTACGTGGGCGAAGACATGGGCGAGTCCATCGTCAAGGTCCACGACAAGCTGCAGTCGAACCTGGACAAGATGCCGCCGGACGTGCAGATGCCGCTGGTGAAGCCGGTGAGTGTCGACGATGTGCCGGTGGTGACGGCCACGCTCTGGTCCGAGGACGTGGGGGATGCGCAGTTACGCACCCTGGCGCTGGACGTGCTGCAGGCGCTCGGTGCCGTGAAGAACACCGGCAAGGGCTTCGTCATCGGCGGGCGCGAGGATCAGATCCGCGTCGAGGTGCTGATGGAGCGCCTCGCCGGCTATGGCATCACGCTCGATCAGATCGCCGGCACCATCCAGAGCGCCAACGCCGAGCGCGCGACGGGACAAAGCGAGTCCCGGGGCGCCGCCTTCAAGGTGTACTCCGGCGCCTTCCTGCGCAGCGCCGAAGACGTCTCCCGCCTGGTGGTGGGCACCCGGGGCGGGCGGCCCATCTATGTACGCGACGTGGCCATGGTCGGGCACATGCCCGAGGACGCCGAGGAGATCGTCACCCACTCCACCGGGCCCGCGTATCAGGGCGATACACCGGCCGACGGCGCCCAGGCGGTGACCCTGGCCATCGCCAAAAAAGAGAAGACCAACGGCGTCATCGTCGCCGATGCGGTACTGAACAAGCTCGAGAGCCTGAAGGGGACGCTCATCCCCACCAACGTCCACGTCGAGATTACCCGCAACTACGGCAAGACCGCCAATGACAAGGTCAATGAGCTGCTGCAGGCCATGTTCGAGGCGGCGGTGATCGTGTCGATTCTGTGCCTCATCGGCCTCGGCGCGCGCGCGGCCTTCGTGGTCATCACCGTGATACCGGTGGTGATCCTGCTCACCATCTGGTGGGCCATGGTGGTGGACTACACCATCGACCGCGTCAGCCTGTTCGCGCTGATCTTCGCCATCGGCATCCTGGTGGACGATGCCACGGTGGTGGTGGAGAACATCTTCCGGCACTGGCTGGAGGTGGGCAAGACCTCCATCGCCGAGGCCGTGCATGCGGTGGACGAAGTGGGCAACCCCACCATCCTCGCCACCTTCACCATCATCGCCGCCCTGCTGCCCATGGGCTGGGTCAGCGGCCTGATGGGTCCCTACATGCGCCCGATCCCGGTGCTCGGGTCCTCGGCCATGTTCTTCTCGCTGATCGCGGCCTTCGTCTTCACGCCCTGGTTTGCGCTGCGGGTGCGTCCGCGCCTGGCGGCGCTGCGCAAGGCGGAGCGGCGCGAAGAGGTCACCCGCCGGGTCATCGGGCGCCTCTACCGGCCGCTGGTGATGCCGCTCATCGACAATCGCGGCCTGGGCCGGATCTTTCTGGTCGCGGTCATCGCCATGACCGCCGGCGTCTGTCTGCTGTTCTACACCAAGACGGTGCCGGTGAAGATGCTGCCCTTCGACAACAAGCCGGAGTTCAGCGTCGTGGTCAACATGCCGGAGGGCTCCGCGCTGCCGGAGACCGCCAATGTCGTGCGGCAGCTGGCGCAGAAGGTCCGCGAAATTCCGGAGGTCGAGGCCGTGCAGACCTACGCCGGCACGGCGCAGCCGTTCAACTTCAACGGCATGGTCCGCCATTACTACCTGCGCGCCAACCCCTGGGAGGGTGACCTGCTGGTGATGCTCGAGGACAAGCACGAGCGCGAGCGCGGCAGCCACGAGATCGCCGTCGCCGCCCGCGAGCTGCTGACGCCGCTGGCGGCGCATCTGGGTGCGCGCATCGCAGTGGTGGAGATGCCCCCGGGCCCGCCGGTGCTGCAGACGGTGGTAGCGGAGATCTACGGCCCCAGCGCCGAGGTGCGCCGACAAGTGGCGCGGGACATGACACAGATGTTCGAGGCGGTCGACGGCATCGTCGACGTCGACAACTATCTGGTCGCGCCCTACGCTTACTGGCGCTTCGAGGTGGACACCGAGAAGGCGGTCCGCCGCGGTATCTCTGTGGATGCCATCAATCAGACCCTGGCCATGGCCATGGGCGGTTACCGGGTGGGCGATGTCAAGCGCGGCACCGTGCAGGAGCCCACCTACATCGTGCTCCAGGTGCCCCTCGCCAACCGCGCCGAGCTCAACACCCTGGGGAGTCTGCCCGTCAGCACCCCGAGCGGAGAGACGGTGCCGCTCTCGGAGCTTGGGCGGTTCGTCAAGCGCACCGAGGATCCCATCATCTACCACAAGGACTTGCGGCCCATGGACTATGTGGTGGGCGAGATGGAGGGGCGCCTGGGTGCGCCCATCTACGGCATGCTCGGCGTGGAAGATCTGCTGGCGGACTACAGCACGCCGGACGGGGTCCAAATGAGCGGCATACCCGGCGGCCTGATCGGGCCCCCCGCCGATGACTCGACATCGGGCTTCGAGTGGAGCGGCGAGTGGACGGTCACCTACGAGACCTTCCGCGACATGGGGCTCGCCTTCATCGCCGCGCTGCTGCTCATCTACGGACTCATCGTCTGGGAGTTCCGGGACTTTGCGCTGGCGGGGCTCATCATGTCGCCCATTCCGCTGACGCTCATCGGCATCATCCCCGGCCATTTGGTGATGGGCGCCGAGTTCACGGCGACTTCCATGATCGGGCTCATCGCGCTCGGCGGCATCATCGTGCGCCAGTCCATCCTCATCGTCGAGTTCGTGAAACTGGAGGTCGCCAAGGGCAAGAGCGTGCGCGAGGCGGCGGTGGACGGCGCCGAGATTCGCATGCGACCCATCCTGATTACGTCGCTCACGCTGATGGCCGGCGCCTGGGCCATTATCCAGGATCCGATTTTCCAGGGCATGGCGGTGAGCCTCTTTTTCGGCGCCGGCGTGGCGACACTGATGGCGGTGATCGTGATCCCCCTCGGCTGCATCAGTCTGCGCAGGCACTTTTACCTGCAAGAGGCCGAAAGCGGCGAGATCGAGCTTTCGGGACGTTTTGCGGAGATCGAGGGCACCGCCGCGCCGAAGCGAGCCGGCACCCCCAAGTCCGCGCGGAAGTAACCCGTCAATCGCCCCGTGCCGTGAACAGGACGGGTTTCGTCCGCTGTTGCAGGACGGCCAATCAATCGGCGGCAAAGGCTTCGAGCCCGAGGGGGAGGGGATGTTCGATGCCGGGCCGCCTTGCGGCGGCAGCGGCGCCCGTTTGGCGGCGAGTTGCCGGGTCACCCCGCAGGCGCCAGCAGGCGGGCGATGTGGCGGGTGCGGCGGCGCCTGTGCGGGCGCCCGTTGCGGTGGCTGACCGGCTGCAGTCAGCCCGGCACCGCCGCCGGCAGATCCTGGAACTGCAGCGCGGCGAGCCGCGCGTAGAGACCGCCCTGGGCGAGCAGCTGGTCGTGGCGGCCCTGGGCCACAATGCGCCCGTGATCCAGCACCAGAATCCGATCCGCTTCGCGCACGGTGGCGAGCCGATGGGCGATGACCATGCTGGTGCGCCCGACCATCAGATGGGACAGGGCGTCCTGCACCAGTCGCTCGCTCTCGGCGTCCAGTGCGCTGGTGGCCTCGTCGAGCAGGAGCAGCGCCGGGTCGCTGAGGATGGCCCGGGCGATGGCGATGCGCTGGCGCTCGCCGCCGGACAGGCGCACGCCGCGCTCGCCCAGGAAGGTGTCGTAGCCCTGGGGCAGTCGCTCGATGAAAACGGCGGCATGGGCCGCGGTCGCCGCCGCACGCACCTGGGCGTCCGTCGCCCCCTCGGTGCCGTAACGGATGTTCTCGGCGGCGGAGGCGGCGAAGATGACCGGGTCCTGGGGCACCACCGCGATGTGCCGGCGCAAGGCCGCCGGGTCCAGGTCGCGGAGCGTCACGCCGTCGAAGGTGAGGCGGCCCTGCTGTGGATCGTAGAAGCGCAACAACAGATGAAAGAGCGTGGATTTGCCGGCGCCCGACTGGCCCACCAGCGCGATGCGCTCGCCGGGGGCGATGTCGAGATCCAGGTCAGCCAACGCCGGACGCTCCGGGCGCGCCGGATAGCGAAAGGTCAGGCCCTCGGCGCGGATGTGGCCCGTGACGCGCGCCGGGAGCGCGCGCGGCCGCGGCGGCGCCTGGATCGCCGGCTGCGCCTGCAGGAGCTCCATGAGCCGTTCCGCCGCGCCGGCGCCGCGCAGCAGTTGGCCGACGATCTCGCTCAGTGAGCCGACGGAGCCCGCCATGAGCACCGCGTAGAACAGGAACGCAGACAGCTCGCCACCGCTGATCTCCCCGGCGAGCACGGCATGGCCGCCGATCCAGAGCACGGTGCCGACGGCGCCGAAGGCGAGCAGGCTGGCCACCCCGGCGAGCAGAGCCGAGGCGAGCGAGCGTCGCATGGCCGTGGTGAACGCCGCTTCCACCCGCTCGCCATAGCGCGCGGCATCGACGGGCTCGTGACAGCTGGCCTGGACGGTGCGGATGGCGTGCAGCGTCTCGTCGACGTAGGCGCCGATATCGCCGATCCGATCCTGGCTCTGGCGCGACAGCCGCCGAACCCGGTGGCCGATGAGCCAGGTGGGGAGGATCACCAAGGGCACCCCAAACAGGACCAACGCCGTGAGCTTGGGGCTGGTCACCGCGAGCATGAGCAGCCCGCCCGCGGCGAGGATGGTGCTGCGCAGTCCCATGGCCAGGGTCGAGCCGACCACCACCTGCAGCAAAGCCGTGTCGCTGGTGAGGCGGGCGATGAGCTCTCCGGTGCGGGTGACCTCGTAGAAGCCCACATCCAGCGCCAGCGCGCGGGCGAACACCGCCCGGCGCAGGTCCGCCACCACCCGCTCCCCGATCCAGCTCAGCAAATAGCTGCGCAGGGCCACGGAGGCGGCGAACACGAGCACGACGGCGAGAAACAGGCCCAATGCCAGGTTCAGCGCCTGTGGTGAGCCGGTGGCCAGGCCGCGGTCCACCACGGCACGAATCACCTGGCCGAAGGCCAGCAGCGCCACGGCGGCGAGCACCAGCGCCGTCAGCGCCAGCACCAGCCGCCCGCGATAGGGCCAGGTGAAGGCGAGCAGGTGCAACAGCGAGCCCAGATGGCGCGAGCGGCCGCGATCGGTGTGCTCGCTGTCGCCGGCGTCTGGAGAGGCTTGTCGGGGCATGGTCGGGGGCTCCGGGCTGGCGGCGGTGCCCACGCGGTTTGCGATCGTGCCGCGCCTGTCGTTCAGATGGACACGGGGAAATGAGGATCAAGCCGGGACAGAACCGGCTGGAGGTGCGGGCCCGCGGGGCCCATGCGCACTCGCGAGCCCCGGGTCGTGGGCGGCGCCATCGAGGGCGCATGGGTCGTCGGGTTGGTGCTGGGCGCAGCGGCGATCGTCAGGTTTGCGGCGGCTGACTCCCAGCGCCTGTCCCCTGCGCGGTGCGGCCATGGACGCCAGCGCAGGCAGCCGGGAGCGATGCCCCACTCGTGGCCCAGACCTGAGACCAGGACGTACGGGCGACCGTGGATGTTTGCCCTGATGCTATCGGGCCGGCGTGACTGGCCCGCAGCGGATTTCAGGGGCGCAACAGCGTGTAGAGCTTGTCCTTGAGCAGGAGCCGCTCTTTCTTCAGTTCTTCGATGGTCTCATCCGCAACCGGCGTGCCGAGCTCCTCGAGCTTTCTTACGCGGGCGTCCAGATCGTCGTACTGATCCATCAGCGCCGCGAATGCCGTATTGGATTCGCGCATGGATTCGATCTGGCCTTCCAGCTCCGGGAACTCGTGCAGTAAGTCATGTGTTTCGCCGAGCATCGGGTCTTCGTCCTCCGCAGCAGTGCGCCGTCATGGGCGCATGTGGTTGCCCCGGGATCGGGCTTCGGGCCCCTTGCGCGCACGCCGTTGCCGGGTCAGCGTGCGCATGGGCTCTCACGTGCAGTCTGCGCTGCGGCGCCCGATGCGCCGCTGCTCACGAGACTGTTCTCCCATTGTAAACCAGGGTTCATATCACCAGCACCACACAGCGGCCGTCGGGGATGACCTGGATTATGGAAGTGTTCGCTCGGCGCCACACGCTGCGGGCGTCGGACCGCGGCGGGGTGTCGGTTGCGGGCAGCCCGGATGCCGCGGCGGGGCAGGATAGGTGTGGCGCCATGGGGCTGTTGCCGAGGCGCTGACAGCGGCCGATTCGGCGCTCAGCGGTGTGGCCCGGCGCTTGCGGTCGACGGGGTGTCGGACGCCCGCCAGAACCGGCCGTTACTCATCCTTGTTGAGCGCGTCGATCACGGCCTGGGTGAGGTCCACTTCGGCGCCTTGCTCGAAATACAGCATGCCGGCACGACCCGGATCGAAGGTGCCCACCTCGAAAACGGCGGAGATGTTACGCGCCTCGGCGATAGCAGCGATGGCCGCCTGCGCCGGCTCCATGAGCTTCTGCCCCGCCTCCTGCTGAATCTTGGTCACCTGTTCCTGGACCCCTGCAAAGTCGGTCTCGAACGCCTCGATGCGGCGCTCGATCTCGGCTTCTTGCTTGTCCAGCTGCGCCTGGCTCATCAGCGGCTTGTCGCGCTCGAGCCGGGCCTGCATCTGACGGATCTCCTGCTCGCGTCGGGCAAACTCCCGCTGCTCGTCACCAAACTCTTCGTTGAGGCGTTGTTGGACGGCTCGGCCCTCAGTGCTCTGTGCGAAGACCCGTTCCATGTTGACAAAGCCGATACCCTCGGCGGCTGCCGGTATCGTCCCGAGCGTCAGCGTCAGGGCGGCGAGGCCGGTGGCGAGTGAACGGCGTGGAAGGGGCTGCATGGTTGCGTGTCTCCGGAACTGCGGCGGTCGCTTGGACCTCATCGAGGCGTTGGGCCGGCATGATACCGGCGACGCGCGCCAAAGTATCTGCGACCGGCGACGATTCTACTGCCGGCGCCGCTCCAGCAACAGCCTCGGCGCCGCAGCATCCATCCCTGCTGGGGTACAATCCGGCAAATTTTCAACGGCGGCTGCGGCGCGTGACCGGTCGCGCCGGCAGCCGCCGCCGCGGAGGCAGACGACATGGCCAACTCGCTGCAGGATCAACTGCTCAAAGCGGGACTCGTGGACGAGCAGCAACTGAAGCAGGCGAAGAGCAAGAAGCGCAAGCAAAAGCGCGCCGGCGGCGGCCGCGCCCCCGCGGATACGCAGCGGCGCGCCGCCGCCGAGCAGGCGGCCGCCGAGAAACGCCGCCGCGACCAGGCGCTGAACCGCGAGCGCGAGCTCGAGCGCCAGCGCAAGGCCGAGCTGGTGGCGCTGTGGCAACTGGTGCGCGACAACCGCGTCTCCCGCGACGGCGGCGACCTCGCCTACAACTTCACCGATGGCTCGGCCCTGAAGCGGCTCTATGTCACCGGCGCCCAGCAGCAGGCGATCGCCGGCGGCGATCTCGCCATCGTGCGGCACGATGATTTCTACGAGATTGTACCCGCCGCGATTGCGCAGCGTGCCGAGCAGACCGACCCCGCGACCTTGGTGGTTTGGAATAAGCCGGGCGACGCCGACCCCGACGACCCCTACGCCGAGTTCGAGGTGCCGGATGACCTGATGTGGTGAGGGCAGCCGCTGGCAGGCGGCGGTCATCATTGATGTACATGGCGGGGCGGCATCGGCTGCGGTTGTGGCGGAGGTCGGGTGGCTGAGGCCTCGCGTCTCCCGTGCCCATGAGCGTCGCTCTGCTCACCGGGTCATCTCTGTGAAAAACGTGTGTGATATGGCCATCTCGAGTTCTATCCGTCAACGCTCGAGCCTGCATCGCGACACCTGCCCCTGAGGACACTGAGTTGTACGACTTGAGGTCGGTGGCGGCGAAGTGCCAGCTCAACTTGATCATTAGTACAAAAGTCTTGACGATGCGTCCAGAAGTTAACCGATGTGCCCACCGCCCGGTTGATTCGGCTCAGCCCAACACCTAGTCTCCCCCACAGGGACCAACCACGAACCTACCGCAACTAGCGCGGGCCGACGGACCGCACGGGGCTAAGTTCCCCCGCTTCCTGCACTCGCGCGACCCCAGCGGGCTGCCTCATGACTGTGCGTCAGGGTTTGCTGCCCGCCGAGTGAGCATGGCGCTGACATGCAACGGCAAGATTCGGTATCGCCAAAACCCGATCTGACACGCGTCGATTGGTCGTACGGTGACTATTCGCCGAATACCTGGTGTCCCGATTTCTCAACAGATTGTCATCACTCTGGTGAGGTCCGCAGGGAATTGCATCTCAGCGGGTCACCACCAGCATCTCGAGCGAGCACGACATTCGTAAGCGATGGCACACAGCGCCCCCATTCTGGTGAAGCAGCTCCAACACCGAGCAAGTATGGAGCAACGACTGTGGGCGATGATATTCATGCTGCTGATGACGACGCTCGCCACATCGTACGCACTAGCCGCACAGCGGGATGCGGCGGCCGCGTCGGCGCAGATTGCTCTGACGCTCAAAGACGCGGTGCTCCTCTCCGTGAGGAATAACCTCGAACTGCAGGATGCCTACCTCCAGAACCTCGTCTCAAAAGTTGACTTGTGGGTGGCCGAGGGTCGCTTCGTGCCACGTGGAAGTGTGGCAGCCAGGCTCACGACCGGAGATAACCAGCCGGTTGACGCCAGCCGCGATAAGCCAAGCGAGTTACGTCTGCGCCCTACGCTGGAATGGAAGCTGCCCACCGGCGCCGATCTGACGTTTTCGTGGGCCACAAACGGTCGGCGCAGTGACGGCACATCGGAGTCGACGTCCAGCCTCGAAGCGGTCATGACACAGCCCTTGCTGCGAGGGGCGGGGATCGACATCAATCAAATCCCAGTCGATGTCGCCCGTAACGAATACGCAAACGACCTACTGGACCTGCGGCAGACAGTAAGCGCGAAGATCACCGACGTGGTCTTCGCCTATCGGCAGCTCAAGCTGGAGCGAGGGCGTCTGGAGATTGCGAAAACGGCCCTTGAGCGGGCACGACGACTGGTCGAGACGAACCGCCGCCTGATCGAAGCAGGACGCATGGCCGCAACGGAGTTGATTCAGGCAGAGGCCGACGTAGCCGCGCAGGAGGTTAATCTCGCCGAGCGCGATAATGCGCTGGACGCTGCTCGCCTGCGCTTGTTGGGCCTTCTGAACTTGCGTGCGGGCACGCAGATTTCACCTGCCGACGCCATTGAAATCACGGAAGTCTCGCCGGACTACCAGCGATGGCTGCGCACGGCGTTGAGCATGCGCCCGGATTATCAGCGCGCCCTGCTCTCGCGTCAAAACCGCCGGCTGAATCGTAAATTGGCCGAGAACGACAGCAAATGGAGGCTGGATCTCACCGCTAGCACGCGCGTCGATAGCCGGGCCGAACGCTGGCTCTACCCGGTGCCGGATGCCCCGTATGGCCGGCGTTGGGAGGTCGGGCTGGAGCTCGTGGTCCCGCTATTCGATCGGACCCTCAAACAACAGCGCGTGCGTGCCACCGTGGCGGAGCAGCAGGCGGACAACCGGGTCGAGTCTCTTCGCCAGTCGATCGAGCGAGACCTTACGGATAAGCTGCGCAGCCTTCATGTTCGACGGCGTCAGGTCGACCTCGCCCGGCGCTCACTCAGTCTGGCCCAAGAGCAACTGCAAATTGAGCAATCGAAGCTGGAGTTGGGGCGGTCCACAAACTTTGAGCTGGTTAAGCTGCAGAACGATCTGGTACGTGCCGAAAATGCCGAACTGCGTGCCATCATCGACTACCTGAACTTGCTCACGGAACTGGACCAGTCACTTGGCACCACCTTTGCGACTTGGGGCTTGACAATCACGAATTTAACGCCGGTGTGGGAACCAGGCTCATGAGCGACGGCTGTGCGAAGGTATTGGCACAGACAATGCTGCCCCCACGCGGTCGCACGCAATTGCCTGGCCGGCTTCGGCGTAGGATGTCTGCAACGTCCTAGCGGTACAGCCGCCGGGACCGCGCTCGGTATCACGGCCAACAATGTAAGAGACCACTCACAATGCGATATCGGGTCATCTCTCGATCATCCTGCCGTGGTGGCAAGGTATGGCCGGCGTAAGACGAGTCAGTCATATGAGCGGTTTATCACGTCGATCACTGATCCTGGGAGTGCTCGTGGGGGTTGTGGCCGTGGGCGGCTCCGTGTGGCACCTTGACGTCTTTGGGATACGCGCCTCAGGCGTCAGCGCCGAGACGGTTGCAAATCGCGACTCGGCCGCACGATTGGAAACGCAGATTTTGACCCCCGAGCAGTATCGGCAGACCATCCAGCTTCTCGGAACCATAGAGCCCTTGCAGCGCGTCAATGTTGTGGCACCCTATAGTGGAACCATTGAGCGCCGCTTTTTCAGGTACGGAGACGCGGTCTCGGCAGGTGACCCGCTATTTCACATGGACGACGATAAGGCGCAGGTCGAGTATCGCAAAGCGCAGTCGGCCTTCATCGACGCACGGGAAGCATTTGCGCAGCTGAGCGACTGGGAGGACAGCGCGGACATGCATCGGGCCGCTCGGCAAGTCCGTCGCGCTCGATCGAAGCTGCGCGCCCTCAAGCAGAAGCACGAAGAAACCGCCAGGTTGCTGCAATTAGGACTCGTGCCCGAGAGTGAGCTCCGGTCACTGGACCAACAGATCGAGGACGCTCAGCTCGAGCTTGCGCAAAGCGAAGAGGAACTGGTTGAAACACGCAAGCGAGGCGGTGCGGAAAAGGTCCGCGTCGCACGTCTGAAGCTTGAGAACGCCGCCTTCGCGATGCGTGAATGGGCGCGCAAGCTCGAGGCTGCGCTGGTGGAGGCGCCGGTGCCGGGCGTGGTTCTAGAGCCACGGAGCGGCCGGGAAGGCGAGACGAACCGCTTGGAGGTTGGCAGTACCGTCAGTGAAGGCGAGACGGCGGTGAGTCTGGGCGATTTGACGGGTATCCGCGTCAGCGCCGATGTCGACGAAGTAGAGATCGGTTGGCTCGAGGCTGGCCAGCCTGCTGTGATCTCCGGTGATGCATTCCCCAAGTTATCGTTGGCAGGAACATTGGCGAGGGTCTCTGCCGAAGCGCGCAGGGACGCCGGGCGGAACGCACCAACCTTCGAAGCATCCATCGAGGTACCGGAGCTGAGCATGGCGCAGCGTCGGGCAGTGCGAGTGGGGATGTCAGCACGTGCCGAGATTGTGCTGCGGGACAGTTCCACGGCCCTTGTGGTGCCCATTGATGCGGTAGTGCAAGGGACCGACGGGCCAGCCGTGCGCGTTTTGCGAGCGGGAGATGTTGTGACGACACCCGTCGAGCCGGGCTTGAGCGGCATCAACCGCGTCGAGATCCTGGAAGGGCTGAGCCCGGGTGACGAAGTGGTGCTCAATCCATGAGCACCGGTGCACCGCTGATTGAGGTGGACGCGCTGCACAAGGATTATACGGTTGGCGGAAAACCGTTGCCCATTCTCAAGGGCGTGAGCTTCGATATCACCAGCGGTGAGCTGGTCTCGGTAATGGGTAGCTCAGGCTCCGGAAAATCGACGCTGATGAATATCCTCGGCCTGCTCGACCATCCTACGCGGGGCCGCTATAAGTTCGGGGGTCGCGATGTCGCGGCGCTGAGCGAGCCAGAGCTGGCTCGCGTGCGCAATCAACAGATCGGCTTCGTGTTCCAGCAATTCAATTTGCTGCCCCGACTGAGCGCGCGGGACAATGTTGCATTGCCGCTGCTGTATCGGGGCAGCGCCCGGCGCGATGCCTTAAGCCGGGCTGATGCCATCCTGGCCGACCTGGATATGGCCGAGCGCAGACATCATCAACCCAGCGAGCTCTCCGGTGGGCAGCAACAACGGGTTGCCATCGCCCGCGCCATCGTTGGCGCGCCGAATGTCCTCCTAGCGGATGAGCCGACGGGCGCGCTCGACAGTCGGGTCGGACAGGAAATCATCGATCTGTTCGTGCGACTGAACCGCGATGCGGGCACAACGGTCCTCGTCATTACCCACGACGCCGGCGTTGCCCAGCAGTGCGAACGGCGGTTGCTCATGCGCGACGGTCTGCTGTTGGCTGACGACCGGTGACGCTGTCGTGGGGGTGTGGTCCAATGTGCTGGAAACGCTGCGTAACCTGCTCGCAACCAAGCAGCGCTCGGCCCTCGCACTCATAGGGATAATCATCGGCACGGGCTCGGTCGTAGCGATGATCAGCATCGGGTCCATGGCGCAGCGGGAGTCGCTGAAGCGATTTCAAGCCATGGGAACGGATCTTATCCAAATTCGGTTACGCGCGGTGATGCCAGGTCAGTCCCTGGGTCTGGAGCGCATCCCCGCCATAGAGCAAGGTTTGGCGGCCTGGCTGCATCCGCTGGCGCCGAAGGCGGTGAGTGCAGACCCGGTAGACATCGCGGGGTCGAGAACCTACGTTGACTATGTCGGCACCACTGCTGCGCTAGCGCAGCTCAATGACCTGGTCATCGCAAAGGGACGGTTCATCTCGCCGCTTGATCGCTACCGGCGCTTCTGCGTGCTCGGCGCCGAAATCCAAAGGCGTTTCGCGGACGCTGCGCTGCCGAGCGACGTTGGAGAAGCCCTTGTTTTCCGCGGGCGCGTTTTACGGATCATCGGCATACTCGAGCCGACATCCAAAGGCCTTGGTGACAGCGATCTCAACCGATCGATTGTGCTGCCGGCGACGACCTTTATCCGCATGATTCGAGGTGGTGTTTCGACCATCTCCGCCCGATTCAGGCCCGGTATCGATCACGAACGGGCAACAGACGATATCGCACGCTGGCTCAGGCGTAACCTACCTGACTTCACCGCGAACATCATCCGACCTGAACAAATGATTGCCCAGATGCGCCAGCAGATGCGTCTGTTTACGCTGATGCTTGGTGTGATCGGGAGTATTTCCCTCATCGTAGGCGGCGTGGGGGTGATGAACATCATGTTGGTGTCCGTCACGGAGCGCCGTCGGGAGATCGGCGTGCGGGTGGCTATAGGGGCACGCCGATGGGATGTGCGAATGCACTTTCTGATCGAGGCCATGATGCTCTCCCTCTTCGGCGGGGTGCTGGGCATCGGCTTGGGCGTGCTGACGGCTTGGCTGGTGTCGATGGTGGCCGGATGGGCCTTCTTCGTCTCGGTGCCTGTGATGATTCTCGGGTTCACGGTATCGGCCGCAGTCGGGATCTTTTCGGGACTCTACCCGGCCGTGCAAGCGTCCAAGACCGACCCGATCGTGGCGCTGCGCAGCTAGTCAAGGGCTGGAGCAACAGACAAACGCGTGGCAAAGAAAGGGCGGTGGTACAACCGCCGAACCGCGGGAGTCTCGCGAACCGCGACGCCCAAGAACCCTTGGTAGACGCTCAGACAACGAATCTAGACGCTGAGACAAGTCCTGGACCAGAATCATCCGTAGTCTATCGCCTTGTAATGAGGAAGAACATTGCACGCGGCGACCTAGCGAGCGTAACTCGGCGGGCGGCGTGCGATGCCGGACGAATTTTCCTCTCTACACCGCCAAATAACAGGCAGGTAGCACGGAGCCGTAGAGCCAGGCTCGGACAAGGTAGAAAGAAAAGCGATTACGCGCGACGCAAACAAGAGATTCCGCACTGAGAATAACATCAGCGGGTGGATGCAGTGCTCCGCTGGGCTTGGCACGCCTTGGTAGACAAGCATCGTCCCGTCCCGACGAGGCTCCGACGTATACGTATCTGAAAGAAACGATGACGAAAAAATTGAGCTGGACTACAGCTTTTTGCTGTCTTTTCTTTGCGGGTGCTTGCTCGGCATCGAAGCCCTACGGATGTGAGAACTGGCACTGCTTTGATGAAGCGAAAGGCAGCTATGTCGGCGAAATACGTGGAGAGCTCTGTCCAAAGTTTGTTGCGGACTCCCGATACCCGAGGCTTTTCTTATGCCAGAGTAAACAGGCGGTACAAGCGTGGGCAGACGCACAATGCAACAGCCACGTGCCGGCCTGCGCAAAGGAAAAGTGCTGGGCGAGCGTACCGGATGGGGCCGATTTCAATCGCGGGCAGAAAGGTCTGGACTGCTTTTAAAAGTGCCTGTGGGCAATGGAGCCCCAATCGCGAAGACGAATGCCGCGCCTGGCGCAAGCCGGGTGGCCGCGGGTGATTGCTCACCCGCGGCTCCCACAGATCCGGACGTGCGCGTTAACGCATCCGGCTCCTCG
>NZ_CAJXWY010000009.1 GCF_913062725.1 uncultured Thiohalocapsa sp.
GACCCCCGCCCGCCGCCACCCAGCCCGCTGAGGCTTGCGACTGGCAGCGGGACGCCGTGAATACATCCCCGTAGGCTTCACGACCGCATCCCTGCGGTCGAGACCCCCGCCCGCCGCCACCCAGCCCGCTGAGGCTTGCGACTGGCAGCGGGACGCCGTGAATACATCCCCGTAGGCTGCACGACCGCATCCCTGCGGTCGAGACCCCCGCCCGCCGCCACCCAGCCCGCTGAGGCTTGCGGCGCAGCCCGGCACGGGGTGCGGCACCGCCCGGACGGGGCAGCCGCCGGGCGCGGCTTGAGCCGGCGGCCCGCGGGATGCACTTCAGGACGATGCACCGTTCCGCCACACGCCTCGCCACCGTTGCGCTGCTGCTGCTCGCCGGCTGCAGCGGGTTGTTGCTGCGCCCGGATGCCGCGGGGCCAACTCCAACCCCATCCGAGTCCCTGCCCGCCGGCGTGGCGGTGACCGCGGGGCAGCTCGCCTCCAGCACGGGCTGTGGGCTGGACTACCGGGTCTTTGTGCCCGCGGCCGCCCCCGCTCCGCCGCGCGCCGTCCCAAAAACCAACGACGGCGGCGACTGGGTGATCCTCGCCCACGGTTTTCTGCGCAGCCAGCAGCGTATGCGGGGGCTGGCCGCGGCCATGACCGCAGACGGCCTGCGGGTGGCGACGCTGGACTTCTGCAACCAAAGGCCCTGGGCCGGACGCCATGTGCAAAACGCCCAGGATATGGTGGCTTTGGCCCGGCACCTGGGGGCACGGCGGGTGGTCTACGCGGGCTTCTCGGCGGGCGGCCTGGCGGCGCTGCTGGCCGGGCGGTCGGATATGCGAGCCGTCGGCGTGCTGACTCTGGATCTGGTGGAGACCCAGGGCCTGGGCGTGCGCGCCGCCCGCGGCCTGGACAAGCCACTGCTGGGGCTCGCCGGCGAGCCCACCAACTGTAATGCCCTGGACAACGGCCGCACGGTGTTTCAGGCCAGCGTGGACGCGCGGGTGCAGCGTATCCCCGGTGCCGGCCATTGTGATTTCGAAGCGCCGACGGATGCGCTTTGCGAGCTGGTGTGCGCGGACCCCGACGGCACCGAAGGCGCTCAGCGCGCCCAGATCATCGCCCGCGCCGCCGCCGCGGCGCGGGCCCTGCTGGACGGCGAGGCGGGCACCTGGGCATCGGCGACGGACGCGGCGGCCGGCGGTGTCACCGCGGATCCCCGCATGCGGCGACAGCCCCACGGCAGCGCCCTGCCGGGGTCGGGCGGCGGCTGAGCGGCGCACGGGCGGTTAGGCCGGGGTGTTACTGCGCCGGAGCCGCACCGGGGTGCCGCACTGGGGCCGCAGCGGGACCACGGGTCTGCGCGCGGATGCATCCGGCGCCGGTGCCGCGCGCAGGCATGCAAGCGCCGGCTGCGGCTGCATGCGCGTTCACCAACGGGGCCAGTGGGCGGCGAGCAGCCCGGTCTGCACACCGGCGCGTCCGAGCAGGGCCAGCAGCGGCTGTGGGTCCGGCGCCAGCCCCGCCAGCACCACCGCCAGCCCCATGAGCATCAGGGAGCCGGGCCAGGCGCGCAGGCTGAGGGGCTTGAGTGCTGTGCCAAAGGAGCGCTTCAGCCGCCGCCCCATCAGATCGACGCTCGCCACCTCATCGAGCACCAGATGGGTGACGTAGCCGAGCAGCACGAAGCCCGCCACCAGCCAGGCCCGGGTGGCATCCAGGCCGAGCAGCAGATCCGCGACGATGGCTGCCGCCAGCGCCAGCACCAGCGCCATGAGCAGGGTGTGCCAGAGGCCCCGATGCACTGTCAGGCGCGCAAAGGCCAGGCGCAGCGGCCAGCTCACGAAGAGCCAGGTGGCGGCCCAGATGCCCACCAGCTCGAGCACCGCGAAGTGCTCGGCGAGCGCGAATGCCGCCATGAAGCCGGCGACCAAACCGGCCATATCGAATACGCCCCGCAGCGGTTTGGAATCGTCGGCATCGATGTCCGGCAGCAGGCTCGCCGCTGTACCGAGCACGAACAGCGCCTGGGTTTGGACGGCATCACTCAGGCCCTCGCTGTAACTGGCGAAGGCGGCGACGGCCGCGATGACGGCGCCGCCGGTGAGGTGGGTGCGAAAATCGGCCATGCGGCACCTGGCAGGCTCGGCCCGGCTGGACTCAGTCCGGATACAGCTCGGGGCTCCAGCCGCGCTCGCGGGCGCGGGCGAGGGCCGCGTCGTAGATGCGCTGGTGGCGCGCACGCAGGTCCTCGGGCAGTTTCGAGACCAGATGGCCGTAGGGCCGCCAGGCATCGCTGACTTTGTCGTAGAGGTCCTGGATGGCGGCGATGGACCAGCCGGCGCAGGTTTCGTCTTCTGCGATCAGACCGAAGACCTGGGCATCGCGGACGATCTGGCCGGTGGGCGTCATGCCGCCGTAGCTGTCGTCGTCCAGACCGGGATAGAGCTTATTCTGCTGCTGCCGCATGGCGCGAATCCTGTGGTTGAATGCTGCAATTGTGGCGAAACCGCCGGCCGTTGGCCATCCATCGCCCGACTATCCGCCCCGCGACCGGCGAGTGCCGGCCGCCCCAGCGCCCATGCCCAAGCCCCCAGCCTCCAGCCTCCAGCCCCCAGCCACGCGACACGCGCCACTCCCATGCAAGACACCGTCATCGACCTGATCCGCCACGGCGAGCCCGTGGGCGGGCGCATGATCCGCGGCAACGGCTGCGATCATCCCCTGAGCGCCACGGGCTGGGCGCAGATGCGCGCCGCGGTGGCGCCGGCGCTGCGGAACCAGTGCCCCTGGCAGCAGATCGTCACCTCGCCCATGAGCCGCTGCCGGGGCTTTGCGGTGGAGCTGGCCTCGCGCCTGGGGCTGGCGCTGGCCGTGGAGCCGGAGCTGCGCGAGATCGGCATGGGTGCCTGGGAGGGGCGGCGGCCCGCCGAGGTGGCGGCGGCGGCGCCGGACGCCTTTCGGGCCTTCCGCACCGACCCCGTCGCCCACCGGCCGCCGGGCGGCGAGCAACTCGCCGACTTCCGCCGGCGCATCGCCCGTGCCTACGCGCGCCAGCTGGCGCATTGGCCGGGGCAGCGGCTGTTGATCGTCTGCCACGCCGGGGTGTCGCGGGCGGTGCTCGGCCATGTGCTCGGCGCCGACGATGCCGCCTGGTATCGGATGGTCATCGACTATGCGGGGGTGAGCCGCATCCGCCACAGCCCGCACGGGGCGGCCGTGGAGTATGTGAACGCCGCCCGCGCACGCGCCTGAGCCCGATGCGGCTGAAGTGACGGCGGCGGCGGGCGGCACGGCCCGCCGGCACCCGGGCCAATGGTCACGCCATGGCGGACAATCGCGCCGGCCAGGCGCCGTCTGGTCCACCGCAGCAGCATGCGCATGCCGGTTTCGCGCTACCATCCGCACTGGAGTGAACACGGCCGTGCACTGCGGCCTGCACAACGGGGGTGGATCATGACCGTTCTCGCCTTTCTCGCCGGGCTGTTGCTGTACATCGGCGTCTCCGTGCTGAGCCGCGCCTGGTTCGTCGTCAAGCCCAACGAGCGCGCCGTGCTGGTCTCCCTGGGCCGCGCCCAGCGCCTGCGCGATCAGTATGTCGACGACCCGAGCCTGAACGACGACGAGCGCCAGCGCTACCACTACCCGATGCTCAGAATCCTCGGCCCCGGCTGGCATTTCAAATGGCCCTGGCAGAAGCCGATGGTGGAGGACATCGCCACCCGCTCCATCGACATCACCTGGGACCCCACCAAGAGCCAGTCCACCATCGAGGCGGTCACCAAGGACAACCTCACCACCGGCATCGACGGGCAGCTGCGCTGGCGGGTGGCGCAGAGCAACTTCTATGCGTATTGCTTTGGGGTGGACAGCCCGCTGGAGCACGTCATGGGCTATTTCGTCTCGGTGCTGCGCGAGCGGGTCGCCAACTTTACCGACCCCAAGGGCCAGCGTCTGGTGGAGGGCGGCGAGCTGGCGGGTGCCGACGGCGGCGGCCCGGCGTTGGCGGCGGAGCTCTCGGAAGGCGTGTCCATCAACGACCTGCGCAAGAACCTGCCGCTGCTGAACGACTACATGGAGCAGCAATGCCGCGCCACCGGCGCCCGCTACGGCATCGAGCTGGACGCGGCGCTGATTACCCAGATCGACCCGCCGGCGGAGGTGGACCGGGCGCTGTCTGCCATCAACAGCACCCGCAACCAGGTGGCCGCGGACATCAGCACCGCCCGCGCCGATGCCGAGCAGCAGATCACCATGAGCAAGCGCGCCGTGGAGATCGCCAGCAACAACGCCCAGGCCGAGGTGGCGCCGCTCAAGGAGCTCGCCGACACCCTCAAGGGCATCAAGCGCCGGGGCGGGCCACCGGCGCTGGCGGCCTACATCCGCAATATGCGTATTCCGCTGCTGGCCCGCGCGCGGCGCATCGTCCAGGTGACCAACACCACCTCGGCCGCGCCCGCCGCCGTTCATGGAGGCCACCATGCCCAATGATCCCACCGCCTTGATCCCGGCCTTTGTCGCCGGTCTGCTGGCCATCCCGATCCTGCTCGCCGTCGCCCGGCTGTTCAGCCTCTACACCATCGTCAACGAGCAGGAGGCGGTGGTCTACACCTTCCTCGGCAAGGTGATGGGCGTGCTGGATCAGCCGGGGCTGCGGTTTCCGCTGCTGCACTTCGGCCCCACGGCCATCCTGGTGCCGCTGTTTGGCACCCGCCAACCGGTGAACATGAAGCTGCGCCAGCGCTACCTGCGCAACCAGATGGTCAACTCCGAGGAAGGCACGCCCATGAGCGTGGGCGTGTGGTACGAGATGCAGGTGAGCGACCCGGTGGCCTATCTGTTCAACAACGCCGATCCCGAGGGCTCGCTGGAGGCGAACGTCGCCAGCGCCACCATCAGCACACTCTCGAACCTGGAAATGGACAAGCTGCTGGAGGACCGCCATCAGCTGAGCCGCCAGGTGCGCGCCACGGTCTCGCCGCTGTCGGAGAAGTGGGGCTTCCGGCTGGGGTCGGTCTACATCCGCAAGGTGGCGTTCACCGACCGGGAAATGGTCGACAACATCACCGACAAGGTCGTCAAGCGTCTGGTGCAGGTCACCAGCGCCATGAAGCAGGACGGCGAGAACCGTGTGGGTCTCATCAAGAGCCAGACCGCCTACAAGGTCTCGGAGCAGTTGGCCCAGGCGTCGGCCACCCGCCCCGCCGTGGTGGGCGAGACGCTGAACGAGATCGCCGCCGACGACCCCGAGGTGCTCGACGCCCTGATGCAGGTGATGGAGGCCGAGCAGCTCATCGCGTCCGGCGCCGACGTGGACGTGCTGCCGCCGGATGCGCGGGTGTTGGTGTCCCTCGGCGGCGGCGGGGAGGACAAGCCGGCGGGCTCCGTCAAGGGCGGCGCCACTGCGAGCCGATTCAACCTTGACGAGGGGGTATTGTCTTAGGCGTGGCGGGCGCCGTCGTGCAGCCCTGCTCCCCCCTGATTCAGGGGATAGGCCAAGCGCTTTCGAGGACGTAGCCTGACTTACGCCCCGGTGGGCTGGCAACGATCCGCTCCGGATTCGGAGCATTGGTGTCGTCGCCACGGTGCTGCCCGCAACCGACCTTGCCATGTCTCAAGTCCTGCCCTATGAACATCCTAGTGCTTGAGGACGACGAGCCCATCCGCCGGCGCCTGGTGCGGATTCTGGGTGCAGAGCCCGACGTCACTATCATTGAAGCGGCCACCCTGGCTGAGGCACGACAGGCGCTCTGCCCGGTGATGCCCGATGTGCTGATCGTCGACCTGCAATTGCCGGACGGTCACGCCATCACACTAATCGCTGATGTGTGTCGACGTGCGCCCGCGAGCGACATTTTGGTGATCAGCGTCCTCGCGGACGAGGCCAGTGTCGTCAGCGCCATAGAAGCCGGTGCGTCCGGCTACCTGCTCAAGGATGCATTGCCAGCGGACATCGTCGAGACCGTTCGCAATGTCCGCGCCGGATTTTCTCCCCTGTCACCGCGCATCGCACGCTTCATCCTCGACCGCCTGCGCGCCACGCCGGCGACTTCGAACTACTCCACCAGGCCGCCTACCCGACAAGGCGCCCCGGGCGTCCTGACACCGCGGGAGCTCGACGTGCTATGGGGCATTGCCAAGGGGCTCAAGTATGCGGAGATCTCCCGGGAGTTGGGCATCTCGACACAGACGGTGGCCAGTCACGTCAAGAATATTTTTCATAAGCTGCAGGTGAGCAGCCGCAGTGAAGCCGTCTTCGAGGCCTGTCAACAGCAGCTGATCAAGCTGTAGCGCGGACTCCGACGGTGCCTACCAAGCAGGCGCTGCCACTTGAGGTGCTGGCAAATCTGCGCTTTCCATATCCACTCTGGATTCGTGTTAGCCTCATCGTCGTTGTTTTGGCCCTGGAGCTTTGGTTTTGCCTGCTTTTACTCGGGATCAAGCCGCTCCTGGATGATCCGCGAGTCAGCACTTTTCGAGTGGTGACAGGAAGCGCAGTCACCCAACCGCATCTGCAAGGGCGCCACCAGGCACAGAAGGTTCAGTTGCCGGAGCGCTGTACCGTACAGACCTTGCGCTTCGGCTGCACCTTGACCTTCACCACCACTTACGACTTCACTTCCGCACAAGCAGCGCTGGCCCTGTACATCCCGCGCTACCGCGGCCATCTCCAAGGGTATGTCAACGGCATCCAACTGCTCGATAGCCGGTGGGTACAATCGCCGCTGTACATCGGCCAGTCGACGCCCTTGGTCGTGTCCCTTCCCGAGGCCTTGCTACATCAAGGCAACAATACGATCGAGATCCAAGTGCATGCCTACCGCGCCGTTGGCGCCATGCTTGGCATTTTCCAGATTGGTCCTAAGGCATTACTGGAGCCCCACGCCGCTACTGTTCGCACGGCGGTGATTACCATCCCATTACTGATCAACGCCATGCTCCTGGCGGTTGGACTCCTCACGGTCATCCTCTCGGCCCTGCGCCTCTTGGACCAAGTCTATCTGCTTTTTGGTGTCATTTGCCTATGTCTACCGCTTACAACATTACCGGTGATGTTCATTAGCCCCAGCCTGGAATGGCTCTGGCAGCTCACCAATCCGCTGCGTCTGCTCGCCGGCTCACTATTGCTGCCATTCGCTTATCTTTTCAATGGCCGTCGTCCCCCGGTGCCCATTCCTCTATTCATCATGCCGGTGCTGGTCGTACTGGTTGCCAATCTTCTGGCCCCCGACAGCGTGGTCACCCTGGGGCTCATACGCGGCCTGGTGCTGCTCGGCGGCGTACTCGCACTGGCCGGGCTCGGTTACTTGTTTGTGAGTGCTTGGCGCAATAGCAGCGACGCATCCGTGATTGTCCTCGGTACGGTTGGGCTCGCAGCCTTTTTTTCAATGAAAGATGGGCTCGTGTTGCTCAATGTCATTGATAACGATTCGCTGGTGCTGATCCACCATATCAGTGCTCTCCCCGCGCTGGTGCTCGCCGCCATCCTGCTATGGCGTTTCTCTGGAGCATTGAAGGCACAGGAGCAATTCGCGCAACAGCTGCAGCGGACCGTAGTCGACACCGAAACGCGGCTGCGCGAGACCTTGCAACGAGAGCGGGAACAATCGCGGAGCATGGTGCTTCAGCAGGAGCGCACGCGGCTGATGCGCGACCTCCACGACGGCCTGTCCGGACAGCTGGTGTCGATTCAGTCTTTGTGCGAATTCCCGGAGGAAGATACGACCGCACGTATCGCTGCGGCCAGTCGCGCCGCACTCGTCGATCTACGGCTCGTCATCGCATCCATGGATGATGTTGGTGACGACCTCGGCTTGATGCTCGGTAGCTTTCGCGAGCGAATCGAGCCACAAATCCGGGCTGCCCGCCTCGATATGCAATGGCAGATACGTGCCCTGCCCGATCTACCCGGGCTCGATCCGACGGCAAGCCTGCATCTGCTGCGTATTTTGCAGGAGTCGGTGGTTAATGCCATCCGGCATGCCCAAGCGTCGGTGATTTGCATCGAGGGCAGTCAGTCGCCGCATGCGGACTACGGCATTCGGTTGTGTGTGGCCGATGACGGCCACGGCGGTGCCGCACCCCGACCCGGTGGGCGCGGTTTCGCCCACATGCGCGAGCGGGCGGCGGCGGTGGGTGCGCTGCTGCGCATCAGTAGCGACAGTGGGGGCACTGTCGTGATGGTGGACTTGCCGAAGCAGTTGGGACGGGATCCGCCGCAACGCCCACCTGCGCCTAGATGAGACCATAGGTGGTCGCAGGCAGCACACCTGCAGCCGTTCAACTCGCATCCGGAGTCGTGCCGAAAGAGCGCCGAGCGACAAAGATAGCGATGGCCAGGGCTATTGCTTGCCCACCTCTGGAGTAGCATAGACGGATAGGAGCGCTCGAGGGCTTCGGACCAGTCGGCCTCTGTCGATCTCTCTTGAGCGGGCGACATTGAGAGCCAGCTAGGCACTGGTTGCATGTGAGGTGGCTAAGAGAATTGGGCGCTTACGCTCATGCCGTATCCTCAGCGAGCAGAGGCGGGCCGCCGCAGCCTATACACCGCATGTCTGGGCACATAGGCCCGCTCGCCGGGCATTAGCAAACGATAGCCTTGGAGTGTCGTGACTTTGATCGCCTCAATTCGGTACCACCAAAGCAGCCGTCCGATGATTTTGACGGTGCATTCGTCCGTTCCGGCCCGCGAGTGCTGAACCAGCCTGCCAAGCCTTGCGTTCAGTGTGCTGCTGGTCATTACATACCTCTTCACACTTTATTAGATTTGCAGTTTACGCGCCACATCCTAGACCCATCCAAGGGGGGGCGACATCCCCGGAACAGGGGATGGTGTCGCCAGCGCGCCACAGCGCTTTGCGCACTGCAAATAACTGCAGGCGTTTCGTGGTTGGTTGTTTGCGAAAGCCAGTTAGGGCGCCAGCACACGCGGGGTTTGTCAGCAGCTACCCGCTGCTCTGGCAGGTCCCGCGCCGCCTCTGCCGACGGCTTGGCCATGCGCTCGACGCGCCCATCGATTCGAGAGCGCTCGCAGTCCACCATCACGCGTTCGCGGCGGTTGTGCGTTCGCACAGTCGAGCCATCCAGCAGCCCAACGAGGGGCCGCAAAACCCTGATCGCGTGCGACAATCCCGGCTGCCGTCCGCCGTAGCGCAAAATTCTGTCACCCGTGAACCCCCTCAAGCGCCTCGCTTCCCAGACCGCCGTCTACGGCCTGAGCAGCATCGTCGGCAGGTTCCTCAACTACCTGCTGGTGCCGCTCTACACCTACACCTTCGTGCCCGCGGATTACGGTGTGGTGGCGGAGTTCTATGCCTACATGGGCTTCCTGGCGGTGCTCATGACCTTCGGCATGGAAACGGGCTACTTCCGCTTCCGCGCCGGCGGCGAGGACGAACCGGACCGGGTGCTGGCGACGGTGCTGCGGTTCCTGATCGTCGCCAACGGCGGTTTCCTGATGCTGGCCGTGGTCTTCCAGCAACCGGTGGCGGATCTGCTGCGCCACGGCGAGCACCCGCAATTCATCTGGTGGGTGGCGGCCATCCTGGCCCTGGACGCCGTGGGCAATGCGGCCTTCGCGCGGCTGCGGGCGGAGGAGCGGGCGCTACGGTTCGTGACCATCAAGCTCATCGAGATCGGCGCGACTATCGGCCTGAACGTCTTTTTCATCGTCGTCTGCCGACAGGCCTATGCGGCGGACCCCGGCTCAGCACTGGGCCAGTTGTGGATTCCGGAGATCGGCGTCGGCTATGTGTTCCTGTCCAACCTGGCCGCGAGCGGTTTGAAGCTGTTGCTGCTGACGCCGCAGTTCAGGGGGGCGCTGACGGGCTTCGACGGCGCGCTGTTCAAGCGCATGCTGCGGTACTCGTTGCCGATGGTGGTCATCGGAATGGCTGGCATCGTCAACGAGATGCTCGACCGTGCCGCGCTCAAGTTCCTGCTGCCCTATGACGATGCCACCAACATGGCGCAGCTCGGCATCTACAGCGCCGTCTACAAGCTGTCGATCCTGATGACGCTCTTCATTCAGGCCTTCCGCTACGCCGGCGAGCCCTTCTTTTTCAGCTACGCCAAGCAGCGCGACGCCCGTCAGATCTACGCCCTGGTGCTGACCTGGTTCGTGATCTTCTGCGTGTTCATCTTCTTGGCTGTCACGCTTTACATCGACGTCTTCCAGTACTTCGTGGGCGCTGCCTACCGGGAGGGCCTGCATGTGGTGCCGGTGCTGCTGCTGGCGAATCTGCTGCTCGGCGTCTATGTGAACCTGTCGGTCTGGTATAAGCTCACGGATCGGACCCTGATGGGTGCCTGGGTCGCCGTCATCGGCGCCGGCATCACCATCGTGTCCCTGTGGCTGCTGGTGCCGGCATTCGGTTACGAGGGGGCCGCCTGGGCGCATCTCATCTGCTATGGCGCCATGGTGGTGCTGTCCTACGGCCTCGGCCGGCGCTACTACCCGGTGCCCTACGAGGTGCTGCGCGTATCAGGCTACATCGGGCTCGGCTTGGGTCTCTTCGCGACCGGGCGCTGGCTCACGGACACCCATGGCTGGAACCCATTCGCCGCCGGCAGCCTGCTCATCGCTGTCTATGTGCTGCTGGTGGCACTGCTCGAAGGCCCGCGGCTGCGGCGGGCGCCGGATCGGCAACGCCCCCGCAGCATCAGGCCCGGGCGCGGGCTCCGTCCACAGGCGACCATGCGTAAGACGCCCGGCCGTGGCCCCACCTTGGGATTACGTCCGCGTCTGCGTCTGCGCCACCTCGACCTGGCTCTCGCTGTGGTGGCAAGCGCGATGGTCGTCGTGAGTCTGGTCCTCGATGATGTCGCCGCGGCACCCCTCTACGCCCTTCTGGCCTATTTGCTGTGGCGGCCCGATACGCGGCGCGGCGCCTGAGCATCATCCACAGCGCTCCCGACGATGCCTTCAGCGCGCGGCGACGACCGACGCGCCGGCCTCGTCGAGCAGGCTCAGGACGGTATCCACGGCTGCGGCGACCGGCACCGTCGGCGCTCGCCGGGGCGCCGCGAGCGCCGTCGCCAGGCGCTCGAGGGCGCCGCCCAGTGCGAGCGCCCTCACCGTCTCTACGCGCTGCTCCGGGTCGGCGGCGAGCAGCGGCGAGCCCTCGGCGGCGGCGGCGTGGGCGGCGAGCAGCCGCTCGACGGCCTCCCGGCGCCAGGTGGCCAGCGGCTCGGCCAGGCGCGGATGCAGGTCCGGGTGCTCCGTTCGCGTGCGCTGCTGGATGTCGGCGACGGTGGTGTGCAGATCACAGACCAGGGTGCCGAGGTCCAGCAGCGGCGGGCGCTTGGCGCGGCGCTCGGCGCACGGACGCTGTGCGGGACCGCCGGCGCCGATGAAGACGGGCTCGTGCTGCGCCACCAGCACGCGGGCGAGGCGCAGGTCGCCATGGAGTCGGCAACGCCGGGGGCCGAAGCCGTGGCGACTCAGATCGTCGAGGCGCTGGTGGAGCTCGGCCCCGGCGGTGAGGAGGCGGTCGGCGGTGTCGGTGACGGCCGCCGGCAGTTGGTCGCGCCCGCTGCGCAGGGCGCTCAGCGCGCCGTCGGCGGCGGCGTGCAGGTCTGTAAGCAGCCGCCGGTGATCGGCGTCCGCCATGGACTCGGGGCGAAAGGCGTCGCCGTCCGCCGCCGCGGCGAGCGCCGTGTGCAGGTCGGCGACGCGGGCGCCCAGCTGGTCGAAGAGCCCCATGAGGTCGATCTGGCCCGGGTCCTGGCGCCAGGCCTCGTCGCCGCCGGCGGCGAAGTGCTCGTCGCACAGGCGTTGCAGCAGGTCACGGACGCGCCCGTCGAGGTCGCCCTGGTTGGGCACGTATTGCTCCAGCAGCGCCAGAGTACAGGGCGCGGCCCCATCGCGGTGGTGGTCGATGTGCCCGGCCAGGGCCGGCGTGCCCGGGAAGTGGGCCACCTCGGTGAGGTGGCGGGCGGTGTCCACCATCGGCTCCGGCCCGCGCGGGATGGCGCTGTCGGACGAGGCTCCGGGCTGGCTCCCGGACTGGCCCCCGGATTGGCCCTCTGGCCGGGCCGGCGGTACCCGACAGTGCAGGGTCTTCAGCATGAGCCGGTCACCGAGCACGGCGGCATTGTCCGGGTCCTCCGCCAAGGGATGCACCTCGGCCTCGGCGCAGCCCGCCAGGAGCTCGGGGCAGGCGGCGGTGGGCACCAGCGCGAGCCGGCCCTCGCCGAAGGCGACGTCCTCACCGTCACCGATGGCGCAGGCCAACGTGCGCACGAAGCCGGCGTCGGCCAGGGCCTCGAACAGGAGACCAGGCGTGGCCTGGCGGCGGGTCTGGGCCAGGGTGATGGCCGCCGGCGGCACTGTGCTCAGGGCGGTGCCGTTGTGCTGCCAGCGGATGGCGAGCGGCAGGAACAGGCGCTCGGTGCCAGCGGCGGCGACATCCACACGCACCAGGGTCAACAACCAGTCGTGCCAGGGCACGGCGGCCTCGATGAGCACCCGGGGCGATGCGGCCGAGCCCGCTGCAGCACCACCGCAGCGTGCGCTCAGATAGGCCGGCAGCACGTGATTCTGCAACAGGGCCACCGCCCGCAGGGCCGTGCGCCGGCGCTCGGCGTGTTCCGGCAGCAGGCTGCGCCAGCCCTCCGGCAGCACCAGGGTCTGCAGGCGCGGGGTCGCTACGCGCTCATCATGCCAGGCCGGGGCCGGCACGTCGGTGGCGAGACGGAACCAGTAGAAGCCGTGGCCGGGCAGGGTCAGCAGATAGGGCAGCTCGCCGATGGGCGGGAAGGGCGTCTGGCCCAGCAGCTCGATGGGCACGCGCCCGGCATAGGCGGCGAGATCCAATTCCACCGGCTGCGCGCCGCGGCCGAGATTGCCGACACAGAGGATCACCTCCCGGGGCTGCTCCGCAGGGGCCCCGTCCAGCCCGGCAACCGCATCGGATGCCGGGCCGACGGCCTCCGCCGCCGCGGGCTTCGCGCCCGCCTCCGCATCCGCCGCCGGGTCGGGGTAGCGGCGCACATAGGCCAGGATCTTGCGATTGCCGGGATGCAGAAACTCAATGCAGCCGCGGCCGAAGACGTGGTGCTGCTTGCGCACCTCGATGATGCGCCGGGTCCAGTTGAGCAGGGACGACGGCGCCCGTGATTGGGCCTCGACGTTGACGGACGGATAACCATAGATGGGATCCATCACCGGCGGCAGATAGAGCTGCTCCGGGTCCGCCCGGGAGAAGCCGGCGTTGCGGTCCGGTGACCACTGCATGGGGGTGCGCACGGCGTTGCGGTCGCCCAGATAAATATTGTCGCCCATGCCCAGCTCATCACCGTAGTACAGAATCGGCGACCCCGGCATGGACAGCAGCAGGCTCACCATGAGCCGGATCTTGCCCGGATCATTACCCAACAGCGGTGCGAGCCGACGGCGGATGCCCACATTCACGCGCATGCGCGGGTCTGCGGCATAGGTCTGGTACATGTAGTCGCGCTCGCGATCGCTGACCATCTCGAGCGTCAGCTCGTCGTGGTTGCGCAGAAAGATCGCCCACTGACACCCGGGCGGGATCTCCGGCGTCTGCTCCATGATCTCGACGATGGGATGGCGCTCCTCCTGCGCCAGCGCCATGTACATGCGCGGCATGAGCGGGAAGTGGTAGGCCATGTGGCACTCATCGCCATCGCCGAAGTAGTCACGCACGTCTTCGGGCCATTGGTTGGCCTCCGCCAGGAAGACGCGGTTCTGGTAGTGCTCATCCACCACCGCTCGCATTTGCTTGATGACGGCGTGGGTCTCGGGCAGGTTCTCGTTGTTGGTGCCGTCGCGCACGCACAGATAGGGAATGGCGTCCAGCCTGAGACCGTCCACGCCCATATCCAGCCAGAAGCGCATGACGCGGATGACCGCGCGCACCACCTGGGGATTGTTGTGGTTCAGGTCCGGCTGGTGGGAGAAGAACCGATGCCAGTAGTACTGGCCCGCCACCGGGTCCCAGGTCCAATTGGACGCCTCGGTGTCGGTGAAGATGATGCGGGTTTCGGCGAAGCGGCTGTCGTCGTCGCTCCAGACATAGTAATTGCGCTTCGCCGAGCCCCGCGGCGCGCGCCGCGCGGCCTGGAACCAGGGATGCTGATCCGAGGTGTGGTTGACGATGAGCTCGGTGATGACGCGGATGCCGCGCCGATGGGCGGCGCTCACGAAGCGGCGGAAGTCCCGCCGGCTGCCATAGGCCGGGTGGACGTTGCGATAGTCGGCGATGTCGTAGCCGTCGTCGCGCATGGGCGACGGGTAGAAGGGCAGCAGCCAGATGCAGTCGACGCCCAGGTCACGGATATAGTCCAGCTTCAGGGTCAGGCCGCGGAAGTCGCCGCTGCCGTCTCCGTTGGTGTCGAAGAAAGCCTTGACGTGGGTCTGGTAAATGACCGCGTCCTGGTACCAGAGCGGATCCGATGCGGGTCCATTGGCGAGTCTGTCTGCGCTCATCCTCCAGATTCCTGCTGTCACATCGCACGCGCGATGGCGCACGCGACCTCGGCAGCCGGTCCTGAGCGCCCGCCAACGCCGCGGCCACCATCAATCCGAATGTGCGCCGGGCCCGATGCCGGCCGAATCAAGCAACGCAAGCGACGGGCCAGTCCACCGTCGGCGATCGGCCTGCAGCGTCGGGGCCCAAAACCCGGCGCCGAAACGTTGTCAGACCGGGCCGGGCGCAACCGCTGAGGCGTCGAGCCGCGGGGCATTCGCCCCGCTGCAGGGTCAAATCACCCGCGCCAACCGCTAGCGTCAGGCCGCCACGGCAAAGGCTGCGCGCTTGTGTGCTGGTGCGGTTCGTGCATGGCCGATGATGGTGATGCGGCGGGCACGCCGGGCGATGCCATCTGCGCAGGCGCACCGCACCGGCGCTGCCCAATCCAGCCATCGGGGATACGCCGAGGCCGGCCAAAGCCCAGGGTGATCACCAACGGGCGGCGGCGCAGGCGGCATCATCGAAGACGCCACCCGCGACCGGCGGGAAACCCTGCTACCGTCGATGATCTCCGCGGCCGACAATGCAGGACTCAGGCGTTTGCTGTAGGAGCGTGCGCATGCATCACATCCGCCACCCCATGCCCTTCGGTGCCGAGCTCACCGACGATGGCGCGGTGCGCTTTCGCCTCTGGGCTCCCGACGCCGAGCGCGTCGCGTTGGAACTGGACGGCAACGCCGCGCCCGAGCACCTGCTGGACCTGGCGGCGGTGGGCGACGGCTGGTTCGAGCGCGTCACGGACCTCGCCGGGCCCGGCAGCCGCTATCGCTTCCGCCTCACGGCGGCGCACCTGGCGGCGAGCCAGCCGGTGCCGGACCCGGCCGCGCGCTTCCAGCCCGACGGCGTGCATGCCGCAAGCGAGGTGATCGACGCCGCCGCCTACGCCTGGAGCGACGGCGAGCTGCAATGGCGGGGACGGGACTGGGAGACGGCGGTGTTCTACGAACTGCACGTGGGCACCTTCTCCCCCGAGGGCACCTTCGCCGGCGCCGCCCGCCGCCTGCACCACCTCGCGGAGCTGGGCGTGACCGCGGTGGAGCTGATGCCGGTGGCGGCCTTCCCGGGGGCACGCGGCTGGGGCTACGACGGCGTGTTCCAGTTTGCGCCCTTCGCCGGCTACGGCCGCCCGGAGGACCTCAAGGCCCTGGTGGAGCAGGCCCACGCCCTGGGGCTGATGGTCTTCCTGGATGTGGTCTACAACCACTTCGGACCCGAAGGCAACTACCTGCACCTGTACGCGGAGCAGTTCTTCACCGAGCGCCATCACACGCCCTGGGGCGCCGGTCTCAACTTCGACGGCCCCCACAGCCGCCCGGTGCGCGACTTCTTCATCCACAACGCGCGCTACTGGCTGGAAGAGTTTCGGTTCGACGGGCTGCGGCTGGATGCCGTGCACGCCATCGCCGATGACAGCCAGCCGCACATCCTCACCGAGCTCGCCGAGGCCGTCGCCGCAGGCTTGGGTGCCCGGCGTCAGGTCCATCTGGTGCTCGAGAACGATGCCAACGCCGCCCGCTATCTGGAGCGCCGGGCGGACCGCCGACCACACTGGTACGTCGCCCAGTGGAATGACGACTTCCACCACGCCGCCCATGTGCTGCTCACCGGCCAGCGCGATGGCTACTACGCCGACTACGGCGCGCGGCCCACAGTTTGGCTCGCCCGCACCCTGGCCGAGGGCTTCGGCTACCAGGGCGAGCGCTCCCACTTTCGCAACGACGCACCCCGCGGCACGCCGAGTGCGCAGCTGCCGCCCACGGCCTTCGTGAATTTCCTGCAGAACCATGACCAGGCCGGCAATCGGGCCTTCGGCGAGCGCCTGCACCAGCTCACCAGCGAGCGTGCCCTGCGTGCCGCCACCGCCGTCCTGCTGCTGGCGCCGTCGCCGCCGCTGCTATTCATGGGTCAGCCCGAGGGCGCCGACAGCCCGTTCCTGTTCTTTTGCGACTTCGGCGACGACCTGGCGGCGGCGGTCACCGCCGGGCGCCGGCGGGAATTCGCCCGCTTCGAGGCATTCGCCGACCCGGCGGCGCAGGCGGCGATTCCGGACCCCAACGATGCGCACACCTGCCAACGCTCGCGCCTCAACTGGTCGGCGTGGGACCGGCCCGCGCACCGGCGGTGGCTGGACTTCCACCGGCATCTGCTGCGGCTGCGCGCCGGGGCAATCGTGCCGCGGCTGGCGGGCATGGATGGGCACGCCGGCGGCTTCGAGCTGCTCGCCGACGGCCCCGACGACGCCGGGCTCGTGGTGCGCTGGCGCCTCGGCGACGGCAGCCTGCTGACCCTGCTCGCGAACCTCGGTGAGACCGAGTGCTCGCTGGCGGGCCTGCGCGATGTGCCAACCGACGCCCCACCCGGCCGCGCCCTGCACGTGGAGCCCGCCGACGCCGCCGGCGCCATCGCCGACCGCCGGCTGCCGCCCTGGACCGCGGCCTGGTACCTGGGCGCGGGCGACGGGCCCGGTGCCGCAACCTGAGCCGCGGAGCACCACCATGGCCGGCGACGACGCCCTGCAACGCCTTTGCGCCCATTTCGGCATCGCCGAGCGCTATGTCGACGTCGACGGCCGCGAACATCGCGCCGACGCCGCCACGCGCCGCACCCTGCTGCGGGCGCTGGGCGTCGCCGTCGGCGATGCGCGCACGGAGGCGGCCAGCCTGGAGGCGGCCATCGATGCACAATGGCGCCGCCGGCTGCCGCCGGTGCTGGTCTACCGCCAGGGTGATCCGGCGCCGACCCTGGCCCTGACGCTGCCCCAATCCGATGCGCCCGGGGAGCTGCGCTGTGCCCTCACCGAAGAATCCGGCGCCGAGTCCGTCTGGACCCTGGACCCCACCGCGCTCCCGACGACGGCCCGCCGCCGGATCGATGGTGAGCCCTGGCTCTACCGGCAGCTGGCGATGACGCCGCCGGCGCACCTCGGCTACCACCGCCTGGCGCTCTATGCGGATAGCGGGGACGCCGACGCCCGGGCGCTGGCCGAGACCACCATCATCGTCGCCCCCCGCCGTTGCTGGCAGCCCGACACGGGCCCCGCGCGCGGCTGGGGGCTGGTGACCCAGCTGCCGAGCCTGCGCTCGGCGCGCAACTGGGGCATCGGCGATTTCACGGATCTGACCCGGCTGGTGGCGCTCGCCGCCGAGGCCGGCGCCGGCATGCTGGCGCTCAATCCGCTGCATGCGCTCTTCCTGACCGAGCCCGAGCGCTGCGACCCCTATGGTCCCGCCAGCCGTCGCTGGCTGAACCCCCTCTACATCGACGTCGAAGCCATGCCGGAGCTCGCCGAGTGCGAGGCGGTGCGCGCGCACATCGACGGCGACGACTTCCAGGCGGGATTGCGCGCACTGCGCGGGGCACCGCTCATCGACTACGGCGGCGTCGCCACCGCCAAGCTCGACATCCTGAAGCGGCTCTATCGCCACTTCCGGGCCGTGCACCTGCACGCAGACAGCGACCGCGCCGCTGCGTTCCGCGCCTTCCTGCAGGCCGGCGGCGCGGATCTGCGCCGCTTCGCCCTGTTCCAGGCGCTGGCGGAGCACCTGCGCGAGGGCGAGCCGCCCGTCGAGCCGCCGGCGGGCGCCTCGGCGACGGACGCCGACCCCTTCGCCCATTGGCCCGCGGACTACCGCCATGCACACGCGCCCGCGGTGCGGGCCTTCGCCAGAGCGCATGCGGAGCGGGTCGACTTCTTCGCCTGGCTGCAATGGCTCGCACGCCAGCAGCTCGACGCCGTCGCCGCGCGCTGTGAGACACTGGGCATGCAGCACGGGCTGTGTCTGGACCTCGCCGTGGGCGCGGCCCCCGACGGCGCCGACCGCTGGGCGGCGCCCGCACACTATGTCGCCGGCGTGCACGTCGGCGCGCCGCCGGATGACTTCAGCCCCAAGGGCCAGGACTGGCGGGTGCTCGCCTGGCATCCCCAGCACCTGCGCGAGGCCGCCTACGCCCCCGTCGCACGGGAGCTGCGCGCCAACATGCGCGCCGCCGGCGCATTGCGCATCGACCACGTCATGGGTCTGATGCGCCTCTTTCTGGTGCCCGCGGGCACCGCCCCCGCCGCCGCCACCTACGTCGCCTACCCGTTCCGGGATCTGCTCGGCGTGCTGGCCCTTGAGAGCGTGCGCAACCGCTGCGTGATCATCGGCGAGGATCTCGGCACGGTGCCAGAGGCCGTGCGCGCTGCCATGCCGGAATGGGGCATGCTGTCCACGCGGGTGTTCTATTTCGAGCGCGACGCCGACGGCGGTTTTCTGCCGCCCGCGGACTATCCGTCCAATGCGCTGGTCACCGCCGGCACCCACGACCTACCCCCGCTGGCCGGTTTCTGGGCCGGTGTGGATCTGGAGCACCGCCGGGAGCTGGACCTGTTCCCCGGCGCGGACGCCTACACCGAGCGCCTGCTGGCGCGCACCAATGATCGCGCCCGGCTGCTGCTCGCCCTGGCGCGCGCCGACCTGCTGCCCGCCGACGGCGAGACGGACCCGGTGGCGCTGCCGGAGCTGACACCGGCGCACATCACCGCGGTGCAGCGCTACCTGGCCCGCACGCCGGCAAAGCTGTTGCTGGTGCAGACCTCCGACCTCCTCGGCGAGACCGAGCAGGTGAACCTGCCCGGCAGCGGCAACCGCCACCCCAACTGGCGCCGCCGCCAGCACCTGGAGCTGGAGCACTGGCTGGCCGAGCCCACCGTGGCCGGCCTGCTGGCGGCGGTGCACGCCGAGCGCGGCGGGGCGACGACAGCCCCCGCCGGGGCCGGTGCCAGCGTCGGGGACGGCGCCGGCATCGGCGCCGACGCCCACCCGGCGGCGGCAGCCGTGGCCGCGGCGCCGCTGACGGCGGCCATTCCGCGGGCCACCTACCGCCTGCAGCTCCATGGCGGCTTCGGCTTCGCCGACGCCGCGGCGCTGGTGCCCTACCTGGCGTCCCTGGGCGTCAGCCACGTCTATTGCTCCCCCTACCTCAAGGCCCGGCCCGGCAGCACCCACGGCTACGACGTGGTGGCCCATGACCAGCTCAACCCGGAGCTCGGCAGCCGTGCCGACTTCGACCACTTCTGCGCCGCGCTGGCTGCCCACGGCATGGGACAGATTCTGGACCTGGTGCCCAACCACGTCGGCATCATGGGCGCCGACAACGCCTGGTGGCTGGACGTGCTGGAAAACGGCCGGGCGGCCGTGCATGCACCCTTCTTCGACATCGACTGGCACCCCCTGAAGCAAGAGCTGCACGACAAGGTGCTGGTGCCGGTGCTGGGCGATCACTACGGCAACCTGCTCGACTCCGGCGAGCTGGTGCTGGCCTGCGAGGACGGCGCCTTCCACATCGCCTACTACGAGCACCGCTTCCCCATCGACCCGCGGGAGTATCCGCGCATCCTGGGCCCCGGACTGCCCGCCCTGCGTGAGCGCCTGGGGGCGACGACGGCGGCCGCCGACGCCGAGACCGCCGCCGCCACCGCGGCGCTCGCCGCCTTCGAGAGCCTGGTGACGGCCTTCGGCAACCTGCCGCCGCGGGATGCGCTGGACAGCGACGCCCTCGCCGCCCGCCGCCGCGACAAGGAGTTGCACAAGCGTCGGCTCGCCGAGCTCTGTCGCGAGCACGCCGACCTGGCGCGCTACGTCCAGGACTGCCTCAAGGACTTCAACGGCGCCGCGGACTATCCCGCCGACAGCGCCCGACTGCATGCCCTGCTGGAGGCCCAGGCCTACCGCCTGGCCCACTGGCGCGTCGCCGCCGACGAGATCAACTATCGCCGTTTCTTCGACATCAACGACCTGGCGGCCCTGCGCATGGAGTATCCGGATGCCTTCGAGGCCGTGCATGCCCTGGTGCTGGCCCTCATCGGCGAGGGCCGCATCGCCGGGCTGCGCATCGACCACCCCGACGGCCTCTACGACCCGGCGGCCTACTTCCAGACCCTGCAGCAACGCGCCGCCGCCGCCCTGGCGCCTGCGCGCACCCCGCGTCCCGACGACCGTCCGCTCTACCTGGTGGCCGAGAAGATTCTGGTGGGGGACGAGCACCTGCGCATGGACTGGGCCGTGCACGGCACCACCGGCTACGACTTCGCGGCCCTCTGCGACGGGCTGTTCGTGGACAGCGACGGCCTGGACGCCCTCGCCGACACCTGCCGCGCCTTCGGCGCCTGCACCCGGCCCTTCGCCGACGAGACCTATGTCGCCAAGCATCAGGTCATGCGCCACATGCTCTCGAGCGAGCTGCATGTGCTCGCCAGCGAGCTCGCCCGCATCGCCGAAATGGACCCCCGCACCCGCGACTACACCCTCGAGGGCCTGCGCGCGGCGCTGATGGAGGTCATCGCCTGCTTTCCGGTATACCGCACCTACCTGTCGGCGCGCGGCAGTGCCGCCAGCGACCGCCACCAGGTGCTGAAGGCCGTCTCCGAGGCCCGCCGGCGCGCACGCATGCCCGACCTCACGGTGTTCGAGCTGGTGCGCGACGTGCTGCTGACGGACATCGCCGAGGGCAAGCCGGAGGCCTACCGCGCCCGGGTGCTGCGGCTCGCCCGCAAGTGCCAGCAATACACGGCTCCAGTGACGGCCAAGGGTGTGGAGGACACCGCCTTTTACCGCTGGCACCGGCTGGTGTCGCTGAACGAGGTGGGGGCGAGCCCGGATCGCGCCGGCACCACGGTGGACGATTTCCACCGCGCCTGCGCGCGCCGGCGCGATGACTGGCCGCACGCCATGTTGGCGGGCTCCACCCACGACGCCAAGCGCTCCGAGGACGTGCGCGCACGCCTGCACGTGCTCTCGGAGCTGCCGGCGGCATGGAACGCCCGCAGCCAGCGCTGGGCGCTGCTGAACCGGCGTCTGCACCGCGGCGATGATGCCGGGCCGCAGCTGCCGGATGCCGCCGCCGAGTATCTGTTCTACCAGACGCTGCTCGGCGTCTGGCCGCTCAGCGCCGCCGGCGATGGGCGCGACGCCCTGCCCGGCGAGCGCCCGCTGGCGGCGCTGCGCGAGCGCGTGGTCGCCTACATGCTGAAGGCCGCGCGGGAAGCCAAGCGCTACACCGCCTGGACCAACGCCGACACCGACTACGAGGCCGCACTCACGGCCTTCGTCGAGGCCGCCATGGACCCGGCCCGCAGCGGCGCCTTCCTCAGTGACGTCGCCGCCTTCGCCCGGCCCGTGGCACAACTGGGTCTGCTCAACAGCCTGGCGATGACCCTGCTGCGCCTGACGACGCCCGGCGTGCCGGACATCTACCAGGGCACCGAGCTGTGGGATCTGAGCCTGGTGGATCCGGATAACCGTCGGCCCGTGGACTTCGACCGGCGGCGCTCGCTGCTGGAGCAATTGCGCACCACCGCCAACGCCCAAGCACCGGCCTGGGACGCCGCCGACGGCCGCGCCAAGCTGCACCTGATCCACCGGGTGCTGGCGCTGCGCGCCCGGGACCCGGCGCTGTTCGCCGACGGCGACTACCGCCCGCTGGCCGTCGACGGCCCCCTTGCGGACCATGTGTGCGCCTTCGCCCGCACCCACCCGCGCCCGGCGCGGGGCCGTGCCCTGGTGGTGATCGTGCCCCGGCTGCTGGCACGCGTGGCGCTGGACGCGGATCCCGCCGCCGAGCCGGCCGCGGTGCGTGCAGACCTGTTTGCCACCGCCCACTGGACGCAGACCCGGGTGAGCGTGCCCGCGGGGGCGTGGCGGGAACGCCTCGGTGGCGCGCGCCTGGACGCCACACGCCGCGGCGAGCAGCAGTTCTTGCGCGTCGCCGATGTGCTACGCCGCTTCCCGGTGGGCCTGCTGACACCGGCCGGCGACGAGCCCGAGCCAGAGCCGGGCGACGCACCAACGCCGGACGCCTGAGCACAGCCGGGGTGGCCACGCCATGGCGAAAGCGCGCATCGGCACCTCCGGCTGGTCCTACGCGCACTGGGTGGGACCCTTCTACCCCACGGACCTGGCGGCCGACCGACGCCTGGCCCATTACGCCCGGCAACTCGGCAGCACCGAAATCAACAACACCTTCTACCAGCTGCCAGCCACAGCGACCCTGGCGCACTGGCGCGCGGCGGTGCCGGCGGAGTTCGTCTTCGCCGCCAAGGCGAGCCGCTACATCACCCACATGAAGAAGCTGAGGGATGCGGACGACACGGTGCCGAGCTTCCTCGCGCGCCTGGCGGCGCTCGGTCCCAAGCTGGGCCCGGTGCTGTTTCAGCTGCCGCCGCGCTGGCACCAGAACACCGAGCGACTCGCGACCTTCCTGACAACACTGGAGCGCCTGCAGGCGGGCCGCCGCTGGGTGTTCGAGCTGCGCGACCATAGTTGGCTCACCGACGCGACCCTGCACCTGCTGGAGCGTCACAACGCCGCCTGCTGCATCTACGAGCTGGACGGCTTCGTGACGCAGCCTGCGGTGACCGCGGACTTCGTCTACATCCGCCTGCACGGCCCGGACGGCGCCTACCGGGGCCGCTACGACGATGCCGCATTGGATGGCTGGGCCCGGCGCATTCAGGATTGGCTCGGGCGCGGTCTGGACGTTTACTGTTATTTCGACAACGATGAAGCGGGCTACGCGGTGCACAACGCACTGGCGCTGCACCGGCGGCTGCGCCCGCAGTGACAGCATCGCCGCGAGCGCCAAACGCGACGCCTGCCCCAATCCCCTCCCTCGGACCACAGCCAGCGGCGACCCCTGGAAGCGATCTCCCCATGACCAGCCCCGACCACCAGCGCCCCATGGGCGCGCGCATCTACAACCTCTTTCCCACCCTGCTCGGCCCGGTGCCCAACTGGCACCAGCGGCTGCCGGCCATCGCCGACATGGGCTTCGACTGGATTTTCCTGAATCCGGTGCAGCTGCCGGGGGCCTCCGGCAGCCTCTACTCCATCAAGGATCCGGAACGCCTCAACCCGGCGCTGCGTCCCGCCGGGCAGGGCGCAGACAGCGGCCCCGGCACGCCCCCGATGGACGACGACCGCCTGCTGCGCGCGTTCTGCGCCGCGGCGCAGGCGCACGGCATACGCGTCATGCTGGATCTGGTCATCAACCATAGCGCCAGGGACAGCGTCCTGGTGGATGCCCACCCGGCGTGGTTCGCGCGGGATGCGCACGGCCACGTGCGCTCGCCCTTCGTGCGCGACCTGGACGACGGCGACAAAGTGACGGTGTGGGAAGACCTCGCCGAGCTGGACTACAGCGAGCGCCCGGCCCGCGACGCCATGCTGCGGTTCTGGGAGCAGCAGATTGGGCATTATCTCGGGCTCGGCTTCGCGGGCTTTCGCTGTGACGCCGCCTACAAGCTGCCGGCGGACGTGTGGCGCCGGCTCATCGGCAGCGCCCGTCGGCAGGACCCCCAAGCCTGCTTCTTCGCCGAGACCCTGGGCGCACCACAGGAGGCCGTCGAGCAGCTGCGCGGCGCCGGCTTCGACTATCTTTTCAATAGCGCCAAATGGTGGGATTTCCGCGCCGGCTGGCTGCTGGACCAGTACCAGCGCTTTCGCGGCCTCGCGCCCTCGGTGGCCTTCCCGGAGAGCCATGACACCGAGCGCCTCGCCGCCGAGAGCGGCGGCAGCGCCCGCGAATCGCGCTTCAAGTACCTGTTCGCGGCCGTGTTCTCCGCGGGCGTCATGATGCCCATCGGCTATGAGCTCGGCTTCCGCCGAGCGCTGCACGTGGTGCAGACAACACCCGATGACTGGGCGCAGGGCTGCGCCGAGTCCCCCTTCGACATCAGCGACTACATCGCCCGCGTCAACGCCATGAAGGCCGACACACCGGTGCTTTGCGAAGAGGGCCCGCAGGAGCGCGTCACCGACCCCCATGAGCCGCTGGTGGGCCTGCTGCGCCGCACCAACGGGAGCGCACAGCGAAGCCTCGCCCTCATCAATCCGGACCCGGCGCAACCGCAGCCACGCGGCGTCGGGCAACTGGCGGATGCCCTGGGCTGCGCGCCGGCGGATATCCGCGAAATCACACCCGCCATTGAGGCCGGTGGGCACACACCGCCGCCGGACCTGACCAGGCAAGATGCCATCGAGGTACCGCCGCGGAGCCTGCGCATCTTCGTGTGCGACTGAGGCACCGACACCGCGGGGTGCTGGCATTGGCAGCCCCAGCTCGTCCCCGCATTGCGCCGAAGCCGGCGTGAAACGGTCTGTGGCCTTGCACCCGGCGAAGCCCAATGTCCGGGGCAGACCGAGCGTGCTGATTGGCGTCCGGCTACCGCCGCAGGGCGCCTGCGGGGCATTTGCCGCGCACGGCGGTGGGAAAGCACCGCTGGGCTTGCGCAAAAGGACCGGGAGCCCCAACGTCGCTGGCGCGCTGACCCGCGGGCGGCCAGCCGGGGGCGGCCAGCCGGGGGCGGCGGCGCCGGCCGGGACGGCACCGCATTTGCTGAACCGAAGAAGCCATGCTCACATGCCGCCGTTCGCCCGGGGCGCCGCCGTCCAGCGCGCACCGGCTAGCGCGCATCGCCCGGCCCCGTTGCGCACCGGTCCGCCCGCCCACGGGTCGCCGCCCAGCACTGAGACACCGCCATGTCCGCGCCCGCGCCAGCTACATTCTCACGCACCCGGCTCGATGCGGTGCTGTTCGACCTCGACGGCGTCGTCACCCGCACGGCGCGGCTGCACGCGGCGGCCTGGAAGGATCTGTTCGATGCCTACCTGCGTGAGCGGGCGCCGCATGAGGGCGAGGATCACAGCCCCTTCGACGCTCAGCGCGACTACCGCCGCTATGTCGACGGCAGGCCGCGCGTGAAGGGCGTCAAGCATTTCCTCGCCGCCCGTGGCATCGATCTGCCCATGGGAGATCCCGCGGACCCGCCGGAGCGCGAGACCCTCTGGGGCCTCGGCAATCGCAAGAACCAGCGCTTCCGCGCGGCGCTCAGCGCCCAGGGCGTGGAGCGCTACGACTGTGCCGTGGACCTATTGCATCGGCTGCGGGAGGCGGGCTTTCGCACCGCCGTGGTCAGCGCCAGCAAGAACTGCGATCTCATCCTCGCGCAGGCGGGTCTCGCGGACCTGTTCGACGCCCGTGTCGACGGCGTCGAGGCTGAGCGCCTGGAGCTCGCCGGCAAGCCGGATCCGGAGACCTTTCTGGAGGCGGCCGCCAGGCTCCACTGCGAGCCCGCCAGGACGGCGGTGCTGGAGGATGCCGTCGCCGGCGTGCGGGCGGCGCGGCGCGGGGCCTTCGGTCTGGTTGTCGGCGTCGACCGCGGCGGCGCGCAGGAGGCGCTGCTCGAGGCCGGTGCCGATATGGTGGCTGCGGACCTCTGTGAGGTTGTGGTCAGCGCCGAGGCCGCGGAGCCGCCGCCGCTGCTGACAGCCCCGGAGCGGCTGCTGCGCCGCCTCGCCGAGCGCCGCCCGGCGCTGTTTCTGGACTATGACGGCACCCTGACGCCCATCGTCGAGCGTCCGGAGGACGCGCGGCTGGCGCCTGCCATGCGCGCGGCGCTGCGTGCGGCGGCCGAGGTGATGCCCGTGGCCATCATCAGCGGGCGGGACCTGGAGGACGTCCAGACCCTGGTGGATCTGCCCGGGGTCATCTATGCCGGCAGCCACGGCTTCGACATTCGCGGACCCGACATCGCGCTGGAGCAGCCGGAAGGCGTCGATGCCCTGGACGATCTCGCCCGCGCCGCCGACGCCCTGGAGGCGCGGCTGGCGGACATCGCAGGCGCCCAGGTGGAGCGCAAGCGCTTTGCGGTCGCCGTGCACTATCGCCGTGTGGCCGGCGACCAAGTGGCGCGCGTGGAGGACGCCGTCGCAGCAGCCGCCGAGCGCGCGCCGAAGCTGCGGCGCACCGGCGGCAAGCAGGTGTTCGAGCTGCGCCCGGACATCGACTGGGACAAGGGCCGCGCCGTCACCTGGCTGCTGGGCAAGCTGCAGCTCGACGGCCCCGATGTGCTGCCCCTCTATATCGGCGACGACGACACCGACGAAGACGCGTTCCGCGCGCTCGCCGGCCGCGGCGGCATCGGCATCCTGGTGGCGAGCCAGGATCAGCCGAGCGCCGCCGCCTGGCGGCTCGCCGACCCGGACGCGGTGCGCGAACTGCTCATGCGCCTCACCGCCGCCGAGCGCGATGCGCGCTGAGGCGGCGGCCGGCCTCACCCGCACCGTCGTCCGCACCACAGCGGCCGTGACGGCGCCCATAGGAACGGGTGATGCCCCGGACCTTCCGAGCGGCAGTGACGAGCCGGCGGACGCACCCCCGGGCGCCGTGCCCGCGACCACACTTGACAATAAGCACCGCTCGCACCGGCAGTGACACTTATCCCGGGGCCCGGCGATGGTCCGCCGCCTGCCACGGGGGCGCCGGCGGCCGGGTGCGGACTCTGCACAAGTGCACTTCAGTGCGTGTGACTTCAGTGACGGGCAAACAAAGCGGAGAGCGCCATGGTCATGATGCCCCTGACCCGTGCGGATGAAATCCTGGTCCCCACCGAGGCCGGTGATCTGCCTGGCTTCCTCGACCTGCCCACCGGCGCCCGCGGGCTGGTGCTGTTCGCCCACGGCAGCGGCAGCAGCCGTTTCAGCCGCCGCAACCGCGCCGTGGCACACACGCTGAATGGCGGGGGGATCGGCACCCTGTTGTTCGATCTGCTCACGCCGGGCGAGCACGAGCGCGATCAGCGCACCGCCGAGCATCGCTTCGATATCCCACTGCTCACGCGTCGGCTGATGCACGCCGTGGACTGGGCGACCACCGACTCGCGCACGGCGGACTTGAGGATCGGCGTCTTCGGGGCCAGCACCGGCGCGGCGGCCGCCCTCGGCGCCGCGGCCGCGCGTGCGCGGTCGGTGCATGCCGTGGTCTCCCGCGGCGGCCGGCCGGACCTGGCCATGGACGTGCTCGAAGACGTCCGCCAGCCGACCCTGTTCATCGTCGGCGGGCTGGACCAGACAGTGCTGCAGCTGAACCGCGAGGCCGCCGCGCGCATGCCTGAGCCGGTCCGCATCGAGGTCATCCCCGGCGCCAGCCACCTGTTCGAGGAGCCCGGCACGCTGGAGGCGGTGTCCGCGCTGGCGCGGGACTTCTTCCGCGCGCATCTCGGGGCGCCCCCGGATTGAGTCGGCGCAGAACACACCGAGAACGCACCGGGCCCGCGGGCCGAACGATCATCGACACCCATTCACCACAACCGGAGCAAGCCACGTGAGCGCAGTGCAACTCCCCTTCGACGACCGCACCGAGGCCGGGCGTCTGTTGGCCCAGGCACTGCACGGCTACCGCGGCCGCGACGACCTGCTGGTGCTGGCGCTGCCGCGGGGCGGCGTGCCCGTGGCGGCGGAGGTGGCCGCAGACCTGGACGCCCCGCTGGACCTGATGCTGGTGCGCAAGCTCGGCGTGCCCGGCCAGCCGGAGCTGGCGATGGGCGCCATCGCCACCGGCGGGGTGCAGGTGCTGAACCCGGGTATCGTCAGCGCACTCGGCATCAGCGAACAGACCATCGACCGCGTCGCCGCCGCCGAGGGCCGCGAGCTGGAGCGACGCGCCCATGCTTACCGCGGCGAGCGCCCGCCGCCGCGCATTCAAGGCAGCTGCGTCATCCTCATCGACGACGGCCTCGCCACCGGCGCCACCATGCGCGCGGCGGTGTCCGCCACACGCACCCAGCGACCGTCCACGCTGGCGGTGGCGGTGCCCGTTGCCAGCACCGATGCGCTGGATTTGCTGGAGCCGACCGTGGACGATTTGATCTGCCTGGCCGCGCCCGAGCCCTTCTTCGGCGTCGGGCGCTGGTATGCGGCTTTCCCACAGACCCGCGACGACGAGGTCCGCGCCCTGCTCGCCGATGCCCGGGCCCGTGCGGGGGTCGGCTGAGCCCTACGACGGGAGTCGCCGTCATGTCATTGCAGCCACAGCCAAACGCGTCGCCCCCGCAGCGCCCGGACGCCGTCCCGCGGCGGCGGTGGGCCGAGACCTGTGCGGCTTTCTCGCGGCAGCACCGGGGCTGGCTGGTGCAATTGTGGGCCGTGCCCACCGCCGTCGCCGATGCCGGTGCCGAGGCCGTCGCCGCCGCCGGTCAGGCGCTCGCCGTCGGCGTGCCGCTGCACGACGTGACCCTGGACGCGTCCGCGGCCATGACCGCCATCGTGCTGCACACCGCGGCCCCGCCGGGCAGCGGGCAGCCCGTGCAGCAACTGCGCATCGCAGCCCCGGCGGCGCTCCGCCTGGAGCACGCCGCCGACGGCACCGTCACCGGCCTGCGCATCGACGACACGACGGGGCACAGCACCCTGCTGCACTTTCGCACCACCGGGCCACCGGAGATGCTCGACGGGCTCGCCGATACGGAGCGCTGAGGCGCGGCGCATCAACCCCTCACCCGCTGCGCCGCGTCGGCGAGTCGCTGCAGCCCCGTGCGCCAATCGTCGACGAACAGCTCGATGGACTCGATGAAGTCCGGCTCGTGCTCGGTGCGGTTGATGGTGCAGTGCACCACCACCGGCGCCGGCGTTTCGTCGCCGGCGGTGACCGTCCAGGCCAGCGCGTTGGGGCAGTGCGGCAGCGTGAAGCGCACACCGCCGCGAATGCACTCGCGGTGCACCTGGAACTGGCCCCACAGGCACCAGATCTCGCCGTCTTCACCATCGGCCCGCAGCACCGCATCGATGGATGCACAGTGCTCGGCGAGGGTGCCGATGGTGAGGTGCCGCTGGAGGTCCGCCGCCGTGGCCTCGGCTGCAAGGGTGCTAAAGAATTCCACCTGTCGAGCTCCCGGTCGTTTCAGTCAGCGCTCCGTCTGCGACCCGGCAGTATAGCGGCCATCCCTCGCGAGTAAGGGGCGGCTAGAGTTGCACACCCACGGGACGCAGCCGCAGGCGAATGGGCCCCTTGGCCGTATCCGGATCCACCGGCCGTCCCCGTTGGGTGATGTCGATGCGCCCGGCGCGCTGCAGCCGCCTCGCGGCCATGCGCACCGGCTCCATCTGCTGGCGCCAGTCAGCGCCGCCCGCAAGCTTGCGGGCGGCCTCACTGGGGCAGATGCTGGCGTCTGCGGCACGCGCTTCGAGCAATGCCATAATGGTGTCTTCGATGTGGCGGTCGCGTGGGGACAAGCCGCGGCCGCGGCAGGCATCGGAGCAATACTTGACGTTCTCCCAGTCCCGCGCCCATTTTCGTCGCCAGGAGATGCTGCGGCCGCAGACGGTACAAATGCGTTCGACCCGCATGGTGTCTTGGATGTCGTGTGGGAATGGGTGGTTACATGCGGGGCGCCGGTGCCAAGCCAAGGGCGCGGTCAGTTGATGCTAACAAGGGTCGTCGGGCGGTCGTCAGGGTGCGTCCCGCGGGGCACCTGGCACGACACAACGATGCGAAAGCGTCGACTGAGTCCAGCGCGTCGCAACACCGCCAGGCTTTCTGCGGGGCGCGCCATGGCGGTCGTCGCGGCACCCGTCCGGTGGTTGACGTGCGGCCTGTGTGGCCATCGCAACCGCCACAGCCAGGCGCACACGCGCTGAAGCGCCGCAATGCGCGATGAGAATATGATCCGCCTGCGCCATTTGCTGCTGCTCGCCGTCCTCGCTGCGACATCCACTGAGGTGGCCGCGGAGCAGGACGCCGGCGCCAGTTACAACCTGCTGCTCAAGGCACCGCTCGCGGGCGATTGGTTCATCCTCTCGCGCGCCAACGCAGCCTCGCGCAACAACTTTGCAGACACATTCCTCGCTTATACCGGCGCGTCCCTGGGCTATCAGCTGCACTCGAGCTTCAGCCTCCGGCTTGGCTATCGGCGCGCCTGGTTCCGCTTCACCGAGGACTGGCAGCCGGAAGACCGGGTGATGCTGGAGGGCTACTTTGCGAAGCGCTTCAACGGCTTTCGCGTCACCAACCGGCTGCGCGTGGAATTGCGCTGGTTCGACTGGCGCGACGACGACGTACGCCTGCGCAATGAGATTACCGTGGAAGCCCCCTGGGCGCTGACGCCGCTCAAGCTCAAGCCCTACCTGGAAGAGGAGATCTTCTATGGCACCCGTGCCGGGCGGGTCGAGGCCAACTGGCTCGGCGGCGGTCTCGCCTGGCGGCCCATGGAGGGGGTCAAGCTCAAGCTCGGCTACCGCTGGAACCGCTTTCGCACCGGCGATGACTGGTCCAACCGCAACGTGCTGGTCACCGGCCTCAACATCTTCTTTTAGCACCCGGCCCGCCGGTGGACGTCGAGTCGCCGTACAATGGGGCCCGTGATGCCCTTGGCAGGGGCTCGGCAAACCCAACTTTCTTCAAGTCTCTGGCAAGTCCGAACGGGAGACGCGCATGAGCGGCGACACTGGCGACAAACGGGGCTTCGGTCAGCGCGGCGAGCACCTGGTGGCGATCCAGTTTGCGCTCATGCTCGGCTTCGCCCTGCTGCCGGTGTGGCATCCTTATCTGGGCGCCGATGCCATGGCCGCCAGCGCCGCGCTGCGCGGCTGGCTCGCCGCACCCTTTGCCCTGCTCGCCCTGCTCTTCGGCGCCTTCGGCTCGGTGCACATCCGCGACTATCTGACGCCCTTGCCCTACCCGGTGGATCACAGCCAATTGGTGCGGCACGGCGTCTACGCCATCGTCCGCCATCCGCTGTATACGAGTCTGCTCTGCGCCGGTGCCGCCTGGACCTTGTACACACTGAGCCTGTCGCACCTGCTGGGATTGGCTGTGGCCTTTGCCTTCTTCAATTATAAAGCCGGCAAGGAAGAAGCCTGGCTCACCGAGCGCCACCCGGAGTACACCGGATATGCGCAGCGCGTGAGCAAGTTCATCCCCTTTGTCTACTGAGATCCGAGCGGCGGCCGGGCACGGCGGCGCCCCAGGCACCACCGACGCACGCCACCCTTCCCACGGCGCGCCCGAGCGTTCAAACTTGCCGTCTATCAACCTGTCCTGCCAGCCCGGTCGCGAGCGCCCATGTCCGCCACGAGCCCCATCGCCCAGCTGGACGATGTCCGCCTGGAGGACGCGTACGTGCCGGCGCCCGGCACCTGCGACGAGATGCGCGCCGCCGACGGTGGCCTGCGCCCACACTGGCAATATCTGATCGACACCCTGCGCCAGCTCGGGCGTGGCGGCATCGAGACGCGCTGGCGCGAAGCACACCGGCTGATCCGCGATAACGGCGTCACCTACAATCTGCACGGCGACCCCCGCAGCATGTCCCGCCCCTGGGAGCTGGACCCGCTGCCGCTGCTGCTGCGCGGCGAAGAATGGGCGGAGCTGGAGCGCGGTCTCATCCAGCGCGCGGAACTGCTGAACGCGGTGCTGCTCGACCTCTACGGCCCGCGGCGGCTCATCACCCAGGGCCTGCTGCCGCCGGAGCTGGTGGACGGCTACGCCGGCTATCTGCTGCCCTGCCATGGCATCAGCGTCGCCGGTGACCGTCCGTTGGTGTTCTACGGCGCGGACCTCACCCGCGACGCCGATGGCCACTGGCGCGTCATCGGCGACCGCACCCAGACCCCATCCGGCGCCGGCTATGCGCTGGAGAACCGGGTGGTGCTCTCACGCGTGATGCCGAGCTTGTTCCGCGACAGCCATGTGCACCGGCTCGCCGGCTTCTTCCGCGGCTTGCGCCGAACCATGAACCGGCTCGCCCCCGGCGACGCCACCCAGGCGCAGGTGGCCCTGATGACCCCGGGGCCGGCGAACGCCGCCTACTTCGAGCACGCCTACCTGGCCAACTACCTGGGCTACACCCTGGTGCAGGGGGCGGACTTGTCGGTGCGCGACGGTGCCCTGTGGCTGCGCACCCTGGGGCGGCTGGAGCGCATCGACGCCGTGCTGCGGCGGGTGGACGACTGCTTCTGCGATCCGCTGGAGCTGCGCGAGGACAGCATGCTCGGCGTGCCGGGCATGGTGCAGGCGGTGCGCACCGGCAATCTGACCGTGGCCAATGCGCTGGGCAGCGGCGTGCTGGAGCACCCGGGGCTCATGGCCTTCCTGCCGGCGCTGTGCCGGCAGTTGCTGGGCGAGGATCTGCTGCTGCCCCATCTGCACACCTGGTGGTGCGGTTGCCCACAAGACCGCGCGTATGTGCTCGACAACCTGGATGCGTTGGTGATCAAGCCCGCGGGCAGCCGCACGCTCGGCGCCGCCGCCAGCCCCCCGGGACCGCGGGTGCTGTTCCCCCGCAACCTCGACGCCGATGCCCGCGCCCGGCTGGTGGCGCAAATCCAGGCGCAGCCGCACCGGTTCGTGGCCCAGGAAGAGGTCAAGCCATCCACGGCGCCGGTGTACATGGACGGGCGCATCGTGCCCCGGCCCTTCGTGCTGCGCAGCTTCTCGGTGGCCGAAGAGGACGGCTATGCGGTGATGCCCGGGGGCCTGAGTCGGGTCGCCCTGTCGGAGGACACGCCCATGGTCTCGAGCCAGCTCGGCGGCCTGGGCAAAGACACCTGGGTGCTCGCCACCGAGCCCGAGCGCGAGGAGACGCTGCTGGGGATTCAAGAAAGCCAGAGTCCCGCGGTGGTGCGCGAGAGCGATGTCTCCTCGCGCATCGCCGATAACCTGTTCTGGATCGGCCGCTACGCCGAGCGCGCCGAGGGGCTGGTGCGCCTGCTGCGGGTGACCGCCATCAACCTGACGGCCCGCAGCAGCTTCGCCGCCGAAGATCAGGGCATCGGCTGTCTCGGGACGCTGCTGGAAGCCCTGAACGAGCAATGCCATGGCAATGTGCCGCTGCCCACCGATGCGGAGCCCGCCGCGCTGGCGGCGCCGACGCCGCAGCTATTGTCGCTCATCACCGACCTCGAGCGCGTCGGTGCCCTGCCGCAGACCCTGCAGGCCCTGGGCCTTGCGGCCTGGTCGGTGCGGGAGCGGCTCTCCAGCGACACCTGGCGCGTCATCAACGACATCGAGCGTCACCTGCGCCGCCTCACCAGCCAGCCGCCGCAGACGCTCAACGCCGCACTGTATGTGCTGGACCCGCTGGTGACCGCTCTGGTGGCCTTCTCGGCGCTGACCCAAGAGAACATGACCCACAACGAGGGCTGGCACTTCCTGGAGGCCGGCCGGCGACTGGAGCGCGGCATGAATCTGGCCACCCTGCTGCGCTCGACGCTGGTGGCGATCATTCCGGCGCCGGAGGACGGCCTGGTGGTGGAGGCGGTGCTCGGTGTGACCGACAGTCTCATCACCTACCGGCGCCGCTATCAGGCGGGCACCCGCGTCGGCGCCCTGCTGGACCTGGTGGTGCAGGACGAGGCCAACCCCCGCTCGCTGGCCTACCAGATTCTACGCCTGTCCCAGCTGCTGGAAGACATGCCCCGCGACCCGATGGGCCCCGCACGCTCCGCCGCCCAAAAGGGCGTGCTGCGGCTGCTGACCGAGCTGCGGCTCGCGGGCCTGGATCAGCTGGCCCAGCCCGACGCCGACGGCCTGCGCCGCGGTGCGCTGGCGCAATTCCTCACCGATCAGGAGTTGGGCATGGCGGAGATCTCGGATGCGCTCACGGCGCAGTACTTCCGCCACGAGGAGCATCCGCATCATATGATCGAGCACCGCCTGAGCGCGGTCCAGCGCTGAGCATGCGCTTTCGCGTCAGCCACACCACGCACTACGGCTACGATAGCCCGGTGTCGCTTTGCCACAGCATTACGCACCTGAAGCCGCGGCAGATGCCCCACCAGCGCTGCCTGAAGAGCCATGTGCGGGTGACGCCCTGGCCGTCGGTGTCGCGCGAGCACACCGATCTGTTCGGCAACCGGGTGAATTACTTCTCCATCCAGCAGTCGCATGCGGCGCTGACGGTGAACGCCCTGAGCGAAGTGGAAGTCGTCGCGCCGCCGGCGCCGGATGCGCCCGCCTCACCACCCTGGGAGCAGGTGCGCGCGCGTCTGCAGGAGGTGCGCGCGCCCGACGCCCTGAACGCCCGCATGTTCACGCTCCCCTCCCCCGCCGTCCCGACCCGGTCCGAGGCGCTGGACTATGCGCTGATCTCCTTTACGCCGGGTCGTCCCGTGCTGGAGGCGGCCCGCGAGCTGATGGCCCGGATCTATGCCGAATTCGATTACGATCCCGCCGCCACCGGGGTGGCCACACCCCTCGCCGAGGTGCTGGCCCAACGCCGCGGCGTCTGTCAGGACTTCGCGCACGTGGGCATCGCCTGTCTGCGTGCGCTGGGGCTCGCCGCGCGCTACGTGAGCGGCTACCTGGAGACCCTGCCGCCGCCGGGCCAGCCGAAGCTGCGGGGCGCCGACGCCTCCCATGCCTGGTACGCACTCTACCTGCCGCCGAGCGCCGTCGCCGGCTTCGGCAACGAGCCCCCCAACGCCATGACCAGCGCCGCCCCCGGCGACCCGGCCGGCGGCATGGCGGCCGAGCAGAGCGGCGTTTGGATCGACTACGATCCCACCAACGACTGCCTGCTCGGCGAGCAGCACATTACCACCGCCGTCGGCCGTGACTACGGCGACGTCACCCCCGTGCGCGGTGTTTTCTATGGCGGCGGCGAGCACCAGCTGAGGGTCGCCGTGGATGTGGACCGGTTGGACTGACGCCTGCGCGCTCGATCGCCGGACATCGCCGGCCAGCACGCGCTGGTCAGATTTCGCTGTGGGACGTCAGCGGCGGGAGACGCCGGCGGCGGCTGGCACACGGGGCGGCGAGGCGCCGCCCCACCGGCGGATTACAGTGCCTTTTTGCAGAAGTACCAGTCGCTGCACTCGTAGCCCTCATTGACGCGGGCTTCGGCCTGCTCAGCCGTCGCCGGCGGCGGCACGATCACCTTGTCGCCGGGCTGCCAGCCCTCGGGGGTGGCAACGCCATTGGCGTCGGAGGTCTGCAGTGCGTTGACCAGCCGCACGAACTCATCGATGGAGCGGCCGTTGGTCATGGGGTAGTAGACCATCGCCCGCAAAATCCCCTCGGGGTCGATGATGAACGTGGCCCGCACCGCTGAGGTGTCGCTCGCGCCGGGCTGGATCATGCCATAGGCCTTGGCCACGTTCATGGACAGGTCGGCGATGATCGGGAAGCTGATGTCGACGCCGAACTTCTCCTTGATGTTGCGCTCCCAGGCGATGTGCGAATAGTTGCTGTCGATGGAGAGGCCGAGCAGCTCGCAGTTCAGTGCCTGGAAGTCGGCGTGGCGCCTGGCGAAGGCGATGAACTCGGTGGTGCACACCGGCGTGAAGTCCGCCGGGTGGGAGAACAGCACCAGCCATTTGCCGCGATAGTCCTCCAGGGTCTTGCGGCCGTGGGTGGTGGGGGCGTCAAAGGCCGGTGCCGGCTCATTCAAGCGCGGCATGGCGGGGGCGGATGGGGTGGTCTGATCCATTGGCTCGTCTCCGGGTACGTAAGGTTTGTGTTGCGCCCGTCATCGGCGGGTTGAGCAACACGGTAAGCCCCCTGAGCTCGCCAGGAAAATTGTTTGTCGTGATGAGCTTGATCGATATGGTCAATTGATATAACTCAATCAATTGCTAAGACCAATCAAAAGGCTCGGGTATCGATGCAGCGCTCCCTTGCCCTGGCAAGTCGGTCGAGCACTCAGCGTCTCATTGCGCCGGCTGCTCCAGGCCCTTACACACCTCGCCAAAGCGCCCGTTGACTATCGGCTGCAAGGGCGAGGCCCCCAGGGTCAGGTCGAAGGTATAGCAACGCCCATCGGGCACGGTTGCGGGGATGTCGAGGGCGAGCGTGAATGGCGTGGTGCCCGGCGGCAAGCGCAGTTTGCCGGGCTCTCGCAGGGTCGCCTCAGCGCGGGCATCGAAGGCGGGATCATAGACACTGAGGTTGACCCAATAGCTGATCGTCTCCGCCGCTGCCTTGCTCGACACCACCTGCCCGGACAGCGATACCGTGCCGCCAGCGGACGGCAGGGTCACCGGGGTCAGCCGCAGCGCGCGAAGGTGGATCGGCTTCGTCGACAGGGCGATCGGGCTCAGGACCTGATGCTCATCCTCGAACAGCGACAACTCGGTCTTCAACGCCTCGTCACGGGTGTCGTCGTAGTACTCGGCGTCGTAGCTGCTGGTCGCCCCAAACGGACCGAAGGTCTGCAGGCTATAGGTGCCCGTCTCGAGTGCCGTGAAGCGTGCTTCGCCGCCGTCATCCGCGATGGCTCGACCGAGGACGCGCCAGCGGGCCTGGTCGGGGAGCCAGTGCGAGAGGACCAACTCGGCGTTGGCTAACGGTTGCTCGGTGGCGGCGTCGGTGACCGTCGCCGAGAGACTTGCGGCTTGTGTCAGCGCGCTGGTGAGGCTGAGCGCGCCGGCGAGGAGGACACCGGCGGGCCGCTGAAGGGGCGTCGGGTTGAACATCGTGCTGTCTCTCTCCTGATCTGACCGACAAGCCACCGGCTCAGGGTTGGATGCGCGTCTCCAGGACGTGCCCCCGAGCGTCGAGACGCACGGCGCGCCGTTTAGCCACCGCATCGGGCGTCAGTGGGTCGATCGGTGGCGCATCGGCGCCTTTCCAGACTGTACCGAAGTCACCATTGACGAGCGGCTTCACGCGGCTGAGCCCGAGCGTCAGCTCGAGCCGGTACCAGCGCTCGTCAGGTGTCTGAGCCGGAATCGCGAGTGGGATACTGAAGGGGATGGAGCCAGTGCTCAGGCTGATCGCCCGTGGCCCGTGCAGGGTCAGCCTGGTGGCGGCCTGGAAGGTCTCGTCCCAAAGCTCGAGATTGACCCAATAGGTTGCCGGACCGCTGTAGCGGGTGGTGTTGACCAGGGTGCCCGACAGCGCCACGGTGCCACCCTCGGGGCCTAGCCAGTCGGTGCTCAGGCGTAGGTCTTGCAGGTAGAGCGGTCGCGGCGTCAAGGCGATGGGCGCGAGGGCGATCTGCTCGCCCGGGGCCAGGGTGATCTGGGTTTTCTGCTGCCAATCGCGGGTATCGCCGTAGTACTCGCTGAGATACTGGTCGGTAGTCGTGTCGAGATGCAGATAGTAGGTACCGGCCGCGAGCGCGGGGACATCGAAGGCGCCGTCGGCGTCGACCAGCAGTTGCCCGACCTGTCGCCACCAGGCGTTGTCGTCGTTCCAACGGTAGAGGGCGACGGTGGCATCTGCGAGCGGCAGACCGGTTGCTTCGTCGGTGATGACCCCGGTGATCCGAGCGCTGGCGATGCCGAAGCTTGCGGTGACGGACTGCTCCCGGACCACCCCGCTCAAGGTGCAGCGCAGATCGCCGCCGCCGCAGTCACCACCCCAGGTGTCGAAGCTGTAGCCGTCATTGGCGGTGGCCGTACAGATGCTGTCGCCGCCATGGTCCACCGGATTGGGTGTGCAGTTGACGCGACCGGCCCCGACGGGATCGGTCGCGGTCACGATGCTGTAGCGGTTGAGGCTGAAGCTGGCGCTGACGGTGCAGGCGCCGGTGATGGGGCCCGTGGTATAGGTGGTGCCAGAGAGACTGCCGCCGCAGCCGGTGACGCTGGCGCCATAGCCGGTGTCGGGCGTGACCGTGAAGCTGGTGCTGTTGCCGTGGGCCACGCTGCGCGAGCGCGGGCTGATGCCGCCGTTGGCCCCCGCCGTGGCGGTGACGGTGTAGCTTGCGGTCGTAAAGTTCGCCGTCACGTCTTTGGCGGCGGTGACCGCTCGCAGCACACAACTGCGCTGGCTACCGCTGCAATCCCCGCTCCAGTTGGCAAAGCTGAAACCGCCGTTCGCCGTCGCCGTGCAAGTGCTGTCAGCGCCCGCCTCCACCGGGTTCGGCGTACAGGCGACGCGGCCTGCACCACTCGGGCTGACCGATGCCGCGATGCGGTAACCCGGGCTGCGGCCACCCAGCGCGGCCTGCACGTTGAGTCGCCCGCCCGTCAGCACACGGCCTGAAAACGCATCGAGGGGGTCGACGGTCTGCAGCAAGGTTGCCTTGACGTCGGCGACGCTGAGATTGGGCTGATGCCCCCACAGCAAGGCGGCGGCGCCCGCCACATGCGGTGTGGCCATGGAGGTTCCGCTCTTGGTCGAGTAGCCACCGCCGGGGACGGTGCTGTAGATGGCACTGCCCGGCGCAGCGAGATCAACGGAGGTGGCGCCATAGTTGGAAAACCAGGAGCTGTTGTCGTTGCGGTCTGAGCTTGCGACGCTGATGACATTGGCAGCCCCATACGACGATGGATAGTGGGGGTTGATATCGTTGTCCAGAGCGTCGTTGCCGGCCGCGGCGACGAACAGCATACCGGCGGCATTCGAGGCGGCGATCGCGTCGGCCAGGCTTTGGCTGTAGCCGCCGCCGCCCCAGCTGTTGCTGGTGATCCTGATGTTGACGCCGTAGTTGCTTTTCATGTCCGTGGCGTAGGCCAGGGCTTCGATGGCGTCTGACGTGAAGCCGCTGCCGCTCGCCCCCAGAAACTTGAGCGCCATGAGCTTCACATCCCAGGCAACGCCGACGACCCCCCGGCCATTGTTACCCACCGCACCGATGGTGCCGGCGCAGTGCGTGCCGTGGGAATGGTCGTCCATCGGATCGCCGGATCCGGTGATGGCATTGATGCCATGGACGTCATCGACGTAGCCGTTGCCGTCGTCATCGATGCCATTACCGGCGATCTCGCCGGGGTTGACCCACATGTTGGCGGCCAAATCCGGATGGTTGTAGTCGATACCGGTGTCGATCACGCCGACGACGAGGCTGCCATCGCCCGTCGCCTGGTCCCAGGCCGCCACGGCGCTGATGTCGGCCCCGGCGGTGCCGCCCGATTGCCCGATATTCTCAAGGCCCCAGAGGCTGCCGAAATGGGTGTCGTCCGGGCGACCGTTGGCGTACACCACATAGTCCGGCTCGGCGTGCGCCACCTCCGGCAGGGCCGCGACCTGCTCGACCAGGTTGGGAATGTCGGTCGTGGCTGCACGGACCGACACGATGTTGGTATCGAAGTAGCGTGCTCGCACCGACAGGGTGGCGGGGATCGCCCGGGCCCGCGAGAGCACGTCTGCACCACGCGTGGTGGTGACCGAAGGCTTGAATTTCACCAGGATGCGGTCTTGGGCGAAGACGGGGGCGGCGGCCGGATCAGCCTTGGAGACGCCCACGGCGGCGCTCGAGGCCATCGGGACAGTGGCGAAGACCCAGCAGACCAGCAGTAGCCATGGGGGCAAGCACCGCCGGCGGCGCTGATGCCGGTGGGCCGGCTGTGGGGTTGTCGCCTGATGACGCCCGGTGACTGCGCAATGGTCGCTCATGGTGTTGTCTCATGCCCGGGGTAGCAACTGATTGCCCGAAATCGTCTACGTCTGCGCCGGCGCAGGCCCCCGGTGAATCCCTCCCAAAAAAAAAGGGCCTGCGAGCTCGCTCGCAGGCCCCTGTGGCGTTTGGTAGCGGGGGCAGGATTTGAACCTACGACCTTCGGGTTATGAGCCCGACGAGCTGCCTGACTGCTCCACCCCGCAACTGAGCCGCCTATGGTAGCGCTGCCGGCATCTTCTGGCAAGGGTTTGTGACAGATTCCCGTCGGCCTCTCTGTTTTTAGCTTAGCAGGGCGGCGGCTGACTGCTGGTGCGGCCCACGCTGTGGAGGCGGGGCCGAGCCGGCCTGGAAGCCGGCCCCGCTGCGGGCTCAGTCGTGGCGGGAGAAGTCCTGGGGATAGGGATTGGTGTGGTTGCGACGGATATGGATATAGCCATGCTCGGAGGCGGCATGACAGGCGTTGCAACCGATGATGACCTCGTTGTAGGCGGCATCGATGGCCTCGCGCCCGCCCTTGTCGATGGCGGCCTCCAGCTGCTCGAAGGCGGGCATGAGGGTCTTGTTCAGGTTCTCGGCGATGGGGATGCCCTCGTAGTCCTGGATCTCGCTGACGGCGTCGATGACCTCCTCCAGCTCGTGGGCATAGAAGTCCTCCAGCGCCGTGTTGGCGGCATCGACGGACAGGCCGAGCTTGTGCGCGTAGTACTGCATGTTGTGCATCAGCATGATGAGGGGCATGCCGGCGAAGGGCGAGTACTCGTGTCCGGCCTCGTCACTGGCGGTCGCGGGTAGCGCCAGCGCGAGGGCGGCGAGAAGCGACAATGTGATTGCGAATTGCTTGTGCATGAGGGCTCCTGTTGCGGTTGCTCGAGACGGGCTCGACGGTGACCGGGTGCGCGTCGGCCAAGCGCCGGCTGGCCGTAGCTGCCTTGCGCGCGCCGACGTGCGCCGTCTGGGGGGTGGGCTAAAGTGTCTTCAGATATTCCAGCAACGCGGTGCGCTCGGGCGGGCTCAGCTCGTCGCCGAAATTGTGCCCCTGGTTACCGTAGCCGCGCCTGGTGGTGTCGTAGACCCATTTTTGCGCGTCCAGGCTCGCGAACTGCTCCCGACCCCGGTCCAGTGTCCGATAGCGCCAGCCCAGTGCCGCCGGGTCGTAGTCCGGCTCGGCGCCGTCGTGGCGCCAGTAGGTGGGGCGCTTGCTGCTGTCCAACAGGGCCGCGATGGTGGGGACGGCGCCATTGTGCAGGTAGGGCGCCGTGGCCCAGACGCCGTCCAGGGGTGGTGCCACATAGCCGCGGCCGGGCACGGCATCGCCGTGGCGGCCGTAGAAGGAGGTCTCGAACCAGCGGATATAGTCTTTGGCATCGTCCACGGCGGCCTCGGCCATGGCGGGATCGGTGCCCACCTCGTCCAGGCCCACCAGCTTGTTCGGATAGTGCTCGCCGGCGCCGTAGCGGCCGTGGCATTCCTTGCACTCGCGGTTGAACACGCGCTCGCCGTCGGCGGCGAGGCCTGGGTCGATGGGCCAGGGGTAGGCGGGCGCCTCCAGCGTGGCCAGATAGGCGGCGACGTCGGTGAACCAGCGGTCGATCTCGCGGGCCTCGTCGACGCTGTCGGTGCAGGTGGTGGAGGCCAGAATCATGGTACCGACGTGATCGCCCCGGCCCTGGCCGTTGTAGAACACGGCGTGCTTCTTCTTCAGGTTCCACCAGGGTGGCACGCTCACGGGCAGCACCTCCGTGGGCGGCGGGTCCATCAGCGGCTCGTCCGACCAGGCGAGGGTTTTGGGGTCGCGATGGGCCATGAGGGCGAGGGTGATGGCCTGGGCCGGATTGGCGCCGACGGTGTCGGTCATGGTCCAGGGGGCGATGGCCGCGATCCGGTCCGCCCAGTCCCGCCAGGCGGCGGTCTCGGCTTCGCCTTCGACGTAGGCGCCGGCGGCCTCTACGGCCATGACGGGATCGCGGGTGAAGTCCAGGAATTCGTTGCCCAGGCCGATCACCAACTCGCCGTTGAGGGGGGCGGCATGGCAGCCGAGACAGTTGCTGGTGACCAGCTCGACGCCGCCGTCGGTGGTGTGGGCCGTGAGCTGGTAGGGCAGCTCGGCATTGCGGCCCTCGCGGCCCGGCAGCTCGTAGGCCGGTGCCGGCGCGCCGGTGCTGGCGACGTAGGCGCTGACGGGCAGCCCGCAAGTGACCACGGCGCGATTCAGCAGCGCTTGTCGCCCCACCTGGGGATCGCCGGGGCGCTGCGCGGCGGGCGGGATTGCGCCGGGCTCGGCGATGACCACTGCCGGCGGCGGCTCGCCGCAGCCGGCGAGGGCGAGCGCCAGGACGCCGGCGGCGAGCCAGGGACGTCCCCGAACAATGCGCACCAGGGCGGCGCCGGGCGGGCGGGGTGTGGACGGTGTGCGCATCAGCGCTGACGCAAGCGGACTGCTCTGGTGTGGCATGGGCTGGCGTGGCATGGGCTGGCGTGGCATGGGCTGGGGGGGTCATGGGCCGGCGGGTCTATGCGCAACACGGCGCCGCCCGCGTCGGCCGTTATCGCAACATAAATGGGCACCGATTGGCATGCCCGTCGAGACCGGCGTGGTGTCCGTCGTGACAGACGCGGGGCGGCGATGGTTCCGGGGCGTCTGCATCGCCGCGGCCAGCGCCGGCGCCAGCCCGGGCTGGCGATCAGCCGTCGGCGGCGTAGCCACTGAGGTCCATGCGCCCGCCTCCGCTGACGGGCCGGCCTGCGCGCGCGCCTTCCACGGTGATGGCGCCGCTCCAGAGCCGCTCGCCGAGCTCAAGCTCCTGCGCCGGGTGCAGCGCGCTGATGTCCAGCGACAAATCCAGCCCCGGCGCCACCAACCGCCAGCCGACGGGATAGGTGGCGACGCCGTCGGCGCTGCGCCAGACGGCAGCCGTGGGCGTCAGCGTCAGCGCCCGGCGCCGCAGCACCCGGGTGGCGCCGTCGGCGGCGATGAGCAGGCAGGTGGGAATGGGTGTGCCGCCGCCGGCACGGCGTCGGAGATGCAGGCATAGCAGCTCACTGCCGTCGTCCAGCTGCAGCAGAAAGCGGTTCAGGGCCAGCTGACCGCGGGTGCCGGCGAGGCCGGCACCGGCACCGGCCGCGCCCCAGACATGGTCCAGCCAGGCGCTGCCGCTGACGGGGATCTCGGCACCCTGGTGTTGGAGCCGGCCGCTCAGCGCAAGCCTGGGCTCGGCGAGCCAGCGCAGGGCGGGCCCGCCGCCCTGCCCGGCGACGCCGGCGGCGCCGCCGTCGAGCAGCTGCGCGGCGGGTGTGATCACGGGCTTCTGTGCGGTCAGGGTCAGCTCCAGGCGGGTGCCATCGGCGACCAAGGCGAGCCGGCCGGGTATGGCCGTTGGCACACCATCGCGCACATCAAGCCGGGCGGCCGCCGGAGCGCCTTCGGACGCGCCGTCGAATCCGCTCACAGAGCTGCCCAGCAGCAAGCGCCAATCCTCCAGCCAGACCACGGGCGGGTCCGCGGCGGCGCCGGCGAGCCCGGCGGCCACGCGGCTGGCTCGCTGCGCGCGCACGGGGGCGCCGTTCTCCGGCACCAGCACGAAGCGCCCGAGCAGCAGCCCGTCGGCGGCCAGCCCAGAGGCACGCCCGCCGTCGCCGCCGGGTGGGCGCAGCCCCAGACGCACCAGCGTGAGGTGCAGACCGTAGCGGCGGCCATCGTCGGCGCGTAACTGGCCGCTCAGGTCCCAGAGCTCGGTCCGAAAGGCGGGGTGCGGCCCCAGATCCTGCGGCAGCTCAGGGCGCCAGTCGGCGCCCGCCTCCGGCACCGCGAAGCCGTCAGTCGCCGGCAGGGCCGCGGCGAGCGCCGCCGGGTCCAGCAGTTGGGGACTGGCCACATCGGCTGTCGGCCAGAGCTTCCAGGCACTGAGGGCGATCAGTGCCACCGCCAGCCAGGGCAGCGCCCGTGTGAGCATGGGGCGCATCAGTGCCACCGCCTGGGTCGGGTGCAGCGCGCATCCATCAGGCGTTGCTGGCCCTGGCGTATTCCGCCTGGGCCCGCGGCAGCAGGGCGCGCAGCTCGGCGATGCGCCGGTCATCCAGCGGATGGGTGCTCAGGAACTCCGGCGGTTTGCCGCCGCCCTGCTTGCGGTTGTAGGCCTGGAAGCGCTCCCAGAAGGCGATGGCCTCGCGCGGGTCATAGCCGGCGCGGGCCATGTAGACCAGTCCCAGCTCGTCCGCCTCCAGCTCGTGCACCCGGGAGTAAGGCAGCAGCACGCCCACCTGGGCGCCAATCCCGTAGGCCTGCATGACGCCCTGGCGGGCACCGGGGGCGTTCTGCGCCAGTGCCACATCGGCGATGACACCCAGCGCCTGCAGCCCCAGGGTCTGGGAAGCCCGCTCGGCGCCGTGACGGGCCACCACATGCCCCACCTCGTGGGCGAGCACCGTGGCCAGGCCGGCTTCGGTCTTGGTGATCTCGAGGATGCCGCTGTTGACGCCCACCTTGCCGCCCGGCAGTGCGAAGGCGTTGGGCGTGTCGTCCTCGAACAGGACGAACTCCCAATCGGCATACTCCACCGGCGCCACCTTGGCGATACGCCGACCGACCCGCCGTATCATGTCGGCGTTCTTGCCACTTTTGATGGACGGCTTCTCCCGCTTGAGCTGCGTGAAGGCCTTGAGCCCCATCTCGGCCTCCTGTGCCGGACTCATGAGGATGAGCTGGCTGCGGCCGGTCTCGGGGGCCGTGGCACAGCCTACGGCCACGACGGTTGCCAGCAGCGCCGCCGAGAAGCACCAGAGCAGTGTCCGGGGCCGGGTCTTGCGCTGGGTCTTGCGCTGGGTTGGGGGCAGGGTTGGGGGCTGGGCTTGGAGCCGGAACTGTCGCTGGCAGGGGCGCATGGATCTTGTCCTCCGTGGTTAGCAGACCGCCGCGCGCATCTCGGCGAGTATGTCCGGCGGCACCGGTGCCAGGCGACCGTCGGTGTCCAGCGCCAGGCGCCCCGTGGGCACTTGGCCCAGCACCTGCGGGCCATCGCCGGTGAGGCGGCAGATATCACCATTGCCGATGACGGCGACGCGGGGCACATGGCAGCCGCGGGCGATGTCCGCATTGGTGCGCAGGTGCCGGGGCGTACCGTGGGTGGGCACCACCGCCGGCGGCTGCACCCAATCATACAGCCGCTTCAGGTCCTCCGCCGCCGGGTGGCCGGAGACATGGACATGGGCATCGGCATCGGTGACCAGCGCGCAGCCCAGCGCCCGCAACCGGGCTTGTACCTGCTGCACCGGGCGCTCGTTGCCCGGGATAAGCTTGGAGGAGAAAACGATGGTGTCGCCCGGGTCCAGCAGGATATCCCGATGGCTGTCCGCGGCCATGCGTGCCAGGGCCGAGCGCGGCTCGCCCTGGCTGCCGGTACAGGCCGCCAGCACCTCCTCCCGCGGCAGATAGCCCAGATGGCGGGCGTCCACCAGCTCGGGCAGGTCCGCCGGCCAATGGCCGGTGGCGCGGGCCACGGCCACCATCCGCTCCATGGCCTGACCGATGACACCGAAGCGCCGACCGGTGGCGTCGGCGACCCGCGCCAGGGTCACCAGTCGCGCGACATTGCTGGCGAAGGACGTCACCACCACGCGACCGACGGCGGCGTCGACGATGTCTGTCAGCGGCGCGAGCAGCCCGGCCTCGGAGCCCGTGCTGCCGGGCACCACGGCGTTGGTGGAATCGCACACCATGGCCAGCACCGGCTCGCGGCGCAGCCGGCGCAGGCGCTTGACGTCGTAGCACGCGCCGATGACGGGTCCGTCGTCCAGCTTCCAGTCACCGGTGTGGAACACCGCCCCGGCCGGGGTGCTGATGAGCACCGCATTGGGCTCGGGGATGCTGTGGGTCATGCCGATGTACTCGACATGGAAGGGGCCCGCTTCGAAGCGCGCCCCCAACGGCAGCGCGTGCACCGGCACGTCGTCGAGGCCGGCGCGGGCGAGCTTGTGGCGGGCGATGGCGGCGGTGAATGGCGTGGCGTAGACCGGGCATTTGAGCCGCTTCCACAGATGGGCGATGGCGCCGACGTGGTCCTCGTGGGCGTGGGTGAGCACGATGCCGGCGAGGCGCTGGCGGCGACTGGCGATGAAGGCCGGATCCGCCATGAGGACGTCGTAGTCCGGGAAGGCGTCGCCGCCGAAGGTGATGCCGATGTCGACGATGAGCCAATGGCCGTCGTGGCCATAGAGGTTCAGGTTCATGCCGATCTCCCCCGTGCCGCCGAGGGGCAGGAAGAGCACTTCGTCGGCGCGGGGGTCGGTGTCGGCGGCGAAGGCGGTCATGCGCGCGTGTGGGTGGGTTGGTCTGGTTGCGGTGATCGTGTCGTGTGGGACAACGGGACAGTCCAAGCATTCCAGCGCCGCACCGGCGTCGGCACTTCCGTTGTTCTCCGTCAGCCGCCCATGTCATGACACCGTAGTAGACTCAACAAGTAAGGGGTGATGCGGCCGGTGCCGATGGCGGCTGCCGGCAGCTCCGCCGACGCCCCGCGGATCAGAACAGCTCCTGAGGAGGCGCCCGTGCGCATGCACATCCGGCACGAAACACTTTGCAGCCTGATCGCCCTGGCCAGGGAGTTCCAGGCCAAGGAGGCCGTCTGCATCCCGCAGGAAGGCGAGAGCTCATCCGAGGACTGGGCGCTGCAGATGCTCGCCGACCACGGTGGCGATTACAACGTCGGCGAATTCCGCAGTATCGTCCACGACCTCTCGGAGCGCCAGCGCGCCGAGTTGGTGGCCCTGATGTGGGTGGGGCGTGGTGACTACAGCGCCGACGAGTGGGAGCAGGCCGTGGACGACGCCATCGGCGACTACAGCATCCGCGCCGACGAGTATGTGCTCGCGCACCCGATGGTGTCGGATTATCTCGAAGAGGGGATGATCGCCCTCGACATCGCCTGCGACTGACCCGGGCGTGGGGGTGTCCGGCCCGGCGGCCTGTTGAGGCTCACGCCAACCCGACGCATAGCCACCCACAAGCGCGCAGGGGCCATACTGCCAGCGCGCGCCTTAATCACATGACGCCTGTGCGCCGGTGGTGTCCGACGGCGCCCCGAAACGCCGTGCGCCGGGATACGGAAACACATCCACCATGGCGCCCGTACGGATGGCGCCCTGGCACTCACGCCACCAGGCCGGCTCGAAGATCTCGGCATGGCAGGCGTGAAAGGCCTTGCGGAAGCGGGGCTCGGTGAGGAGAAAGGTGGCGAACTCCTCGGGGAAGACGTCAGCGGGGCCCGCCGTGTACCACGGCTCCTCCGCCAGCTCCATCTCCGGGAACGGCGCCTCGGGGATATCGCGGAAGTTGCACTCGGTCAGATAGCAGAGCTCGTCGTAGTCGTAGAACACCACCCGGCCCTGGCGGGTGACGCCGAAGTTCTTGAACAGAAAGTCGCCCGGAAAGATGTTGGCCGCCGCAAGCTGCTTGATGGCATCGCCATATTCCCGTGCGGCATGGGTGATGTCCTCGTCGTCGGCGCTGGCCAGAAAGAGGTTCAGCGGCGACATGCGCCGCTCGATGTAGAGGTGCTTCACGATCACCCGATCGCCCTCCACCGTCATGCTGCCGGCGCACTCCTGGCGCAGCAGGGCAATGAGCTCGTCGGAAAAGCGCGCCCGCGGGAAGGCGACATGGGAATACTCCCAGGAGTCCGCCATGCGTCCGACGCGGTCGTGCAGCTTCACCAGCCGGTATTTGTCCATCACCTGCTCGGGAGTCATCTCCTTCGGCGGCGGGAAGCGGTCCTTGATGACCTTGAACACGAACGGGAACGACGGCAGCGTGAACACGCACATCACCATGCCGCGGATGCCGGGGGCGACGACGAACTGATCCGACGAATAGCGCAGATGCTTGAGGAAATCCCGATAGAACTCGGCCTTACCGAACTTCTGCAGGCCGATGGCCGTGTAGAGTTCCGCCTTGGACTTGTGCGGCATAAGCGGGCGCAGGAACTCCACCACCGCCGCCGGCACCTCGGTGTCCACCAGGAAATAGGCGCGTGAAAAGCTGAACACATTGGCCAGCTCATCGGCGCCGGCCAGCAGTGCGTCCACGTAGAGCCCGCCTTGCTCATCGTTCAGAATCGGTACCGCGAAGGGGATTTGCTGGGCGCCGTTGATGGCCTTGCCGATGATGTATGCCGCCTTGTTGCGAAAGAACGGCGTCGAGAGCACCGCCAATTGGAAGTTCTGGTGCCGGGCGCGGTTGGCTGGGAAGCGCTCGCGGATGGCGTTCATGAGATTGCGCACGTCGCGGCGGCGATCCCGAAACGGTAGCGCGAAGTCCATGTCGCGCAGGACATCGGCGATGACGGCGGCGAACCCGTGGCGATCTGGATAGTAGGGCCGGAAGATGGGCACCTCCGCCTCCAGGTGCTCGGTGGAGAGCATAGGCCAGACGAAGATGTAAGCGTTGTTGTAGTAGCGGCGGTCGAACAGCCGACAGAACACGGAGTTGTAGAAGGTCTCGGCCAGTTCCGGCTGGCGGTGCTGGGGCAGCAGCCGCGAATACTCCACCTTGACCCGTCGCCAGAGGTTGTCGTCGGCGGTGCGCAAATGGAATTCCCGGCGCAGCACGGCGACGGTTTCGCCGACCCGGCAGTCGTAGAAGTCGATGCGCTCGCGCGCGCAGCCCTGCGCCGCCGCCCAGTCCGCCTGCTCGAAATGCAGCCGCGCGTCGGCGGTGATGGCGCGGAACAGCCGGTAGTGGCGCTCGAAGCCATCGAGGATGGCCTCGGCGATCTGCTTGGCTTCGAGCCAGGCCATTTATCGGCGCGCCACCCGGCGGGATGGGTCGGTGCCGGCGACGCCATCGCGCGCGGTGCCGTGGGCATGGCTGTCGCTGGTGTGCGGCGCGGATGCGTCGGGCGGGGCGTGCGCCGGGAGGCGCCCACCGAGCAGGGCCGACGTGAGGGCGCCACCGTTTGGCATGCACAGGCGGTGCAGCAGATGGTGGTTGGCGGTCGGGGCTGGCATCCGATCAATCCTCGATGACTCACCCGTGAAGGCGGCTTCAGATCAGCCGCTGCGGGGCGATCAGCACGCCGTCGGCGTCAGCGTACACCCAATCACCGGGCGTTACCGACACGCCTGCGATCTCCACCGGCAGATCCCGCTGGCCCTCGCCCCGGCGCGTGCTCTTGCGCGGGGTGCTGGCCAGCGCCTTGACGCCGAGGTCCATGCGGGCGAGCGCGGCGGTGTCGCGGACACAACCGCTGAGGACGACCCCGGCCCAGCCGTGCTCGACGGCGCTGGCAGCGATGAGATCGCCGAGCATGGCGCAGCGCAGCGAACCGCCACAGTCCGCCACCAGCACCCGACCGGCGCCGGGCTGCGCGAGCGCCTCCTTGATGCGGGTATTGTCCTCGAAGCACTTGACGGTGACGGCTTCGCCGGCGAAGGCGATACGCCCGCCGAAGTCGCGCAGGTGCGGCTGGCAGACACGCAGCGCATCGCCGTGGCGGTCGTAGAGATCGGCGGTGGATAGATCGGGCATCCGGATGTCTCGATGTGGCGCCGGACCCCGGCGCGGCGAGTGACCCGCAGAGGGGAGGCGTGACTGCTGGCTGTTGCCCGGCGCCTGCGGTGCGGCGCCGACCGCATGAATGCTGCGGTGCACCGGGGGCGGTGCGCGGGGGCGCCGCACGCAACCCCCGCTGCGCTCAGAACTGCGCCTCTTCCGTCGAGCCCGTCAGCGCCGTCACCGAGGACACGCCGCCCTGAATGGTGGTGGTGACATCGTCGAAGTAGCCGGCGCCCACTTCCTGCTGATGGCTGACGAAGGTGTAGCCCTTGTCGCGGGCATCGAACTCCGGCTGCTGCACCTTCTCGACGTAGTGCTTCATGCCCTCGCCGCGGGCGTAGTCGTAGGCGAGATCGAACATGTTGAACCACATGTTATGGATGCCGGCGAGGGTGATGAACTGGTACTTGTAGCCCATGTCCGCCAGCTCGTCCTGGAACTTGGCGATGGTCACGTCATCCAGGTTCTTCTTCCAGTTGAAGGACGGCGAGCAATTGTAGGCCAGCAGCTTGTTGGGGTTCTGCTCGAGCACCGCCTGGGCGAACTCCCGCGCAAACCCCAGGTCCGGCGTGCCCGTCTCGCACCACACCAGGTCGGCGAAGGGTGCGTAGGCCAGCCCCCGGCTGATGGCCTGCTCCAGGCCGTTGTTGACCCGGTAGAAGCCCTCGGCGGTGCGCTCACCGGTGAGGAAGGGGCGGTCGTTGTCGTCGACGTCGGAGGTGAGCAGATTCGCCGCCTCGGCGTCGGTGCGCGCCAGCACCAGGGTGGGCACACCCATCACGTCCGCGGCCAGACGCGCGGCGACCAGCTTCTGCACCGCCTCGGCGGTGGGCACGAGCACCTTGCCGCCCATGTGACCGCACTTCTTCACCGCCGCGAGCTGGTCTTCGAAATGCACACCGGCGGCGCCGGCGGCGATCATGTTCTTCATCAGCTCGAACGCGTTCAGCACGCCGCCGAAGCCCGCCTCGGCATCCGCCACGATGGGCAGGAAATAGTCGACGTAGCCGGCGTCTCCGGGGCCGATCTCCTTGGACCACTGGATCTCGTCGGCGCGCTTGAAGGCGTTGTTGATGCGCCGAACCATGGTCGGCACCGAGTCGTAGGCGTACAGGGACTGGTCCGGGTACATGGTCTCGGAGGTGTTACCGTCCGCGGCCACCTGCCAGCCGGACAGGTAAATGGCCTCGATGCCCGCCTTCGCCTGCTGCATGGCCTGGCCGCCGGTGATGGCGCCCATGCAGTTGACATAGCCCTTTTTCGCATCGCCGTGGATGAGCCCCCACAGCTTTTCGGCACCCCTACGGGCGTACGTGTGCTCGGGCTGCACCGAGCCGCGCAGGCGCACCACGTCGGCGGCGCCATAGACGCGCTGCACATCGGTCCAACGGGGGTTCTCGGCCCAGTCCTGTTCCAGGGCGCGAATCTGATCCTGACGAGAAGGCGTGTTCTGCATGTTGGAAACCTCAGGGTTCATGGTTGCCTTGGAGTCCGTGGTGGTGCGCGGACCCTGCTGCGCGGGCGGTCAGGCACAGGCAACGGGCGTTTCTTGACCGAGTCGCTCGGTCTTGGTGCAGAACACTAAGGCCCTTACAAATATTTGAGAAGACAATCAGCTAAATTTTAGCTATTGATTTTTCGCAGACGCAGCAATTCAGCTGGCGAAGCGGCGCCAAAAGCTGCTGCGCCAGTAATAGAGCACCGTGGTGTCGGGCCAGGGATAGGAGTCGGCATAGGCGGTGCCGCGCTGCGGGTGCTCGATGTTGTCCCGCGCCGGGTCCACCGGCCGCCATTGCGGCTCGCGTGGCTCGCCCTCCAGCGGTGCCCGGGTCTGGCCGCGGTTACGACGCTCGGAGGCGCCATAGTCCTGATAGTTGCGCTGCGCCTTCGTCAGGCTCACGGTGTTGGCGCTGCCCGGCATCTCTGGAAAGCGCAGCTGCGAGAGGTCGTCCTCCCAGCCGCAGATGGGGCACACCTGATGGGAGCCTGGCAGCTGGTCGTGCACCAGGTGCCCACAACAAACGCAGGGGAAAAGGTCGATGGGAGTCATTGCAGGCTACGGCCCTCACTGCTTGCACTCCGTCGGACATTGGGCCCGTTGGCCGGGAATGCGAAGCGGCGGCGACGCTTGATGCGGACGCCGGCGGCACGCAATTGCCGACAGGTTGGCGAGGCTGGCGCCAGCGTCGACCCACACAACCAACCGAGAGCCGACATGAACAGAAAAGCACGTATCGAGCAAGCCCTGACCGGCGCCCTGACCCCAATGCACCTGGAAGTCACGGACGAGAGCCACATGCACAATGTGCCGGCAGGCGCCGAGTCCCATTTCAAGGTGCTCGTGGTCAGCGATGCGTTCGCCGGCGACAAGCGCATCGGCCGCCATCGGCGCGTCAATGCCCTGCTCCGCGAGGAGCTCGACGGTGGCATGCACGCGCTCGCCATCCACGCCTGGACGCCGGACGAGTGGTTCGAGAAGGGTGGCGGTCGGGCGCCCGAGTCGCCACAGTGCATGGGCGGCGCCAAGACCCAGGGCTGAGCCGGCCTTGGCGCCACCGCGGCCCGGGGCGCCATCCCGGCGCCGCAACGACCCGAACTGTGCACCGGCGCAGCCGCCGCCGGCGGGCCGTCGGCCCTAGGCCGCTGCCCGCTGCGCCTTCTGCGCCGCGAAGAACTCCTTCGAGATCTTGAACACCACAGGGCTCAGCAACAGCAGCGCGATGAGGTTCGGAATGGCCATCATGGCGTTCAGGGTGTCCGCGACCAGCCAGACGAAGTCCAGATGCACCATTGCACCCAGCGGCAGGGCGGCCACCCACAGCACGCGGAAGGGGATGATGGCGCGCACGCCGAGCAGGTACTCCACGCAGCGCTCGCCGTAGACGCTCCAGCCCAAAATGGTGGTGTAAGCAAACAACGCGAGCCCCAGCGCCACCACATAAGCGCCGGCGCCTGGCAGCTCATCGCCGAAGGCCATGGCGGACAGCGCCGCACCGTTTTCTCCCGACTGCCAGGCACCGGAGATGACGATGACCAGGCCGGTGATGCTGCAGATGATGATGGTATCGATGAAGGTGCCGAGCATGGCGATGGCGCCCTGGCGCACCGGGCTGTCCGTCTCGGCGGCGGCGTGCGCGATGGGCGCACTGCCGAGGCCCGCCTCGTTGGAGAAGATGCCCCGGGCCACACCCATCTGAATCGCCAGCATGACCCCGGCACCGGCGAAACCGCCCACCTGTGCCGTCGGCGTGAAGGCGTCCTGCACAATGGTCATGAAGGCCGCCGGCACCTCGCTGATGTTGAGCCCCAGCACGACGAGACCCGCCAGCAGATACAACATGGCCATGAACGGCACGAGCTTGCCGGCCACCTGGGCGATCCAGCGGATACCGCCAATGAGCACCAGGCCCACCAGCACGGCGAGTCCCACGCCCGTCATCCACACCGGCACGCCGAACTTGGCATCCAGCGCATCCGCCACCGAGTTGGCCTGGACGGTATTGCCGATGCCAAAGCCCGCCAACGCGCCGAAGATGGCGAACAGGGTCGCCAGCCACAGCCAGTGCTTACCGAGCCCGTTGCGGATGTAGTACATGGGCCCACCGACGTGGTTGTTGTTCTCGTCCACTTCGCGATAGCGCACGGCGAGCACGGCTTCGGCGTACTTGGTGGCCATGCCCACCAGGGCCGTGATCCACATCCAGAACAGCGCGCCGGGACCACCGATGGCGATGGCCGTGCCAACGCCGGCGATGTTGCCCGTGCCGATGGTGGCCGACAGCGATGTCGCCAGCGCATTGAACGGCGTAATGTCCCCCTGCCCCTGCCGGGCACGCCCGGTCCAGAGCATGCGGAAGCCGAAGCCCAGCTTGCGCAAAGGCAGCAAGCCGAGTCCAGCGGTGAGGTACAGGCCGGTGCCCAGAATCAGCACCAGCATCGGCGGCCCCCAAACGAGGCCGTTGACGACTCCAATGACTTCGGAAATCTGTTCCACGCCATGCCCCCTGATACAACGATATTCGACTGTCGCAGACGGTCACCGCGGCCCCCGCCTGCGGTCACAGGCCATTGCGCACATGGCGCTCACGGCATCGGCAATCGCTCGCCGATGCCGTACTATACATGCCGGCCCCGCCAAGGCCGCAACGCCGCGGGCCGACGGCGTCTGACGCCGCCGCGGGCCGCATTGGACGGTGTGGACAAGCGGCACCGCTGCCGCGCACCCATGCAAGGCCGGCGCAACGCATCGCCCGCGCACGCCCGCATCCCAGGTCCGGCACAACCGCAAGGGCCGCGGCCACCGGACGCAGGCGATGCGCCGGCCCTGCGGCCATGTCCACTGCAATGCCGGCCCTATCCCTGTAGACTGCAGCACTGAGGACCGCCCACATGCGGGCTGGCGTCACCGCCCGAGCGCGGGCGCGCAGACCACTCCGGCCCCGCACCAACGCCCCCGCCCGCCGCAGCCCAATGGCGCGCGGGCATGCCCCGATCAGTCTAACGTGAATGCCCCCGAGCGCAGCCCCGCCGCCATCGGCGAGCGGGGACGATACAACATGGTCCGCCCAGCGCCCGCCGCGGGCCCGGCTCCGCCGCGGCGGGCGCCGGGCCCGCGGCGGCTGCCATCGCCACCGCGACGCCGGTCACGTCGCCCGGCGCCGGCGCGCGGGGGCGGCGGCGCACAACGCCGGCGCCGGGTCTGGTTGTTGGCCGCACTGCTCTCGTGCCTCGTCCATGCTGGCCTGCTGCTCGCGCTGCAACGACTGCAATGGCCGCCGGCCGGCGCGGCTGCGGCGGGGGCGATGGCCCTGCAGATCATCGGGACCGCAGTCCCAACGGCGACGCCCGGCACGCCGGCGCCGTCGACGACCACGGCGGCAGCCGAGCGGACGGACCGCAGCGACACGGCGGCGGCCGCCCCCGCTGCTGCCCCAACGCCCAGGCCCGCGGATGCGGCGGCGGCGATGCATACCCAAACCGCCGCAGAGACCATCGAGCAACCGCCCGGCGCCCCGGCAGCAGACAAGACGCGCGCCGAGACGCCCGCGAGGGCGGCCACGACGGTGCCGCCGGCGCCATCGGAGACACGGGCACGGCCGGCGGCTGCCGCGGCGGCGGCGTCGAGCGCCGCACGCAGACCTGAGCCGGCGCCGGCGAGTCGCCCATCGAAGATACAGCGGTCTGCCGCGTCACAGCACGACGCCAGCGGGCAGCGCGGCGGCGACAGAGACGCCGGTCCGGAACGCGCAGGGCTCGCGGCATTGGACGCCGAGATCGCCGCCGCAGACGACGATGCCAGCGCGCTGACGGGCCTCGCCGCGCTGGACGCCGAGATCGCCGCCGCCCGCAGCCGTGCGGATGCGCAGCGCGAGGCTGCGGCGACTGCGGCGACGCCAGCACCGCCTCGCCCGCGCGCCGGCGGCGCGGATGCGGTGACACCAACCACAACCGCAGAAGCCCCCGGCGGCGCCAACCGCAGCGCGGCGGCCGCCGGGTCCGCCGCCCGCGGGCTAGCCGAGCGTCGCTATCTCGCGGCCCTGCGCCGGGCACTGGCACGCGAGCGACACTACCCCCCTACGGCGAGGCGCCGCGGCCTCGAGGGTACCGCACGCGTGCAATTCACCATCGCCGCCGACGGCGGCTTCAGCGGCATTCGCGTGAGCCACAGCGCCGGCGCCGCGGGCCTGGACGACGCCGCCGAGCGCACGGTCCGCCGCCTCGCACGCTTCGAGCCCATCCCGGCGGTCATCGGCCGCGAGCAATGGACGGTGCGGGTGCCCATCGTGTTCCGCTTGAACTGAGATCGACGTACCGCGCAAGATGGCTGATGGCATGCCGCCGCGGCATTGGCGGCGGCCGCGCCGCGACCCCATTGTCGGCGCACGGAAGCACCATCCATGGGCCGATCACCACAACACGAGGACAGCAGCATGGCCATTCCGGACCTCGCACCCATCGAAGACCTGCAACGCGCGCTGAATGCGCATCCGGTCTATGCACAGGTCACAGACCTCGCCGACCTGCGGGTGTTCATGTCCCACCACGTCTACGCCGTGTGGGACTTCATGTCGCTGATCAAGTACCTGCAGCGCACCGTCGCCCCCACCACCACGCCCTGGATGCCGCCGGCGGATCCGACTGTGGCCTACTTCATCAACCAACTGGTGCTGGAAGAGGAATCCGATGCCCGTGCGGGCGCGGCGGGCACGGAGTACAGCAGCCATTTCCAACTCTACCTGCGGGCCATGGCGGAAGTGGGCGCCGATGCCGACGCACCGCAGCGCTTCCTCGAGCGCGTCGGACGCGACGGCCTCGACGCCGCCCTGTACGCCGATACCACACCGATGCCGGCGCGCTACTTCACCGAAACCACATTCTGCTTCATTCGCGAGGACAAGCCGCACGCCGCCGCCGCCGCACTGGCCGTAGGCCGCGAGCGCATCATTCCCGACATGTTCCGTCGTTTGCTCGCCGACGCCGGCGTCGGTGCCGACGACGCGCCCATCTTCCACTACTATTTGAGCCGCCATGTCCATTTGGACGAGGATTTCCACGGGCCGCTGTCTTTACGGCTGCTGGAACACCTCTGCGGCGATGACGACAAGCGCCTGGAAGAAGCCGCCGCCGCCGCCGAAGAGGCGGTCTGCGCGCGTATCCGCTTGTGGGACGGCGTGCTCGAGGCGGTGCGCGCCGCGCGCGGCTGAGACCAGCCAGACACCGGCGCCCCACGACGCGCTCGCGTGACCACCTCGGGCGTGGCGTCATGCAGCCGGGCCAGACAGCCCGACCACCGCCACTGCGGCCGGGTCATTACCTCACTTGAGCAAGGGTAGAATCCGTCCACCGCAACCCTAATCACCGCGGGGCAATGCGGCGCTGCCGCCGCCGCGCATGCAAACCATAGCCGTAAAGAGGTATTGCCATGGCAGTCAGCGTAGCCGTCGACGGCGAGGGCTTCCTCGTCAACCGCGACGACTGGAACGAAGATCTGGCCCGGGAGCTCGCCGCAGCGGACGAGTTCGAGATGAACGATCAGGTGATGAACTTCATCCGCGAAGCCCGCGCCATGTACGACAACGACGGCGTGGTGCCACCCATCCGCATCTTCGCCAAAAAGCAGGGCGTGAGCACCAAGGAGCTGTACGGTATCTTCAAAAAGGGGCCGATGAAGCTTATCTGTAAATGGGGGGGCCTGCCCAAACCCACCGGCTGTGTGTGAGCCCACGACGGCACCCGCTACGTTCTCCGGCTTCGGGGCGGCACGCCACCCATCGGACCCGGGCGCACCGTTGCCCGGGTCGACTACCGTAACAAGACGATCAATCGACGAGGAACCGACCAATGGCAACGGTCTTGAAAACCAAGGGTGATCCACTGTGGAAGCGTACCGCTGATCCCGGCTACCGGGTCGGCTGGCGTAGCAAGGCGAAGTTCGAGAAGGGGCATCTCGAGGGCGAAATGACCTACGGCGAGGCCGAAGCCAAGGCCCACGAGCTCGCCGCCCAGGAGCCGGACAAGACCTTCTACCCCGAGCTCATCATCACCGAGGAAGCGGGCGAGCATTGAGCCCCCGCGTCCGGCCAAGGAGGGCCGTCGGCGGCCCCGCGCTGCAGTGGCGCCGGCCGCGGCCAGCCGACACCGGCACCCTGCTCACCGTCATTGCCCTGACTCCAGCCGGCGTCGCCGCAGCAACCCCTGAGACCACAACGGCGCATGGCCTGGCCCTGACAGCCGCCGCGTTGGCGGGGCTCGGCTGCTGGCAGGGGCTGCGCTTACGCCGGCGCTGGCAGGATCTGCGGGCACGGCTGCAGCGCGCCGAGCAGCGCCTGCAACGTGGCGAGCAGCAATGGCGGGACATCTTCGAGGCGGACCCGGATGCCATCGTGCTGTGCAACGCAGCCGGGCGCATCGTGGTGTTGAACCGCACCGCCGAGCAGCTGCTGGGCTACAGCCGTTTCGAGCTGGCACGCAAGCCCGTGGAGGTCCTGGTGCCGGCGGCGCTGCGCGACGCACATGCGGCCCATCGCAAACACTTCGCAGATGCCCCCCAGGCGCGGCGGATGGGCGCAGGCCGGGAGCTGACGGCGCTGGCGAAGTCCGGGGAAGTGCTCCCGGTGGAGATCCGCCTGGCGCGGGTCACGCGTAAAGACCGCCCGCATGTGGTGGCGACGATCCGCGACCTGCGTGCCCGCCGTCAGGCCGAGCAGGCGTTGCACGCCCGCACCCAGGAGCTACAGCGCGCACGCGATCAGGCGCAAGCGGCGAGCCGGGCCAAGTCCGCCTTCCTGGCCAACATGAGCCATGAGCTGCGCACGCCCATCAACGCCATCATCGGCATGACGCACCTGGCCCTCGGCGCCGCGCCGCAGGCGCCGATGCGGGAGTATGTGCGCGGCGCACACCAGTCCGCCAACGAGCTGCTGGCGATCATCAATAACATCCTCGATCTCTCGCGTCTGGAGGCCGGTCACCTCACCTTGCGGGCCGAGCCCTTCCGGCTGGAAGAGATGCTGGAGACCCTGGACAATAAGCTCAGGCCCAAAGCCGAGGACAAGGGCCTGACGCTGCACCTCGATGCGCCACCGCCGCTGCCCGCGGCGCTCATCGGCGATCCGCAGCGGCTCTCACAGATCCTGCTCAACCTGATCAGCAACGCGCTTAAGTTCACCGAGCAGGGCGGGGTGCTGGTGCGCATCCGCGCGGCCGCGCAGGGCAGCGGCGCGATCGCACTGCAGTGCTCAGTGAGCGATACGGGCATTGGCCTCGGCGAGCACGCAAGCGACGAGCTCTTCAAGCCGTTCCATCAAGTCGACGACTCCACCACCCGGCGCTTCGGTGGCACCGGGCTTGGACTCGCCATCTGCAAGCGCCTGACGGCGTTGATGGGCGGCCATATTCGGGTCGAGAGCGAGGCCGGTGTCGGCAGCACCTTCCACTGCGACATGCGCCTCGCACTGCAGCACCCGGCACCACCTGCGCTCCCTGACCCGCTCCGCGGCGAGGGTGTGGCATTGGTGGACGATGACGCCACCACCGTCTACGGCGCGGCGCGGCGTGAGATCACGCGCCAGGCACCGCCCGATGCATCCCCGCACGCCGTCGATCTGCGCGGTACGCGGCGCCATGGCCAAGGGTTGCCCGAGCAGGATTCTGCGGGTGGGAGTGCCCCAGGGGGGCGACGCCGTGTGCCGGCGACGCCGCTTGGCGCTGACATGGGCGCCGACATGGGCGTCGAAACGGGCGCCGCGGCGCTGGAGCCCGGCCCCGAACCGGCACAGGCCGGGCGCCCGACGCCGGCATCGGCGGCACCGCACCCCACGCCCCAGCGACGGGCCATGCTACAGCAGCTCTGTGACGAGTATCAGGATTTTGGCAATGCCTTCGCGCGCGCTGGCGACAGCGGCCAGTCGGACGCGCCGCTGCGGCTCGCCCACACCCTGAAGGGCGTCGCCGGCAATCTCGGCCTGGTGGCGCTCGCCGCGCGCGCCGGCGAGCTGGCGGCCGCCTGTCGCCGGCACGCGCCGGCGGCGGCACTGCGGCCGCTGGTGGCAGGCGTCGAGCTACAGCTGGCGCGCTTGGCGGCCTCACTCGAAGCCGCCCCGGCGCCGCCCGCCCCCGGGCCCGAGTCCGATGCTGAGCTGCCGGCGCTGGATGTGGCCACGGCGAGCCACTGTCGAGCACTGGCGACGCGTTTACAAGATCTGCTCGACGGCGGCGATGCCGAGGCGCTGGCGGTGGCCGCAGCGCTCGCCGAGATCCTGGGAGAGGACAGCGCCCTCGGCCGGCGCATCGCAGACCTGCGCCGCCGGGTGGAGGCCTTCGACTTCGCCCCCGCCGCCGGGCAGCTGCGCGCGCTTACGGACGCCATCGACCGGCTCGCCAGCGCAGACGACGCCGGGGGCGGCACTGCCGCCGATGCCGCGCCCGCGGATGCGGCCGCACTCATCGAACGTCTGCACACCTTGCTGCAAGCCGACGATACCCGCGCCGCCGACGCCGCGGCAGACCTCGCCGCGGCCGTCGCCGGCCATCCCGTAGCCGCCGAAATAGTCGCGCGCGTGCGTCGAGGGATCAGCGAGTTCGACTACACTGCGGCACGCAAAGCACTTGCAACGCTCAGCTTAGAACGGGCACGGGAGGCCGTCGTTGACCGGGGAACAACCAACCGTGCTGATCGCCGATGACAGCATCACCAATCTGCACGTCCTGAACAACATCCTGCGCTCGCACTATCGGGTCAAGGCCACCCGCAGCGGCGAGCGTGCCGTGGAAATCGCCGCGCGCGACCATCCGGATGCGGTGCTCCTGGACATCCACATGCCGGATCTGGACGGCACGGATGTGTGCCGACGCATCAAGGCCGAGCCTGGGCTCGCGCAGGTGCCGGTGATCTTCGTCACCGGCAGTGCGGATGATGCATCCCGCGCATTGTGTGCAGCGGCCGGCGGCGCCGATATCCTCTTCAAGCCGGTGGACCCGCAAACGCTCCTGGACACCGTTGCAACGCAGATTCGCGGCGCGGGCGGGGCGGGCTAGGCACGCGTTGGGCGCCGACAGCGGCCACCCGCAAAACGCGCAGTGGGCCATGAAGCGCTCAGCATCCTGGCACTGTGAAGACAATCGACGGCGCCCATCGCGGCGCTATGGCGCCGGCGACAGGCGCAGCAGCACCAGGCGCACCAGCTTGGCCAACAGCAGCAGCCATGGCGCGCCGTGCAACAGCAGATCGAAGATGTCGATGGGCCGCACCAGCGCGCCGGCGGCCAGCATTTTCAGCTTTTCCCAGACGTGAGGCTCCGGCACGAACGGGGCGAGCCCCAACGTCAGGGCGATGAGGATCAGTAGCCCCAGGGGCAAACGGTCTAGCCAGGCGGGCATGGCAGGCATTCCTGTGGGTGGGTATGGCAGCCGTGGCCGCCTAAAGTGCCGGGGCAGCGGCTCCCGGGGCAGCGCTCGGATGCCGGCGCCATGTGGACACGATGGTCCGGGCCAGCACCGGTGCTTGTCAACGGCGGCCGGCGCAGCGCCACTGTGCCTGCGGTCGCCACCGACCGGGCGCACCTTGCGGACCTGCGCTGGATGCGGCCCGCAGCAGCTGCGCGCCATGCCTGCGGCTGACCCAAGAGGCCGACGAGCGCCGGGAGCCGCAAAATTGGCATGGATTGCGGGATCGACGGCGTCAGGATGCTGACACGTTCACCATCTACACTCAACCATCGCGTTCCCTGACCACGGTACCCGGGCCCTGCCCTCAAGGTGCCCGTCGCCATCCATCCAGGCAGCATCGACGCGGAGCCCATGGCCACAGACCAGACTAATCAAGGGCGGGTGGCCGGCGGCGCCGGCGAGGTCTTCCACGCCTTTCTCAAGCTCGGGCTGACCTCATTCGGCGGCCCCGTCGCCCACCTCGGTTATTTTCGCGACGAGCTGGTGCTGCGCCGGCGCTGGCTGAGCGACGCAGCCTATGCCGATCTGATCGCACTGTGTCAGTTCCTCCCGGGACCGGCGAGCAGTCAGGTCGGCTTCGCGCTGGGATACCTGCGCGCCGGCCTGGCCGGCGCCTTGCTGGCCTGGGCGGCGTTCACCCTGCCGTCGGCGGCGCTGCTGCTGGCCTTTGCGCTCGGCGCCGACGCCTTCGGCGGGCCCATGGGACAGGACCTCATCCACGGACTCAAGCTGACGGCGGTGGCCATCGTCGCCCAGGCGGTCTGGGGCATGGCCCGCGCGCTGGCGCCCGACCGAACGCGGGCGACCATCGCACTGGCCGCCGTGATGATCCTGGCCCTGATGCCGACGGCGCTCGGACAGCTCGCGGCGATCGGCGCCGGCGCGGTCGCCGGGACGCTTTGGTGTCGCCGAGTGGATCAGCGCGCCGGCGACCACCTGCCCGTGCCCATCTCCCGCCGTGCCGGGCTGCTGCTGCTCGTGCTGTTCCTTGCGCTCCTGCTGGGGCTGCCCGCACTCGTCGCCGCGTGGGAGGTGCCGGGGCTCGCGCTGTTCGAGGTCTTTTTCCAAGCCGGGGCGCTGGTGTTCGGCGGCGGACATGTGGTGCTACCGCTGCTCGAGACGCGCCTGGTCGAGCCCGGCTGGGTCAGCGCCGATGCCTTTCTCGCCGGCTACGGCGCGGCGCAGGCGGTGCCCGGGCCGCTGTTCACCGTCGCCGCCTACCTCGGCGCAATGGTCGCGCCGGGTCCCGACGGGATCATCGGTGCGGCGATCGCGCTGCTCGGCATCTTCGTGCCGGGCATGCTGTTGTTGCTGGGTGTGCTGCCGTTCTGGGACAGGCTACGCCACGCCGACGCCGCCCGCGCCGCCATGGCCGGCACCAGCGCCGCCGTGGTGGGTATCCTGGGCGCGGCCCTCTATCACCCGGTGTGGACCAGCGCCGTGGCATCGATGGCGGACTTTGCCATCGCCTTGGCAGCATTCATCCTGCTGACGGTCTGGCGGGCGCCGCCCTGGCTGGTGGTCGCCGTGACGGTGCTCGCCGCGCTGGCGCTGGGCCGCGCCGCCTGATACGCCCATCGCAGCCTGGTGGATCGCGTCGTCGCGACGCCCGAGCCGATACCGTGGCTGCAACCCGCGCGCGCTCGCACGCAGTACCCAAGGTGCTCGATGCTCAGCGCGATCCCTGCGCTCCCGATCGCCTGTGTGCATATCCGGCTGAGTGCACCCGCGGGCTTGTGCGCCTGCTCGGCCGTCACGGCACGACCGGGCGCGCAACCGGCGGCGGCGCCGACACCGCGGGCAGGCGCAGCGAAAAGACCAGGGCCGCCGCCACGAAGCCCGCCGACCACCACAAACAGCCGGTGAGCCCCTGGGTCTGATAGATGAGACCGGAGAGCACCGTGCCGGCGAGGCGCCCGCCGGCGTTGGCCATGTAGTAGAAGCCGACGTTCATGGACACCTTCTGGAAGTCCGAGTAGGCCAGGATCAGGTAGGAATGCACGGCGGAGTTGATGGCGAAGACGACGCCGAACAGCACCAGACCGCCGATGAGCACGGCCGCCTGCACCTGCGCCGGGGTGGCGGCGGCCAGCCAACCAAAGTCCAGCCCCGGGGCGAGCGTCGTCAGCCCCCCCGCCAGCCTCGGCGCCAGCGCCGCGCCATGCGTCAGACCGAGCGCGATGCCCGCCGGGATCAACGCCAGCACCAGCGCCCAGGCGCGCGCCGTGCCGCCGCCCGGTCCCGCCCCGGCCCGGTGCCGGCCACCGCGCAGTAAGCCGGGCGCCGCCGCCTGCACGAAGCCATAGCCGATCACCCAAAGCGCCAGGAAAGCGCCCACCTCGGTGTAGGACCAGCCGAGGACGTCGTACAGGAACACCGGCAGCGCGACGACGAACCAGACATCACGGGCCCCGAACAGGAAGAACCGCGCCGCCGAGAGCCAATTCACCGCCGGCGTGTTGGAGAAGACCTGCGTGAACTTGGCCTTCTCCTTGAGCTTGCCGACGCCGGCGGGCAGCAGCAAGGCGGTGATGATCAGCACCACCAACAGCACGCCCGCCAGCACGAAGAGCGCGCCGCGGAAGCCGATCCACTGCAACAAGGCCGCACCGACGAAGAAGCCCGCGCCCTTGAGCGCGTTCTTGGAGCCGGTCAGCACCGCCACGTATTTGAACAGCGTCGACTCGCCGCCCGCACCCTCACCGGTCAGCGTCTTCACCGTCGCCTTGGCGGACATCTTGTTCAAATCCTTGGCGATGCCGGACAGGGCCTGGGCGGCCATGACGTAGACCACCGACAGCCAGGGGTCGGGCACCGTCAGCATCGAGAGCGCCGCCACCTGCAGCGCCATGCCGATGTGCATGGTGAGATTGAGCCCGATGCGCGCCCCGAGCCAGCCACCCACCAGATTGGTGATGATGCCGAAGACCTCGTAGAAGAGGAACAGCATGGCCACCTCGAACGGCGAATAGCCGAGCTGGTGGAAGTACAGCACCACCAGCATGCGGATGGCGCCGTCGGTGATGGTGAAGGCCCAGTAGCCCGCAGTGACGGTCAGATAGTTGCGGGTGGCGGCGCGCATGGCTCAGAGGCTCCCGGCGAGCATCCGCGCGATATCGACCATACGATTCACGTAGCCCCATTCGTTGTCGTACCAGGCGTAGATCTTCACCTGGGTCTCGTCGATGACCATGGTGGAGAGGGCGTCGACGATGGACGAGCGGGGATCGTTCAGGTAGTCCACCGACACCAGCGGGCGCTCCTCATAGCCGAGGATGCCGGCGAGCTCGCCCTCGGCGGCGGCCCTGAACAGCGCATTGATCGCTTCGGCGGTGACCGGCCGCGCGGCCTCGAAGACGAAGTCCGTCAGCGAGGCGTTCAGCAGCGGCACGCGCACGGCATGCCCGTTGAGCTTGCCGGTCAGCGCCGGGAAGATCTTGGTGATGGCCTTGGCCGAGCCGGTGGTGGTGGGGATCAGGGACTGGCCGCAGGCGCGGGCGCGGCGCAGGTCCTTGTGGCCCAGGTCCACGATGCGCTGGGTGTTGGTGATGTCATGGATGGTGGTCATGCAGCCGTGCACGATGCCCACCTGCTCGTGCATCACCTTCACCACCGGTGCGAGACAATTGGTGGTGCAGGACGCCGCGGTCACCAGGTGATGCTCGGCCGGGTCGTAGCGGTGGTGATTGACGCCGTAGACGATGTCCAGCGCGCCCTTGGTGGGCGCCGCCACCAGCACCTTCTTCACGCCCTGCTCGAAATAGCCCTGCAACAGCTCCGGCTGCTTGTGATGCTTGCCGGTGGCCTCGATGACGATGTCGCAGCCGGACCAGTCCACATCGGCGATGGCCTTGTGGCTGCTGTAGCCGATGCGCTCACCGTCGACCACGATGGCGTCGCCGTCTGCGGCGCAGGCGCGGTCGAACCGGCCATGCACCGAGTCGAATGCCAGCAGATGCGCCGCACCCGCCGCATCGCAGGCGATCTCGTTGATGTGCACGAAGGCCAGCGCAGGCCCGTCGTCGCGGTCCCAGGCGGCCCGCAGCGCAAGCCTGCCCATGCGGCCGAAGCCATTAATGCCGATACGGATGGTCATTCGAAGTACTCCTGTTGGCTGTGCCGGCCGTCGCGCGCGGCCCGATCATCGATATGCGCTGGCAGGCTCGAGGCATTAAGCCGCACAGGCCGCGCCCATGCGATGAGCCGGGTGCCTGCCGTGTTGGTCTCGCGCACGAGTCAGCGCCACCGAGAGGCCGCTGCGTGCAGCGCATCGGCGGCGATGGGTGGCGATGCCGCTGCGGCCGATCTATCCGCCGCCTCGAACCGCATGCGATGGCCCGCCTTCGTACCAGCCCCGGCTCCGGTTCACGATGGCCACCACCGACAGCATCACCGGCACCTCCACCAGCACGCCCACCACGGTGGCGAGCGCCGCCCCGGAGTGGAACCCGAACAGGCTGATGGCGGTGGCGACGGCCAGCTCGAAGAAGTTGCTGGCGCCGATGAGGGCAGAGGGTCCGGCGACACAATGCGCCTCGCCGACCCGGCGGTTCAGCCAATAGGCGAGCCCGGAATTGAAATAGACCTGGATCAGAATCGGCACCGCCAGCATGGCGATGATCAGCGGCTGGCGCAGGATCTGCTCGCCCTGGAAGCCAAACAGCAGCACCAGTGTCGCCAGCAGCGCCACCAGCGAGGCCGGCTGCAGCCGCGCCAGTACCCGTGCCAAGGCTGCCTCGCCGCCGCCCGCCAGCAGCCGGCGGCGCCACCACTGCGCCAGCACCACCGGGATCACGATGTAGAGCAGCACCGACAGCAGCAGCGTATCCCAGGGCACGGTGATGGCCGAGAGCCCCAACAGCAGCCCGACGATGGGCGCGAAAGCGAACACCATGATGGTGTCGTTGAGCGCCACCTGGATCAGCGTGAAGTGCGGCTCACCGTCGGAGAGGTTGCTCCAGACGAAGACCATGGCCGTGCAGGGCGCCGCCGCCAGCAGGATCAGCCCGGCGACGTAAGAGTCGAGCTGGTCCGCGGGCAGATAGGGCGCGAAGACGACGCGGATGAAGACCCAGGCGAGGAGCGCCATGGAAAACGGCTTTACGGCCCAGTTGACGAACAGGGTCACACCGACGCCGCGCCAACGGGCGCGCACCTGCCCGAGCGCCGCAAAGTCGATCTTGAGCAGCATGGGCACGATCATCAGCCAGATCAGCAGCGCCACCGGCAGGTTGACCCGGGCGATTTCCAGCGCCCCGACGCCCTGGAAGAACCCGGGCAGGAAGTGCCCCAGGGTGATGCCGCCGACGATGCAAAGCGCCACCCACAGCGTGAGCCAGCGCTCGAAGAGCCCCAGCTCCGCCCCCGCGGCCTGCTTGGCCGTCACCTCGCACTGTGCGCTCATGTCGCTTCACCCTCCAATCATGGCCTGCCCCTGCTGCATCCGGCACTAAGGCCGGAGCGCGTCCAGCTCGGCGAGCGCCGCCTGCGCCAGGTTCTCGGGCAGCGGTACATAGTACAAAGATGCGGCATCCGCCTGGCCGTCGGTGAGGATCCACCGCAGCAGTTGGTGCACAGCGGCGGTCTTCTCCGGCGAGCCATAGTCGCCGCGCACCAGGGCCCAGGTGTAGGTGACGATGGGGTAGGAGCGCGCACCCCGGGGGTCCGGGATGGTGCGGGTCAGGTCGTCCGGGGGCGTGTCGGCACCGTCCGCGAGCCCACGGCGCCCCGTCTCCACGTTCGGCTGCGTCAGGCCGCCGGTGCGGTTCTCCAGCCAGGCCAGCGACAGCCCCAAGCGCTCGGCGAAGCCGGCCTCCACGTAGCCGATGGCGTTTTCGGTGATCTTGATGCGCTGCGCCACGCCCGCGTTGCCGTTGGCCTCCATGGCACCGCCGGGCCAGTCGATCTTCTTGCCCACGCCGGGGTCGTCGGCCCAAGCAGCGCTTACGGCGGCCAAGTGGTTGGTGAAGGCGAAGGTGGTGCCGCTGGCGTCGTGCCGGCCAACCACCTGGATCACCTTGGCCGGCAGCTCGATCCCCGGGTTGGCTGCGGCGATGCGTGGGTCATCCCAGCGGTAGACCTCGCCGAGAAAGATATCGGGGTAGACGTCCCGGGGCAGGTTGATGGGGCCGTCGACGCCGGGCAGATTGTAGGCGATGGCAATCATGCCGCCGGTGATCGGCAGTTGCACGAACGCCTCGTCCGCTTGCGCAATGTCATCCGCATCCAGCGGTGCATCCGTGGCGCCGAGATCCACGCTGCCCGCAAGAAATCGCTCAATGCCGGCGCCACTGCCGACAGAAGCGTAGCCCAAGGCCAATTGGGGATACTCCGAGCCGTATTGCGCCAGCCAGTACTCGACGATGGGCGCGGCGAAAGACGAGCCGGCCCCCTGGATGGCGAGCTTTGTACCATCGCCGCTTGGCAGTGTGGACACGGCCTGGTCGTCACCGCCGTCGCAGCCACCGAGTCCCAAGGCTGCGCCCAGGACCATCAGCAACGCTGGCAGCAATGGGCCGCGCTCGCCGGGGCATGCGGTTTCGCGGGCTCGCCTGTAGGACCACATACCCCGCCGTGTTGCGACATCGACCGATGTCATGGCTGATCTCCTGTCCAGTGTGTGTTGCGGAAGTGGGCCGGGCGGCGGCGTACGGCGCGGGCATCGAAGTGCGCCGGGGCACGCTCACCTCATACGCCGGACAGTATATACGGCAGATCGCATGTTTGAAGTTATGGTTTCGTGACCGCGGGCTCACCCGCGCTCGCTGTGGGCATCATCAGGAGCAGCGAACGCTATCCGGTCTGTCCGCCATGGCGGCCAGGGCGCGGGCGTCATCGATGAAGGGCGATTGATGGGCGACGCCTGCGCAGGTCTCCTGCAGCATCCGCGTCACCCAGCCGGGCAGCGCCGGGTGAAGCCGGTAGAACACCCAGGTGCCGGCGCGCCGATCCACCACCAGCCCGGTTTCGCGCAGGAGTGCCAGATGGCGGGAGATGTGTGGCTGGCTGGCGCCCAAGGCATGGGTCAGCTCGCAGACGCAGAGCTCGCCGTGCTGTTGCAGCAGCACCAATGCGCGCAAGCGGGTGTCGTGGGCGAGGGTGGCGAAGACCGCCTGGGCTTCGGGCTGCATGGGTCGCGCTGTCGGCGATCGAGTCGGCGTCATGCGTCTGCTGACGAATGCCCGCAAGCACAGTGGCGAGGCGTGGACTGTAACCGCTGCGGGGACGGCGGCATCAGAAACGCAAATCGAAGGTGGCGCCGGCGAAGGGCGCATCCTCCACATCCGTGCGCTGCAGCAGGTCACCGTGGGCGTCTTCCAAGCGCAGGGAGCCGTTCAGCTCCATACCGATGACGCCGCGCAGTCGTCCGATCCGACCGAGCTTGCGGCTGACGGCCAGGTAGATGGGCGTGGATGTGGCCTGCCCGACACCGCCGGCGGCAACGCCCTGGTCGTCGAGGCGGAAGCGGTCCTTTTCGTAGCGCCCGCCAAGACTCACGGACCATTGATCATTGGCGACCCAGTCGAAGGTGAGACCCGGCCCGCGGGAGGCGCCGAAACCGCGGCCCGTGCGCAGGCTCAGGCGGTCGGTCAGGCGCCAGTCCACGGCGAGGATGGGGAAGAAGTCGGTGTCGTCCTCGAGCTCCGAGAAGACGCCGACGCCGGGACCGATGCTGAGGCGGTCGCTGAGCTTATAGCTTGCGGCGGTGATCAGGCCGGCGATCTGCCCATCGCCGAGGGAGGCACCGGCCTCGGCGTCCCAGCGCAGGGTTGGGATGGCGAACAGGTCCCAGCGGTCCGTCGGCTGCCAGAGTACGGAGGCGCTGACGCGTGCGTCTCGCACGTCGCCCCAGGGCCGTAACCCACTGAAGCCACCGTCGCCGGAGAATCGGTAACGCTGCTCGCCGAGCCCGGCGGCGAGCCCGAGCCGTAGGTTATCAGTGACCGCTCGCCGCCCGCTCAGGCGCACGGACCAGGCGTCGACACCGACGTCACCGCCGCTATCGAGCCCCGCATCAGCGCCAAACGCCGCGCCCGCCTCCAGCGCCAGTCCCAAGCCGATGTCTGGTGGCTGGGCGTCGCTGCAGGTGGTGGCGGTGGTGAACAACACCGCGCAGAGCAGTGAGAGAGGCAGAGAACGCGCACGCATCATGAACAGACCGACCGAACGGGGCGTAGCTTACGGCGATGACATACGGGGATGCGCCGGAGGCGCTGTCCCGCGTCCGACCGCAGGAATACAACAACTGTGGCAATTATGGACCAAAAAGGCCGCACGTGGTTGCAACGATACCCGTCGCCTTTGGGATTGTGATTCGCGTAAGGTGGGGGGACGGGCCACGCGATACCCGGGCAGACGCGGCGGCCGGCGGGCGCATGACCCGCCACAGGTGTTCAGTGCGCTGCCGTTGACGGCTGACAGCCCCCCACAGCCCGGCCTGTGGCAGCATGGCAGCGTCGATCAGGCGGTCTTGGGTGCAGGGCTTTTCCAGCACTTAGCGCCGGCGCAAGCGGGCGCTTGCGCCGGCGCCAACACAACGCCCGGCTTAGTCGGTGAGCGCAATGCGGCCGTCGTTGAAGGCGCGGAAATAGGCGCTGTTGTCGAGGTGGTCGGTGAGATCACCCGACGCGAGGCGCTCCACCGCTCGCTCAATCTCCGCGCTGGCGAAGCGTCCACTCGGCGACACGGCTCCGTTGATACAGGGCTCGAGCTCCGCATCCAGCGACTTGTTGTGCAGCAGGACCAAGAGATTCTCGGCCTCGAGCTCCAGCGCGATGCGCTGCTGGCGCTCGGCCAGCGTCTCGGATCGGGCTTGTGCCTGGGTCTCAGCACCAGCGTCTTGGTACGTTGCGGTCTCTGCCACGGAGGCGGAGGCGGCGAACAGACCAAGGGCCAAAGCCGCAGGCAAGGTCAGGGCGACGAAGTTGGTTCGCATCAGAAGTACCGTCAGTAGTATTTAAGTTAAAGCTAATATACTGATACTCCATCGCCGCGTCAAGCGCGCGGGCTTCTGCGCCCACGCACGCAACAACACATCCAGGCAGAGCCCGGGCTGGACAGCTCAGAGGCGATCCGGACCGGGTATCAGGGTGGCCGGGCTGACGGGGTGAGGGGCACGGTCCCGCGCGGCAGGCAACGGCACCCGGCCGGCGGCGGCCGGGAGCGGCGTCAACCGACCCCGGAGGGATCGCAGCGGTTACGCTTGCGGAATGTCGATGACGGCATGCTGTGGCGCCGTCTCCTGGTAGCGGCGCTTTTGCTCCGGCGTGGCCTCCTGCTGGTACTTGGACTTCCACTCGCCGTAGGGCATGCCGTAGACGGCCGTACGCGCCTCGTCGTGGGTCATGGAGATGCCGCGCTCGCAGGCGGCGGCCAAGTACCATTTGGACAGGCAATTGCGGCAGAAGCCGGCGAGGTTCATCAGGTCGATATTCTGCACGTCGGTGCGTTGCTGCAAGTGCGCCACGAGGCCGCGAAAGGCAGCGGCTTCGATGGCGATGCGATCTTGTTCTGAAAGTTGCGCGGACATCAAGACTCCTCCTGCGGCGGCATCAGTAGACATTTCGGCCACCGCCGCCGATGTGGCCGATGGTGCAAGATGGGGGCGGCCTCGACAGACGCGAGCAAGACCGCCGCGCAGCGTTGGCAGGGCCGTCAGCCTGTGGCGCGCCGCCGCAGCCGCAAGCGCAGGTCCGCACCAACCCGCCGGACGTCGTCGATGACCAGGCCGAGCCGTTGCTCCATGCGCGTGATGCCGGGCAGGTGGAAGAGCCCGCGGGCGGCGTCGCCCATCAGGTGGGGGGCGAGATACAGCACCAACTCGTCCACCACCGCCAGGTCCATGGCGGCGCCGGCCAGGGTGGGGCCGGCTTCGATGAGCACCTCATTGATCTCGCGCTCGGCGAGGTAGCACAGCAACAGGTGCAGATCCACCCGGCCCTGGGGGTCTGGCGGGAACACACGCACCTCGGCACCGACGGCGTTGGCCCGAGCGATGGCCCGGGGGCTTTCCTCGCAAGTCGCGATCAGGGTGGCGCCGGGCAGACTCAGCATGCGGGCCTGCAGCGGCATACGCAGCGCGCTGTCGACCACCACCCGCAGGGGCTGGCGCGGCAGCTCGTCGGGCCACAAGGCCGGGAATGCATCCTGCGCCAGGCGCACGTTCATCGATGGGTCATCGGCGAGGACGGTGCCAATGCCGGTGATGATGGCCGACGAGCGCGCGCGCAGCCGGTGCACATCGCGCCGGGCATCACCTGAGGTAATCCACTGGCTCTCACCACTGGCCATGGCGGTGCGCCCGTCCAGGCTGGCGGCGAGCTTGCAGCGCACATAGGGCAGGCCGCCGCGCATGCGCTGCTCGAAGCCGGGATTGAGCCCGCGGGCCTCGCCCTCCAGCACACCGGCGCACACCTCCACACCCGCGGCACGCAACCGCGCCAGCCCCTTGCCGCGCATCATGGGGTTGGGGTCCTCCATGCCCACCACCACGCGGGCAACACCGGCCTGCAGCAGGGCATCGGTGCACGGCGGTGTGCGCCCGTGATGGCAGCAGGGCTCGAGGGTGACGTAGGCCGTGGCGCCGCGGGTGCGCTCACCGGCGGCGTCGATGGCGTTGCGCTCGGCATGGGGCTCGCCGGCGCGGCGGTGATAGCCTTCGCCGACGATCTGCCCGGCCTGAACCAGCACACAGCCGACGCGTGGGTTCGGGTCCGTCGTGTAGAGCCCGCGGCGGGCCAGCACGACGGCGCGGGCCATCATGCGCACATCCTGATCCGCAAGGCTCACGGCTTGTTCTTGTCGAGTGCTGTGTTGGGCGCCGGGTCCAGCCCCGCCAGCAGATCGAGCTGGGCCTTCCGCTCGGCCGCGGTGGGCTGGCGCTCCAGGCGCTCGATCTCTTCGCGGAAGGCGGCGACGTCCTCGAACTCCCGGTAGACGGATGCGAAGCGGACGTAGGCCACCTGGTCCAGCTCGCGCAGCTCGTCCATCACCAGCTCGCCGATGCGCCGACTACTGACCTCCCCTTCGCCACTGCCCAGCAGCTTGCGGTTGATGTGGGAGACGGCGGTGTCGATCTGCTCGATGCTGACGGGGCGTTTTTCGGCGGCGCGCATGATGCCTGAGCGTAGCTTGCGCCCGTCGAAGGGGACGCGAGTGCCATCGCGCTTCACGACCCGGGGCAGGTTCAGCTCTGCGCGCTCGTAGGTTGTAAAGCGCTCGTCGCAGACGGCGCAGCGCCGGCGGCGGCGCACCTGATCGCCGTCACCGAATAGCCGCGAGTCCACCACCTTGGTGTCCTGGGCGCCGCAGAACGGACAGCGCATGGACGCAGCCGGGCGCTAGAACGCCGGCAGCCGGGCTGCAGGCCGCAGCATCATCGGGCGGCGGCCCGCCGATACACCGGGAAGCGCGCGCAGAGGGCGAGCACCTGGCCTTTCACCGCTTCGATGGTGGCGGCATCGCCGCGGGCGTCGATGACATCGCACATCCAGCCGGCGAGCTGCTTGGCCTCGTCGAGGCCAAAGCCGCGGGTGGTCATGGCCGGTGTACCCACACGGATGCCACTGGTGACGAAGGGCGACTGCGGATCGTTGGGCACGGCGTTCTTGTTGACCGTGATGTTGGCGGCGCCGAGCCAGGCATCCACATCCTTACCGGTCAGCCCCTGCTCGATGAAGCTCACCAGGAACAGGTGGTCGTCGGTACCACCGGAGACCACGTCGTAACCGCGGGAGAGAAAGACCTCGGCCATGGCCTGGGCATTCAGGATGACTTGGCGCTGGTAGTCCTTGAAGCCGGGCTCCATGGCCTCTTTGAAGGCGACGGCCTTGGCGGCGATGACATGCATCAGCGGGCCGCCCTGTGTGCCCGGGAACACCAGGGAGTTGAACTTCTTCGCCAGCGCCGGGTTCTCCTTGGCGAGGATCAGCCCGCCGCGGGGTCCGCGCAGGGTCTTGTGGGTGGTGGTGGTGACGACGTCGGCGATCGGCACCGGGCTCGGGTAGACACCGGCGGCCACGAGGCCTGCGATATGCGCCATGTCCACCAGCAGATAGGCGCCAACGCCATCGGCGATGTCGCGGAAGCGTTGCCAGTTCACGACGCGGGAGTAGGCGGAGAAGCCGGCGATGATCATGCGCGGGCGATGCTCCTGTGCGAGTGCGGCGACCTGCGCGTAATCGATTTCGCCGGTGTCGGCGTTGATGCCGTACTGCACCGCGTGGTAGAGCTTGCCAGAGAAATTGGGCTTGGCGCCGTGCGTGAGATGCCCGCCATCGGCGAGGCTCATGCCGAGCACCGTGTCGCCGGGCTGGCACAGCGCCATGAACACCGCGGCGTTGGCTTGCGAGCCCGAGTGCGGCTGTACGTTGGCATAGGCGGCGCCAAACAGGGTCTTCGCACGCTCGATGGCCAGCGCCTCGGCGACATCGACGAATTCGCAGCCGCCATAGTAGCGCTTGGCGGGGTAGCCCTCTGCATATTTGTTGGTGAGCACGCTGCCCTGTGCTTCCATGACCCGCGGGCTGGCGTAGTTCTCGGACGCGATCAGCTCGACGTGCTCCTCCTGTCGGCGCTCTTCGTCGCGGATCGCCCGCGCGAGCTCATCGTCGTAACCTGTGATCTGCATGTCGGTGTCGAACATGGGGTTGCCTCCATGGGTCTGGTTTCGGGAGTGGCGGCAGCCGTCGCGCCGGGGAATACCGTACCGGAGCGCTCAGTCGGGGCCAGCACCAGGGTTGGGACCGTGGACCGGCGCCGCGGTTTCTGCGGCCGGCGCACAGACCTGCAGCCGGCGCCGGTCCAAATCGCCCGGTCCGGCACAATGCGAGACGGCTGGCGAGCGTGTTTGGCGGAGAGGGTGGGATTCGAACCCACGGTGGGCGCTAACCCACGCCGGTTTTCAAGACCGGTGCAATCAACCGCTCTGCCACCTCTCCAGGTGAGTGTCGCGCCGATGACTGCGGCTCTCGCGCGCTCAAGGTGGGAGGCCTCGAGCGGCGTGCATGCAGCGCCTGCGGGCGACCGACGACATGGCGACCGGATGTTGAGAATGCCGGGTCCGCCCACATCAGCACTCTAGGGTAAACCAATCCGGCGCCGATCACGACCCCTGTGCGAGCCCTGACCCGGCGTCGATGCGCCCACAGGCTGCGCGAGCGGACTTGCATCGGGCGGCCACTTGGGTATGCTGCGGCGGCAATCGGGCCGCGCATGCTGTTCGGCGTTGCTCGGCGCCGGCCGTTTTCCAATCGAAACGTGAGGAGTGAGTCATCAACCATGGCTAACCAATACGCTGTTGCCCAAACCAGGCAAGACGTTCTCGCCACCAACAAGGTTCTGAAGAATACCTACCTGCTGCTGGCGGCAACACTCGCTTTCAGTGCGCTCACCGCGATGGTGTCCATGGCCCTCGCCATGCCGTCGTGGGTCTACATGGCATCGGTGATCGTCGCGATGGTGCTGGGCATCTTTGTGCTGCCGCGCACCGCTGAATCCGCCACGGGTATCGGGGTCATCTTCGGCATCACCGGGCTGCTGGGCTTCGGGCTCGGGTCTATCCTGAGTATGTATCTCGCCCTACCCAACGGTCCGAGCATCATCGCCACGGCCTTTGGCGGCACGGCGTTGATTTTCCTCGGTCTCTCCGGCTACGCCCTGACGAGCAAGACGGACTTCAGCTTCATGGGCGGCTTCCTGTTCGCCGGCATGATGGTGGTGGTCGTCGCGGTCATCGCGAACTTGTTCCTCAACATGCCGGCCCTGTCGCTCGCTGTCTCCGGTGCCATCATTCTGCTGATGAGCGGTCTCATCCTGTTCGACACGAGTCGGATCAAGAATGGCCAGGAAACAAACTATATCATGGCCACCTACGGCATCTACCTCAGCATCTTCAACATCTTTGTCAGCCTGTTGCAGATTCTCGGGATCATGGGGGACGACTAACTGTTCGCCGCCCGTCGTGCGGACCGCCCGATGTCCGCACACGGTTGTTCGCCTACCGGGGCGAGTGCCGATGGATCGGCGCTCGCCCGGTAGCAGACACACCCGGCCACGTGCCGGGTTTTCTTTTGTCACCCTTCGACCGATCCCAGGAGAATCGCCGCCATGGAACTGTTCCTGAAGATCGCCGCCGCCGGCGTCATGGTCATGCTGTTGTTCTATTTGTGGCCTGCCTTCAAGCAGTGGCAGGAACACGGGCCGAAGGCCGAAAAGGGTGACTGGCAGGCGGCCATCCTGCCCCTGGCGGCCGTGGTGGGCCTGGTGGTGGTGCTGGTGCTGCTCGTGCGCTGAGATGACACACGCGCACCATAGCGTTCACGTCCTGTGCGCTTCCGTCATCTTCGGGCCTCTCTGGTCGCCGCCGCCGTGGCCCAGCGCCGCGGTCCGGTCTGCGCCAACCTGCGGCATCAGGGCTGGTTCTGCGACAACACCGGCGCGCCCGTTGGCGAAACTGCCGTACCGCCGTCGGTGAGCGGGCATCCACGACGCATTTGACCCGGTCACGGTCATCCCTGACCACAGTCGGCGTGTGCATGGCCTTAGCGCTGCTGGAAGAAATTTTCGCCCTCGTAGCTCAGCACGGCACCATCGCTGAGCACTTCCTCCAAGCGAATGCCCTCGCGGCTGCGCTGGCCCTCGGTGAGCTTGCGGCCATTGATGTAGACGAAGCGCCGCAGGGGGTCGTCGTCGTAGACATGCACTGTCATCGACAGTGGGGGTAAGCGACTGCGCAGGTCCAGTGATGGCCGCGCCGGCTTCGGCGGCACTTGTGGCTGTGGTCGCAGCGCCGCCTCCAAACCCGGCGGCTCTGGCAGCGGCGGTGGTTCGGCGGCGGCGCGCTCGAAGGCCTGCGGATTGCGCTGGCGCATCAGTTCTTTGAAGGCCTCGATCTCGGCGAGCACGTCCTCAGGAATGGGGACCCGGTCGCTCGATGAAGCAGGTTTGGACGCGGATGGTCTCGGTGTCGGTGGTGTCCGCCGCGCATCCGCCCCGGCCACCGCTGCCGATGCGCCCGCAGCATCGCCGAGCACAGCCCGGCGCAGTTCGTCGGCGCCGCGTGGCAGGGGCTCACCAGGCTTGCCCGGCGCCGGCACCACGAGGACTTGGGGCTCGACCTCGCTGCGGCTCGACGCGCTCGGGGCCGCACTGGCGGCAGCGGCAGTCGCATCTGCGGCAGCGGGTTGCGCCAGCTGGCCTTGCGCACCGGTGGATGCGCCGCCCAGGCTCCTGTGGCCCGGCACGACCGCTGCGTCGGCTCGCATGGTTGGCGGCGGTGTGCCGGCCGTGACCTGCGCGGGCTGTGACGCAATAGGCGTGGCCTGCCGCGCAGCCGGCTCGGGCGACGGCTGAGATGCGCCCGCCGGGCCTTGGATACCCGCGGGCGCAACCAACGCTGGCGGGGACTGCACCTGCCCTGGAATATCGGCGCCTGCGAAATGTGTTAATGGGCCTGCCGCCGCACCGTCATGTGCAGGACTGGACGGTGGCAGGCCCGTCGCTGCGGCGACGGTATCCCACGGCGCTGTCGCACCGAACCCACGTATCACCAGGAAGATCGCAAGAGCGAGGACCGCAAGACCCGCCAGCAACGCGACATAGGCCCAGGGATGGCGACGCGGCGGCTCGATGGGCACGTCGATGCCAAAGCCCTCCAAGCGCGGCACCTGGCCGAGCTCCCGGTCGCTCTGGGACTTCTTGAGGGCTTCAAGGATGTAGGACATGGACCTGAGCGCCAGACTCTCGCGGCTTATGGTCAGTGGGAGCGGGACAAGCGCGGCACATCCAGGTCGGCCAGGGCGTTGCTCAACATGATGAGCGTACGCGGGCCGGCAATGCCGTCAGCGCTCAGGCCTTGAGCACGCTGGAAACGACGCACGGCCGCTGTGAGATTTGCATCATAGCGGGCGGGGTCTACCGTGAGTTCGCTGTCGGGTAACAGCGCCAGGCGCTCCCGCAGCCAGGCAATCGCATCCTCAGAATCGCTGACGCTGATGATTGGACCACCGACGGGGGGTGGGCGCCATAGCAAGAGGTAGTCGCCGGACCAGCGCTCATCCAGCAATGCGATGGGCGCGCGCATGATGACGTCGTTGTGGAGAAGCAGGGCATGCTCCTCGTCGAGCCCCTGTACGATGACAAAACCCGGCTCGCGCCCCGGCAACTGGAGTTTCAGTGCAACGGGACGGTCGAATCGACGCAGATCCGACCAGCGGCCCCGGCTACGCTCGCAAGCGAGCGCAAACGCTGGGACTGCGGCACAGTCGAGGAAACGCACCCCGGGGGCCGTTTCCACCTGCCAAAGGCGTAGGAGCTCGTCCACCACGACGTCCTCCAGCACAAGCGCATCGCTCAGCCGACCCGCATCGAGCGTGGGCACCTCGGGGGTCTCAGGGGCGGGAGTGACACGGGCGGTGGCGATGCGCGGCGCGCGCATCGCCGACGCGGACGCCCCATCGGTGGTTGTCGCTGCGGCAGTCGCCGCGACGTCCAGCGCGGCCGCGGGCGACACCGCGGCAGCGTCCTCGATGGTATCGTCGGCGTCAGCGCCCAACGCCTGCGCATGGGCAACTGCCGCAGCCGAGTCCGCTGCACGTGTCGCCGGCGACATCGCCGCTGCCGTATCGCCAGCCGACGACGCCGGCGGCACGTCCTCCGTGGCCACGGTTGTTACACCCTGCGCCTGCGGCGCACCCGCCACGGCCGCCTGCGCGTCACCCACAGCGCGCTGCGCCGGCGCATCACCGTCGCCATGGGTCGAGAGACTGTGCTCACCGTCATCGCCAGCGGAGGCTGCGACATCGCTGACCTCGGCTTGCGCAAGAGGGATCGGTGGGGCTTCGCCCGGTGCCGCCGCGGCAACCGATACGCCGCCCCCCTCGCCCCCGGATGGCACCGACGCCGCGGGGATGTCGCCGCTGGGGTCGATGTGTTGCGCGAGCCCGATGGTCGCAAGCCAATCGGCGGGCAGGCGCTGGGGGAGATGGTCTGATGCCCCGATCCAAACGCCCAAGCCGAGGGCGGCGAGAACGGCCGCAGCGGCGCTCAGCGCGTGGCGCCGGCGCGGTAAGGCGGGGTCGGTGCGGTCGATGACCTCGCGGGCGGCGGCATCGACGATTGGTGGGGTGACCTGCAAGCGCCGCGAGACCGCGGCACCCAACAGCGCACGATCGCAAAGCAGGTTGATCAGCCTTGGAATTCCAAGTGTATGGCGGTGCACGCGCCTCAATGCCCGCGCCGTGAACAGCGGACGCTCCACCCCAGCGACTGCAATCCGGTGATCGACATAGGCAGCGGTTTCCTTGGCACCGAGCGGCGTCAGGTGATAGCGAGCGGTGATCCGCTGATTCAGTTGCCGCAGGTCAGCACTCGCCAGCAGAACGCGCAGCTCCGGCTGCCCGATCAAAAAAATTTGCAGTAGCTTTTGCTTTGCGGTCTCCAGATTCGTCAGCAGCCGGATCTGCTCCAGCACCTTGGGGCGTAGATTCTGCGCCTCGTCGATGATGAGCACCGGGCGGCGACCGCGCGCGTAAGCATCCAGCAAAAAGCGATTCAGCTGATCGAGCATGGTTTTGACGGAGGGCTCCCCCGCCGGCAGCTCGATCCGGAATTCGTCGCAGATGGCGTGCAGCAGTTCGGTGGCCGTCATGGCCGGATTCAGCACCAAAGCGACTTCGACGCCCTCGGGCAACTGCTCCAGGAAGGCGCGACATACGGTGGTCTTGCCAGTGCCCACCTCGCCCGTCAGCAGCACGAAGCCGCCGCCGTCGCCAGCCCCGTACAGCAGGTGGGCCAGTGCCTCGCGGTGCTGCCCGCTCAGGAATAGGTATTGCGGGTCGGGCGTAATGGAGAAGCTGGGCTCTTTGAGACCGAAGTATCTTGGGTACACGCTACGCTCTTGAAGACCCTGCGCGCCCGGTGGACGGAGCAACCGTCGCTTGCGACCGCGCCGCAAAACCCTGAATAAGTGCAGGCGATGATAGAGAAAAGCAGGGCGCCCCGCATCCATCGCACACGTGGTGGCCGATGACCTGGCCCGGAGTGCCGATCGCTTGCGGTTCACACAACAGGCGCCTGCACGGCATGATCCCGAATGCCTCACCCGCGTGCTCGGTGCGCCTGCGGGCGTCCTGCGCCGGGATCGTGAGACAGACTTGGTGTCGGCGCCGCAATCGCTCAATGCGTAGGCATCAATCGACGCCAAACATCCCACAAGTGTGCCAAATCCGGGACATCCCAGTGCGGGTGCGGTCTGCCGTCTGGACATGGCGCCTGTGGTGCAAACGCCCGGTCCGCACCAGGATCGCGCGCACACCGGCGTGCACCGCGCCCGCACTATCCGTATCCGGCCGATCGCCGACCATCACCCAGGCCTTGGCCGGCACGCCGGGGCGCTCATAAGCCATAGCAACCAGTGGTGCCTTTGGCTTTCCGGCTACGATAAGTGTTACGTCACAAGCCGCATCGAAGGGCGCCACGAGCGCTCCACCGCCTGACACGATGTCGAAGCAATCCGGTCGCATCCGGCAGCGGATCACTGCCATGGAAGCGCACGCCGTCCATGCCGAGCAGCAGGGGGCCGATTGGCAATGCCAATCAGCGGGACTCGTCAAGCACGCGCCCAACACACCGCTAAAACGGACACGAAGCGGCGTTGAGTGTATCGTACCGCCCCCCCTGGCATCCAGACATGCCCGCCCGTGTCTGGACAAGCCGAGGGAAATGTGTCAGTCGAGGTCTGCGACCAGGGCTGCGCGTTGCGCATCGTCCAGCTCAAGCGTATAGCTGTATTCCGGATGGTCGATACCGATGTGCACCGGCGCTTGCTGCTTGAGGGCTTGACGGCACGCGTCCGGCAACTGGAAGCGCAGGAAATGCACCGATGACGTTTTATCCGCGTTCTCACGCTCCAGGTCCTCATCGGCAATGGCATAAACCTTGGCGCCATCACCAGTCTGCACCCAAACGTGGTCCTCGATGCCGATGAGTCGCGCAAGGGCGTCCCGCCGCTCATCCACGTCCTCGATCTCCACCATGAAGGTCGCCTTCCAGTTATCCCCATCCGGTATCAGAGGGTTGTACGCATCTAGCTCATCCTGTATGCCAGCCGTCTCGAAGATCCGTTCTACGCGCAGCATCTCTTGAATCTGATACTGAATGGTCAGCCGATCCTCAAAGTACAGGGCTGTGTGTGGACCGATGGCAACACGACGCGGGCGCTTGTGGACCATGGCTTCTGCGCGGAAGTCTGCGCGTCGACGCGCATAATCCTCGAGACTGAGTAAATCGTCGCGGGTCAGTGCTTGCATGCTGTCTCTCCTCGGTTGTCACAGACCGTAGGCCAAACGCAACAGGGTAATGGGATGCCGCTGCTGCCCGTCCTGCTGCAGTGCGTGAGCGATATGGGCACCAGCCATCGGACAATCACTGCCGAAATAATCTGCCTGCGCTTGCTTCACCCGATGAGCGACCGGACGAACGATCTTCATCGCTGCGGCATGAAATTCCTTCTTTACGGCATAAGTGCCATCGTGGCCTGAGCACCGTTCGATGATTTCTACCGTCGTCTCTGGCACAAGCGCGAGGACTTCGCGGGTCTTTTGTCCAATATTCTGCACGCGTTGATGACATGACGCCTGGTAAACCACCTTTCCGAGCGATTGCGAGAATGCCGTGCTCAGCTTACCGTGCTTGTGCCGTAGCATCAGATACTCGAATGGATCGTACACGCGTCCCTTGACCGCCTGGACGTCATCATCATCCGGATACATCAGCGGTAATTCCTGCTTGAACATCAGGACACAGGACGGGACCATACCGACGATATCCCAGCCGTCGTCTACGAGCGCCTTCAGCATCGGGATGTTCGTTCGCCGCGCCTCATCCACCGCTTGCAAGTCACCCAGTTCGAGCTTCGGCATGCCGCAACAGCGCTCCTTGCGCAACAATGTCACAGGTATACCGTTATGCTCGAGCACCGCGACAAGATCCTCGTTGATGCCCGGCTCGTTATAGTTCCCGTAACAAGTGGCGAATATGGCCACCTTCCCCGTCGTCGGACCAGCCGGCTCGCCTTGTGCCTGCCGACCTATCAAGTGTGGATATCGCTTGCGAAGCGTACTGCTATGGTAGTGGGGCAGACGCGCGGTCCTATCGACCTGCAGCACTGACTCTGTGACGGCGCGACCCATGCGACTGCTCAGCGTCTTGTTCACCATGCCCGCCACCACGGGGATGCCAGCCAGGGTGCCAACCAGATCTGTGCTTGACAAAAGCTTGTCTCGTGCCCTGACCTTATGATGCTTGTACTGAACGGCCTTCGCCCTGAGCATCAAGTGAGGAAAATCCACATTCCACTCGTGCGGAGGGACATAGGGACACTTGGTCATGTAGCAGAGGTCGCAAAGATAACAATGATTCACGACCTTGACATAGTCGGCCTTGTCAACGCCGTCGACCTCAAGCGTCGCCGACTCATCCACGAGATCGAACAATGTTGGAAATGCCTGACAAAGGCTGACGCAACGCCGACACCCGTGACAGATGTCAAAGACACGCTCAAGCTCAGCGTTCAGCGCGTCTTCGTCATAGAAGCGCGGATTCTGCCAGTCGATGGCATGCCGGATCGGTGCATCCAGGCTACCCTCTCGGATTGTTGTCATGCTGCTACTCCTGCCCGCCTACCTGGCTCCGATGGTTGTCCTAGACGCCTCGGTTCGTCGACGATATAAAAACGCGTGCTACAGAGTCTGCTCGCGCACAGGTGAGTCACCCCACTGTGCAGACAACCTCGACGTCTTTCCGGTTCGTATAGTGACACGAAGGGGAGCAGACTTACAGCCCACGTCGTCCGCTCAACGCTGCTTGCGTCGCGACCGCCGACACCAGGCCACTGCGAGGCATGCCTGATGCGCACCAAAAAAAAAGCCGACGACAGTCGGCTTTCAAGAAATAAGATCCTGGCGGTGACCTACTTTCACATGGGGAGGCCCCACACTATCATCGGCGATACACCGTTTCACTGCTGAGTTCGGCATGGGATCAGGTGGTTCCAGTGCTCCATGGCCGCCAGGAAAACTGTCGGTAGCGACGCGGCGGATGGCGCAGCGTCGCCCCATTGATACGGTGATGATCGTTTGGCATCGGTGCGTGCATGGTGAGCACCCAGAATACTTGGGTGTTATATGGTCAAGCCGCACGGTCAATTAGTACGGGTTAGCTTCACACGTTACCGCGCTTCCACATCCCG
>NZ_CAJXWY010000010.1 GCF_913062725.1 uncultured Thiohalocapsa sp.
CTCGGTCAGGCGCTTCGTAAACTTCAGGGTGTCGAAGTTGGTACTGGCCATCGCCGAAGTATTGATCCCGATTTCGGGCAGGTCAAGCGAGCGCATCGGTTCAACGCAGCCGGAACAGCCTCCTACCTTGCCACGGATGCCGCGGGCCGTTTCGGTCATGTGCGGTTGACGGGCACCAGGGCCCGGTCGCCGACCTGACGAGCCTGGGCTGACCGATTCAGAAGAGGTCCGAATCCGCCATGGTGTAATGCAGCGCCGCGGAAGCCTCGGACCAGGACAAGGCTGAGTGAAATAGCCTGGCCGTGGGCACGATGCCCAAGGGCTCGGGCTCGCGGGTGAAGCCGAGCGCCTGCAGCCTTGCGGCATCGGCCCCCGGCGCGGGCAGCCAGGTGCCCAGGCGCGCGACCCCATCGGCATGCAGCCGTGCGCCGACGCGCCGCAGCAGATCGCGCGCGCCCCGGTCATGGGCCGGCAGCACCAAGTCCACGAGCACGGCGCCTTCGGGCTGGATCAGCACCACGGCGTAGCCCCGCCAAGCGCTGCCGGAGCGGCCCGCGAAGGGGCCGTAGCGCAACATCCGATAACGGCGGGCGGGATGTTGCAGGAAGCGCCAGCGTATGAAATCGGCATCGCGCCGCGCCTGCAATCGGCCCCACGGGCAGGTATCCGCGAGCCGGTCCAAGCCGTGCAGATCGTCGTTCGCGACCTGCGAGAGGCGCCCGGCGAACGGACGGCAGCGCAACCGCGCCAGGGCCGCCGTGTCCGCCACCAGGTAGGCGGCGCCGCCCGGCAACGGACGATACCCGAGGCGATGAACACCGAGCCGGCTGGCCCGCACTCCGGGCAGGCCATACATCAGCGCGGCCTCGTCGGGGCCACCGAACTGCGAGAAGTAGCGCAACGCGGTGCGAACATAGAGCCCGCCACGCCCGCCGAGCTGCCGGCGGTGCGCAGGATGCGAGAACACGTCCATCAGCTGCGTGATGCGCAGCCGATGCCCGCGCCAGTCAGCGGCGAAGGGCACGCCGCCGTAGAGTGCTGCAACTTCGCCGGACTCGTGTACGCAGAGCAGGATCTGATGGCCCAGCGGGGCGTCGTGGTACTTCCAGCGCCACAGCTCCGAGGCGACCGGGTTGCCGAAGGCCGCCTGCCAGGCCGCGAGCACCGCGGGCACATCGTCGGGCACGTAGGGCCGGATGGTATAGCGGCCGCAATCGGTGGTGATCTCCTCCACGCATGCCTGCATGGTCACGGCGTGGTCAGCCTCGGAATCGAGCTCTCGACGCGCGTCAACCACTTCGCCTCGTCTGCCACTAAACTGGGCTTCGGTCCTTGCACGCTATGACCAGTCGCAGGGTTTCAGCGTGCTCGAAGTTGCGCCGCCCTACAGCCATCTGCCGCATCCGAGCGCACATGTCGTGCGGCGAGTGGTGGACAACCCGTTGCTGCGGCGTTGCTTTTGAGAGGGGAGTTGCAAAACAGGCAGACATGGTGCGTCCGTTCGACTGCTGAGAGTCTCCAGGAAATCATCGGTGGGCGCCGGGGACGGCAGGCGCTCGACGCACTGACGGACAGACGTGGGGCACGGCGAGGTGCAGGGCGCCGTCGGGCGATACGCGCCGGCTTGTGCGACGGATGGGTTGGGCTTGCGCAGGGCCCTGGTGCTCGAACCGATTGGGACCAATAATCGAAACGCCAGCGCTTGCTGAGCCCGCTTGCAAATCGCTGGGTCGAGTAAGATAGCGCATCTTGCTAATTCCCTTGGTATTTGGTTGGCTTGGGCTCGCTCTGAGGGAGGATGCACTTCGAGATCGTGAAAAGAACCAAGCCATGACCAAAGCCGTGCAGTTGTGCTCCAGCCAATGACTCCTGCTGATGTCCGAGCGACCGAAGTCGAGACCCGTGCCGCCGAGGCCGCGATTCCGGACCAACCCGACCCGGCGACCTTGCAGGCGCGGGTGGAGAGACTGGAGACGGAGCTCGCCTGGATGCGGCAGACGCTGAGTTGGCGCTGGACGGAGCCCGTCCGGCAAGCCATGGGCATGCTCGCGCGACTCGTCCGCGTCGGTCAGTTCCCCCGTCGGGCCGGCGGCGTGTCCGCGAAACCGTCGCCACGGGCAGCCAAACAGGCGCAAACGCCCACGGCTGTCCCCCCGCATGTTTCCGAAGGCAATAAGGCTTACGCCTCGTGGTCCCAGCAGAACGACCCGCGGGCCGCGGACCTGGCGCGCATGCGCAGCACGGCCCGGCTGTTGCCGAGACGCCCGCTGATCAGCGTGTTGATGCCGGTCTACGACCCGCCGGAGCGGTTCCTACGCGAGGCTGTCGAGTCGGTGTTGGCGCAGGCCTACGAGCATTGGGAACTGTGCATCGCGGACGACGCCTCGACGCTGCCCCACGTGCGCCCATTGCTGGAATCCTTCGCCGCCTGGGACGCGCGCATCAAGCTCCATTTCCGCACGGAGAATGGTCATATCTCCCGCTGTTCCAACGACGCGCTGGCCCTGGCCAACGGCGAGTTCGTCGCGCTGCTGGACCACGATGATCGCCTCGCACCCCATGCCCTATACGAGGTGGCGCTGTTGCTGAACCAGCACCCGGACGCGGACGTCGTCTACTCCGACGAGGACAAGATCGACGCCGAGAACCGGCGTCGCGACCCCTACTTCAAGCCGCAATGGTCGCCGGACACGCTGCTCTCGCGCATGTATGTCGGCCACCTTGGCGTGTACCGGCGCAGCCTGTTGGCAGACATCGGCGGCTTTCGAGCCGGGTTTGAGGGCAGCCAGGACTACGACCTGGCGCTGCGGGCCACCGAGCGCGCCGAGTCTGTCTATCACATCCCCGCGATGCTGTATCACTGGAGAAGTCACTCCAACTCGGCGGCGGCCGGGGCCGATGTAAAGCCCTACGCCTACGCCGCGGCGCAACGGGCGCTGTCGGATGCGCTGGCGCGTCGCGGCGAGCCCGGCACAATAGAACAGCTCCCTGGCACGCGCGGGTTCTATCGCATTCGTTATCGGCTGAGCGACCGCCCCAAGGTCAGCATCATCATCCCCACGCGCGACCAGCCGGCGCTGCTCCAGCAGTGCCTGGCGTCGGTCTTCGGCCGTAGTTCCTGGCGCGATTTCGAGGTGGTGGTCGTCGACAACGGCAGCGTCGACCCGCAAGCGCTGGCCGTGATAGACTATTGGGCTGGGCGCGAGCCCGAGCGTCTGCGCGTGCTGCGCCTGGATGTGCCCTTCAACTTCTCGCTGCTGAACAATCGCGCCGTCGCCGCCAGCGACGGCGACATGCTCCTATTCCTGAACGACGACACCGAGGTGACGACGCCGGACTGGCTGGAGGCGCTGCTGGAGCAGGCCCAGCGGCCCGGCATCGGCGCCGTCGGCCCGCTGCTGTTCTACCCGAGCGGACGTGTGCAGCATGCCGGCGTCATGCTAGGGCTTGGCGGTGTCGCCGGGCACGCCCATCAGGGCGAAGACCCGTGCACCGCGGGCTATTTCGGGCGTGTGATCGCCGTCACCAACGTCGCCGCCGTGACCGCTGCCTGCCTGATGTGCCGGCGCGAGGTCTTCGAGCAAGTCGGCGGCTTCGACGAGTCCCTGCCCGTCGCCTTCAATGACGTGGACCTCTGCCTGCGCTTCCTGGACGCGGGCCTGCGCAATGTCTACACGCCCCATGCACGCCTGATCCACCGGGAATCCGAGAGCCGGGGCTATGATCATGCCGATCCCGCCAAGCTGGAGCGGCTGCTCAGCGCGGGTGAGCGCATGCGTGCGCGCTGGGGATCACTCATCGTCGACGATCCCTACTACAGCCCGCACCTGACCCGGCATGGGGAGGACTGCGCGATCCGCACGGCCGACAAATAGGAAACGGTTCCTCAATAGTCTCAACAACGCTATCCACGCACTGGCGTAGCGGCCTTGATCACGGTTCCGGCCGCCTCGGCCGGCGGAGCGCAAGCGGGGGCGAGGTCGCTATCGGAATCGGAGTCGATCATAATTGAACTCGGCAGGCGTAAGCGCAGCAAATGAGGGACGTGTACGCTTGCCGGGCTAAAGCAGACCGACTGAAGCGACTGCGTTTCAGAACGCACGTTCTCCGGTCTCCGACGCTCAGTCGATTCCGATGCGGTTCAGTTGCCTAACGACCCAGCGGTAGGGCGCCGTAAGGCGCCAAGATGTGGAGGCCTGGAGCCGATCAAGCAGCGCAGAGCGCCCTTCCAGGCGCCGCCGCTCGAGGTTCGCTGCGGCCAGGGATTCGCGCGACGCATCGAGTGCCTGCCGAGTCGCCCCCAGCTCCGCCATCGTTGCCGCTAATCGTGCCTGCAGGTCACTTGCCGCCATCAACTGCTGGCGAGCACGGTCAAGAAGGTCGTACAACACGGGCACGGTCAGCCTATCGAGCGCCTTTCCGAGCACGCGATGCGCACCGAACCGGATGCGTTCAGCCCGGATCGGATTCGGGACTTCCGGGGCCGCGCCGCCGACGCCGGATGCCCCGCCCTGGCGGTAGTACGCGCTGATGCCGGGGGCCCGTGCGAAGACGCCGCAACTGGCGAGCTGCTGCCAGAAATCCCAGTCTTCGTAGTAGTCTAGGCCCTCATCCATGCGGTAGCTGGTCGTCGATGTGTGTTTGAACAGCACGGCGTGAATCGGCAGATAGTTCTCGCTTAGGAGCCGGAAGTGATCAAAGGGAGCGGAAAACACTCTACCCTCAAGCGTCCCTGCCGCGTCGACGACGGCGACGTCGGTGAACGCTGCGACAGCGCCCGACTGACGCTGTACGGTGGTCACCAGTTTGGCCACATGATCCGGATCGATCCAGTCGTCCTCATCGAGGAACAGGCAGTACTCGCCGCGGGCAGCGTCCAGCCCAGCGTTGCAGGCGGTCGCGCGCCCGAGCGGACCCCCGCTGCCCACGACCCGCTGCGGGAAGCGCCCGCACCAGGGCTGCAGCACCAGCCCGCGGGCGGCGGCGTCGACGACGATCAACTCGATGTTCAGATAGGTCTGCATCGCCACCGACGCGACCGCATCGGCGAATTCGGGCCGGCCCATGGTGCGGCAGATGATGGACACCAGCGGCTGCTCGGCGGCATCCACCGCGCTGCCCTGGGCCAACCGGCGCGCGGCCGGCGAGGCGTGGAAGGCGCGCAGGCCGCCGTCGCGCAGCGCGTCGGCAGCTGTCACTAGGAATGCCTCGGCTGCTTCGACGTCCGGCCCGAGGGTGTAGGCGCGAAAGCGGTTCAGCCCGTCGAGATGCCGGTCGTAGCGCTGCACCGCAAGTTGGGAGGGGAAGCAGGCCATGGCCCGCTGCTTGGTCTGCAGGTAGGGGCCGAGATCCAGCAGTCGGTTGGGCTCAAGCGGCGCGCCGACTTCATAGAGGACCAGATCCCGGTTGCCGCCCAGCCGGCGGACGGCCTCGGTGGCCGCAAGCGACAGCGCCAGATGGTCCGGATGCACCTCCCACGGCGACGGAGCATAGACCGCCCGTGCGGCGCTCACCTCGATGCGGGTGCGCAGCCGCTCCACCAGCGCCTCACCATAGGCCAGGCCGCGGTCGGGCAGGTCCCAGAATTCGGGCTCGCCATAGCCGAGCACGGCGGCGGCGGCACATGCTTCGTTGCGCCGTACCTGTGGGTGTCCGGCCTGCCCGGCGCCATCCGTGACGATGACCACGTCCACGATATGGCCGTGGGACAAATGGGCGCAGATGGCGCCTGCACAGCCGAGCACCTCGTCATCCGCATGCGGTGCGAGCACCAGCGCGTCGCCGACCGCCGGCAACGGCGTCGCCGCATAGGGGAGCAGAGCGTCCTCCGCGGTCATGGCGTGGACATGATGGCGCGCAACAGGCGCATGAGACCCGCGGGCTGTGCCCACCGGGACTGTTGCGCGAGGGACGCCAGATGTCGGCGCGCGGCCACCGGCTCGGTACCGAAGCGCGCAGCGACGACTACTGCCCATGCGCAGATGTCGTCCAAACCTGCGGGGTTGAGCGCGAGCAGCTCACGCTTGATGAAGGGCAGACCAAGCTCGGCGATCAGCGGGCGCCAGAAGTGGTGGGTCGGATTCAGCGCCCGCCCTCTCTCGAGCGCCCGCAGCATCGCCCGCTGCTGCGGGCGCTCTGCATCAGCCTGCGCGCGGAAACAGCGCAGCGCTTCGGCGTACGGGAATAAGGCCTCGAGTCGCAGTCCCGCTGCCCTGAGCTTGCGCGACAGTGCGAGCTCGCCCGCCTCAATGACGGCGAATTTGTTGCTGATCAGGGGCATCTCGCGCCAGAACGCGTCGAAGGCCGGATGCCCGAATGCGTTTGGGTGGAAGAGCAGGAACCAGGATTGCAGGTGCGGGCCGTGATTACGGCCTTCGGTCATCCCCCACACGTCGGCGGTGGCCGGGTCCGCCTTCGCCAGCACGGCCTCCAGGGGTGCAAAGGGACCGTAAACGGAGTCGTTGCACAGCACGAGCTGCCGGCAGTCACCAAGATCGCCGAGCGCTCGCAGCCCCTCGCGCCAGGCCCCGAAGTCGTGGCCCAGGTTGCGCCGCACCAGGACCTCGCGCACCAGCGGCGCCACCCGTGCGGCGGCTGCCGGGCCGAAGCGCTCGGCGTTGGACACCAGGGTGATGCGGAAGCCGGCCGACCGCAGAGCGCGCAATGCCTCCAAGTGATAGTCATGCACCGCACCGACAGGGTCGTAATGGGCATAAATGGCAACGCGCCGGGCGCGTGCCATGGGATCTTCGCCTGCAAAACGGCGCAGCAGGAAGGGCCCGCGCTGCGGTTGGAGTCGAGCATGGGCGATCATGAGCCGGACGTACAGCCTATGTGCCAGGCGCAGCGGCGGCCGCGCCATATCCCGCAAAGTGGCGTCGATGTTGGCGATGTAACGACTCACGCCGGCCGCGAGCCCCCGCTGCGTGTCCGCTCCCGCCAGCGATGGCCGTCGGTGCGCACCGCGGAGTTGCTGCAATGCCGCCACCAGCTGAGCGCCGATGGCCGCCGACGCGAGCGCTGGTCGACAGGCCGATGCGATGGTACCGACATCCGTGGGTCGGCCTTCGGACCGGATGCGCAGCAAGGTGTCGGCGAGCGCGGCGGCGTCCCCCGCGGGAATCAGCGTCAGCGCACGCGGCGGCCAGGTCTGCTCGCGAATGGCGGACGCATCTGCCGTGATGACGGGGCGCCCGGCGGCGAGCGCCTGTAGAACCTTGTTCGGCACAACCAGCTCGGTTTTCGGCCCAGTGCCGAATACACCCAGACACACATCCGCCTGATGAATCAAATGCACCAACCGATGATAGGGTACCCACGGCGTCCAGCGGACGTTGCGCAGATCCCGGCTCGCGAGCAGGCACTGAAACTCCGGGGAGAGCTGGCCCTGGCCCACGAGCTGCCAGTGGATGTCCGCAGCGCGGCACAGCTCGGCCGCCCGCAGGATCACGTCGATGCCGTGCAACGGCGCCAGCTGGCCGTAGAACAGGACCCGTAGCGGGCGCATCGGCGGGGTGTCTGCTGCTGTCCGCGGCGGCGCCGGATAGAACACATGCTCCTCCACCCCGAGCCTTACGGTGGCGAAGCGCCCGCTGTCGACGCTGAAGCGCTTCCTGAAGTACGCGCAGTGGGCATCGGTGTCCAGCAGCACCAAGTCGACGACGCGAACGGCCAGCCATTCAGTGAGATGAATCGCCCGTGCCAGCGGATGGCCGCGCCGGTACAGCTGCCGATCTTCGACCAGCGTGTTGTACAGGGATAGATAGGCGTCCCAGACAACGGGTATGCGCCGTAGTCTGGCAAAGGGCCACAGGACGAGCACGTCGAACTGGCCCAGGTAACCGACAAGCACCACGTCCGCTTTCGGAGCGCGCAGGAAACGCCGGACCAGGCCCGGGTAGGCAGCCACCAGCCGCAGCCAGAAGCGCATGCGCTGTGTCCGGTTCAGCGTGCTCTTGTCCGCCACCGTGTCCCATACCGGCGTGCGGCATTCGATGACCTCGACCCCGCGGGTACGCAGCCCGGCGAGTATGATGCGGTTTCTGGGCTTGCTGAGGTCGTAGGTACCCCAGAAGAGGACACGCATGGGCGCTGCTCCGGGCTTGCTGCGACCGGCGCTTCGGAGTACCCGGAGCAGCAGTGAGCCCCCTGCCGGGGGCCGACAGTCGGGTGGGGCGATTACCCGCCACGAGGAGTATATTACGTCCGCTGAGGTATTTGCCCGAGAGGATAATCATCCGTGTGACCCGTGGCGCCATCAGGGTTTGACGGATTGGTGTTTCACGCCTGCCGCAGGGCGCGGATGATCCGTTCTTCGAGCCAGTAGTGCGGCCGCCAGGGCCAGCGCCCGGCGACGAAGCCGACATGGCCGCCTGTAGGGCTCAGCTCCAGCGTCACGCCCGGGCCCAGCTCATGGGCGAAGGGCAGGCTCGCCGGGAAGAGGAAGGGGTCGTCGGCGGCCTGGATGATCAGGGTCGGGGTGTGGATGTGGGGCAGGTACTGGCGGCAGCTGGCGCGCTGGTAATAGTCGAAGACGCCGGCGAAGCCGTTCAACGGGGCGGTGATGCACTCATCGAAGGTGTTGAAGTCGCGGATCGCATGCAGACCCAGGCTCGGGTCGAGGGCGGCGGGCCAGGGGCGGGACTCGAGCTTGCGGTTGAAGGTCCGCTTGAGCCGCGCCACCAGGTGGCGGCGATAGATCCGTGAAAAGCCGAGCTCCAGGCGCAGCATGGCGTCGCGCAGCACGAAGGGGACCGAGACCGCAATGGCCCGGTTGAGATGACATTCGTGGCGCCCTTCACCCAGATACTTGAGCAGCAGATTGCCGCCGAGGGAGAAGCCCACGGCGGTCCGCGGCGGGCCCGCGGCATCGGCGGCGAGCGCGTCGAGGACCTCGGCGAGGTCGTCGCTGGCGCCCGAGTGGTAGGAGCGGTCCAGTCGGTTTGGCGCCTCGCCCGCCCCGCGCAGATGCATGAACACGGGCTTGAAGCCCTCGCGGTCGAGCCGCGCCACCAGGGCGCCTGCGTAGTGTGAGCGCAGATCGCCCTCGAGCCCGTGAATGATGAGCACCGCCGGCCCGTCGCCCGCGCCCACGGCCAGGTCGATGAAGTCGCCGTCGGCGAGCTCGATGCGCCGGCGCCGCAGCCGCAGTTCTGTTATGGCCGGCGCGCGCCGGGCGAGGCTGCCCCAGAGCGTCTGCGCATGTGCGCCCGGCAGCCACCAGGCGGGGCGGAAGTGGCTGTGGACGATGCGTCCACCGGGATGGCCGGCGGCGTCATGGCGGGTCATGCAGATTAGGCCTGAGGCCGGCGGACTGTCAGCCGCGCCGGACGGATGCCCAAGCCCGAGCTTCGGACCGCCCAGAACATGCTGGATCTTTTCGGCTGGCTCAATCTGGTCATCGGCGGTGTCTTACTGCGCGGCTTGTGCAGGGTGAGCCCGCTCGCCACGCTGCTGTTCTTGCCGCAGCTGGCGGCGACGCTGGCGGCGACGCTGGCGCACCGGCTGATACCGCGCGGTGTTGCGGCGGCCAGGCTGCGGCGGGGGCTCAGGCCCGGCGGCGCTGGCGCTATCCCGCCTGGCGGGCATACAGCGTCGCATAGGCGCCGTCCCTGTCCATCAGCTCGGCGTGGCTGCCCTCTTCGATGATACGTCCATGCTGGATCACCAGCACCCGATCGGCCTGGCGCACGGCGCTCAGACGATGGGCGATGATAAGCGTCGTGCGGCCCGAAAGGAACTGGGCGAGGGCCCCATGCAGCCGCGCTTCGGTGGTGGTGTCCAGCGCCGAGGTGGCTTCGTCCAGAATGACCACCTTGGGGTCCGCGAGCACCATGCGCGCCACCGCCAGACGCTGGCGCTGCCCGCCGGAGAGGCGCACGCCATTGCGTCCGATGGTGGTGTCCAATCCCTGCGGCAGGGCCGCGGCGACGTCGGCGAGCTGCGCCACGTCCAAGGCCTCCCAGAGCCGTGCGTCGGGGATGTCGACGCCGAGGGTCAGGTTGAGCCGCAGGCTGTCGTTGAACAGCGCCGGGTGCTGGAGCACCGTGGCGACATGATCGCGCACGACGTCCATGCCGATGCGCTGCACCGGCACGCCGTCGAAGCGCACCTGCCCGCCGCTGGGGGCGTACAGCCCGAGCAACACCTGCACCAGGGTCGTCTTGCCGCCGCCGCTGGCGCCGACGATGGCCACCTTCTCGCCGGCGCCGATGCGAAAGGAGATGCCGTTCAGCACCCGCGGTCCGGCGCCGTAGGCGAAGGTCAGGTCGGAGACGGCTACGGACACCGCGCGCTTGCCCGCGAAGGGGTTCTCGGCGTGGGGCCAGTCCGGCTCGCGATGCAGCGCCAGGAGCCGGTTGATGCGCTTGAGCGCCGCGTCTGCGGCCTGGAAAGCATACTGTACGTTCAGCACATCCTGTACCGGACCCATCATGAACCAGAGGTAGGCGAACACCGCCAGCATCTCACCGATGGTCAGGTCAGAGAACACCACCATGAGCATGCTCACCGCCCGGAACAGATCGAAGCCGAACGAGAACACCGTGAACGATAACCGGTTGGCGGCGTCGCTCTTCCAGGTGAAGGCACAGGACCAGCGCCGGATGGCGTCGGCGGTGTCGATGCCACGGCCGATGAAGAAGCGCTCGCGGTTGCCGGCGCGGATCTGTTGGATGGCGTCGAGGGTCTCGGTGAGGCTCTGGGTGAAGGCCTCGTAGGCGGCGTTCTCGCGCCGCTTCATCTCCTTGACCCGGCGCCCGAAGACCAGGGTCAGGTAGATGACCACCGGGTTCAGCAACAGGATGAAGAGCCCCAGCTGCCAGTGCATCCACAACAGCACGACAGCGGTGCCGAGGATGCTCAGCACGGCTACGATCAGCTTGGCCACCGCGCTGCCGATGAAGGCGTCCACGGCGTCCACGTCCGTCACCAGGTGTGAGGCGACGGTGCCGCTGCCGAGGGCCTCGTACTCGGCCATGGACACCCGCTGCAGGCGTCCGAGCAGGGCGCTGCGAATGCGAAACACGATCGCCTTGGAGACCACGGTGAATTCCCGCGTCTGCAGGACGGTGAGCCCGACCGCGAGGGCTCGCAGGGCGATCGATGCCGCCAGCACCGCCAGCACATACAGCACGGGGCCGTGCCATGCGCTCGGGAACAACGTGTTCATGAAAGCGATGGCGGGCCCCGGCTGCTGTAGTAGCACCTCGTCCACCAGCACCGGCATCAGCAGCGGCACCGGCACCGCCGCAAGTGCGCTGAGCACGGCGATGAAATTTGTCAGCATCAGCGCCCGCTTGTGCGCGCCCGCCATGGCCAGGATGTGCGACCAGCGGTAGCCGTCGCTTGCGTCCTGTTCCCCGGCGCCTTGTTTTATTTCTGCAACAGGAATGGTGTCGACTCCTCGATGAAGCCTTGGCGGAGAGCACATTGGCATTCTGGCCACAAGGCGGGTGGGGCGCGGCCGGATCATCAGTTGCGGGCTGCGGCATTTGTGATACGGCTGCATGGTCACCTATACTCCCGGCGTGGTGTCCCATTGCAATGCCATCTGGCCCAGGGAGAGATTATGATCAAGCATCGACAGGCGGCGCTGCTCGCCGCCTGCGTCATCGCGCTCCTCCCCGTCGCGAGCCCCGCCGAAGATCTGCTGGCCATCTACGATTTGGCGGTGGAGAGCGATCCGGCGCTGCGTGAGTCGGAGCAGACACTCTACGCCACCCGTGAAGTCAAGCCCCAGGCGCGGGCGCTGCTCCTCCCCGACTTCGCGCTCACCGGCGAGGCGCGGTATCAGAATGTGGGCACATCGAGTAACGGTATCGCTGGCAGGATCAACCGCAACGAGAGCTACGACACCGAGCGCGCGACGGCGCAGGTGAGCCAGTCGGTCTACAACCGCGCCGACTGGGTGCGGCTCAGCCAGGCGGACGACACCATCGCCCAGGCCGAGGCCGAGTACCGCAACGCCCAGATCGACCTCATGGTGCGCGTCACCGAGGCTTACTTTGCGGTGCTGGAGGCCTCAGACCTGGTGCGCGTGCGCGAGGCCCTGGTGGCCGCCGACGAGCGTCAGCTGGAGCAGTCCAAGCAACGCTTCGAGGTGGGCCTGGTGGCCATCACCGACGTCAACGACAGCCAGGCCGCGTACGACCGCTCCCGCGCCCAGCTCATCACCGCAGAGAACGAGCTGGACAATGCCTGGGAGGCGCTGCGTCGCATCGTCGGACCGGTGTCCGTGCCCCTCGCGCGCCTGGGCGACCGCCTGCCGTTGGCGCCACCCGAGCCCAACGACATCAATGTCTGGGCGGAGACGGCGCTGGCCAACAACTATGCCATCATCGCCGCAGAAGAAGCCGCGGAGGCGGCGCGCAAGGACATCGAGATCGAGCGTTCCGGTTACTACCCAAGCGTCGGTCTGCAGGCGGGCTATGATTTCTCGCGCTCCGGCGCCGAGCTCGGCACGGACTCCGACACGGGATTCGTCGGCCTCAGCGTCAACGTGCCCATCTTCCAGGGCGGCGCCGTCGCCTCGCGCACCCGCCAGGCGGGGCACCAGTTCCGCGCCGCCCAGGACCGGCTGGACCAGCAGCGCCGGGCGGTGATCAACCAGGTGAAAGATGCGTTCCGCGGCATCGTCTCCAGCATCAGTGACGTGCGCGCGCGCCAGGCGGCCATCGTCTCGGCGCGCAGCTCGCTGGAATCGACCCAGGCCGGACTCGAGGTGGGCACCCGGACCCAGGTGGATGTCCTGAATGCCCAACGGCTGCTGTTCCAGGCGGAGTTCGACTACCTGGCGGCGCGCTACAGTTACATCCTCAACGGCGTGCGCTTGCATCAGGCCACCAGCACGCTCAGCCGGGATGTGCTGGCCAAGGGTAATGCCTGGCTCACCGAGGCGTCCGTGGTACCGCCGCCGGCGTACTGAGCCGCGGGCTGCCGGGTGTCGGGGCTCGAGGCGGTGCTGCGTTGACGCGTCGCCGCCAGCCCCGATCTCGCGGCGCAATCCTCGATCGTCGGAACCTTTGGCATGTCCGGTAACTCGATAGGCAGATCCTTCGTCCTCACCAGCTTCGGCGAGAGTCACGGCCCCGCCATCGGCGGCGTCGTCGATGGCTGTCCGCCCGGGCTGGCGCTGTCGGAGGCCGATCTCCAGCACGATCTCGACCGGCGCCGGCCGGGGCAGTCTCGGCATACCACACAGCGGCGAGAGGCGGACGCCGTGCGCATTCTCTCCGGGGTTTTCGAGGGCCGCACCACCGGCGCGCCCATCGGCCTGCTGATCGACAATCAGGACCAGCGCTCCAAGGACTACTCGGAGATCGCCGCCAAGTTCCGCCCCGGTCATGCGGACTACACTTACACCATGAAATACGGCTTCCGCGATTACCGCGGCGGTGGGCGCTCCTCGGCGCGGGAGACGGCGGTGCGGGTGGCGGCGGGCGGCATCGCCAAGATCTGTCTGCGTGCGCTCGCCGGCGTGCGCGTGCGCGGTTTTCTCTCGCGGCTCGGCCCCATCGCCACCAGCAGTCCGGGCAGCGCCGGCTTCGATTGGGCGCAGGTGGATCAGAACCCCTTCTTCTGCCCCGATGCCTCGCGGGTGGCGGCGCTGGAGGACTACATGGACGCGCTGCGCAAGTCCGGCGACTCCATCGGCGCCGAGGTGACCGTGATCGCCGATGGCATGCCGCCCGGGCTCGGTGAGCCGGTGTTCGACCGTCTGGATGCGGACATCGCCCATGCGCTGATGGGTATCAATGCGGTCAAAGGCGTGGAGATCGGCGCCGGCTTCGCCGCGGTGGCGCAGACGGGCACCGAGCATCGCGACGAGATCACCCCCGAGGGCTTTCTGTCCAACAGCGCCGGCGGCGTCCTCGGCGGTATTTCCACCGGCCAGCCCGTGGTCGCCCGGCTCGCGCTCAAGCCCACCAGCAGTATCCGCTTGCCCGGGCGTACCGTCGGGCTCGACGGCCAGGCGACGGAGGTCGTCACCAAGGGCCGGCACGACCCCTGCGTGGGCATCCGCGCGACGCCCATCGCCGAGGCCATGCTGGCCATCGTCCTCACCGACCACCTGCTGCGCCACCGCGGCCAAAACGCCCAGGTCACGCCGCCGCTGCCGCCCATTCCCGCCGGCGAGGCCTAGCCGGCGCCTAGCGTCGGCCCGACGCGCCAACCGCCACCGGAGCCACACCCCTTGGCGCCGGGAGCATCGGTGGGCATCCGGCCTGCCCGTGCCGCCGACGGCGTCGCCGCTGTGCGCGCAAGTGTCCGTCCCGCCGAGTCTGCCCATGCCCTACGCGCGGCTGTCCAGCTACTACTTCTTTCACTTTGCAGCCCTCGGTGCCCTGGTGCCCTATTGGGGGCCGTATCTGCTGGAACGGGGTTTCACGCCGGCGGCCATCGGCGTGCTCATGGCCATACTCATGGGCACCAAGATCGTCGCCCCCAACGTCTGGGGCTGGCTGGCGGACCGCGCCGGCGAGCGCATGCCGAGCGTGCGCCTCGGCGCGCTGCTCGCCGTGCTGGCGCTGGTGCCGGTGTTTTGGGCCGATGGCTTCTGGGCCATGGCCCTGGTGATGGCGGCCTTCAGCTTCTTCTGGAACGCGCCGCTGCCATTGATGGAGTCCGTTACCTTCAATCACCTCGGCGCGCGTGCGAGCCGCTACGCCAGCGTGCGTGTCTGGGGCAGCATCGGGTTCATCGTCATCGTGCTGCTGCTCGGCTGGTGGCAGGAATGGGCCGGCAGCGGCGTGGTGCCGCTGGCGGTGCTGGTGCTCTTCGTCGGGGTGTGGCTCAGTTGTCTGCTGATCCCGGACCGTGGTCAGGCGCATGCCGGGCACGCCCACCTGCGTCTGCGCCGGCTGTTGGCGCGCCCGGAGATCCTGGCCTTCCTCGGTGCCTGTCTGCTGATGCAGGCGAGCCATGGCGCCTACTACGCCTTCTATTCCATCTACCTGGAAGCCCATGGCTACGGCGATACCGCCGTCGGCGCCCTCTGGGCCCTGGGCGTGGGCATCGAGGTGCTGGTGTTCATCAACATGCACCGGCTGCTCGCGCGTTTCGGCGCCCGTCGGCTGCTGCTGGCGAGCCTGCTGCTGGCGCTGCTGCGCTGGCTCCTGATCGGTGCCTTCGTGGAGGTGGTGGCGGTGCAACTGCTCGCACAAAGCCTGCATGCGGCCACCTTCGGCGCTTTCCATGCCGCGGCCATCCACCTGGCGCATCACTATTTTCCGGGGCCGATCCAGGGTCGCGGCCAGGCGCTTTACAACAGCGTCAGCTTCGGCATCGGCGGTGCCGCCGGCAGCCTCATCGCCGGGTCGCTGTGGGCGAGTGCCGGCGCCACCGCCACCTTCGTGGGGGCAGCGGCGCTCGCGGCACTGGGCTTCCTGGTCGGTCTGCGGGTGGATCGGCGCCGCCGGTACTGACGGCGAGGGGCAGGCGAGCGGCATGACGTGCTGCTCGCACTTCGGCCGATCGTTAAAATGCGCACGCGCCAGGAGACCCTCGGCGCCACTCTGCCCGGCGGGGTGCCGTTGTACGCAAGCCGAGTGACTGCCCACCATGCCCCAGCCCTACCCCGTGAGACCCGGCCGCCGCTATCCGCCGGGGGCGAGCATCGCCGATGAGGGCATCAATTTCTCGCTCTACAGCCGACACGCAACCGGCGCCACATTGCTGCTCTACGAACCGGGCGCCGATACGCCTTTTCAGACCGTCGAGCTGGATCCGGCGGTGAATCACAGCTTCTTCAGCTGGCACGTGGAGGTCGTCGACCTAGCACCCGGCACACGTTATGCCTGGCGCCTGGATGGGCCCTGGGATCCGCAGGGCCACGGTTGGTGCTATGACGCGCAGGTGGAGTTGCTGGACCCCTGGGCGCGGGCATTGGATATCAGCCACTGGGATCGGGCGCGGCGCTGCGGCGAGGGACCGAGGCCCGGCGACAGTATCCGCGGCGTGGTGCTGGCGGATCCCTACGATTGGGAGGGCGACGAGCCGTTGCGGATGCCCTCCCAGGAGATGGTGGTCTACGAGCTGCATGTGGGCGGCTTCACGCGGCATTCGAGTGCCGGCGTGCGCCATCCGGGCAGCTTCGCCGGCGTGGTGGAGAAAATCGATCATCTCAAGCGCCTGGGCATCACCCACGTGGAGCTGATGCCGGTGATGGCCTTCGATCCCGAGGACGTGCCGCCGGCCACCGGCGCGGCCGAGCTCACCAATTTCTGGGGCTATAGCACCCACGGCTTCTTCGCGCCGCACCCGGGCTTCTGCGTCGGCGACCCGACCGAGCATCGGCGCGAGTTCCGGGACATGGTCAAGGCCCTGCACCGCGCCGGCATCGGCGTGCTGCTGGATGTGGTGTTCAATCACACCGCCGAGGGTGGTACCGGCGGGCCCGCGATCCACTTCAAGGGGCTCGGCAACGAGACCTTCTACATGCTGGATGCCGCCGATCGCAGCCGCTATCTCGATTTCACCGGCTGCGGCAACACGGTCAACGCCAACCACCCGTTCGTCGCCCGCTACATCATCGACTGCCTGGAGTACTGGGTGCGCGAGATGCACGTGGACGGCTTTCGCTTCGATCTCGCCAGCGCCCTGGCCCGCGACGCCCACGGCGTGCCCCTGGAGCACCCGCCCGTGCTCTGGGGCATCGAGCTCTCGGACGTGCTGGCCGGCACCAAGATCATCGCCGAGGCCTGGGACGCCGCCGGTCTGTACCACGTGGGCAGCTTTCCGGGCTATCGCTGGATGGAATGGAACGGTCGCTACCGCGACAACCTCAGGGCGGCGGTGCGCGGTGACCCGGGGCAGGTGGCGGAACTGGCGACGCGCATCGCCGGCAGCAGTGATCTGTACCAGGGCAATCTGCGCCACCCCATCAACAGCATCAATTTCGTCACCTGCCACGACGGTTTCACCCTCGCCGACCTGGTGAGCTACAACCACAAGCACAACGCCGCTAATCAGGAGGGCAATCGCGACGGCTGTGATCACAATCTGAGCTGGAATTGCGGCGCCGAGGGCGACACGGACGATGCCGAGATCCTCGCCCTGCGCCGCCGCCAGGCGAAGAACTTTCTCACCGTGCTGATGCTGAGCCAGGGCATCCCCATGCTCACCGCGGGCGATGAGTTCCTGCGCTCGGCGCACGGCAACAACAATACCTGGTGTCAGGATAATGCCAGCGGTTGGCTCGACTGGACGCTCGCCGAGACCAACGCCGACATGGTGCGCTTCACGGCAGGGCTCATCGCACTTCGCAAGCGCCACCGCAGCCTGCGCCGACGGCACTTCCTGACCGACGCTGACATCACTTGGCAGGGTCTCGACGGTGGTCCGCCGGCCTGGGATGCGCCGTCGTGCCGCGAGCTGGCTTTTACGCTTCAGGGCCGCGGCGCCGGCGAGCCGCCGCTGCACGTGCTGATGAATTTCGGCGCCAAGGCGCGGACCTGCCGGTTGCCGCCGCCGGTGGCCGACTGGCGCTGGGCCATCGCCGTGGATACCGCCGCACCGTCGCCGCGGGATCTCATCGCGCCCGCGGCCCAGCACAGCATCGCCGCCCGGCGCTGGCGCCTCGGTGCCCGCAGTGTGCTGGTGCTGGAGGGGTGTGCGCGCAGTTGATGATGGGCCGTCGAAGGGCCGTCCCGGATGTGGTCCGGATCGCACCGCGGTGGTCACGTCGAGGACAGGCGCTGGGCCGGTGCTGATCGGCATGCGATCACTGCGCTCACAGTCGTTGCACGGTGGTCTGCCGACGACGCAGGCCCGCGTCGCCCGCCAACCTGAGGCCTTGGGCCGGGCCTTTGCCAGCTTCGGAGAGATCGTCCAAGGGCGCCGCCGCGACGGCGAAGACTTTCTCATCACCCTGCCCGTGGATCTCTGGAGCCATTGTGGCGTGTGCTGGGCAGCCGGCGCCGGGCCATCGCGAGTGGAAGCGCCGCTGGTCAAGTCGCGCCGCCTCGCCGAGGCGCTGCTGCGGCTGCTGGGACTGGAGACGGGCATCCGGCTGCGCATCCGCTTGACGCGGGATATGCCCATCGGCAAAGGGCTCAGCTCCAGCACCGCGGACATGCTCGCCGTTCTGCGGGCCTGCCAGGCATGCTTCGGGGTGACGCTGAGCAAGTCCCGTATCTCCCGCTTGTTCGCCGGCATCGAGCCCCATGATGCCCTGCATTACCCCACCAGTGTGGCCTACAACCACCGGCGCGGACGTCTGTTGCGGTATTTCGGCTATACGCCTGACTATCGGATCCTGGCGGTGGACGCCGGCGGTTATGTCTGTACCCAGGCCTACAATCAGATGCTCGTCTTCGAGGCCGGCATGCTGTCGGCCTACGACGCGCTCTATCGCGAGGCGGCGACCGCCTTCGCAGCGCGTGACGATGCGGCCATCGCCCGTTGTGCCACGCGCTCGGCGGCGCTGCATGTGCAGCGGACCAACAACGCTTTCCTGCGCCGCCTGCTGGCCCAGACCGGGCACTGTGGCGTGCTCGGCCTGGTGGGTGCGCACAGCGGCACCTGCGGCGGCCTGCTGTTGCCGGGTGACGCCGACGATGACACCCTCGCGCGGCTCACGGCGAGGGTCGCGCCTCTGGGCACGCCGTTCCAGGTCCGCACCCTGCGGTGGCCCGGCTGAGCATGGGTGGGGACGCATCCCATGACCCACTGGGTGCGCCGGCGCATGGCGCACCGGGGTCAATTCGCCAATGCCCTGTCGGATGGGGCACAATTCGCGGTTTGTTCTCCTGTGATGCGGCGCCGCGATGCTCGCCACCTATATGCCCTGCGCCCCCGGGTCCTCTTGCTGGACTCGGGCCCGGCTGACGAAGCTCATGGTGCCGACGGCGCTGACCCAAGTGCGTATCGACGCGTCCAGCAGCGTCTCGGCCGCGGATGAGGTCGCTTCAATCGGTGCGAGCACGGTGCCGGCTGTCATTGGTGCGCCCGGCGCTGGTGTGAGCGTCGGCACCAGGCGCCCCAGATCCGCGCAGCCTGGGCAGAGCGCCGCGGGCGACGCCGGAGCACGAGCCGGTGCGCAGGCCGGGCAGCACCCGCAGAGACCGGTCGCGGACCGGGGCCGGGTCGCCGGCATCGCCGAGCGGGCACCCGGGAGTCGGCGCTGATCGTGTGCGGCTGTCTCTTCAGTCGCGGTGGGGGCCGCCATGGATAGTGTGCACGGCGCCGGCAAGTCGCCTGGGACAGCGGCGCAGGTCGCGTCGGATCCGACGCTGATGGGGCCTCGCATCCGCCCGGGCAGCGACTTTCCAGACACGAGCACGGGCACTCACCTCGTGCTCTATCAGGCCAGAGACGGCGCGGTCCATCTGCGTTGGCGGATCGACGCCGCCCACCTTGCGCATGTCCGGGCCGGCTTCGGCGACACCGATGCGCATCCGTTGCTGAGGCTGCACCAAACCGACGCCGTGGGGGGTGAGCGGCTGGTGGCGGACGTCTGCTTCGCGACCGATGCGGATGCGCAGAACGGCTACGCCCGCTACGACGGCAGCGATGCCGTCGGGCGCTTGCGGGCGGAGATCGGCCTCGCCAGCGCCGATGGCGGCTGGCTGTTGATTGCCCGCTCCAATGGCCTGCTCGCCGCGGGCCGGGCGGATGGACGGCGTTTGCCTGTGGTGTCAACGGCGCTGGCCACCGCAACGTTTGCTGACGGGGCCGCGGCCATCGGCGCCGCCGAGCCGGCTGCGGCGGCGGTGAGCGTAGAGAAGACCACGGAGCCGCTGCATCTGGCACCCGAATTTCCGCTCGTGGAGCCGCTGCCGTCGGCGCCCGTCGCATCGGCGCAGCCCGCCGGGGGGCCAGGATTGGCTGGCGGGTTGGACGCCGGGCCGAGGACCGGCGACGGGACCGGGCAGGGAGGCCCTCGCAGCGGGCTGAGTGGCGGCGCGCCCCGCCGCGCTGATCCGAGCCTCGGCTCCGCCGCCGGGCAGACCCGAAAGGGGCACGCCATGGGCGCCGGCCCGCCGGGCGCTGCACAGGCCCCCGAGCCGCCGCCCGGCGGTGTGGTGCCAAGGTTGGAGGTGCGCCGGCCACCACCGCCGGCGGCGCCGGCCCTGCCATCGCCGTCGCCGACGGCGGGCAGCGGCCCCTTGCGTGCCTGTGCGGACGGCGCCAGCCTGCGTGCCGAGCTGGTGCTGCACGGCAGCGCGCCGCCGCACACCCTGCTCGACTTGGGAGGGCATCCTTACCGGGTGGGCACCGGCGGGCGTTTTGTGCTGCACGTCCCCATTGGTGAGCACCAGGTCATCATGCGCGTGCTCGCGGCGCTGCCGCAGTTACCGGTGGCGCGGCGTGACGAGGAGACGCCCTGATGAGGCACCCGGCTGATACGGCCCATCCTGATGCGACTCGGCCAGGTTCGGTCCGGCGCGCAGACGTCGGCAGCGGCGCCGGCACGACGCGTATAATCGGCCGCCGAAACGCACCATCAAGCCAACCGCCCGCCGCTGTACCGGCCGGGCCTCACCGTGGCCGTCACCCGGACAGGCCGTGTCGTGGGCCGGCCGCCGATGGCCGGCACGAGCCAAGGACCGCCGTATGTTCATTGTCATGGCCAGCCCAGAATGTGCGCCCATAGCCAAGGCCGGGGGGCTCGGCGACTTCGTGCACGGCCTCTGCCGGGAGCTGAGCAGCCGCGGCCATGCGGTGGAACTGGTGCTGCCCAAGTACGACAGCCTGCGCTTTGACCGCATCCAGGGGCTGCATAAGGTCTACGGCGACCTCTGGGTGCCGTTCTACGATAAGGCCATCCGGTGCGACGTGGAATACGGCGAAGTGGACGGTATTGCGTGCTTCTTCATCGACGCCCACGGCGAGCACAGGTTCTTCCATCGCGGCAAGATCTACGGCGACGCCGACGACCCGGAGCGCTTTGCGTTTTTCTCCCGGGCGGTGATGGAGTTTCTGTACAAGTCCGGTCGTCATCCGGACATCATTCATTGCAACGATTGGCACACCGGACTCATGCCGGTGCTGCTGTACGAGATCTACGCCGGGCTCGGCATGGATCGCAGCCGCGTGTGCTACTCGCTGCACAACGTGGGGCACCAAGGCTGGACCGGCCCGCAGGTGCTGCAGATGAACCGCCTGGACGCCGCTCGCCTCATGGTGCCCGAGCGGTTGCGCGATCCCGGCAATCCCGGCGCGGTGAATCTGATGAAAGGCGGCATCGTCTTCTCCAACTTCGTCACCACCGTCTCGCCGCGCTACGCCTGGGAAATTCAGCACACCGAGCAGGGCATGGGCCTGCAGGCCGTGCTGCAGACGCATGATCACAAGTTCGGCGGCGTGCTGAACGGCATCGACTACGACACCTGGAATCCGGAGGTGGACGGTCATCTGCCGGTGCACTTCGGGCCGCAGACGCTCCCGGAGAAGGCCAAATGCACGGCGGCGCTGCGCGCGCGCACGGGGCTCGCCGATGCGTTCAAGCCCATCGTCGCGGTGGTGAGCCGGCTCGACAAGCAAAAGGGTGTGGCGCTCATCCGCCACGGCATCGACTATGCGCTGGCGCAGGGCTGTCAGTGCGTGCTGCTCGGCAGCGCCTCCTCGCCGGAGGTCGATGCCGAGTTCTCACGCCTCAAGCATGAGACGGATGCAAGCCCCGACTGCCACCTAGCGCTTGGCTATGACGAAGACCTGGCGCACCTGATCTACGCCGGCGCGGACATGATACTGATCCCGAGCGTCTACGAGCCCTGCGGGCTGACGCAGATGATTGCCATGAAGTACGGCTGCGTCCCCATCGCAAGGCGCGTCGGCGGGCTCGCGGATACGGTGTTCGACGCCAACTACTCAGACCGGCCGTTCGAGGAGCGCAACGGCTATGTCTTCGACGACTACACCTATGCCGGCCTGGAATCCGCGCTCGGCCGGGCCATCGGGCTGTGGCAGCGCTATCCGGAATACTTCCGCCAGCTGCGGCTGAACGGTATGCGCCAGGATCACTCTTGGAACGTCCCCGGGCAGCACTACCTCGACATCTACAACCACATCCGCGTCTGACGCTGTGTGCATGGGATCGGGCGCATACGCGCCTGGTGATCCCAGCGCCGACCCGAGTCCCCGCCGATCCCGATGCGACGTGGCGTTTCGGGGCCGCATGGCTGTCGCCCGGCGATGCCACGGGTCGGCGCCGGCACGCCAGCGGTATCCGCGACTCCCGATTCATGACCGACACCATCCACATCGAGCCGCTGCCCTATGGTGCCGACACCGCGGCGCTCTTCGCCGCCGTGGCCGCGGAGCCGTGGGCGGTGTTCCTGGATAGCAACGCCGATCGCGCCGTCGGCGGGCGCTGGGATATCGTCGCGTTGGCGCCGCGGGTGACGCTGCGCACCACAGGCGCCGTGACCGAGATTCGCGCGGGGAACAGGCGTTGGTCCAGCAGGGACGACCCGCTGGCGTTGCTGCGCGGGGCCCTCGGGCCGCCTGTGCCTGCGGCGGCATCCGGGCTGCCCTTCGTCGGCGGCGCCATCGGCTGGCTCGGCTATGATCTGGCGCGGCGCTTCGAGCGGCTTGGGCTCAGCAGCCCCATCGCGCCGGGCGTGCCGCAGCTTGCGATGGGCCTCTATGATTGGGCGCTGGTGGTGGACCACCATGAGCAGGCGAGCTGGCTGGTGGGCCGCGGCGACAGCGCTGATCCGCGCCGCCAGCGGCTGCGGCGCTTGGCGGCCGCCCGGCCGAAGCAGGCCGGCGCGGCGGCCGGGCCCATGCTCCGTGTCACCGGCCGACTCACCAGCGACATGGACCAGTCCGGCTATCGCCGGCGTTTCGCCGCGGTGCAGGACTATATCCAGGCCGGTGACTGCTATCAGGTGAATCTGGCCCGGCGCTGGTCGGTGCCGGTGGCGGGTGATCCCTGGCTCGCCTACGCCATCCTGCGCCAGATCAACCCCGCCCCCTTCGCCGCCTATCTGAACACGCCGGGCATGCGGGTGCTCTCCGCCTCGCCCGAGCGCTTCCTGGCGCTGCGTGACGGGCTGGTGGAGACCCGCCCCATCAAGGGTACGGCGGCGCGCGCCCGGGACCCGGCGCGCGACCGGGCGCTGGCACAACGGCTCGCGGCGAGTGAAAAGGACCGCGCCGAGAACTTAATGATCGTGGACCTGCTGCGCAACGATCTCGGGCGCTGCTGCGAGACCGGCAGCGTGCGGGTGCCGGAGCTGTTCAAGGTGGAGTCCTACGCCGGCGTGCATCATCTCGTCAGCAGTATCACCGCCCGCCTGCGCGCCGATGCCGACGCCGCCGCGCTGCTGCGGGCCTGCTTTCCCGGCGGCTCCATCACCGGCGCGCCGAAGATCCGCACCATGCAGATCATCGACGCGCTGGAGGGCGCACCCCGCGGCGTCTACTGCGGCAGCATCGGCTATCTCGGTTACGACGGCGCCATGGACACCAACATCGCCATCCGCACCGCCAGCGTCGCCGATGGTCGCCTCGACTTTTGTGCCGGCGGCGGCCTGGTGGCGGACTCGGACTGCGAGGCCGAATGGGCCGAAATCGGTCTCAAGGCGCGGGCGATGCTCGAGCTGATCAACGCACTGACGGATGCGTCGGGGCCGGTGGCGGCGGCGGACCGGCGCGCGCGCCCGCTGCCTGGCGAGGGTCCCTGAGCCGGGCGCCGGCGCTGTGTCGCGCACGTCGCAGCGGCGAGCGCCGCCGCGGCTCACCCGCGACGCCGGTCGCGGGCGTATCACGGCGGCCTGGATGTGTGATGTGGCCGGCGCCCCGCGTTTTCAGGCACCGACGCGCGGCGCGCCGGCGATGGCGCCCCGCCCTTCAGTTGCGCAGCGCCCGGGGTTGATAGCGACCACCAGCGAGGTCGCCGAAGAGCTCGCCGAGCAGGGGGTGGTGGATGGGCTGGCCGCTGGTATCGGCCTCCAGGTTGCGCTCGGCGACATAGGTCTCGTGCTCGGCGCCGTCCACCAGAACCCGATACCAGGGCTGATCCTTGGGCGGACGGGATCTGGCGACCTGCTCGTACCAGGCGGCGCTGCCGCAAAAGACCGGGTCGGCGTCGACGATGACGCCGCGGTAATCGAACAGGCGATGGTGCACGAGTTGACCGATGTGGAAGCGGGCGGCGGTGGTGGTCATGGTTGAATCCTCCGGTCAGTGACAAGATTGAACCTTCACGATACCAACTGCATGCCATCGGGGTCATGACATTGTCCCCGGGCAGTGCCCAAGCCTGCCCCGCGTATACTCCCTCGCCATGTCCGCGGATGCCCCGACCCTCTGCCCCGAGTGCGATCTGTTGCAGCAGAGCCCGCCGCTGCCGCCGGGCGGCACGTCCTGCTGCGCACGCTGCGGTCATACCCTGCACCGTGACCGCCCCAACAGCGTCGACCGCACGCTGGCACTCACCATCACCGGCCTGGTGTTGTTCGCCATTGCCAACGCCTTTCCGTTCCTGTCGTTCGAGATGCGGGGGCGTATCACCGAGACCACCCTGATGACCGGCGTGTGGGATCTGGCGGCGCAGGGCAAGGGCGAGGTGGCCGCGGTGGTGCTGTTTACCAGCATCCTGGCCCCGGGTCTGCAGTTGGCGCTGTTGCTGGTGGTGCTGGCACCGCTGAAATGGGGTGGGCGGCTGCCGCCGGGCTTCCCGACCCTGTTCCGCTGGTTCAAGCGCCTGCTGCCCTGGGGCATGATAGATGTGTTCATGATCGGTATCCTGGTGTCCGTCGTGAAGCTGACGGACATGGCCCATATCGTGCCCGGTCTGTCGCTGTTCGCTTTCCTGCTGCTGATCTTCGTGCTGGCGGCGGCGCAGGCGGCGCTGGACCCGGACGCGGTCTGGGAACGCGTCCCGCTGCGGCCCGAGGTGCGCCACCTGCCCAACGCGCGTGAGGCGGTGGTCGCCTGCGATGTCTGCGAGCTGGTGGTGCCCGTGGCCGCCGTGGATCTGGATGCCCGCGGGCGATCGCGCTGCCCGCGCTGCACCGACGTGCTGCACCGGCGCAAGCCCGAGAGTCTGCAGCGCACGTGGGCGCTGGTGATCGCCGCCGCCCTGTGCTACCTGCCGGCCAACCTGTATCCGGTAATGTCCGTCACCTCCCTCGGTAAGACTCAGGCGGACACCATTTTGAGCGGAGTGCTCTTTCTGCTGCATCACGGTATGTGGCCGCTCGCGATTATCTTATTCACAGCAAGTATCTTTGTGCCGCTTCTGAAGCTCTTGAGCCTGATGTTCCTGTTGCTGTCGGTGCAACTGCGCTCGCGCTGGCGCCCGCACGAGCGCACCAAGCTCTACCGCATCACCGAGGCCATCGGCCGCTGGTCCATGGTGGATGTCTATGTGGTGACCATCCTGGTGGCCCTGGTGCGGCTCGGCAATCTGGCCAGCATCGAGGCGCGGGCGGGGGCGGTGTTCTTCTGCGCCGTGGTGATCCTCACCATGTTCGCGGCCATGTCATTCGACCCCAGGCTCATCTGGGACGCACTGGAGCAGGAGCATGACGGAGCTGCAACGGTCCGATCCAACGCCGGCTGACGCCGAGGGTGCCACGCAGGCGCTGCCGCGGGCGCGGGTGGTGCGGCGCAAGCGCCCGTCGCTGGTGTGGCTGTTGCCTGTCATCGCCCTGGCGGTGGGCGGCTGGCTGGTGGTGAAGACCCTCGCCGAGCGCGGGCCCACCATCACCATCGACTTTGCCAACGCCGCCGGGCTGCAGGCGGGTAAGACCAAAGTCAAGTACAAGGACGTGGACATCGGCACCGTCAGCCGGATCGACGTCAGCACCAAGCTCGACCACATTGTGGTCACCGCCGAGCTGCGTCACGGCAGTGAGCGGTTTCTCGCCGCGGATACGCGCTTTTGGGTGGCGCGCCCGCGCATCACCGCGAGCCAGGTGAGCGGGCTCGAGACGCTGCTCTCGGGCGCCTTCGTGGCGGTGGATCCGGGCACGAGCGCCAAGCAGCGCCGCCACTTCCAGGGGCTGGCCAACCCGCCCGTCATCACCACGGACACGCCCGGGCGGCGCTTTCGGCTGCGCTCGGACACCCTGGGCTCGCTGAATCCCGGTGCACCGGTGTACTACCGGCGCATCCAGGTGGGGCAGGTGATCGACTATCAGCTCGATGACGACGGCGGTACCGTGACCATCGACGTCTTCATCGACAGCCCGCACGACAAGCTGGTACACACGAATACGCGGTTCTGGAATGCGAGTGGCATCGATCTCAAGCTCGGCGCCGACGGTGTCACCCTGGACACTCAGTCACTGGTGTCCTTGCTGGTGGGCGGCGTCGCCTTCGATACGCCGGATGATCTCGCGGCCACGGATACCCGGGCGCCGGCGGATCGCGTCTTTCCGCTCTACGCCAACCGCGGCGCCGCCCAGGAGCCGATGTCGCTTTATAAGGAGCGCTATCTCCTGGTCTTTCGGGGCTCGGTGCGGGGGCTCAACGACGGTGCGCCGGTATCCCTGCGCGGCATCCAGATCGGCCGCGTGGTGGATATTGCGCTCAAGTTCGATGAACAGGCCTTGGATTTCGTCATCTCGGTATTGGTGGAGGTGGAGCCGGAGCGCATCGGCCTCGGCGGATCACGGCGCGTGCCGCTCACGCAGGACTCGCATGTGTTGGGTGAGCTCGTGCGCAACGGCCTGCGCGCCCAGCTCAAGACTGGCAATCTGCTGACGGGGGCCCTCTACGTGGATCTGGACTTCCACCCCGATGCGCCGTCGGCGTCCTTGTCACGACGCGATGGTCATACCGTGCTGCCGACACTGCCCACACCACTGGAGGCGGTGACGAACAAGGTGGCAGCCATTCTGGACAAGGTGGATGCGCTGCCCATCGAAGCCATCGGCGAGGACTTGCAGGGCACGCTCGCCGGCGCACGCAAGCTCCTCGACTCGGCGGCGCTCAGCGACGCCGTCGCCGAGCTGAATGCCGCGCTTGGTCAGGTGCGCGCGCTCGCGGCGCAGCTCAATACGGCGCTCGCACCGCAGCTCGATGCCGTGCTCGAGCGGTTGCGCGGCACCCTGGACGAAGCCGAAGCCATGCTCGCGAATACCAACGAATTGATCGGGCCGGATGCGCCGCTGTCGGTGGAAGCGGTGCGTACAATGCGTGAGGTCAGTGGGGCGGCGCGCTCGCTGCGCGTCATGGCGGACTATCTCGAACGACACCCCGAGGCCCTCATCCAGGGCAAAGGAGGCGGACGCTGATGTTGGTGCTGTGGTTGGAAAGGATCGCAAGGGGGCGCGCCGGCGCCCGCGGTGGTGACGCGATGTGCCGTGGAGTCGGACGACGCCGGCGTTATGGTCTTTGGCTGTTGGTGGCGGCGGCGCTGGTGTTGGTGCTTGCCGGCTGCGCCACCACGCCGCCGTCGTCCTTCTACACCCTGACGCCGCTGCCCGCGGCCGCCGGCAGCGCCGGCGATGTCAGCAACGGCGACATCGCCGTGGGGCTCGGTCCCGTGAGCTTTCCCCAGTTCCTCGACCGCCCGCAGATCGTCACCCGTGACGGCGCCAACCGACTGGTGGTGGACGAGTTCCACCGCTGGGGCGGCACCGTCCAGGATGACTTCCTGCGTGTTTGGGGCGAAAACCTCGCTTACCTGCTGGACAGTTCCCGGGTGGCGCTGTTCCCGTCGGAGTCCCGGATGACCCCGGATTATCGGCTCCCGGCGCAGGTGCTGTCTTTCGAGGGCGCCGCCGATGGCAATGCGGTGCTCAAGGTGCGCTGGTCGGTGACCGATGAGCGCTTGCGCCGCAGCTACATCGCCCGCGAAGACGCCTACCGTTGCCCGTTTCGCGTCGCCCCTGCAACAACCGACGCAGCCAACCAGCAAGCGCGCTATGCGGCGGTCGTGGCGGCCCTCAGCGAGTGTCTGGGCACGTTCAGCCGGGATGTGGCCGCCGTGCTCGAGGGCCTCTCCAAGCCGCGGCCGGCATCCGCCGAGACCGCCGCAGCGACTCCCGACAGATAGCCCACGCGCTGGGTCGCCGGTGCCGCGATCTCCCATGATCGCAAGCCCTGCTGCGCTCGGCACGGCGGCGGGGGCCGCCTGACGCCACAGCGCCGCACGCGCGCGGCCGCGACGGCTGGGATGCGATCCCGGGCGTTTTTGTGCGCTGCAACAAAATCTCGCCGGACCCCTTGACAGCACCGATTCGGGCGACTATTGTGCACTGCAACAATTGCTGCACTGCAGCAACCCGGGCCGCGGGGGTACCGGCGGCAGGCACGCAACCAGTAACCCATATGGCCCTCGCGCCAGCGAATGACCGGAGCATTGAGATGAGCACCCAAGACGCTATGAAGACCTACAACGACCTCACCAACCAGAACGTCGAGCGCATGAACGCCCTTGGCGAGCTGAACCTGAAAGTGGCCGAGCGCATGGCCAGCCGACAGATGGACGTCATGAGCCTGTTCATGGAGCAGGGTGTGCGCATGATGAAGCTGGCCACCGAGGCCAAGGGCTACAGCGAGCTCTATAAGGGCCAAGTGGATATGGCGCGCGAGATGAGCGAGAAGCTCATGGCCGAGTCCAAGACCACCATGGCCATGGCCGGCGAGATCCGCGACGACTACCGCGGCTGGCTCGACGCGGCAATGGCCGACATCAAAGAAGGTAACAGTGCTGTTCGTAACGCCGTTACGGCCTGAAGGAGCAGCCCGCGCACCGGGACAGATGCCGGCCTGAATTCAGGCCGCAGCGCCGACCCTCGGTCGGCAACCGGCGCGGCGGGTGCGGCAGGGATGCCCGCTGCGTCCGCTGCGGGCTTACCGTCCCCGGCCGAGCCGAATGGCTCCGACACCGGGGTATTGCCTCTGTCCGCGGCCGAGACGCATCAGGAGCAGACAGACCAACAACAGCGAGAAGCGATTATGACAACAGCGCGCGTTGCACTGGTGACGGGCGGCATCGGCGGAATTGGCACCGCCATTTGCCAGCGCCTGGCGCGGGACGGGTTCCGCGTTTTCGCCAACCATCATCCATCGGAGCAGGAGGCTGCCGAGGCCTGGAAGAATGACCAGGCGGGCTTGGGGTTCGACATCGACACCATCGCCGGCGACGTGTCCTCGTTCGAGGATAGTAAGCGGATGATCGATGACATCCAGGGGCAGCACGGCGCCGTGGCCGTGTTGGTGAATTGCGCCGGCATCACCCGGGACAAGACGTTCAAGAAGCTGGACGAAGACGCCTGGCGGGCGGTCATCGACGTCAATCTCAACAGCGTCTACAACGTCACCCGTAACGTTTGGGAAGGCATGTTGGCGGCGGGCTTCGGCCGTGTGATCAACATCTCCTCGGTCAACGGTCAGCGCGGGCAGTTTGGTCAAACCAACTATGCGACGGCGAAGGCCGGCATGCATGGCTTCACCATGAGCCTGGCACAGGAAGGCGCCGCCAAGGGCATCACCGTGAACACCGTGTCACCCGGCTATGTGGAGACGGCCATGACCCTGGCCATGCGCGATGATGTGCGCGAGGCGATCGTGGCCGGCGTGCCCATGCGCCGCATGGGCAAGCCCGAGGAAATCGCGAGCGCCGTGGCCTTCCTGGTCGCCGACGAGAACGGCTATGTCACCGGCGCCAATCTGCCGGTGAACGGCGGTCTCTTCATGCACTGACGCCGGCCGCCACCGCAGGCACGAAGCGCCGGCGGTGGCCCGGTGACCTGTCGGCGCGCGTGTCGTCATCCGCCGCTGCACCGGCGCTGTCGCGAATGGGTCCTCCTCGTCTCTCTCTGATGAGACGTTCCTCTGCCCGGCGCCCCGCCGGGCTTTTTTTAGTGCGCTTTGACCCGATCACATCGCCTTCGCTGGCCCGGCCTCAAAGCGTATTGAAGTAAATCGCCAACAAGAACCCCGTCAAGGTGGACAGGCCCACCACACCGCCGCCTTTGTGAAAGGCCTCGGGTAGCATGGTCTCCGCCACCATGGTGAGCATGGCGCCGGCGGCGATGCCCTCGATGAGTGCGAAGACCCCCGCCGAGGCATCCGCCAGCAGGACGGCGCCGAGCGCCGCGCCGACGCCGGTCATCAGCATCAGACTGGTCCACATGGTAAGGATACGCGCCACCCCAAGTCCCTGTTCCTTCATGCCGGCGGCGCTCGAGAGCGCCTCCGGCAGATTGGCCAGGAAGAGCCCGCCGAGCAGCGACAGGCTGATGCCGCCGGTGATGAGCACATTGGCGCCGATGACGAAGGACTCGGGGATGCCGTCGAGGGTCATGCCCAGGTACATGGCCACGGCGGCGCCCTTGTGCCCCGCTACCTGCCGGGTCATTTCCGATAACGAGGGCATGACATGACCGCCGGCGACGCGCTTGGCCGCCCGGTCCATCCAGGCGGCGGCGCGCCTGGCACCCAGGTGTTGCTGCTCGGTGAGATAGGCGCGCACGGGATTGCGCTTGAGATAGTCTGCGAGGCGTGCGCGCAGCTCCGGCAACTGCGCCAACAGCTGCTCGAAATCCCGCCGCCTGAGCTCGGAGACCTCGACGGCGTCGTGTGCCACCGCGGTCACGGCATGTGGCCCCACGGTGAAAAAGGCGAAGCCGCCGAAGCCCTCGCCGGCCTCCACCACCTGCGGGCGCCGACTGCGTTGATCCTGATCGAACAGGTAGACGGTACCGCGGCGTAGCAGGTACAGGCGCTCCGCCGGCTGGCCCCGGTGGAAGAAGTTATAGCCGTCTGGCGCGTGCTTGTGCACCAGCCGGGCGGCGATGCGTTGTAGCGTTGTCTCCGACAAACCCGGGAAGAACCCGAGTCGCGGCTCATCGCGCATGAGCTCCACCGGCGCTTCGGTGATCGGCTCGGGCTCGATGGGGGGGTCATAAGCGCCCTCGGTGTCGAGCTCTGTGAGCGCTGCCTCGCGCCAGCGCGCAATGGCAGCATCCGTCAGCCGGTGGCGCTCGCGCAGGTATTGGGTCAGTTCCGCCTCCCGCAGCAGGCCGCCGAGCACCGCGCGCAGTTCTGAGCAATCGGACACCAGGCGCATGAATCCCTCCCGCGGGATCAACAACAGCTTGGTATCGGCCACCGTATGCGCCTCGGTGGCCCGGGGCAGATTCGCAATGAAGCTCATGCGCCCGAAGGCGTCATGGCGCCCGAGATGCTCGAACACCCGACCACCGGCGCTGGGATCGCTCAGTTCCACCGCGCCATCGAGGATCACATACATGTAGCTCGGCGGATCATCGGTACGGTAGAGACAGCGATGCGCTGGAACCTCCTGGATCTGCACGATGGCGAGCAGCCGGTCGAGCGTCGGCGACGACAGCGCCGCGAGTGCGGGGATACGGCGAATACCGGCGAGCACGCGTCGCAGTCGCCGGCGCGCCTGGCTACGCCAAAAATTGAGGGCGGTGGACGGCTTGCGCAAATAGCCCCCCTGGCGGTTGACGGCCCAATCCAACAGCTTGAACAGGGTGCCGCCGATGACGGCGCCGAGCGCGAGATCGAAGAAGTGCCCGCGGTCCACCCCCGGGGCGATGAGATCGATGGTCAGCGCCGCCAGCAGGGCACCACCGCCGAAGGCGAGGAGAAAGGCCATGATGCGATCCGGCGGCCGCCAGAGCACGCCCACCGCCGCTCCCACCGGCAGCGTGGCGGCGCTGATGAGTCCGAATGCCAGGGCCGATAGCAGCACCGAGTCGAAGGGCATGGCTGGACAGTCTGTAGAGAAGAGTCGATGGGGCCGGGTGGGAGATACCCGGCGGATGTCAATGTCCGGCGCAGGCGCCAGCGGGCTGGGTAGCGGCTGGCGGGGGACGCCGTGGATACGTCCCTGTAGGCTTCACGACAGCATCCCTGCTGTCGAGACCCCCGCCATCCGTTACCCAGCCCGCAGAAGCCGAAAACCGAGATGCGATTGGTCAACAGGATCGGACCGTTCGGGCCTTGGTCCCGGCAATCGTGCGGGAAGTCTGCGTTGGTTGCGGGCGCGCTAAAATGGGCGGAAGACAGGCGCCGCGTGCCAGGCGCTGCGGCACTTTACCGCAAGCCGGCCCGGCGTGTGATCCGTGGTGCGCCCTGACATGGGCGCGCCGTGCCCCCTGCCAACCGATCGGTCGGACAGCCGCCGGCCCGAGGCCGTCTCGCATGTCCCGACTCCAGATGCTCGCGCCAATTCTCGCAGCAACCCTGCTCACCGCCGGTTGCGCCAGCACCGGCCCGGGCCATTGCCGCGCGCCGATCGGCGATCGTGCGCTGACCCCAGCCGTGGTCGCCGCGCAAGGTGATGACGTGGGCGAGGCGATCACCTGGGGCGGGACGCTGGTATCCGCGCGTCACCGGGCGGATGCGACGGACCTGGAGGTGCTGGCCTATCCGCTGGACGCTTGCGCCCGGCCCTTGCTGCGTCAGCCGGCGCAGGGACGTTTCATCGTCCGCCGACCCGGTTATCTCGAGACCGCGGATCTGACGCCGGGGCGGCGCATCACCGCCAGCGGGCGCATCATCGCCATCGTGGATGGGCGCATCGGCGAAGCCGACTATCGCTTGCCGGTGCTCGAGGATGCGGCACCCCGGATCTGGCCCGAGCGCGAAGACGCCGTCGGCGGCGCCGGGACCCGCGTGCGGCCCTGGATCAGTATCGGTGTCGGCGGCGGCCGCGGCTGGAGTGGCGGCGGCGTCGGTATTCGGTTCTAGTGCTCGTGGCCTGCGCGTCACGGGATACACCCTGATCACGCGCTTGAGAGCATGCGGCGTCTGCCTTGTGGTGTTGCACCGGAGTCGCAAGCCCGAGCGGGACACAACCGTCTTAGGATCGCGTTGCGGCGGCGGGCGCCGTCTCTTCGATGACGATGGCGTCCGGATTCGGGAAGCGCTCCACCACCCAGGACGGCAGTTTCGCCTGGCTGGCGTGATAGAGCGCATCGGATTCGACGATGATCAGCACCAGTACCGTGACCATCACCGGCAGGATGCCAACGCCGGCGACCAGCGCAATCGCGGCCTCCTTCATCATGCCGCCGTAGACATGGCTTGCCCATGCCAGCGCAACGGCCGCGAGCAGCAGCGCCAGCATCACAATGAACAGCCGGCTGCGGCGCGCGCACACCTGCCAGTGACACATGACGTACCAGGGGTCTCGGCCGACGGCCCGATGTGCCCGCCACAGGATATAGCTGAGCATGGCGAAGGAGATGGCCGGGATCAGCGCCATGACCCACGGAAAGCTTCCGGCGACGCCACCAGCGGCAACCGCCATCAGGATGTGGTTGCCGATGAGGTTGGTGAGGAAGATCTCGTGCGGCACATTGGCGCGCTTGATGTCTTGGCGGCTGACTTGGAAGCGCATGACGGCTGTTCGCGGATGATGACTGTGCAGGCCCCAGAGTATACCCGTCGTCCCGGGCGCGTCGGTTGTTGGGTTGGATAGCGGCTGACGCCGGGCGCCGTGGAGAGGTGTCTGTCGGCCTGGGGCGGCATGTCTGCGCTCGAGCGTCCGCCAGCGGCCACCCAAGCCCCCGGGTCGGTTGGTGGCGGGCCATGATCTGGTCCTGGGGATAGCAACGTGGGCTGCGGGATGGGGTCGACGGTTGTCTGGTGAGGGCTGATCCGCCCGTCTGGGTCGCCGCAGTCGCCGCCGGCCGTTTTGGCTATTTGTTGCAAGATGACTACAGCGCTGATGCGTATATGTCGTAATTTGTTGCAAAGTGGTACTGTAGTGAAACACTCGGATAACGGTTTCCGAGGAAGATGGTAGCCAGAGTACGAAGCGCCGACGATAAACGCGGCGCCGCGTCAGTCCTTGAATCACGCAACCTCTGGAGAACTGTCATGAGTTTCGATTTGCTGTCCCTCGCGGGCATCGCGTCTGCGCTCGCCGCCGGTGGCTTCGTCGTGCTGCTGGTGGCCACCGAAGATCGCCTCGAGCAGCTCACGCGCTGGCGCTGAGTCGATCCGCCGGCCTCGCAGCCTGTGTCGCGCGACCGTGGCGGCGGCGTCGACACCCGAATGCCAGTCGCCGCCGTCGCTGCGCCACCGTCGTGCCGTTCTGCGATACTGCACACCTGTGCAACCGGATTTCAGAGGATACCTTGGGCACGATGGCATCGGAGCGACAACGGCTGCGGCTGGCACGGCCGCTGCGGCGAGCGGCTGCTTTGCTCGTGGCGCTGGCCTGCGCCGGTGGGTGTGCGCGCAGTGATGATCCGACGGCCCCGCAGCCGAAGAAAGTCTACAAAGACGCCTTCGTAACGCCGCTGGCTGCCGTGGAGATCGAAGCGGACGGTGGCACCATCGTCGGTGCCTACGACGCCTGGCTTCGGCTGATGCCGGCGCGCGAGCTGACACCCCGCTTTGCCGATGCGTATCGTCCGGTGGATTGCGCCCCGGTACGGGCGTATTTCGACGCCAAGCTGGCGCTGGCGGGGCACACGCTTGCGGACACGATGCTCAGTTGCCATGAGTATCGCAACACGGATCTGCCCTTCGAGAATGGCCGCTGGCTCGTGGAAGATGGCGCCAGCGGGCGGGTGCACTATCGGATCTGGAAGTTCCGCAATACGCTGGGCGAATAGGCCGCCGGGACATCGTCCTGGGGTGTCGGCGTTGGACTGATGTGTCTTGCATGGCATGGGCCTGGGCGCCGGCGCTCCAGCGCGCGTGCTCCGACCGCCCATCGATGACGGTCATGGGATGATCACGGACGGGCTATCAGTGGCCTGATGCTAGGCGTTGGGGCTGCCTGCCAAGAGCATTTCCAGCAGGGCCTTCTGTGCATGCAGGCGGTTCTCCGCCTCGTCCCAGACCACCGACTGTGGGCCATCGATGACGTCCGCGCTCACCTCTTCGCCGCGGTGTGCGGGCAGGCAGTGCATGAACAACGCGTCGGGCTTGGCGGCGGCCATCACCCCGGCATCCACGCAATAGCGGGCGAAGGCCGTGGCGCGGTCGGCCTGCTCGCTTTCCTGACCCATGCTGGCCCAGACGTCCGTGACCACCAGGTCGGCACCGGCCGCCGCCTCCCGCGGGTCGCGTAGTAGGGTGCAGCGCCCGCCGGTGGCGGCGAGGAGATCCGCATCCGGGGCGAAGTCCGCGGGGCATGCCACGCGCAGCTCGAAGTCGAACAACCGCGCCGCATTCATGTAGGAGTGGCACATGTTGTTGCCATCGCCCACGAAAGCGACCGTGCGTCCGGTGATGTCGCCGCGGTGCTCCAGGTAGGTTTGCATATCCGCCAACAGTTGGCAGGGATGAAAGCGGTCGGTGAGGCCGTTGATGACCGGCACCCGGGAATGGGCGGCGAAGCGCTCCACCTTGTGGTGATCGAAGGTGCGGATCATCACCGCGTCGACCATGCGGGAGAGCACCCGCGCGCTGTCCTCGATGGGCTCGCCGCGGCCCAGTTGGGTGTCCCGCGGCGACAGGAACAGGGCGTGTCCACCGAACTGCGTCATACCCGCTTCAAAGGAGACGCGTGTGCGGGTGGACGACTTCTCGAACACCATCGCCAGGGTGCGGTGGCGCAGCGGACGGTAATCGACCCCGTCGGCGTGCATGCGCTTGAGTGCGACGGCCCGGCGCAGCAGGGCGCGGGCTTCGTCGACGCTGAGGTCGAGCAGGGTCAGGAAATGGCGGGTCGGCTCGGGCATGGCAGGCTTCCTCGCGGGCACCGGGCGGAGCGGGTGCCGGGCGTTGGGCTGGGGGTCCGGTGGCGCGGCGCTGGGTTGTGCATCAGACCCGGCCGCGGGTCGGGCTCAGGCCTCTGGGGTGATTGCGGCATCGGTGGCGTCGACGCAGAGGAAGTCGCGAATGATGTGCGCCACGGTGTCGACGATCTGCGCCGCCTGGGCATTGTCGATGATGAGCGGTGGCAGCAGACGGACGACGCGTTGTGCGGTGACATTGATCAGGAGCCCTGCGCTGAGGGCGGTTGCGACCAGGTCGGCACAGGGTCGGTCGAGCTCGATGCCGATCATGAGCCCGCGCCCGCGGATGGTGACGACGCCGGACAGGTCCGCAAGGGCGTCGCGCAGACCAGTGCGAATGCGCTCGCCCATGGCGGCGGCGTGTGCAGGGAGGTCGTCCGCTGCCAAGGCGTCCAGCACCGCCAGCGCCGCCCGACAGGCTATCGGGTTGCCGCCGAAGGTGGAGCCATGACTGCCCGGCCCGAGCACGTCGGCCGCTTCGCCGCGCGCCAGGCAGGCGCCAATGGGCACGCCATTGCCGAGGCCCTTGGCGAGTGTCATGACATCCGGGCGGATGCCCTCGTGCTGGTATGCGAAGAGCTTGCCGGTGCGACCCATACCGGCTTGCACCTCATCGAGCATCAGCAGCCAGCCGTGGCGGTCACAGAGCTCCCGCAGGCCGGCGAGGTAGCCGGCGCTGGGCACGACCACACCGCCTTCGCCCTGAATGGGCTCCACCAGCACCGCCACGATATTGGTGCGATTGCCGGCCGCGATCTCCACGGCGCCGAGGTCATCGTAGGGGACGCGCACGAAACCGGAGACCAGTGGCTCGAAGCCGGCTTGGGCCTTGCGATTACCGGTCGCCGTGAGCGTCGCCAACGTGCGGCCGTGAAAACTGTTCTCCATCACGAGGATTTCCGGGCGCTGGATACCGCGCCCGTGCGCCCGCAGGCGAGCGAGCTTGATGGCTGCTTCGTTCGCCTCGGCACCGGAGTTGGCGAAGAACACCCGTTCCATGCCGGCAGCATCGCACAGGCGATCCCCCAGGGCTTCCTGCGCTGGAATGCGATAGAGATTGGACACGTGCACCAGTTGGGATGCCTGCTCGCAGATGGCCTCGCGCACACCCGGGTGGGCGTGGCCGAGGCCACAGACGGCGATGCCCGAGAGTGCATCGAGGTAGCGTCTGCCGTCGACCGACCACAGCCAGGCGCCGTCGCCGCGCTCGAAGCTGACGGGGAGCCGGCTGTAGGTGGCCATCAGAGGGCCGGCGAGATGGCCAGGCAGCTGTTGTGTCATGAAAACCGAAACCCCGGACGGCGCCGAAAACGAAAAAGGCGACCCGGTGGTGGTGCGGGCCGCCCTCTGCGAATTGACGGTCTGCGGCATCGTCGCGATGATGTCGGCACCGCCGACGGCGACCATGCCCGGATCGCTACAAGAAAGAAGAAAGCCGTGCAGGATATCAGCACATTGTCAAGTCAGGCAAATCCTGCCGGGGGGTCGCAACGGCGCATGAGGTGTCGGCATCGGCCGACGTGGGGCCTCAGCGACTTATGGCTGGTGCCCTGGGCACCCTGGTATGCTCTCAAGTGATTGTCGCGCCGGCCCGGCGCGGCAGGCCGATGGGGGCGGCGGTTGCATGAACAGGCCGCGGTCCGGGCAAGATCTTTTGGTGCTCCATGCAGGCATACCCGGCGTACATCAACGTCCAGCGAAAGCTCCAGGCGGGATGGCGGCCGGCGGGCGTCAGCGCGCGGGGGCTGTCGTGAAGCCCGGAGCGATGCTGCCATGGCGTCCCCCGCCAGTCGTTATCCAGCCGGCAACAACCGACGCAGCGGCTCCGACGGGGTTGAGGTCGTGCGTCATCGCAGTGCTGCTCGCTGCGTTGCTGCTCGCGCCCGCGCTACCCACTCACGCCAGCGATACGCGACAGGTCGAGGTTGCCACGGAGCTCTCGCGGCTCGCCGCCAGCCACGGCTTCGTGGTGAGCGGTGACGAGCACCTGGCCGGGCGCATCGGTCGGTCGGAGCGTGGCGATCCGCTGCGACGGCTGCGGATTCTGTTGGAAGGATTCGATCACATCATCATCGCCGACGGGCGCGGTGGTATCGAGCGTGTCATCGTACTTGGAGCGGTTGCGCCCGGCGCCTCGCCAACGCAGCCAATGGTGGCGGTGGACGGCGGGCCGCCACCGGCGACGCCGATCGAGCTTCCGACCGTGCGCCAGGGCAATCAGCATTCGGTGCGCGTGGCCCTGGAAGGCGCGGACGGGCGCCGCCTGGCGCGTCTGATGCTGATCGATACCGGCGCGGATACGGTGGTGTTACCCACCTCGCTCATCGCTGCCCTGGGCCTGGATGTGGGCACGCTGCGCGAGCGTGAGGTACAAACCGCAAACGGCACGACGCAAGCGCTCACGGGCACGCTCGATGCGGTCTGGCTCGGCGCCCGGCGGGTTACGGACGTCGCCGTCGCGTTCCTCGACGACGATAAGCTCGGCACCACCGGCCTGCTTGGCATGAGCGTGCTCGGACGCTATCAGCTCACCATCGATGATCAGGCGAACCGGATGACCCTGACCAGCCCGTAGCGGGGGGGTGCTGCCAGGCCACCCGGGCGCCAGGACCCAGGGTGCCTGCGACCGAACGGGCGCCTGCGCGGTGCGTCGGCCCTCAGCCGCGCCGCCCAATGACCGGTCGCAGCCGCAGCGCCGGGTCTTGGCGATAGAAAGCCGCGAGCTGGGCGTAGACCTCGGGATAAGCGGCCCGCAGCCGGTGTGGCAGCTCGAAGAAGAGCTCACTGACGACGGCGAAGAATTCGGCCGGCGAGACTGCGCCATAGGGGTCCACCGCGCACAGGTCCGGGGCCGCCTCCACGCGCTGGCACAGGTCGCCGTAGGCGCGCTGCATGGTCCGGGTCCAGCAGCCCTCATCCATGCCGCGATGCAGGGGCGGATGCCCGTTGGCGGCGCCGTCGCGCAGGTCCAGCTTGTGCGCCAGCTCATGGATGACGACGTTGTAGCCGTTGCGCTCGCGCCCGGCCAAGGCGTCCGTCAGCGAAAGGATCACGGGACCGCGCTCCCAAGCTTCGCCACTCTTGGGCTCGTCATCGATCCACACCAGGCCGTCCTCGTCCATCACCTCGCGGGCGGGCACGAACTCGTCCGGATAGACGATCACCGCGTGCCAGCCCTGGTACCAGCCGAGCCCGAGCTCCAGCACCGGCAGTGCCGCCTGCAGCGCCAGCTCCATGCCGGTGCGCAGGTCCAGCTCGGCACCGCCGGCGGCCTCGAAGGTCTTCTGGTGCAGGAACAGGGCTGCTGTGTCTACCAAACGTTTGCGGCTGGTGTCATCGAAGCCGTGCAGCAGCGCCAGCCCGGCGCAGACATCAGGCCACAAGGCGGGGTCGATGTTGGCATGGGCACGCGCGAGGCGGCGGCGCTGCCACCATCGGCTGACACGGTTGTTCATCAAGCTCCGGCGCCGCCTGCCGTCCCGGCTGCTGTCAAGGTGCTCGCAGTATTGGCCCGCATCATGGCGGGCCGCCATCAGCGTCGTATCATGCCTGAATCAGCACAGGCTGCCACGAGCCGCGAGCGCCATGACCAACGCCCATCCCACCTCCCGCAGCGGCGCCGCCGTCCTCTTCGATGTGCTGCTGGCGCTCGACGTGGCCGTCGTGTTTGCGCATACCGGCGGCGCGGTGATCCCCCTGCATGTGGAGATGAACAAGCGCCTGCGCCGACGCGAGCCGGTACCCCGGATGGTCATGTGCCGCCAGGAGCCGGGCGCCGGCCATGCGGCGGAAGGCTATGCCCGCGCCTGTGGACGCGTGGGTGTGGCGCTCGCCACCTCGGGGCCCGGCGCCACCAATCTCACCACCCCCATCGCCGACGCCTACAAGGATTCCATCCCGACGGTCTTCATCACCGGCCAAGTGCCGAGCGCAGCCATCGGCAGCGATGCCTTCCAGGAGGTGGACACCGTTGGCATCACCCGACCCATCTCCAAGCACAACTATCTGGTCAGAGACGTCGCGGACCTGGAGTGGATGTTGCGCGAGGCCTTTGCGCTGGCCGCGGGCGGGCGCCCCGGGCCGGTGGTGGTGGACATCTGCAAGGATGTGCAGATGGCGCCGCTGACGGTGAGCAATCCGCCGCGCACACGCCACCGCCCGCAAGTGCCCTTCGATACCGCCGCCGCCGACGCCATCCTGCGCGCGCTCGCCGGCGCCGAGCGCCCGGTGATCAAGGCCGGCGGTGGCATCATTCATGCCGAGGCTGCGGCTGCGCTCTGCACCTTCGCCGAGCGCTTCGACACGCCGGTCACGACCACCTTCAACGCCCTGGGCGCCGTGCCCATGGGCTCGCCCTACAGCCTGGGCATGCCCGGCATGCACGGCAGCGTGCCGGCGAATTATGCGCTGCGCGAGGCGGATCTGATCCTCGCCCTCGGCGGGCGCTTCGACGATCGCGTCGCGGTGCAGGGGTTCGCCGAGCACAAGCGCATTGCGCATGTGGATATCGACCCGAGTGAGATCCGTAAGGTCCTCGAGTGCGATCTGCCGCTGGTGGCGTCCCTGGACCGGTTTCTGGCCCATGCGCTTCAGTCCGGACGCGCCGCCCGGCACAGCGATTGGATGGCGCGCGTGCGCCAGTGGCGCGAGCAGATGCCCCTGCCCTACGCTGAGGGCGACGCCATCAAGCCCCAGGCGGTCATCACCAGTCTGTCCGAGCTGACCGATGGTCAGGCCACCGTGGTCACCGGCGTCGGCCAGCATCAGATGTGGGCGGCGCAGTACTATCGTTTCAGCCGGCCGCGACAGTGGATCAGCTCCGGCGGGCTCGGCACCATGGGCTATGGCCTGCCGGCGGCCATCGGCGCCTGGTACGCCAATCCGCACCACCCGGTGGTGCTGGTGGACGGCGACGGCAGCTTCCAGATGAACATGCAGGAGCTCGCCACCGTCGTCGCCAACCGCATCCCGCTCAAGATGTTCGTCCTCAATAACAGCTTCCTCGGCATGGTGCGGCAGTGGGAGGACATGATGGATGACGGCCATCACCACGAGACCTGCCTGGCGCGGCAGTGGGATTGTGATGCGGACTGCACCAACGTCGATCCGAACTGCCGCCGCCAGCTGCCGAATCTCGCGGCCTTGGAGGCCGTTTATCCGCATCTGAGGACTGCTCGCGTGCGTTTGCCGAGTCAGTTGCGGGAAGTCGTGCAGGCGGCCCTGGATGAGCCCGGACCCGTGTTGGTGGATGTCTGGGTAGACAAGGCGGAAAACGTGCTTCCGATGGTGCCGCCGGGCAAGCGGCTGGCGGCCATGATCGAGCGTTGAGTCGTGGATTCAGTAGCTTGTGCCGTTCGCGCCTGACGGCGGCTGGCCAATTCGGCTACACTTCGCATGGGTTTAGCCGTTGCCCGACACATCCGTTGTGCCGGATGCTGATGGCCAGGCCGACGGGCGAGACCGCAGCGGCAATCGGACCCGGCGCGCCAGCGCCGCCCACCGGCTGCCTCGCACCCGCACACCATTCATAACAGCCCGCAGACTACGACTGCGCTCCGATGGAGGATGCCACGCAATGACTGCCTTCTCTAAGCTGCATGCCCAAAACCACAAGATCACCGAGCTCTCGAACGTCTTCCTCTACCTCGTGCAGAGCCGCGAGATGTGCGACACCGAGACCGCGTGCGATGTCTTCTTCGAATACACCGGGAAGGTCAAGGAGCACATGGAACTGGTGGATCGGGAGCTGTGCGGCAAGCTGATCTCCTACCCCGACCAGACGGTCAAGAACACCGCCGATCGCTTCCTTTCGGGCTCCACCGAGATCAAGCGCATCTTCAACACATACCTCAAGGACTGGTGCAGCGAGTCGAGCCGCCGGCTCACCATCCGCGACCACGACGAATTCCTGAGCGAGACCGAGCAGATGTTCGGACTGGTGCTGGACCGCATCCAGCGCGAGACCGAGCACCTGTATCCGCTGATCCGCAAACTGGAAGAGCGCGAAGCCGCTTGAGCGCAAGCCCCGCACCATCAGTCAAGCCGAGCGCAGCGCGAAGCGGGCCGAAGCGGTCGCTGCTGACGCAACCGGCGACAAGTCGCACGCGCGAGGGGGCTGCGGCGTCCGCGCCGCGAGCCCCGTCGTCCCGCGCCACTTGAAGCGGGGCAGCGACGGGGCAACTTCCCGTCTCATCGTGTCCAAACAGGAGATCGTGATGAGCCGCACCAGATTGACCGCAGAGGAGATCCAGGCCTCCCTGGACGCCCTCAACGCCTCTGCGTCCGTGCCGTGGACGGTCGTCGACGGCAAGCTGCACAAAGAGTTCCAGTTCAGGGACTTCAACGAGGCTTTCGGCTTCATGGCCCGCGCCGCGCTGGTGGCGGAGTCCATGGACCATCACCCCGAGTGGTTCAACGTCTACCGCAGCGTGCGCGTCGACCTCGCCACACACGACGCCGGCGGCATCACTGCGCTGGACTTCGGTCTCGCCGGACGGATGGAGACGATCGCCGGCTGATGATCGCCGCAAAGCGGTGAGCGCTGTTCGCGTACAGCCCCACGAGCCGTGGGGCTGCGCACGGCCCTATCTGCGTGTGCGAGCGCTAGTCGAGCGCTGCCAGGCGTTTGCGCACGAACTCCGGCTGCGCCAGTGCGGCGGCATGGATATCGGCGTTGTAGTAAGTGGTGCTCAACGCCGTGCCGGCATCATCGATGCGCCGGAAATCCGGGATGCACTCGCCGGTGGCCGCCATGGTGGCGCTCCACCAGCCCGAGGGATAGATGGCCTGTGGGAAGAACAGGGTGCGCACGGCGCCGAAGCCCGCCGTTCGCAGATCTTGGTGCATGCTGGCGATGATGTCCAGGTGGAGCAGCGGAGATTCGCTCTGCTGTACCAGCAGCCCGTCGTCGGCGAGGGCACGGCGGCAGTCGCTATAGAAGTCCGCGGTGAACAGGCCCTGGGCCGGACCGACCGGATCGGTGCTGTCGACGATGACCACGTCCAAGCCGCCGGGCTCGGCATCGGCCATCCACTGAATGCCATCGGCGAAGAGCAGCTTGGCGCGCGGATCGCCATTGCTGGCCGTGAGCGCCGGGAAGAACTGCTCGGCGACGCGGGTGACGCGCTCGTCGATGTCGATCTGCGTGACTTGCTCGACGTCCTGATGCTTCAGCACCTCGCGCAGGGTGCCACAGTCGCCGCCGCCGATGATGCACACGCGCTTCGGCGCGGGATGGGTCAGCAGCACCGGGTGGGCGAGCATCTCGTGGTAGAGGAAGTTCTCGCGCGAGGAGAGCATGGTGAAGCCGTCGATGACCATCAGGTTGCCGAAATACTCGGTCTCGTAGACCTCGATGGTCTGATACTCGGTGCGTTCTTCGTGCAGCTTGCGCCGGATGCGCAACGAAAAGGCGCTGCCGGCGCCATCTTCCACTTCGGTGAACCAGTGTTTGTCGTCCAGGGTCGGCATAGAGCGGTTGTCGGGGCGGTTGTCGGGGGCTTGGCTGTGGGGGGGGTTGGGGCAATCGTCGAGGCGTTGGTGCTCAACGCGGATAGCGATCATCGAGGTTGGCCGGACAGAGGACGTCACGCATGATACCGATGAGCTCCAGCAACTGGTGGTTGCGAATGCGGTAGAAAATGCGGTTGGCCTCTTTGCGGGCGACGACGATGTTTTTGTTGCGCAGCTGCTCGAGGTGCTGGGAGATGTTACTCTGCGAGGTGCCGGTGCGCTCGACGATCTCGCCGACCGATAGTTCCCGCTCGCCCAGGGAGCAGAGAATCTTCCAGCGCAGGGGGTGCGCCATCGCCTTCAGCGCCATGGCGGTCAGAGCGGTGTCCTCCTGCGAGGGTGGCGCGGACTCATCCGCGGGATGTTGCTCGTTCATCGTTACAACCATCGCTTACCTTTTGGTGGGCGCCCCTGCCGTGCTTGCGGGCCGCGTGATCCATCGTCGTTGTCGTGGTGCGTCCCTGCGGCGGCGGACGGGTCATGACAGGGCCTCCCGGTTGTCGCCGTCCCGGCTCTGGTATGCGGCCTCGTCGTCGACCCGGACATAGCCGCTCATGTCCTTGGCGATGCAGATGATCTCACTGATCTCGCCTGCCGCGTCCTTCACCGCCGTGCGCGAGAACAGGATCGGTACCCGGCTGCCGTCCTTGGCGATGAAGCGCGCCTCGATCTTGGCCAGCGCGCCGGTGCGGATCAGGGCCTCCAGCCAGGTGCCCATGAAGGCGCCGGCCTCTTCGTCGCCCTCCTCTTCGAAGACATCGCCGATGGACAGCCCGATCAAGTCCTGCTCGGGGTAGTCCAGCATCGCACAGGCCGCCGGGTTGGCCTGTTTGATCACGCCTTCGGCGTCGAGTACCAGCAGCGCTTCGCCCATGTACTGGACGATGTTCTCCAGATACTGGCGCGCCTGCTCCAGCGCGCGGGTGCGCTCGGCGACCTTTTCTTCGAGCGCGACATTGAGGGCGCGCTCCTTGGCGATGAGCCGGAAATAGGTGCTGATCTTGTTGATCAACAGGTTGTCATCGATGGGCTTGAGCAGATAGTCCACCGCGCCGACGGCGAAGCCGCGCTGCTGGAACTCCTCGGACTTGAAGGCCGCCGTGAGGAAGATGATCGGCACGTCGCGGGTGCGCTTGCGCAGCTTCAGCAATGACGCCGTTTGGAAGCCGTCCATTTCCGGCATCTGCACGTCCAGGATGATGAGATCGATATCCCGGTGCTCCAGCGTCAAGTCGATGGCCTCGCGGCCGGAGGAGGCCTCCAGCACGCGGGCCGCATCCAGATGCTTCTCGATCAGCGTGCGCAGCGTATAGAGATTGTGCGCGTGATCGTCGACGATCAGGATCTTGTAACCGCAGCCCTCTGTCATGCCAGCCGTCATGCGATATCCCGTGCCGCCGCCGCGCTGGTGTTGCGCAGGTGTTCCCTCGACGCCGGCGCCAGGATGTCTGCAACGGCGCGGCCGTCCAGCGGCTTGGCGAGGAACCCATCGGCGCCGGCGGCCCGGCAGCGCGCGCACTGGCCCTCGTCGAGGTTACCGATAATGTAGATAGGTGGCCGCACGCCGTCCATGCCCTCATTAATTCGGTTGATCCTAGCACAGCTTTCTTCGGTTGACGCCGACGCGGCGAGCAACAGCAGCGCGCAGTCGCGCTCATCCGACAGGGTTTCCAGCGCCTCGTCCGCGTCGGCGGCGGTCTGTACCCGCACTCCCAGGCGCTCCAGCTCGGAGGTTGCCGTCACCAGGCATTGCACGTCGCGCTCCACCAGCAAGACCCAACGCTTCTCCGCCAGGCGAGCCGGCGGCGCTGCGGCCGTCGCCGGCGCTGGCGCGGTGCTGAAGACGGGCGCCTGAAGCGGCGGCGCCACCGCGGGCTGGTCGGGCTCGAGTGCCGGGGTTGCGGAGCGCTTCTCCAGAATTTCCACGGCCTCCAGATCTTCCGGGTCCAGCGCCGTGGGCAGCCGCAGCGTGAACCGTGAGCCCTCGCCCAGACTGCTGTCCACGAGGATCTCGCCATCCAAAAGCTGTGCCAGCTCGCGGCTGATGGAGAGCCCGAGCCCGGTGCCGCCGTAGCGCCGCCGCGTGGAACCGTCCGCCTGCTGGAAGGCCTCGAAGATGATCTGCTCTTTGCCGGGCGGAATGCCGATGCCGGTATCGACCACCGCGATGGCGAGCGGACGGGCCTCGGTGCCCGGGGTCACGACGATGCTCACGCCGCCCGTGTGGGTGAATTTTGCCGCATTGGACAGGAAATTCTTCAGAATCTGGCGCAGCTTGCCGCGGTCCGTGTAGATCCGCTGCGGCGCCTCGGGGGCGATGTCCAACGCCAGCGTGAGTCCCTTCTGCTCGATGGGCGGACGCATCATCTCGGCGAGCTCGCTCAGCATGGACGCGAGCTCCACCCATTCCAGGCTCACGGTCACCGGGCCCGCTTCGATGCGCGAAATGTCCAGGATGTTATCGATCATGGTCCGCAGGTCGCGGCCGGCCTCGTTGATGACCTGGGCCTGGCGGCGCTGCTCGTGGTCGAGGCCCGATTCCTGCGCCGCGAGCATCTTGGACAACAGGAGGATGGAATTGAGCGGCGTGCGCAGCTCGTGGCTCACGTTGGCCAGGAACTCTGATTTGTAGCGGTTCGACTGCTCCAGCTCCCGGGTATGCTGCCGCTCGGTGGCGATATGCTCGGCATGATTGCGTGCCAGCGCGTTCAGCTGCCGGCCGAGCGCGCGCACTTCCTGCGGCCCGCTCCAGTCGAAGCGCTTGGGCTCACTGTCGCGCAGAATGGACTCCACGCCGCTGGTGAGCTCTTGGCCGAAGCGCTCGGCGCGGTTCGCGAGCCAGCGTGCGATGAGCAGGACCACCAGGACCAACGCCAGGATGATGGACAGCACGCGTGCCATCAAGGCATCGCGAAACTGCTCGATGGGGGATGGGTCCACCGGGCGGCCGACCCACAGGGGCACGCCCTCTTCGGTGAGGAACATGGGTACCCACAGCAGCGGCGGGCCGCTGGGATTCTTCCAGAGCGCGAGCTTGCCTTCGTCGAAGATTTGCGCAAGGCCCGGGAAGTCGTCGAAGGCTGTGGCCGCGTCACTCAGCGGCTCGCCCGGGCGCAGGTAGCTGCCGTCGTCGGTGACCCAGAGCGTCTCGCGGTAATACTGCGCCAAGCCGCCGACGTCGATGGTCATCAACAGCAGCCCCGGCGGCAGTCGGTCGTTGCCGCTGCGCTCGCCCACCGGGCTCGCCAACTGCAGGGTCATGAGCTGGCGCGGATCCTCCATGCCGGCGTAGGGATTGATGCGGATGCGGCTGACGATCACCTCGCCGGGCTTGAGCTTGATCCCGGCGTTGACGAAGCCGCGGCTCGGCGGCTCCGGCGGCAGCTGCGCGGGCTCCCATGCGTGGGCTTGGGCGTCCCGGTGCAGCCAGAAGCGCTCATTGCCACCGGCGTCCACGAACAGGATCTGGATCACGTCCAGCTGGTCGGGAAGCATTTGATTGATCCAGCCGGTGTAGCGCGCCCGTGCGCGGTCGATGTCGTCTTCGGTGCCGGTTTCGCCCAGGATCATGCCGGGCTCCGGGAGCTTGGCCAGGAGGCGGATCATCTCGTCGCGGCTCGCCAGGTGCTGATCGAGATCGCGGAAGTCGGCCCGTAGGTTCTGGAGATAGGCCTTTTGGTAAAACATCGCCGTGCGGTCCAGCACCAGCGGCAAGTTGATCAGCACGGCGACGATCAACGGCGCCAGACCGAACAGCAGCAATAGCAGCAGGATGTAGTAGCGGAGCTTCACACCGAGCCTCACGACCAAGACCAGCCGGTTACGATAACGAATAGCATCGGCAGCCTGTCATGTCGTTGTCTCGGCGCGACCGACACCGCAGCCGTCACACGAGCTGCGCAGACGTGTCCCGGCGCCGGTGCTCGGGCCGCCGGTGCGCAGTGATGGCTGCGAGAATGCCGGCCCTGGGGCTCAAAGCTCGCGCACGAGCGCCAGCACCTGCCCGGCGTGTCCCTTGGGCTTGATATCGTAGAGGGCGTGGCGAATGATGCCGGCGCGCCCGATGATGAAGGTGGAGCGCACGATGCCCATCTTCTTGACGCCGTTTTTCTCTTTCTCCCGCCACACGCCATAGGCGTCACAGACATCGCCGTCGGTGTCCGCCAGCAGCGTGACACTGAGACCGTATTTGTCGCGGAAGGCACCATGGCTGGCGCAGGTGTCGCGGCTGATGCCGACGATGTCTGCGCCTGCGGCGGTAAAGTCTTCGTGCAGGTCCGTAAACTCCAGGGCTTCCATGGTGCAGCCGGGTGTGTCGTCCTTGGGATAAAAACAAAGCACGAGGTGGCGCTCCGCCCAGAGCCGTGTGATATCGACGCGCTCCATGTCTGCGTCGGGCAGCGAGAAGGGCGGTGCCGGATCGCCGGGTTGCAGCATAGTCTACCCCTGGGTCAGCGGTGATGGGCGCCGGAAGCCGGCGTCGGCGCGCCTGCGGTCCGGCATTGGTCGGAAAGTCCGCTGGCTGATTTCGGCGCAATTTAGGCAGGCGTCAGGCGGGCGTCAACCGCAATCGCAGCGTGTCAATCGGCGTCGCCGCCGCTGCTCAGGCCGCCTGGGCCGAGATCGACACGCCGCATGCCGAAGGCCCAGGAACACCCCTGATCAATGGGCGCGGCTTTGCGTCTCGGTGGCGTTGCACGCCGCGCTTTTCGCGCGATGCAGGCAGGGCGCTTGCGCGGTGGCGCCGGCCCCGCAGACTGCTGCCGTTGTCTGCTAAGGGGTATCTGCGGTGCCCGCGCCGCCGCCGTCTTCGGGTGCCGGCGGTAGCCGCACACTGGCGATGGTGCCGCCGCCGACGCGGCTGTTCAGATGGATCTCCATATCGTTGGCGACGGCGAGCTGGCGGGCGACGGCGAGGCCGAGACCGGAGCCTCCGGTGCGGCGATTGCGTGAGCCCTCGAGGCGGTAGAACGGACGAAACACCGCCTCGCGATCCGGCTCCGGGATGCCGGCACCGCGATCGAGCACGACAATCACCGCCGCACGGTGGTCGCAGTCCAGCCGCACCTCCACCGGTGCCTGGCTGTAGCGCAGCGCATTCTCGATGAGGTTGCCGAGGATCCGCCGCAGCGCCAGCGCGTTGACGTGCTGGATGCAGCTGCGCACCGGCTGCCAGACGATGCGCGGGCGTGCCCCCACCACCTCGTCGACCAGCTTGCCGATGTCCAGGCGCTGGCGCTCGCCGGCGCCGAGCGTGCTGCCCAGTTCCACCGCCTGCGCGATTTGGGCATTCATTTCTTCGAGGTCCCGCTCCATACGCGCTTTGAGCACCGGGTCGGTTTGGCGCGGCAGCATTTCCAGCGCCAGGCGCAGGCGGGTCAGCGGCGTGCGCAGATCATGGGAGATGCCCGCCAGCAGTACGGTACGATCCGCCAGCAGCTCGCGCACCTGCTGGCTCGTCTCGTTGAACTGTCGGGCGAGGTTGGCGAGTTCGCGCGGGCCACTCTCGGGCAGCGGCTCCGGCGAACGCCCCTTTGCCACCTCTTCTGCGGCATGCGCAAGGCGGGTCAGCGGTGAGGTGATGCGTCGGGCCAGCACGGACGCCGTCACCACCAGCAGCAACAGCGCCAGCGTGGAAATGATGAACACGCCCTCCAACGGTTTGGTATTGATGCGATCCCGCGGAAAACCGGCCCAGACCCGGCCCTGCGGGGTATCCAGAACGGCCCAGAACCAGCGTTTGCCGTCGATGACGTCACTTTGCATCTGCACCTCTTGCCCGGTGCGCGCGCTGAGCGCCTGGCTGAGACGCTGCACATAGGGGAAAAAGTAATAGCGCAGGTCGGGCGGTACTTGGTCCTCGGGGCGCAGCCACAGCTGATAGTCGTTCAGGAGCTTGAGCCGATAGTCGTGCTGCATCTCCGCCGGCAGCTGCACCAGGGTGCGCGCGGAGAGCTCCATGAAGGCCGCGAGATCGGCGGTGGAGCGCTGCACCACCGGGAGCAGCGCATAGTAGACGACCGTGATGAAGGTGATGAGCGCGAAGCTGCCGAAGGTGAGCACCAGTGTCAGCAGCACCCGCGCGAACAGGGACGTTGGCAGCAGGGCGCGCAATGGCTCAGCCCTCGGCCTGGGGCGTGAAGATGTAGCCGCGGCCCCAGACGGTGCGGATGTAGATGGGCTGCTTCTTGTTCGGCTCGATCTTCGCACGCAAGCGCGCCACCTGAACGTCGATGCTGCGGTCGAAGGGGTTGCGCTCGTAACCCTTCAGCAGATCCAGTAGCCGGTCGCGATGCAGCATCTGATTGGGGTGCTCCACGAAAATCCGCAGCAGGTCGAACTCACTGCCCGTCAGCGTCACCGCCTCGCCGTCGCGGGTGAGCTGTCGGGCGGCGAGGTCGAGCCGATAGGGGCCGAAGCTCGTGGCCTCGGCGGCCGCGGTCTCGGCCGCGGGCGTGCGGCGGCGCAGCACCGCACGGATGCGCGCCAGGAGCTCGCGCGGGTTGAAAGGCTTCGCCAGGTAGTCGTCCGCGCCCACTTCGAGCCCGACGATGCGGTCGATGTCTTCGCCGCGGGCCGACAACATGATGATGGGAGTGTCGTCCTTGGTGCGCAGCCGCCGCGCCAAGGTGAGTCCGTCCTCTCCCGGCAGCATCAGATCCAGAATCAGCAGATCTGCCTGGTGTGTTTCCAGCCAGTCGAACATGGCGACACCGTCCTCGACGCCGCAGACGTCGAATCCTTCCTGGCGCAGATAATCGGTGAGCAACTCGCGCAGGGAGGCGTCGTCATCGACGACCAGTACACGGGTGCGGGCTTCAGCGGTAGACATGGCTTACGCTCGATCCGGTCCGAGTGTGCGAGGAGGTCGGGCATTACCGCAGTAAATCCATGCGGGATGACAACGAAACGTGCAAGGTTGCGCCCGGACCTTGTAACAACCTGTCACAATATTAGTATGTAATGAAACACCTTGGTAATGGCCCTCGTGGAGAATACGCAGCCATCGAGCCAAGCGCCGCCTGGGCAACCCCGGCGCCACGGCAAGCCTAGTGCAGTTGCGGGAAACGGAGGCAGTATCATGAGTTTCGACGCATTGACCATCAGCGGCGTACTGGCCGCAGTCGCGAGCGCCGGTTTCATCATCGGCGTGGTCCGCAACAATGGACGCGTGCACCCCAAAGACCGGCCGCAAGCGGACACGGACTGACCCGATCAGCCTTTCGCGGACCCGCCAAGTGGGTGCCCGCACGGCCATCCCCCCACACTGACGCGCCATCGCGCGTCCGACCGAGCGCCCAGCCGGGGTGCAATTACCCGTTGCGGCGAGCCATCGCCACCGTCTGAGCGGCTTCACGATTTCTGGGCAGCAAGCCAGTTGGCCGTCCGGCAGCACAGAGCCTGCCGTGGCGGTCTTTTTTGTCGTGGCCGCGGATCCATGCTCGCGCGATAACCGGTGGTGGCTGGGCCCGCAGCTGGCGAACATCTCGACGGCGAAGCCTTCGGGCGATCGGCATTGTCCCCTCCAGCCGCGGCGACCTGACCAGAAACACCATGGCAGGCGCCTGTGCCCTGGCGGGGGGACGGTGGTATCGGCCACGCCAGCGCGCGGCGCGGCGTTCATGCGCTCCGGGATCGCGACCCGCAGGCGGCGGGCGCCATGGTCGTCGATCAGGAACGCGCGGCAGGCAACGGATGCTTGCTTGATCGGCAACACTTTTCAAGGACCGGTCATTGGCGCATGCTGGTCTCGAGCAGGAGCGCAAGCGGCCACTGAAGGCATACACACCACCAATCGGAGCCACCATGATGCGAGTCCGCGACTACATGAGCCCCGCCCCGGTCACCATCGACGCCGGTGCCGATTATCAGCAGGCGTTCAAAATCATGGAGGAGCAGAACCTCCACCACTTGCCGGTGCTGGATGCAGCCGGCAACTGCGCGGGCTTGGTGGCGCGCCGCGACCTGCAGCTCGCCGCCCGCTGCTTCCAGGAGGCGCCCGTGGAGATCGGTGAGGTGATGCACCAACCGGTGACCACCGTCGCGCCGGACGCGGATCTTGCTACCGCGGTGGCGCGCATGATGGCAGACCACATCGGCTGTCTGCCCGTCTCCGACGACGGCGGCAGCCACTTGGTGGGCATCATCACCGAGACGGATCTCATGCGGGCATTACAAGACTTGCTGGCCGCCCGCGTCGACTGACGCGCTGCGCGACTGGGCCCACCGGACGTCGCGCAGGGCAGCCTGGCCGGCGGGACGCCCCTCGGACTTCAGGTGGTGGCGGCCGTTGGGTTGTGCCCGTGCGCGCCGGTGAGCTCACGGCTCAGCGCCGACGTCCTTGCACGCGCAGTCGCAGGGCGTTGAGGCGAATGAAGCCGGTGGCATCGCCCTGGTCGTAAGCGCCGGCATCCTCCTCGAACGTGGCGATGGACTCGTCGAACAGGCTGTTGCTGTCCGAGCGTCGGCCCACCACCAGCACGTTGCCCTTGTACAGCTTCAGGCGCACATCGCCGTTGACGACGGTCTGTGTCTGGTCGATGGCCGCCTGCAGCATCTCCCGCTCCGGGCTGTACCAGTAGCCGTTATAGATGAGCGCCGCGTAACGCGGCATCAGCTCGTCCTTCAGGTGCGCCGCCTCGCGATCCAGCGTCAGAGACTCCATGGCGCGGTGGGCCTTCAGCAGGATGGTGCCGCCGGGGGTTTCGTAGCAGCCGCGGGATTTCATGCCGACATAGCGGTTTTCGACGATGTCGGCCCGGCCGACGCCGTGCTCGCCGCCGATGCGGTTCAGCGCCGCCAGGACTTCCGCTGGGGTCATGGCCCGGCCATCGATGGCGGTGACGTCCCCGCGCGTAAAGGTGAGCGTGATCTCCCGGGGTGTGTCCGGCGCGTCCTCGGGGGCATGGGTCCAGCGCCACATGTCGGCGCCCGGCTCCACCCAGGGGTCTTCCAGGTCGTAGCCCTCGTAGGAGATGTGCAGCAGATTCGCATCCATGGAGTAGGGCGACTTGCTGCCGTCGCGCTTTTGCTCGATGACGATGCCATGGTCTGCCGCATAGCGCATGAGTTTCTCGCGGGAGAGCAGATCCCACTCCCGCCAGGGCGCCACGATTTTGATCTCCGGATTCAGGGCATAGGCCGTCAGCTCGAAGCGCACCTGGTCGTTGCCCTTGCCGGTGGCGCCGTGGCTGATGGCGTCGGCGCCGGTCTCGGCGGCGATCTCCACCAGGCGCTTGGCGATGAGCGGGCGGGCGATGGAGGTGCCGAGCAGGTACTCGCCTTCGTAGATGGCGTTGGCGCGGAACATGGGATACACGAAGTCGCGCACGAACTCCTCGCGCAGATCGTCGATGTAGATCTCCTCGATGCCGGCAGCTTTGGCCTTCGCGCGGGCGGGCTCCACCTCTTCACCCTGACCGATGTCGGCGGTGAAGGTGACCACCTCGCAGTCGTAGGCGTCTTGCAGCCACTTCAGGATCACGGAGGTGTCGAGGCCGCCCGAATAGGCGAGCACGACCTTTTTGACGGGGGTGCGGGACATGGTCTGCTCCTCAACTGCAGGCAAACTGCGAGTATACGGCAAGGGGCGAGGGACGAACTGCGCCGTCGTCCCGGGGCCGGGGGTACCGTGGCCGCTGGCGCGCGGCGTGGGCTGCCTGCGAAAAAGCGCTGCACCACGGCGTGCAAGCTGCTATCGTTGACGTCGAGGACAGTCGCTGCCGGTGTCCAGCGAGCCAGGCAACACGGCTGCAAGGTATCTGCCATTTCGACGCGACCGCCCGGTCTGCGCTGGTGCGACAGCTCCGTACAGGCCCCACCCGCTCCCCACGAGATCCGTAGCTCCCTGCCTCCTCTATCTGCCGTCGGCCGCCGCCGGGCCACCGACCGACGCCGACGCCGCCCATTGCGATCGCCGCCGTGATGCAATTACGATTGGTGTGCGACCGCATCGGACCCAGGCAGCGGCGGCTCAGTCAGCGGCCGCTATCGAACCCCGCGAGGACATATCCATGAACATCTACGTCGGCAATCTCCCCTACAGCGTCACTGAGGGGGATCTGCGCGAGACGTTTTCGCAATACGGCAAGGTTGATACGGTGAACATCATCACCGATCGCTTCAGCGGTGAATCCAAGGGCTTTGGCTTCGTGGAGATGGGTAACAACTCCGAAGCGGATGCTGCGATCAAGGCACTGAACGGCAGCGATTTCAAGGGCCGGAACATCACCGTCAATCAAGCCCGGCCAAAGAGCGATCGCCCGGCACGTGGCGGCGGTGGCGGTCGTCGCTGGTAGGCGGTCCCCGCTGCAGGACGACTCTGTCTGTGGCCCGCGCAGCTGCGGGCTCTGCCAACCCGCCCCTGCATGGCCGCAGCGGCACCGTCAGCCCCAGGCAGCGCCCTTGCGTGGGCGGTGAGTGGACGCCCCGCCCGGCAGTTTCTGTGCCCTGCCATAGACACCCGATGCGCGCGCTCGTCCCCCACCCCGCCGGAGCTGCCTGATCCTCGCCTGACTGGGCGCCGGGTGGCGTATCAGACGCGGCGTTTGCGCAGTGGGTGCGCGCTGAGCTTCGGTCGAGGTGACACCACGCGCGCCATCTCAATCTGCCCGGGCCCGTGATGCGGGGGCGGTGACACCGCTCACCCGCACCGGCCCCACACCAGCTAGCGCCGGAGTACGCCGGCCGACGGGGTTGGGTCGTGTCGAGCGTGGCCGCAAGCACGTGTCGAGACGCCGCACCTGCTTCGGTGCAGAAGTGGCGCTCCCTAGGGGATTCGAACCCCTGTTACCGGCGTGAGAGGCCGACGTCCTAACCACTAGACGAAGGGAGCGGAAGGCCGCGTAAGAATCGCGTATTATACGTAAAACTTCGGGCTGCTCAAGGATTGCTCGAGCTTGACGTCACGGTCGCCGTCGCCGCTTACGCCGGGCCTGCGGCTCGATGCGTGGCAGCCGGAGTAACGCGCCGATCGCTTCAGGCAGGACGCCCGGGCCGCATCGCCAGCACTACATCGCCAGCACCTTGGCGCCGAGCCGCATCCTGACAAACACCCGCCGCAGCCGTTCCGACCCTTGCCTGCACCAGCCGACCCAGAACCGCTGATCGTTCCGCGTGCCGAGCACAGTATCTCGCGCAGCAACATCAGCCCCAACGCCCTCAGGGTCCTCTACCGCCTGCGGGACGCCGGCCACGCCGCCTGTCTGGTGGGTGGCGGCGTGCGCGATCTGCTGCTGGGACACGAGCCGAAGGACTTCGACGTCGCCACCGACGCGACGCCCGAGGAGGTCCGCCAGGTGTTTCGCAACTGCCGGCTCATCGGCCGGCGCTTTCGCCTCGCGCATGTCTTCTTTGGCCCGGAGATCATCGAGGTTGCGACCTTTCGGGGCACTGCCATCCCCGCCGGCCGGGACGGTACCGACGACGACGTGCTGCGCACAGAAAATGGCATGATCCTGCGCGACAACGTCTATGGCAGTATTGCCGAAGACGCGCTGCGCCGGGATTTCACCGTCAATGCGCTGTACTACAACATCGCCGATTTTTCGGTGCTGGATTACGCCGGTGGACTCGCCGATCTGAAGGCGGGACGTCTGCGGCTCATCGGCGATGACATCGAGGCGCGCTACCGCGAGGACCCGGTCCGCATGCTCCGGGCGGTGCGCTTCGCCTGCAAGCTCGGCTTCATGATCGACGGCCCCTGTGAGGAGCCCCTGGCGGACCTGGCAGCTTTGCTGGCCGAGGTGCCCGCGGCGCGTCTGTTCGAAGAGGTGCTGAAGCTGTTCCATGCCGGCTACGGGCTGCATGCCTTCGAAAAGCTCCGCCATTACGGCCTGTTCGCGCAGCTCTTCCCGGCCACCGATGCCTGCCTGGCGTGTGAGGAGCAGGCCTTCCCGATGGTCTTCGTCAGCCGCGGTCTCGACAACACCGACCGCCGCGTGCTCGATGGCAAGTCCGTGGTGCCGCCCTTTTTGTTCGCGGTGCTGCTGTGGGAGCCGGTGCGGCTGCGCTACCAGGCGCTGCTCGCGGGCGGCACGCCCTGGGCGGACGCCATCGCCCTCGCCTCCCAGGAGGTGGCCTCGGCGCAGCAGCGTCATGTGGCTATCCCGAAGCGCTTCGGCATGCCCATGCGCGAAATCTGGTCCTTGCAACCGCGGCTGGAGCGGCGCCAGGGCCGTCGGCCCATGGCGCTGCTGGGCCATCCGCGCTTCCGGGCCGCCTATGACTTCCTGCTGCTACGCGCCGAGGCGGGCGAGGTGGACCCGGAGCTCGCCGAGTGGTGGACCCGGTTCCAGGATGCCAATGCCGGTGATCGGGCGAAGATGACCACCGGCGGCAAGAAGCGCCGCCCGCGCCGGCGCAAACCGAAGAAGGCCACGACGGATGGCGCCGGCGGGGCATCGGGCGGCGGTGAGCATGTCGCCGGCATGCATGGCCGCGCCGCCGGAGACGACGGCGATGGCTGACCCGACGGCCTGCGGCCTGCTGCCCCGCCCGGAGGTGGTCTATCTGGGGCTCGGCGCCAACCTCGACGGCCCGCGCGAGCACGTCGAGCGGGCTGCGGGCGCACTCGCGGCGCTGCCGGCGAGCCGGCTGGAAGGTCTTTCGCGCCTGTACCGGACCGCGCCCGTGGGGCCGGCGGAGCAGCCGGATTACATCAATGCCGCGGCCCGGGTCGTGACCCGGCTGCCGCCGCGGGCCCTGCTGAGCGCGTTGCAGGATATCGAGCGCGCCCATGGCCGGGTGCGCGACGGCACCCGCTGGGGGCCGCGCACGCTGGACCTGGACATGCTGGTCTTCGGGGGGCGCCATGTGGCCTGGCCCGGCCTCGTGCTGCCGCATCCGCAGATCCGCCGGCGCGCCTTCGTGCTCGTGCCCCTCGCCGACGTGGCGCCCGCCGATCTCGCCATCCCCGGCCAGGGCCGGTTGGACGTGTTGCTCGCGGCGGTGCCGAAGGACGGCGTCGCGCCGCTGGCGCGCATCGCCCTGTCGCTGCCCGCCGGTGTGCTCACGCAGGACAGGGCCACCAACGCCCCCGACCATGACAAGCCGTCGCGGGCTGCCCTATCCTGAAAGGGCTGTGGCTTCGCGCGGGCGCTGGGGCAGGGGGCTGACCGGTCTCCGACCCGACGTCGCCGGGTCGCAGATTCGACCATTGTTCCAACCCGACAGAGCCCGATTATGCCCGCCGAGCGGATCACCAGCACGACCCTGGCGACGATGAAGCGCCGTGGTGAGGCCATTGCCTGCCTGACCTGTTACGACGCCGCCTTCGCGGGCCTGCTCGAGAGCGCCGGGCTCGAGGTATTGTTGGTGGGCGACTCCCTGGGGATGGTGCTCCAGGGGCAGGCGTCGACGGTGGCGGTGAAGCTGGAGCACATGGTCTACCACACCGCCTGTGTCAGTCGTGCGGCGAGACGGGCGCTGGTGATCGCCGATATGCCCTTCCTCAGCTATGCCAGCGCAGAGCGCGCGCTCACCGCCGCCGAGCAGCTCATGGGCGCCGGCGGTGCGGCCATGGTCAAGCTGGAGGGCGGCGCCGAGCTGGCCGAGACGGTGACACGGCTGACGCGCTTCGGTGTGCCTGTCTGTGGCCACCTGGGCTTGCTGCCGCAGTCGGTGCACCGGCTGGGTGGTTACCGCTATCAGGGGCGGGACGACGCCGGCGCCGCGCGTATTCGCGCCGACGCGCTGGCATTGCAGGACGCCGGCGCATCCCTGCTGGTGCTCGAATGCGTGCCGGCGGCGCTGGCGCAGGCGCTGGCAGCCGAACTGGAACTGCCGGTGATCGGCATCGGCGCCGGCAATGGCTGTGACGGCCAGGTACTGGTGCTGCACGATATGCTGGGGCTGCTGCCCGGGCGCGCACCGACGTTCAGCAAGGATTTTGCCGCGGCATACGGTGACATCGCCGCTGCCCTGGCGGGCTATGTGGCCGAGGTTAAGGAGCGCAGCTTTCCGGGCGCCGCACAGACCCGGTACTGACGCCGAAGCGGATACGGATGGTCCGGCGGCAGCGTCGCCCGCCCCGAACCGAGCGCGCCTCCTTGCCTTTCAGGTCCAACGCCATGCAGACAGTGCACGACATCGCCGCCTTGCGTGACAGTCTCGACGCATGGCGCGCCGCCGGTCTCGGCATTGCGCTGGTGCCCACCATGGGTAATCTGCACGCCGGCCATCTTGCGCTGGTGGCGGCGGCCCGGGCACGCGTGGATCGGGTGGTGGCCACCGTGTTCGTGAATCCGTTGCAATTCGGCCCCGGCGAGGATCTCGACAGCTATCCGCGGACGCTGGGGGCCGACGCCCGCCACCTCGCCGCCGCCGGCTGCCATCTGCTGTTCGCGCCGTCCGAGGCGGTCATGTATCCCCGTGGTCGTGATGGACACACGGCGGTGGATGTGCCGGGGCTGTCCGCAGTCCTTTGTGGTGCGAGTCGCCCAGGCCATTTTCGCGGTGTTACGACGGTTGTGGCCAAGCTGTTCGGCCTGGTGCAGCCGGACCTTGCCGTGTTCGGACAAAAGGACTATCAACAGCTGATGCTCATTCGCCGCATGGCGGCGGATCTGAGCATGGACGTTGAGATTCTCGGCGTGCCCACGGTGCGCGAGCCAGATGGCCTCGCCATGAGCTCGCGCAATGGCTATCTGAGCCCCGCCGAGCGTGCCCGGGCGCCGGCGCTGTTCCGCACGCTTCGGGACTTGGCCGCCGCGGTGGCCGCCGGTGCGCCGCCGGCGCGCGCCGAGCACGATGCGACACAGGCCCTGAGCGCCTTAGGCTTCGGGCCCGACTATGTGCGTGTGCGGCGGCGGACGGACCTGGCAAGCCCAGCGCCTGAGGACGGCGCACTCGTTGTGCTGGCGGCGGCCTACCTGGGCCGGGCGCGGCTCATCGACAACCTGGAATTCGATCGCCAAACGGGCACGGCCGATTGAAGCCCGTCCCAAGCCTCCACTTGGGGCTCGGCGCGGGTGGGGCTTGGCGCTGGGCCGTTGCCGTCGCAGCGGGCCTGAGCGCAGATCAAGGAAAGCCCGGATTCCACTTGCGACTTCGGGGGATGCGTTGCGACAATAGCAGCCATATTGCACCGCAGCATAACGGCGTTGCCACAATCCCACTGGCCTGCCGCAGGCGTGCACACAGACCATCAACCCGCACAGAACCACAGCATCACATCCGGGCCGCGGATGCGCTTCCGCGAACCCAGAGGAGGAATCCGGGCCATGCAACTCACGCTGCTGAAATGCAAGCTGCACCGCGCCTGCGTCACGCATGCCGAGCTGGACTATGAGGGCTCCTGCGCCATCGATGAGGAACTCATGCGCCGCGCGGGTATCCGCGAGTACGAGCAGCTGCACATCTACAACGTCACCAACGGCGAGCGCTTCACCACCTACGCCATTCGGGCAGAGGCCGGCTCGAAGATCATCTCCATCAACGGCGCCGCCGCCCACAAGGCGCGCCCCGCCGATCGTGTCATCATTTGCTGCTACGCCGGTATGAGCGAGCAGGAGGCCGCAGGCTTCAAGCCGACGCTGGTCTACTGCAACGAGCGCAACGAGATCACCGGCAGCGGGGATGCGATCCCGGCGCAGGCGGCCTGAGCGGCCCCACCAAAGAAGTGCGCCAAAGCGGGCTGTCAGAGCAGAGGCCCTCCGCCAGAGACTCTCTCGATGCCCATTCCGGCCCATCGACGCGGCCCGGCTCGATGTCCGGCGAAAGCCTCACCGCAGGCAAGCACGGGCCAAGCATCGCGACGCCACAGCTGTCGTGCCGCCGGAGCTGATCGCCACGGTCGACGGTGGCGCCACCCGGGCACCGGTTGGCCCCAACCGACGGCATGCACCGGGGCGCGGCCCCCGCGGGTGCCGATTTGCCGTCAGCCGGAAGCATCGCCGTCGGCCGCCGTGCACAGTGGTGCCAACCGCAACAGCCCCTGGGCCTGCTCGATGCATGCCAGGCGTATGTCACGCTCCAGGTGGCGTGCCCAGCGCGTTGGGATCATGGCAGGTCCGTAGAGCGCGCCTGCGATCATGCCCGTGATGGCGCCGGTGGTGTCGGCATCGCCGCCGCGGTTGACGCAGTCGATGAGGGCCGCCTCGAAGCTGTCGGTGGCGAACAGGGCCTGCAAGACCGTCCGCAGCGTATCGACGATGAAGCCGCTCGGGTTCTCGCTGCGCTTACGTCCGTAATCGAAGATCGGCTCGGCGGCCACCAGCTCGTCGGCGATGGCCGTCAGCGCCGCCCGCTCGCCGCCGAGCATGGCCGTCTGCACCATGCGCAGCACGCAGAGGGTGCCGGCGTCCGAGGTGGGGTTGTTGTGGGTGACATGCGCCTGCGCCCGGTTGGCGGCGTCGACTTGGGCGATATCCGCGCCGATGGTGGCCAACGCCACCGGCAGACAGCGCATGCAGGCGCCGTTGCCGGCGTCGAACTCGCTCGGTTGCATGTGCGGCTCACCGGTGCGCCGGTAGGTGGCGATGCCGCGGCGCACGGTGTTGCCGATATCGATGGGCTTGCGCCGCATCCAGCCGCTGAACGCCTCGGCGGCGCCATGGGCGTCTACCCGCCCGGCGGCGAGGATGCTGCGGCCCAGGGCCAGGGCCATCTCGGTATCGTCGGTGATCTGACCACGCCGCAGCTTGAGCCAACCGCCACCGGTCATGTCGCGGTGCTGGCGGTAGGCGGCGCGGATTTCGGACGGGGTCAGAAACTCCACCGTCGCCCCCAGGGCATCACCGACGGCGAGCCCCAGGTAGGCGCCGATGGCGCGGCGCTTGACGCGGTCTCCGGTGCCGTCCGCCAGCAACAGGAGCTCAGTCCTCAGGCCCGAAACAGACATGGTAATCGCTGCAAACCTCGCAGGATGGTGCGCGGCAGGCGTAGATGCCTTCTGCCTCGCACAGCTGTTTGTACAAAAAGCGTTTCCATTTCATGTCCTTGACATTGCGTGCCGCGAGCGCCGGGAAATTGCGGCGCATGAGGGCGCTAAGATCCGTGCGCTGCCACAGGCCCAGGTCCTGCCACAGGTGATCGCTGGCCAGGCAGCCGGCGGCGACCACATGGGCCATCCAAACCTCCGATGGCGAATCGCCGGCCTTATCCATGAGCATCAGTTCGACCAGCTCGTGGCGCTCGTCGTTCCGTGTCGGGTCGAGCGGGCGACCGACGCATGGCGGCGTGTGCAGCCGCAAGCCGGGAAAGTGGTGGGCCAGCAGGCAGCCGAAGGCGGCGGGGTCCAGCCCGAGCCAGTCCGGCATCGCCCCAGCGCCGGTACAGAGGCTCGCGATCATGCATGCAAAGGCCTCGGCATTCGGCTCGCCCGTCGCATGCTGCGCCAGCTCGGCATAGCGCGCAGTGGCCCGGACGTCGTGGCCGGCGACGGCGGCGGGCGTGCGCGGCACCGGCACGCTGAGGCCGCTGCGCTTGGGCGCTGCGTCTTGCTGATCGGTGAGCTGCCGGGCTGCATGGATTGCGCTGGCGTTCATGTCGCTGACCATGGGGCTGTGCGTGTCTGAGCTGGGGCGCCGGCGGCCGGCGCCCGCTGCGCGTCAGTACTCCACCAGGATGTCTTCGTCGCGGATGATCATCTGGCAGGCGAGGCGCCATTCACTCGGCACGTCCTCGACCATGAGGCGGTCGATGTCCTCCTGGCTGAGCTTGCCAAGTGTCTTCAAGACGTCCCGCTCCTTGCGCGTGAGGTGATAGCCCATGCGTTCTTTCTTGTCGATGCCGGTGACGCGCACCAGGCAATGACCGCACTCGCCATCCTGGCAATCGAACTGCACCGGGATCTTGTGCTCTTTCGCGATCTTGAGGATGGTCTCGGTATGGCTGCCGGCGACGGCGTAGACGGTCTTGTCCTTGTAGTCGGGGTTGGAGAAGGTGACGAGGGCCATGGTTTGCTCCAGGTGTCGAGTGACCGGGTGCGCGTGTCGAGGGGCGGGAGCAGAGGCACAGGGCAACACCGTGTGACTCATGGCTCGTGCCCCGTCACGCATTTCAGGCGGGCTTCACGGAACAGTCGCCGATCACCTGCGCCTGACAGGCGAGTCGGTGGTGGCGCCCGGCCATGTTTTCGCGCAGGACCTTTTCCTCCAGCACCGATGGCTCGGTGAGATTGTTCCAGCCGTCGGTCACATGCATCATGCAGGTACCGCAGTCGCCCTCGCGGCAGCCGTAAATGATGCCGGCGCCGATTTTTTCGGAAACCTCGATGACACGGATGCCGGCCGGGACATTCACGCTCTGGCCGATGTCTTCGAAGGTGAGCGTTGCTTTTGCCATGGGTCGTCCTCTTGGATGATGGCCAATGCTGCGGCCGGTTGGTTGGGTCGTCGGGTGAGTGCCGGCGTCGGTGCGCCCCTGAGGCTCGCGGGCTGACACCGCCGCGCAGACGGTTGCCGGGTGCGTCTGTCGCCCCGGGTGTGGGCGCTCATGACAAGTCCGCGAAGTCGATGACCGGCTTAGGGCGATCCGGCTCGGCGGATGCGGGCGCACCCGCGGACACGCCGGGGAGCGCTTGCGCCAGGGCGCGTCCGAAGTCGCGGCAGTCGCTGAGCTCGGCATCGGTGGGGATCAGCTTGAGTCGCAGTCCCGCCAGCGGCACCCGGAGGTTCAGCCCCCGCAGCCGGGCCTCGAGCATGGGCACCGCCTCGCCGCTCCAGCCATAGGAGCCGAAGGCCGCGCCCACCTTGCCGCGTAAGCTCACCACCGCCAGTGACGACAGCAGATCCCAGACCGGCTTCACGGCGTCGCCGTTCACCGTCGGCGAGCCGAAGGCGATGCCATCTGCGGCCTCGATGAGGTCCACGAAGGGCCCCGGCTCACCGCCCTCCAGGTCATAGAGCGAGACGCGGATGCCGGGCACCCCCTCGGCGCCGGCGGCGATGGCCTCGGCCATACGCGCGGTGCTGCCGTAGGCGCTGAGATAGAACACCAGTAGGGTGCGCAGGGGTGCGCTGTGCGCGGGCACGGGCTCCAGCGCCTGATCGGCGCCGGAGAGCGCGCGGTAGCGCGCCACGTAACGCCGCGGGCGCTCGCGCAGGATGGGGCCGTGAGTGGGGGCGATGAGCTGCAGCGGCAGCGGCTCGATGAGCCGCAGCGCCTCCAGCACGTGCGTCTTGAACGGCCGCATAATGTGCGCGTAGTAGTACTCGAAGGCGAAGCGGAAGTCACCGACGCGGTCGTTGAAGAGCCGCCGGTCACAGTGGTGGCAGCCGAAGACGTCGCCGGAGAACAGCACCTGCTGCTCCACCAGATAGGTGCACTGGGTGTCCGGCCAGTGCAGGAAGGGCGTGTGCAGGAACCGCAGCCGCCGGTCGCCCAGGTCGATCTCATCGCCGGTGTCGGCGGTCTCGTAGCGGATCTCCTGGTCGTCCGTCTTGAGCAGGGCCTTGAGCATCGCCGGCGCGCGCTTGGAGATGACGAGCTTCGCCTGCGGCGCGCGCCGCATCAGCGTCGGCAGGGCGCCGGAGTGGTCCGGCTCCAGATGGTTCAGCACGATGACGCGGATCTCGTCGTAACGCGCCACCCGCTCCAGCCGGGCGAAGAAGTCATCGGCGAACTCGGCCTTCACCGTGTCTACCACGGCCACGCCGTCGCTGCCGCGCACGGCGTAGGCGTTATAGGTGGTGCCGTTGGCGGTGCGCAGGATCAGGTCGAAGCGGCGCAGCTGCGGATCCAGCGCGCCGATCCAATGCACACCGTCGGCGATGGGCACCGGCGCCAGACCGGCGCCGGGCGCTGCGCCGATCGGCGCCCGGCTGCTGTCGGCGGGTGTGCCGGTCATGTGCTGCTGCCTCCGCCGGCACGGGCATGCTCGGCCGGATCGACGACCGGGTCGATCATGGGGTCAACTTGTGTGCCAGTGTGCGGACCCGAGCCCCGCCTCTGGTCCTGGTCCGGTGCCGGGCGCGACCGCCGCACGGTATCGGACCGGCAGGCGGCGGCGTGGGCGTCGCAGGACGACTCCCGGCGCGCCGGGTGCTGCGTGCCGCGGGCGCAGCTGTCGAGGTCTTGCGCCGCGGTGGGCACGCCGAGGGCGGTGAGCACCGGGCCGGGCACGAAGCCGGCACAGCGCCCGCAGGGGGCGTCGATGAGCGGGCGGCGGATCAGCAGCGGCTCGGCCACCAGCAGCGCCAGGGCCGCGTCGGCATCCAGGGCATCGCGGTCGATCAGACCGTCGCGTACCCGCGGCGCGCTCGGGTTGAACCACTCGCGCACCGGCATGCCGGCGAAATAGCCCGCCAGGTCGTGTGCATCCCAGGCCGTGCGCAGCAGGTCGCGCACCTCGAGCCGATGCCCGAGGCCTACCAGGAGCTTTTTCTGGCGGGCGTTGCCGATGCAGCCCGGTTTTTCGTAGAAGACGAGTGTGCTCACCGACGGTCATCCCCTGTGGACGCATCCGGGTCGACACCGGCGCACAGGCAGAGCCACGCACCATGGCGCCGCCAGGCCCGCCGCGGCACCCAGCCGCAGCCGGCGGGGCGGGGCAGGGTGCGCTGGCGTCGCAGCAGGCGGTGTTGCGCAACCACGGCCCCGAGCACAGGCTGAAGCAGCCGCCGCAGCACCCGCCGGGGTTGCCCGCCGGCGGCGGACCCGATCCCGGCATCCGGTGCCCGGTTGGGCATCAGGAGTGTGGCGTCGAAGACCAACATGACAGTGCTCCTCTCAAGGATGGCTGCGAGGACGGCTGGCGGCGGGTCCGCTCAGCGGGCGCGGATCTCGGTCATGGCCTGCGCCAGGCGCTCCGGTGGGATGCCCGTCAGCGAGCCCGGCGGGTTCACGGCCTCGCCGGCGGCATCCAGAATGGCGCCCTCCACCGGGCAGATGCTGGCGCACTGCGCCGCGGCGTGGTCACCCTCGCACTCGGTGCAGGCGCGGGCGTCGATGCTGAAGTGGGTCACCTGCGGCGGGTCCGCGGGGCGGATGGCGTCGCTCGGGCAGAGCGGCTCGCAGGCCCAGCAGTTCACGCAGCTGTCGATGATGCGGTAGGCCATGGTGGGTCCTCGGATCTGTTGGTCTGTGTATCGGGCACCAGGTCGATGGATCACCGCCGTTGTCGTCCGCCGGTGCCGCAGGTGCGCCCGGCGCCGGCAGGTCCGACAGGGCGATGCGGTGCGCAAGGCGTGCGGTGTCCGTGCCCGGTTCGCGCTAAGCCGACAGCGCCGTGGCCGCCGGCGGTGCCGTAAGCCGCCCCGCCGCCAGCAGCTCCCGGTAGAGGGCGGCGACGGCGTCCTCGATGGGCTCCATGGCGTGCTCGCCGTTGGGCACCAGGCCGGCGGCCTCCAGGCGGTCCCAGGGCTCGATGCCGATCTTCGAGCACAGCACGCCGGTGACGCCCGCCAGGGTGCGGATGGTGTCGGCGAGCGCGTCCTCGGCCTCGCCGCAGGTGTCGCCGCCGGCGCAGTAGAGGTCCACCTTGCGCGTGCCGAGGAAGCGGACGTCGACGTCCTGATCAACGCTGGCGGCCTCGTAGACCAGGAACTCCCGGGCGTGGCCGAAGTGCTGGTTGATGACGCCGCCGCCGGTGCTGGCCACGGCGAAGCGGGCGGCCGGTGCCGCGGCCGTCGTCGACCCGGGCTGGCGCTGCTTGCGTCCGTCCAGCAGGGCGGTGATGGGGACGAAGGTCTCGCTGGGCTGATCGGGCCGTTGCTGCTGTTGCGCGCTGCGGTTAGCCTCGATGGCCGCATGCACTTCGGCGCGGCGGGCCATGGCGGCGGCATAATCGATGTCCATGGCCGCGACCTTCTCGTTGCTGAACTCCGCGCCGCGGTCCTCGCCCAGCATGCCGACGGCGTCGGCACGGCACTGGCGGCAGTGGCGCATCATGGCCATGTCGCCCGCGCACGCGTCCTGCAGCGTCTGCAGCTCGTCGTGGCTCGGCCCGCGCTGGCCCATCAGGCCGTAGAAGGTGCCGTGCTCGGGCTCGGCGATCAGCGGCATCACGTTGTGCAGGAAGGCCCCCTTGGCCTTGACCACACGGCTGACCTCTGGCAGGTGCGCGTCGTTGACGCCCGGGATCAGCACCGAGTTCACCTTCACCAGCACGCCCCGGTCGCAGAGCATCTGCAGGCCCTGCTGCTGCTGCTCGATGAGAATCTTGGCGGCCTTCACACCCTTGATGCGGCGGTTGTTCCAGAAGATCCACGGGTAGATCTTGGCGCCGATTTCCGGGTCCACGCAGTTGATGGTGATGGTGACGTGGTCGATGTTGTGCTCGCAGATCTCATCCACCAGCGCCGGCAGCGCCAGGCCGTTGGTGGACACGCAGAGCTTGATGTCCGGGGCTTTTTCTGACAATGCGCGGAAGGTGGCCAGCGTCCGCTCCGGGTTCGCCAGCGGATCACCGGGGCCGGCGATGCCGAGCACCGTCATCTGCGGAATCTCCGCCGCCACCGCCAGCGTCTTGGCCACCGCCTGTTCCGGCGTCAGCAGCTCGGAGACCACCCCCGGGCGCGACTCGTTGGAGCAGTCGTACTTGCGGTTGCAGTAGTGGCACTGGATGTTGCACGCCGGCGCCACCGCCACGTGCATACGCGCATAGTGGTGATGCGCCTCCTCTGAGAAGCACGGATGGTTGTGCACCTTGGCGCGGATGTGCTCGGGCAGATGGGCCAGCTTGTCGGCGCTGCTGCCGCAGCTGCCAGACGCGCAGCCGCTGCCGGCGGCAGGTGAGGCGGCAGGTGATTTGGGTTGATCCAGTGCTTCGAGCGCCATCGCGCGTCCCCCGTTGCAATCGGTCGTGTTCGATGCGGCACCGGCCGGCGGTGCGGGCCATGATTGGCGGTGTTTTCACGACTGAAGCAAGGGCCGTGCCTGCATGTCGCAGATTGCACAGATGTTTGTTTATGCGAAGGATTCGCGTATCAGCGGCGGTGGGCTTGTCGCAAGCGTGACAGGTGGGGAAGCCTGGATTGTCGGGTCCGGTACCGGGATCGGTTGCCCGGTTGTGGAGGCGGGTGCCGAGGTGATGCTAGCAGGTGCTGTTCGCTCGTGATCTGGCGATCCGGGGGCTGTCGACATCGAAAACCGGGCTGCACGGCACGGGATGGCGGCGGTGACCGCACGCGCCAGATATGCCGCGCCCCCGGCGTTCTTCGGTCGCCCGGCGTCGATCACCGCTTGCATGTGGTTGTTCGCTGCAGGCTGCGGGGGGGCGCCGCGTATCCGCGGGCGATGGGCTCGCTTGGGGGGCGCTCAGCGTTCACGGTGGCTTCGGAGCCGTCAGCGGGCGGGGGGCGTCGTCATCTGACGTCAGTCGTTGTCATTGGGTTTGGACAAGTTGGCGCGCAGTCGCGCCAACTCGGCCTCGGCCTCGGCGCGGGCGGCAGCTTCGCGGCGGGCCTCGGCGATGGCCAGGTCGCGCGCTCGGGAGACTGCATCGCGCTCGCGGGTGGCGGCATCGCGCTGGCGGGTGGCTTCATCGCGCTGGCGGGTGGCGGCATCGCGCTCGCCAAGAACGCTGTCGCGCTCGCGCTCGGCCTGCTCACGCGCTCGTTCGGCACGGGTCCACTCGGGCAGCACGAAGTCGCTGTAGACCGGATCGCGGCGCATGGTATCTGGGCCCGGGCGGCGGATGAGGTCGTTGACGCGAAACTGAAAGCCCGGCAGCACGCGCGAGCGTACCACGCGGTCATCACCGTGCCCTGCCGCCGGCAGCGGCGCATAGACGCCGCCCGGGGTCAGGCCATAGAAGGCGAGGTTACCGTGCTCGCGGTGCAGCACGTGATACTCGGGCACGCCGCCGGCGGCATATTCGGCTTTCTTGACCACGAGATCGCGGTGGATGTGGGCTGGCTTTTCGGTCGACAGGGCCTCGACGCAGAGATCGAACACACCGTGGTAGGAACTGTCGCGCAGGTCCAGCGGCACCGGATTGTCGTTCAGGACCACGGCGAGGTCCGGCTTGCGGATCACCGTGCCGGACGCCAACGACAGGCGGAAGCCCATTTCCAGTGCCACCACCTGGCCGATGGGCTGCTGCCGCAGGAAGTGTCGCAGCAGTTCAAGAAACCACAGATAAACCTGGAAGGTCTCGAAATCCGACACCGGCTGCTCCTCCAGACGGCCATTGTTCCACTCGTAGCTGATGCCGCCGGTGTCGTACCAGTCCTCCCAGTACGTCGCTTCGCTGACCAGGCGGCCATCGGCGGATACCGGATCGGCGTCGGCGGTGGGTTTGGCGGACGCGGGGAGATTGGTCATAGGATCGGTCTGTTGGCCCCGGGGTGTGTTTCCGAGCCTAGATGAGGTTGATCGGCGTCGCAAGGCGGTTGGGATTGGGGTGCCCGCCGGGCGCTGTGAAATGCCGCCGCGGCCGGTATGATTTGCGCTGACAGCGAATCCGTCGAACGGTGAAGAGTACCGGAGCGCATTGTCGTTACTGATAAACAACTGGCCTTGGTGTTACGCCTGCGGCGCTTGTCACCCCCTGGCTCGCTTGTCCCGTGTCGCCATGGGAATGCACGGTCAGGCGCCCCGTAACGCCGATCCCTGTCGATGGTGACAGGTATCCATCACACACACAGGAGTCTTGCTATGCAACCGCTCGCGATACTGCTCACTCTGGCGGCGGGGCTCGCGCTGCCCGGCGCCGTCGCCGCCGCCGATGCCGCCGAGGGGCTCCAGATCACGGCACCCTATGTCCGCGCGGTCCCGCCGGGGCAGCCGAACAGCGCGGCGTTCATGGAACTGACCAATCGCAGCGATGCCGATCGCGCCCTGGTCGCGGCGGCGAGCGACGCCGCCGCCGTGGTGGAGCTGCATACGCATCGCATGGAGGATGGCATGATGGTCATGCGCCAAGTGGCACAGATCGATCTGCCCGCCGGTGTGCCCGTGGTGCTGGCGCCGGGCGGGCTGCATGTGATGCTGATCGGGCTGAAACAGCAACTGCAGCCCGGCGACGCGGTCGAGCTCACCCTGGTGCTGGACGACGGTGAGCAGGTGTCTGTGACGGCGCCGGTCCAGGCGGTGCAGCCGCCGATGCACGGTCATCAGCACCAGCATTAGCCAGGACGGCTGCGGTTGGCGCCGGGGTTGCCGCCCCGGTTGCCGCCGCCGCCGCTGCTCTCCGCGGCCGCTTCCCCCCCTGCGGCCCTCTGCCCCGAGCCCCGCCTGACTCCGCCTTGCCTCGGTCGCCGCCGACGCCTGCGGCCAGGCGAGGGCCCGCCGCCCCTCACCCATCGCCGGCTCGGCCCCGGGCCAGCGTGTGCTGAGATGCCGAGCAGCCCAGCACGTCCGGGTGGCGACACGCGCGCTGATGTTTGATCACTAATTTACCGAGTGCTAATGTAGCGGCATCCGGTCGAATCGCCTGCGCACCCGGTGACATCACACCCGGCTGGCCCGCATCCGTTTGCTCCGCACACGGCCGGGCGCGGCTCGCAGCCCTGGTCCGGGGCGTCGGGATCGCGATCGATCATCAAACGATAGGAGTGGATACATGCATGGCAACATGAGTGAACAGGCCTTAACCGACGGGCATCGGGACAGCGTCGATGCCCACGCTTTGCCCATCGCCAACGTGGCGCCGTCGGCACCCTGGCAGTGGCTGCGACGGGGCTGGGAGACGCTGTGGCGCACGCCCCTGGTGAGTGCCTTCTATGGCGGGCTGTGCGCGGCCGCCGGGCTCGGCGCGGTGATGACGAGTCAGGCGATGCCGGGGCTCACGGTCAAGTTCGTCATCGGGCTGCTGATGCTGGGGCCGTTCTTGGCGGCGGGTCTGTATGTCACGGCGCGGCGCAGCCTGGCGGGTGATCGCACTGGCATCGGCCGCAGCCTGGCGCTGGACGCCTCGCGCCGCTCCAGCCTGGCGCTGTTCGGGCTGGTGCTGGTGATGGTGGTGGCGTTCTGGCTGATGGCCACGGCGGTGCTGTTCGCGCTCAAGGTCACCACGGTGGCGCCCACGGCCTACACCGGGTTCCTCGGCGGCGGGCTGCAGCATCCGCTCATGCTGCTGTTCACCCTGGGCAGCGGCGCGTTGTTGGCCGCGGCGGTGTTCGCCTCGAGCATCGTCGCGGTACCGCTCATCGTCGATCGCGATGCGGGCCCCATCGCTGCAGTACAGGCCAGCTGGCGGGCGGTCACGGCCAACGCCAGGCCCATGCTGCTGTGGGCGGGCATCATCGTCGGGCTGATGCTGCTCGGCACCGCGACGGCCTTCGTCGGCATGTTGCTGATCTTCCCATGGCTGGGCTACGCGAGTTGGCATGCCTATCGGGAGCTGATTCCGGCGGCCTGAGCGCAACGGCTTTCGCATCCACCGGCGTCTGGTCATCCGCGCCGACCACCCTGCCATTTCGGGACTTTTCAGCCAGCGCGGCGGGGTTGCCCTGATACCGGATCGGTCGCTCAGCCTTGATGCTGGAGGCCAGTCCAGTTTCATCAGCGGTAGCGATGCGCAGCGTTCAAACGACGACGATCGCCGGTCAGCGATTCGTTTTCACCAAGCATAGTCCGAGCGGGGCCGCGTCGGACCTGGCCCTGGTCCTGTTCAACGGTGGCCAGGTGCCCAGGGATGGTCATGCGGGCCTGAACGTGCGGCTCGCCGATACCGCCGCGGCGTGCGGGTTGAGCGCCTACCGGGTGGATCTGCCCGGTTTGGGCGACGCGCCGGGGCCCTTGCCCACGACGGCGGCCGAGTTCTGGCATGCCAATGCCCTCGGCCTGCAGACCGAGGCCGCGCTGCAGGTGTTGTCGCACCTGCAAGCGCAGGCGCCGCACCAGCGGTTGCTCGTCGGTGGTCTCTGCGGCGCCGCCAACAATGCGCTGTTCTGTGCCGCCCGGCGGCCGGGCCTGATTCAGGGTCTGGTGCTGATCGAGCCGGAGTTGTTCTTTGGGGCCGCCCCCGGTTCCGCTGCCGCCGAGCGCACACCCGAGCGCGCCCATGCCTGGTTACCCAAGCTCTGCTCGCGCCAGGCCTGGTTGCGGCTGCTGACCTCCGAGAACCGATATACCCGCAGCCGGCCCGTGTTGCGCCGGCTGCTGATGGCGATGGCCCCTCGCGCCGTGCTGCTCGGCGGCAGCACCAACGGCCCTCTCGCCGAGGCGTTCGCGAGCGCCTGCCACGCCGGCCTGCCCATGCTGTGCATTTTGGCGCTGGACGGTCGGCGTGCGCTGCATGTGGAACGCGTCGAGCGGACCCTCATCCCCCGACGCGCCCGGGCCCTGCTCGATAAGGAGATGCTGGCGGGGACCAACCATGTGCTCACCGAAGGTGGCGCCATCGAGCGCTGCGCGCATGCCCTCGAGCGCTGGCTCAGCCGGCGCTGGAGCTCGCCTGGGCCTGTGCCCGGTGCCAGCGCCCAACGCGTCTGACCGGCGAGCTTCGGGACGGGGTCGCCCGTCGGCCCGAGATGCCTGAGAGCCGAGCCTGAGAATCATCAGCCCGACAGTCAGAGGAGTCCGGCAGGCATGCTTGTGCATGAACCCTTCGAGACCACCGCGCGTCACCAAGCGCACAAGATTGCGCTGGTTGCGGGCGCTGCGCGCCATACCTACGGCGCCCTTGCGACACGCGCCGACGCGCTCGCCGCCACCCTGGCGCGGCATGGCGTGGTGCGCGGCGACCGGGTGCTGCTGGTGACCCGCAACAGCACCGAGATGGTGATCGCCATCTACGCGACGCTGAAGGTCGGCGCGATCTTCTCGCCCGTGGGTCCCAATCTCAAGGCGGCCAAGCTGGGTTATATCCTCAACGACTGCCGCCCCACCTGCGTGATCGTCGATGGCGGCACCGCCAGCTGTGAGCTGGCCAAGGTCGGCAGCCTCGCCGGCGTGCGTCTGCTGGTCGTTGTGGGGGCGATCGGTGCCCGCGCGCCGCAGGCCGGGGCAACCTTAGCGTTCTCCGAGGCGGTGGCTGATGCGGCCGCCGACTTCAGGCGCCCGGCGAGCATCGATCAGGATCTGGCGGCGATTATCTACACCTCGGGATCCACCGGTGATCCCAAGGGCGTGATGCTCTCGCACTTGAACATGCTCAGCGCCGCCAACGCGGTCACCAGCTACCTGGGCCTGGCTTCGAGTGACAGCATTTTCTGCGCGCTGCCGCTGTCGTTCGACTATGGGCTGTACCAGATTCTGATGGCCTTCCAGCTCGGTGCCCGGGTCGTCCTGGAGCCCTCCTTCGCCTTTCCCGTGCAGGCCCTTGAGGTCATGGAGCGCGAGGGCGTCACCGTCTTTCCTGGCGTTCCGACCATGTTTGCGCTGCTCATGGCGCTTGAGAATCTCGGTGATTTTCGCCTCGAGCGGCTGCGGATCATGACCAACACGGCCGCAGCGCTGCCGCTTGCGCATATCGAGGCGATTAGGCAGCAGTTCCCCCAGGCCAGGCTCTTTTCCATGTACGGCCTGACCGAATGCAAACGCGTCTCCTACCTGCCGCCGGAGGCCCTGGCCCATCGTCCGGGCAGCGTCGGCCGCGGCATGCCCAATCAGGAAGTGTATCTGATCGATGCGCACGGACGCCGGTTGCCGCCGGGCAGCACGGGCGAATTGGTCGTGCGCGGCAGCAATGTCATGCGCGGTTACTGGGGCAAAGCCCGGGAGAGCGCCGAGTGCCTGCGTCCCGGACCCTACCCCGGCGAGTCGGTGCTGCACACCGGTGACATCTTTCGCATGGACGCGGAGGGCTATTTGTATTTCGTCGGTCGCAAAGACGACATGATCAAAAGCCGCGGTGAAAAGGTGTCTCCCCGTGAGATCGAAAACGTTCTGCATGACATCGACGGTGTGCTCGAGGCCGCCGTCATCGGGGTGCCGGACCCGGTGCTCGGCGAGGCCATCCAGGCCTATCTGATCTTGAAGCCCGGTGCCCGCCAGCGCCCGGGTGACATCCTGTCGATCTGCCGCAGTCGCCTGGAGCCTTTCATGGTGCCCCAGGCGGTGGCGATCGTGGACGCGCTGCCGAAGAGTGAGAACGGTAAGGTCGACAAGAAGGTGTTGGGGCAAAGCGCCATGGACGGCGCATCGGTGGCGGCCGCCGGGCACTTGGGGGAGGAGTGATCCCGCGCCGCGCGAAATGCCGACGGACGCGCCGGGGAGTGCCCCGATAACATCCGCGCCCGACCCGTCATAGAGTGTGCGTCACAAGACCTCGGCGGTGAGTCCAGTGTTGGCATCGCCGTATCGCTGAATCTCCTGACAGCATCAAGGTTGGACCATGTGTGGCATCGCTGGCGTAGTGGATTTCCAACGCGGCGCACCGCAGGCGCGGTTGCTCGAGCGCATGGCGGCCCGCATGGCGCACCGGGGCCCCGATGACTGCGGTGTCTGGCATGGCGGTGACGTGGCGCTATCACATACGCGCCTGGCCATCGTCGACCCCCAGCACGGTGCGCAGCCCATGCACACCGGGGACGGCCGCCTGAGCGTCAGCTTCAACGGTGAAATCTTCAATCATCGGGAGTTGCGGGCCCTGCTGGAAAAACAGGGCCGTCCGTTTCGTACCCATCACTGCGACACCGAAGTGGTGCTGCAGGCCTACGCGCATTGGGGCGAGGGGTGTTTCGAGCGTTTCAACGGCCAATGGGCAATCGCACTCTGGGATGCCGACCGACGACGGCTGCTGCTCTCGCGTGATCGCTTCGGCATCTGCCCCTTGCATTACACGCAGGCCGGCTCAGCCTGGGTCTTCGCATCCGAGGCCAAGGCACTCTTCTGTCATCCGGCGGTGGCGCCCGCCGTGGATGTCGATGCGGTGTGCGACATCCTCAGGTTCTGGACCCCGCTGCCGGGTCACACGGCCTTCAGGAACGTCAGCGAGCTGGAGCCCGGCTGCTGCCTCGCCATCGAGCCGCAGGGCGTGCGGCATTGGCGTTATTGGCAGTTGGACTATCGACCGGACTACGGCCGTCGGGATCTGGACTGGAGTGAGGAGTTGCGGGCGCTGCTCAGCGATGCGGTGCGGTTGCGGCTGCAGGCGGATGTGCCCCTGGGTCTGTATCTCTCCGGCGGACTCGACTCCTCGGTGGTCGGTGCGCTGGCCGATCAGCTCCTGTCCGCGCGCGGAGACGCGCAGCGGCTGAGCCTGTTCTCCGTCCAGTTCGATGAGCAGGACGTCGACGAGCGCCACTTCCAGCATGGCATGGCGCAGCGGCTGGGTCGCCAGCCGCACGCCCTGGCTTGTGCCAATGCTGCCATCGGCCAGCACTTGATCCAGGCGGTGCGGCATACCGAAAGGCCGCTGTTTCGCACCGCGGCGGTGCCGCTGTTTCTCCTCTCACGCCGGGTCCGGGCGCATGACCACAAGGTGGTGCTGACCGGCGAGGGCGCGGACGAGGTGTTCGGTGGCTACGACCTGTTCAAAGAGGCCAAGCTGCGCCGCTTCGTGGCGCGCCAGCCGGGCTCGAAGCGCCGGCCCCTGCTGTTGCGCCGACTCTATCCCTACCTGCCGCATTTACAGACGCAGTCGCCTGAGTACCTGCACGCCTATTTCCAGGTGGATTCGGATCATCTCGATGACCCGTTCTTCAGCCACCGTCCCCGCTGGCGCAACAACGCCCGTCTGGAGCGCTTCCTGAGCCCGGAGGTCAGGCACTCGCAACGCCAGCGCGACCCCCTGGCGGAGCTGGCCGCGTGGCTGCCGCAGCGGTTCTCGGACTGGGACTATTTCGAGCGCGCCCAGTACCTCGAGACCACGATGCTGCTGCCCGGCTACATCCTGTCGTCGCAGGGCGATCGCGTCGCCATGGCCCACGGCGTGGAGACCCGTCCGGTGTTCCTGGACCATCGACTGGCGGCGCTCGCCGCGCGCATGCCGGCCGAAGTCAAGATGCGCGTGCTCGACGAAAAGCACGTGCTGAAACAGGCGGCGGGTGATCTGGTCACGCCGCAGGTGTTGCGGCGACCGAAGCAGCCCTACCGGGCGCCCGAGTCCGTGTGCTTCCGCGGGCCCGACGGCGACCTTGCGGAGCCGCTCGCCGAATTGCTGCGGCCGGCGTCGATCCGGCGGCACGGCTTGTTCGATCCGGATGCGGTGAGCCGGCTGCTCAGTAAGGCGCGGACGGCTCCCCTGCGCAGCTTCACCGACAACGCCGCGCTCGTGTTCATCCTCTCGACCCAGGCCTTGCTGCAGGAGTTCGTCCCCGGGTCATCATCGCAATGATTGCCGCCGCTGGCGGTTTCACCAAGGGCCCACAATCACTGGAGGTGCATCGATGGATTATTTGTCCAAAGACATACGTGCGTTCATTGAGGAAAATTTTCTCTTTGGCGGATCCGCCGAGGACATCAGCGATGATGGCTCCCTCATCGCCGAGGGTATTCTCGACTCCGCCGGTGTGCTCGAGCTCGTCGCCTTTCTGGAGGGCACCTACGGCATCCAGGTGGCGGACTCGGAGCTGTTGCCCACCAACCTCGATTCCATCAACCGGATCGCTCATTATGTGGTCCGCAAGCAGGCCTGTCTGCAGGCAGCCAGGGTGGCATGATGAATCGGCTCGATCAGCTCCTGGCCATCGATGCGGATGCCGAAATCGCGCGGATCGGGAAGGTTATCCGCCGGCAACTGGCCCAGCACCTGCGCAAGCGCGGCGCCGTGGTCGGCCTGTCCGGTGGCATCGACTCCAGCGTCACCGCGGCTTTGTGTGTGGAGGCACTCGGTCCCGGGCGCGTGCTCCTGCTGCTCATGCCCGAGGGCGACGCCGCCGCGTCGACGGAATCCCTGGCGCTGGGCCAATCCTTCGCCGAGGCCTTGGGCGCGCACTGGGTGGTTGAAGACATCAGCGCGCCACTCGCCGCAAGCGGCTGCTATCGCCGGCGCGACGCGGCCATCCGCCAGTTCTGGCCCGACTACGAGCCGCACTGGCGATTCAAGATTCTGCCCTCGGATCCGCTGGCCGGCGACCGACTGCGCAGTTTCCGGCTGATCGCCGAGGATGGGAGCGGCCGGGCGCGGGCCTGCAGGCTGTCAGCGGCTGACTATCAGGCCATCGTCGCGGCGATGAACTTCAAACAGCGCACGCGCAAGATGCTGGAGTACTACCACGCCGACCGCCTCAATTATGCCGTGGCCGGTACGCCGAACCGCCTCGAGTACGATCAGGGCTTTTTTGTCAAAAACGGCGACGGCGCCGCCGACTTCAAGCCCATCGCGCATCTCTATAAGACCCAGGTCTATGCACTGGCGGAGCGGCTCGGCATTCCGCGCGTCATTATCGATCGGGAGCCCACCACCGACACCTATTCTTTGCCACAGGGACAGGACGAGTTCTACTTTTCGCTGCCGCTGAAACAAATGGACCAGTGCCTGTGCGCGCTCGATCACGGCCTGTCGGCGGCGGAGGTCGCACGCGCGACGGGACTTGCGCCTGATGTCCTGGAGCGGGTCTTCCGGGATCTGACCGCAAAGCGCCGTGCAACACGCTACGGGCACATGCCGCCGCTGCTGGTGGAGGCGGTGCCATCCATCGCCGCCGGGTCGACGCCGGGACAGGGCGAGCGCCATGCTTGAGCCCGGCACTGCGGCCGACACGCTGCTGGCCATGCCGCCGCCGGCCGCCGCCGAGATCCACGATTATCTGGCACACCGCGGCGAACAGCTCTACGTCGTGCACCACCGCACCCAAGAGCCGCCGCGCGCGCAGGCCTTATTCTGTTCGCCGTTCGCCCTCGAGCGCACTTTGGCCTACACAACCCTGGTGCGTTTTGCGCGCCATCTGGCCCATCGGGGCATCGAAGTCATCCGCTTCGATTATCGTGGCACGGGTGAAAGCAGCGGCCGCTGCGAGCACTTCGACTTCGCGCACTGGGCGGACGACACGGCGACCGTGTTCGAGGCCACGCGCACCGATGCATCGCCGCCGCGGATCCTGTTCGGTCTGCGTTTCGGTGCCCTGATGGCGTCCCGGCTGTTCGCCGACGGGCACGGCGACGGGCTGCTGGCCTGGGGGCCGTTCGCGGATGCGCGCAGCATGCTCCACGAGTTGCTGCGGCACAAAGTCGTGGGCCAGGCCTTGCAGGGCGGGCAGGCCGGTCCCGGCGCCGATCGCGAGGCTTTCATCGCGCAATGGCTGCGCGAGGGCGTGCTCGAAGTGGATGGCCACCGTTGGGGTAAGGCCTTGTGGACGCAGTCGTCCGACCTGGTCTTCGCCGGGCGCGAGCCCGGTGATTCCAGACCCAGACTGATACTCGCCTTCGACCGGCGACCGGGGCACGGCGCCTGGGGCGCGGCAGAGAGCGCGGTGGTCGCCATCCCCAGGCCACCTTTCTGGCATTACGACCCGAGGTTGCTGCCAGACCTGGGCGACCTGCTGCGGCGCAGCTTCGCCTTCGTCGAGACCGCGCTCAGCGTGCGCGGCGACGGCGTCACGGATGCCGCCGGGCCCTGAGTCTGCAACCTGATGTGTGCCGCCGTCGAGCGCCATATCAGCGCCGCAGGAGCTTGTGTCAATCACCCCGCAATCGACGCCGAAACGCAACCAGCGCGGGCGGCGGTGACGATCGCCACCGCCGCACCAGCGCCTTCTCGAGCTCCACGATGAACAGCACCGAGGCGGCGACCAGCACGATGCGCAGCCACACGCCGGCATCGATGGCGGCGGTGCCGAACAGGGCCTGCAGCGGTGGCAGGTAGGTGAAGGCGAGCTGGAACAGGAGCAGCAGTCCCACCGCGTAGAGCACGTAGCGGTTGCCGAGCAGTCCCCGGCGGTTCAGCACCGATGCAGTCATGTAGCGGGAGTTGAACAGATAGAAGATCTCGAACATCACCAGGGTGTTCACGGCCACGGTGCGGGCCTGCTCGATGGGCGCGCTCAGGGATTGCTCCCACAGGAAGAGGCCGAAGGTGCCGGCGGTGAGGATCAGCGAGACATAGGCGATGCGCCACAGGAACAGCGGCGTCAGCACCGCTTGGCGGGCGTTGCGCGGCGGTCGGCGCATCACCCCCGGCTCCGGCGGCTCGAAGGCCAGCGCCAGCGCCAGGGTGACGGCGGTGATCATGTTCACCCACAGGATCTGCACCGGCGTCAGCGGGAACTGGTGGAAACCGAACAGGATGGCGCCCAGCACCACCAGGGCCTCGCCGCCGTTGGTGGGCAGGATGAACAGCATCGCCTTGCGCAGGTTGTCGTAGACGGTGCGGCCTTCCTCGACGGCGTTGGCGATGGAGGCGAAGTTGTCGTCCGCCAGCACCATTTCCGCCGCCTCCTTGGCCGCCTCGGTGCCATTGATGCCCATGGCGATGCCGACGTCGGCGCGCTTCAGGGCCGGGGCATCGTTGACGCCATCCCCGGTCATGGCCACCACCTCGCCCCCCTGCTGGAGCAGTTGCACCAGGCGCAGCTTGTGCTCCGGCGTGACCCGGGCGTAGACGTCCACCTGCTGCGCGCGTTGGCGCAGCGTGGCATCGTCCAGCGCATCCAGCTCGGCGCCGCGCAGCGCCTCGTGCGGGTTGGTCAGCCCCACCTGCCGGGCGATGGCGCGGGCGGTGGCCGCATGGTCGCCGGTGATCATCTTCACGCGGATGCCGGCATCGCGGCAGGTGCGCACGGCGGCAATGACTTCCTCCCGCGGCGGGTCCATGAGCCCGAACAGCCCGAGCAGGGTGAGATCGGCGTCGACATCGGCGAAGTCCAGCTCCGAGCGGTGCGGCTCGGCGGGCTTCACCGCCACCGCCAGTACCCGCTGGCCGGCCGCCGCCATGGCCTCCATGCGCGTGTCCCAAGCCGTGCGCGCCAGCGGCGCATCGCCGTCTGCGCTGCGCTGGGTCGCGCACCTGTCGAGCAGCGCCTCTGGCGCGCCCTTGACGTAGATGAAGGATGCGCCGGTATGGCTGTGGTGCAGCGTCGCCATAAACTTGTGGCCGGACTCGAAGGGGATCAGGTCCGTGCGCGGGTAGCGCTTGGCCAGTGCCTCCAGATCCAGCCCCGCCTTCAGCGCCGCCACCAGCAACGCACCTTCCATGGGATCGCCGTGCAGACGCCAGGCATCGGCCTCGGCGTGCTCCAGCGTCGCGTCGTTGCACAACGCCGCCGCGCGCAGGATCTCGGTGAGCCGGGTGTCCTCCTGCGGGCGCAGCAGCGCAGCGCCGTCGTGCATGAAGGCGCCGTGGGGATCGTAGCCGGTGCCGGTGAGCGTGAAGGCCCGCTCGCCGGTATCGACGGCGGCGACGGTCATGGCATTGCGGGTCAGGGTGCCGGTCTTATCGGAGCAGATGACGCCGACGGTGCCGAGGGTCTCCACCGCCGGCAGCCGGCGGATGATGGCATTGCGGGCGGCCATGCGTTGCACGCCGATGGCCAGCGTGATGGTCATAATCGCCGGCAGGCCCTCCGGGATGGCCGCCACCGCCAGGCCCACCGAGGCCAGGAACATCTCCGCGGCGGTATAGCTGCGCACCAGGACGCCGAAGCCGAAGCTCACCGTCGCCAGCACCAGGATGGCGGCCGTGAGCCAGCGCCCGAACTGGGCCATTTGCCGCAGCAGCGGCGTGGTCAGCTGCTCCACATTGGCGACCAGGGTGCTGATGCGGCCGATTTCCGTGCTCGCGCCGGTGGCGGCGACGATGCCGGTGCCCTGGCCGTGGGTGACCAGGGTGCCGGAGTAGGCCATGCAGCGCCGGTCCGCCAGCGGCGTCTCCGCCGCCAGTGCAGCCACCGCCTTGTCCACCGGCACGGATTCACCGGTGAGCGCGGCCTCCTCGATCTGCAGGCCCTTGGCACGCAGCAGGCGCAGGTCCGCGGGGACTTTGTCGCCGGACTGCAGTTGCACCAGATCGCCGGGGACCAACGCCGCGGCGTCCACCGTCACCAGCCGGCCGTTGCGCCAGACCATGGCGTGGGGCGAGAGCATGCTGCGGATGGCCTTGAGCGCATCCTCGGCCTTGCCTTCCTGCACGAAGCCGATGGCCGCGTTGATGAGCACCACGCCGAAGATCACGCCGGCGTCCAGCCAATGCTGGAGCAGGGCCGTCACCATGCCCGCGGCCAGCAGTACGTAGATGAGCACGTTGTGGAACTGCGCCAGAAAGCGCAGCCACGGGCCGCGGGTCTTGCCCTCCGGCAGGCGGTTGGGGCCATGGGTCGCCAGACGCTGCTCGGCCTCGTGCGGGCTTAGGCCCTCCGGGCCGCCGCCGAGTCGGTCGAGCGCATCTTCCGCGCCCAGGTGATGCCAGGCGGGCCCAACCGACGGTTGCTGCTTGGTCGCCGGCACACGCTGCGCACGGCGATTGCCCCAGCCCACGAAGCCACCGATGATGACGAATGCCACCACCGCCAGCAGCCCGACGACCCATTCCAGGGCGATGATGTCGAAGATCAGGATATCGCTTTCGCGCATGACGCCTCCCCTACTGTAAGCCTCCACGTCAAACTTAAGATACCGGTGCGCAGCCGGCGTGCTCACCACCGCCGCCCGATCAGCGCCGGCCGCGGGCTTGTGCTGACGGTGAGGGTGATCAGCCCGCGCCACGACCCTGGTCAATGGACGCGTCCCGCGCCGTCGTCTCGGCATGGGCCGGCACCGATCATGTCACGGGTACCGCCCATTGACCCAGCGCAGCCAAAACGCTGGTTGCCGTCTGCCCCCGTCGCAAGCCTTTGATCCCGCCGCAGCCGCGCCCGCCTGCGGCATTGACGCCTCCGTGTCAGCTGTCTATTTTGGTTGACACCAAATCATGACAAGCGCGTCTGACAGGGGCTCCCGCGCCTGCGAAAACGCGTATTGCGCCCAGTCCCATCAGTGGTCCCAACAGCGCGGAGGCATGGCCGATGGACGCCCTACAACGCATCGAGCAGGCCCTCGCGGCGGCCCTCAGCCTGGGCCTCGCCGACGATGGCCCACCCAAGCTCGCCCGCGCCGTGCGCCACGCGGTGCAGACGCCGGGCTCGCGCGCCCGCCCGCGGCTGCTGTTGGCGGTGGCGGACGCCTGCGGTGACGATGTGCCGGCGGTATCCGATGCCGCGGCGGCCTCGCTGGAGCTGCTGCATTGCGCCTCACTGGTGCACGACGATATGCCCGTCTTCGACGACGCCGACACCCGCCGCGGCGCGCCGACGGTGCACCGGCTGTTCGCGCAGCATGGTGAGCAACTGGCGCTGCTTACCGGTGATGGGCTCATCGTGCTGGCGTTTGAGAACCTCGCCTGGCACACCCGCGGGCACCCGCAGCGGCTCGGGCCGCTCACCCTGATCATCGCGCGCGCCGTCGGAGTCGGCCACGGCATCGTCGCCGGCCAGGCCTGGGAGTGCGAGACGGATGTGGATCTGACCCAGTACCACCGGCAGAAGACGGCCGCGCTCTTCTCGGCGGCCACCGCGGCCGGTGCTGCCGCCGCCGGCGTGGAGCCGGCCCCCTGGTGCAGCCTCGGCGAGCATCTGGGGCTGGCATATCAGGTGGCGGACGATCTGCGCGACGTCGCTGGCGATGCCGCGGCGCTCGGCAAGCCCATCGGCCAGGACGCCACCCACGCGCGCCCGAGCGCCGTCAGCCAGCTCGGCATCGACGGTGCCATCGCCAGGCTCGAAGACCTGCTGACGGCGGCCGTCGATGCCATCCCAGACTGCCCGGGTCGCGCCAAGCTGGCCGCCATGGCACAGGCGGAAATGGAGCGTCTGCTGCCGGCGCAGCTGCGCGCAGCGTCCCGAGTCGCCAGGCCCTAGCACCTCCAACAACGAGGACCCAAGCCCTGTGGAGCTTCCTTTTCTCGACCGCTGGCGCGCCTGGCGCGATGCCAAGCTCGCGAGTCCTGCCTTTCAGCGCTGGGCGGCGGACTTTCCACTCACCCGCGGCGAGGCCGCCCGCCGTGCCCGCGGCCTGTTCGACATCACCGCCGGCTTCGTCTATTCACAGATCCTGTTCGCGCTGGTGGAGCTGGAGCTGTTCGACAAGCTGGCGGACAAGCCCCGCACCGCCGCCGACCTGGCGCCGGAGATGGGGATGGACATGGCCGCCGCAGACCGCCTGCTGCGCGCCGGCGTCGCCGTCGATCTGCTGGAGCGCCGCGGCAAGGATGCGGCCGGTACCGTTCGCTACGGTCTCGGTAAGCTCGGCATCGCCATG
>NZ_CAJXWY010000011.1 GCF_913062725.1 uncultured Thiohalocapsa sp.
CGTATTCACGGCGTCCCCCGCCCGCTGCAACCCAGCCCGCAGACGCCTGCGCCGGACATTGACATGCGCCGGGTATAACCTCGGCACGAACCATCATAGGAGAGACGGCCATGAACGACTGGCATTGGCACTACCACGACTATCAACCCGCGCAGGAACGTCTGCGCGAAGCCCTCTGCACCCTGGGCAACGGCTACTTCGCCACCCGCGGCGCCGCGCCGGAGGCGGATGCCGACGAACATCACTATCCCGGCACCTATCTCGCCGGCGGCTACGACCGCGCCCGCAGCGAGGTGCACGGGCGCGTGGTGGAGAACGAGGATCTGGTGAACCTCCCAAATTGGCTGCCGCTGCGCCTGACCTTTGACGACGGCACCCGGTTTTCGCTGGATGCCGTCGACATCCTCGACTACCACCAGGGGCTGGACATGCGCAGCGGCGTGCTGGCGCGCGAGGTACGCTTTCGCGACGACAGCGGACGTACAACCAAGCTTCGCCAGCGCCGCCTGGTGCACATATCGCAGCAACATCTGGCGGCGCTGGAAACCGAGATCACCGCGGAGGACTGGTCGGGCAGCATCACCGTCGAAAGCGCCCTGGACGGCGGCGTCACCAACGCGGGCGTCGAGCGCTACCAGGGACTCGAAGGGCAGCATCTCGAGCCCCTGGCCACCGACCCCGTCGGCGAGGACGGCATCTGGCTCAAGGTCCGCACCCGCCAGTCGCGTCTGGAGATCGCACTGGCCGCCCGCACCCGGATCTACCGGGGCGAGCAGGCACTGGCCACTGAACCGAGCCTGCACCGGGACGGCGACCGCATCGGCCAGCGCTTCACGCTGCAACTCGACGCCGACCAGCCCCTCGTCATCGAGAAGTTGGTCGCCCTCTACACCTCGCGCGACGCCGCCATCAGCGAGTGCGGTCTCGCGGCCCGCGATGCCATCACCGACCTGCCGCGCTTCGCCGACTTGCTCACCACCAGCGCGCTCATCTGGCAGCAGCTCTGGCAACGCTTCGACCTGGAGCTGGCGCCAGCCAACGATGCCGACCAACGCACCGCCGCCATCCTCCACCTGCACCTGTTTCACCTGCTGGTGACCGCGGGTCCGCGGGTCATGGACCTGGACGCAGGCGTGCCCGCCCGCGGCCTGCATGGCGAGGCCTACCGCGGCCACATCTTCTGGGACGAGCTGTTCATCTTCCCCACACTCAACCTGCGCCTGCCGGAGATCACCCGCTCCCTGCTCCTGTACCGCTGGCGGCGCCTGCCCGCCGCCCGGGCCGCGGCACGCGAAGCCGGCTACCGCGGCGCCATGTACCCCTGGCAGTCCGGCAGCGACGGCCGCGAAGAGAGCCAGCAGCTGCACCTGAATCCGCGCTCCGGCCACTGGACTCCCGATGAGACGCACCTGCAGCGCCACGTCAACGCCGCCATCGCCTACAACATCTGGCAGTACTACCAGACCAGCGGCGACACCGAGTTCCTGTCCTTCTTCGGCGCCGAGATGCTGCTGGAGATCGCCCGCTTCTGGGCCAGTCAGGCGCAGCTCAACCAGAGCCTCGGCCGCTACGAGATCAAGGGCGTCGTCGGCCCGGACGAGTTCCATACCCACTATCCGGACCGCGAGGCGCCCGGTCTCGACAACCATGCCTACACCACGGTGATGGCCGTCTGGGTGCTGTGCCGGGCGCTGTCGCTGCCCGCGCATCTGCCGCGGGAGCGTTGGGACGAGCTGGTGGCGCAGCTGGGCATCACCCCCGACGAGCGCGACCACTGGGACACGGTGAGCCGTAAGCTGCGGGTGTGCTTTCACGGCGACGGCATCATCAGCCAGTTCGAGGGCTTCGAGCAGCTCCAGGAGCTGGACTGGGCCGGCTACCGCGAAAAGTACGGCGACATCCAGCGCCTGGATCGCATCCTGGAGGCCGAAGGCGACTCACCGAACCGCTACCAGGCCACCAAGCAGGCGGACGTGCTGATGCTCTTCTACCTGCTCTCCGCCGAGGTGGTGGCACAGCTGTTCGAGCGCCTCGGCTACGACTTCGACCCCGAAATGATCCCGCGCAACGTCGCCTACTACGGCGCGCGCACCAGCCATGGCTCCACGCTCAGCCGCGTCGTCGATGCCTGGGTGCTGGCGCGCTCGGACCGTCCGCGCTCCTGGCGGCTGTTCTGCGAGGCCGTCGAGAGCGATGTGGCAGACATCCAGGGCGGCACCACCGCCGAGGGCATTCACCTCGGCGCCATGGCCGGCACCGTCGACCTGATGCAGCGCTGCTACACCGGCATCGAAGTCCGCGACGAGCAGCTCTGGCTCAACCCCCTGCTGCCGGACGAGCTGACCAGCCTGCGGATTCGGCTGCGCTACCGCGGCCAGACACTGGCGCTGCACATCACCCATGAAGCAATACAGATCCGCGCCGTCTCGGCACAACTGGGTGCCATCCGCCTGCGCATCGACGACCGCAGCGTCATCCTGCAGCCCGGCGACTCCCAGGTCGTGCCCATCGCCGAGATGCCCGTCGCCGTACAGGGCCCCTGAGCGCCGGTGCAGCCAACCGGTCGCCCGGCGTTTCGCGTCGCGCTGTATCCCGCATCCCGGTTGATCGGCGCGGGAGATCGACGTACCGAATATCCGGCATCCGTCGGCGACGGAGTGATGCCCGTCCAGCGCCCTGGTGGACGGGCCGAAACGGTGCAGCGCAACCAGCGGCGGGGGCAAATCCCCCACGGCGCCGGGCAATGAGGCAGCGCCGGCCGGTGTCGGCGGACGGCTGCGTGCTGGCTCTCACGCCATCGTGTGGGGGGTCCTGGCGTCGATCGACGAACGGCGGCGCGTTCATGGTTGGTCAGTGCTGAGCGGCGGCGAAGCCCGACATCGCGCCTGTGCCCGCCGCCGCGGGCGGCGCCGGACGGTAGCAGCCGTCCGGCGGGCGTCGCCACCGGCGCAGCCCGGCGCGCCAGACTGACGGAAACGGCGATGCCCTGGCGCGTTCCTTGCGGCAATGCGCATGGCAGGTTGCCCGGCGAAAGGAGGTTCCTCGAAGGTGGCAGTGCATGCAGTCGACACGTTGGCATGGCAGCGGCAGCCCTCCCCGGATCTGCGCGTGACTGCCCTGCGGCGGTCATCGCGGCCGCAGGTCACTCTCACAGGGCCGCCGGCATGAGTCCGCCCCTGGACACATCCCAAGCCAAGGCCGGCCGTGTGATCTCCGTGCGCGGCAGCGTGGTGGACGTGGCCTTCCCGCCGCCGCTGCCGGTGCGCAATCAGGCGCTGCGCACGGGCGTCGACGATCAGATCGTGCTGGAGGTGCACAGCCTGCTGGAGCGCGAGCGGGTGCGCTGCATCGCGCTGACCCCCACCCGCGGCCTCGCCCGCGGCATGGCCGTGCGCGACACCGGCGGTCCGCTGACGGTGCCGGTGGGCGAGCCGCTGCTCGGGCGGATGCTGAACGTCTTCGGTGAAACCATCGACCGCGGCGAGTCGCTGACCGCGGGCAACCGCGCGGACATCGCCTACTGGCCCATCCACCGTCCGCCACTGCCGCTGGCCGAGCGGGTCACCCGCACCGAGATCTTCACCACCGGCATCAAGGCCCTGGACCTGCTGGCACCGCTGGAGGCGGGCGGCAAGGCCGGATTGTTCGGCGGCGCCGGCGTCGGCAAAACGGTGCTGATCACCGAGCTGATCCACAACATGGTGGGCCATTACCAGGGCATCAGCCTGTTCTGCGGCATCGGCGAGCGCTCGCGCGAGGCCGAGGAGCTTTACCGCGACATGCGCGACGCCCAGGTGCTCGACCATACGGTGATGGTGTTCGGGCAGATGAACGAGCCGCCGGGGGCGCGCTTTCGCGTCGGCCATGCGGCGCTCAGCATCGCCGAATGGTTCCGCGACCAGGCGCAGCGCAACGTGCTGCTGCTGATCGACAACATCTTCCGCTACGTACAATCCGGCACCGAGGTGTCCGAACTCATGGGGCGCATCCCCTCGCGCGTGGGCTACCAGCCGACGCTGGCCACCGAGCTGGCGGAGCTGGAGGAGCGCATCTGCAACTCACAGAGCGCCGCCATCACCTCGGTGCAGGCGGTCTACGTGCCCGCGGACGACCTCACCGACCCCGCCGCCGCGCACATCTTCGGGCACCTGTCCGCGTCCATCGTGCTGTCGAGAAAGCGCGCGAGCCAGGGTTTGTATCCCGCCGTGGACCCCCTGCAATCGGAGTCGAAAATGCTCACCCCCGCCATCGTCGGCGAGCGTCACTACCGGGTGGCGCAGGATGTCCGCGCCACCCTGGCGGAGTACGAAGAGCTCAAGGACATCATCGCCATGCTCGGCGAAGAGGAGCTCTCGCGCAGCGACCGCGCCACGGTGAGCCGGGCGCGGCGGCTGGAGCGGTTCCTCACCCAGCCATTCTTCACCACCGAGCACTTCACCGGCCAGCCCGGACAGCTGGTGGCGCTGGCGCAGACCCTGGATGGCTGCGAGCGCATCCTGGCGGGGGAATTCGCCGACGTGGACGAGCAGGCGCTGTACATGAAGGGGGCCCTCGATGGGTGAGCCCGCGCGCACCGGCGACGGCGAGCGGACCCTGCGGCTGCGGGTCTTTTTGCCCACCGAAACCCTGGTGGACGCACCGGTGGTGAAGGTCATCGCCGAGGCCGAAGACGGCGCGTTCTGCATCCTGCCGCGCCACGCGGACTGGGTGGCGGCGCTGGTGCCGGGCATCCTGCTCTATACCGACGCTGACCATGCCGAGCACCTGTGCGCCGTGGACACGGGCACGCTGGTGAAGGCCGGCGATGACGTGCGCGTCGCCTGCTTCAACGCCGTGCCCGGGGCCGATTGCGCGAGCCTGCGGCAGACGGTGGAGGACGCCTTCCGCAGCCTGGACGAGCACGAGCGCGAGACCCGCAGCGCCCTGGCGCGGCTGGAGGCCGGCACGCTCAGGCGCTTCATGCGGTGGGAGGCGGAGCACTGATGGCCGCACAGGATGCCCGGCGCGGGCGCGAGGAGTCGCAGACGGCGTCCGCACGCGCAGACGCTCCACAGCCATCCGGGGCCGCCGCCGATCATCAGGCGCAACGGCCGACGCATCCGCACCGGCCGCCGGAGCAACGCTTCCGCGACACCGTCGCCCGCAAGGCAGCGCGCAAGGCGCGCGCCCGCGCCGGCGAGGATCGCAGCATCTTTTTCTGGCTCGGCATGTTCGGCATGGTGGGCTGGGCGGTGGCCATTCCGACCCTCGCCGGCGTCGCACTCGGGCTCTGGCTGGATCGCATCTGGCCCGCCGCCGAGGCCTCCTGGACCCTGACCTGCCTGTTGCTGGGCGTCGCGCTGGGTGTGCTGAACGCCTGGTACTGGGTCAAGCGCGAAAGCGGGGATCACTGATGGAGCATGCGGGTCACTACGCCACGCAGGTGGCGCCGATGCTGATCACCATCGGCGCCATCTTCATCGCCGGGCTGCTGGCGGACCTCATCGGCCGCCACACGCCGCTGCCGCGGGTAACGCTGTTGCTGCTTGCGGGGGTTCTGGTGGGGCCCTCCGTGCTGGACCTGCTGCCGCCCTTCACCGAGCGCTGGTTCCCGGTGCTGACGAACATCGCCTTGGCCATGATCGGCTTTCTGATCGGCGGGCAACTGACGCCGGACGCGCTGCGCAAGCTCGGCCGGCGCGTGCTGGTGCTCTCCGCGAGCAAGGTGCTGCTCGCCAGCCTGTTCGTCGGCATCGGACTGCTGCTGGCGGGCGCCGGGCTCCAGGCGGCGCTGCTGCTGGCCGGTATCGCGCCGGCGACGGCCCCGGCGGCCACCTTTGATGTGGTGCACGAGGCCGGCGCCAACGGCGAATTCACGCAGACCCTGCTCGGCTTGGTGGCCATCGACGATGCCTGGGGCATCATGCTCTTCACCGTGCTCTTCAGCCTGGCACAGGTGCTCGGCGGCGCAGGCGGCGAGGCCCGCGAGCTCCTCGGCGCGGTCTGGGAACTGACGGGCGCGGTCGCCCTGGGAGCCCTCCTGGGTCTGCCCATGGCCTGGCTCACCGGCCGTGTGCGCGCCGGCGAGCCCACCCAGGCGGAGGCGCTGGGCTTCGTGATGCTGTGCTCCGGCATCGCGCTCTGGCTGGAGGTGTCTTACCTCCTCGCCTGCGTCACCCTCGGCGCCGTGGTGGCGAGCCGCGCGAAACATCACAGTCGTCCGTTCCAGGCCATCGAGGGCATCGAATGGCCCTACCTGATCCTCTTCTTCCTCCTCGCCGGCGCCGCGCTGGAGCTTGAGTCGTTACTGTCGGTGGGGCTCATCGGCGCCGTCTACATTCTGCTGCGCAGCGCGGGACTCTACGCCGGCGCGCAGCTGGGCGGCCGCCTGGGCGGTGCACCGCCACGCATCTACCACTGGATCGGCTTCGCGGTGCTGCCGCAGGCCGGCGTCGCCCTGGGTCTGGCCCTGGTGGCGGCGCAACGGTTCCCGGCGCTGGAGCAGCTCATCCTGCCGACGGTATTCGGCTCCACGGTGCTGTTCGAGCTGCTGGGACCGGTGGCCACGCGCTTCGCGCTGCGCCGCGCCGGCGAGGTGCCCGCATGAGCGCAGACGCGCACATGGCGGTCGTCGTAGCAGCCGCAGCCCTCGGCGCCGGCGCCGGGCTCGGCTGGCTGTTCTTCGCCGGACTCTATCGCACCGTGCGGGCGCTGGGCCGCTCGCGCCACCCGGCCCTGCTGCTGGGCGCAAGCTTGCTACTGCGCATGCTCCTGCTGCTAAGCGGATGCTGGGTGCTGTTGATGGCCGGCGAGCGGTGGGCCGGCGACGGCTGGGTGACGCTCGTGCCGGGACTGCTCGGCATCATCGCCGCCCGTGCGCTGCTACTGCGCCGCTTCCGGGAGCCCCGCGGCGGAGTGGCGGACAGCCCCGGGCCGACGACCGACGGCGCCGCGGATGACAATCCCGCCGGGAGGCAACCACGATGACCATCAGCCCCGATCAGATCATCCTCTGGCAGTGGGGACCGCTGCACATCAACGCGACCCTGGCCTACACCTGGCTCATCATGCTGCTGCTGACCGGCGGCGCCTGGCTCATCACCCGCCGGCTCAGCACCGGCCCCCGGCTCTCGCGCTGGCAGAACCTCCTGGAGGTGCTGGTGACCGGCCTGAAGGATCAGATCCGGGACGTGAGCCGGCAGGAGCCCGGGCAGTATCTGCCCTTCGTGGGCACGCTGTTCATCCTGATCGCAACCGCGAACCTGCTATCGGTGGTGCCCGGTTACATGCCGCCGACGGGCTCGCTGTCCACCACCATGGCGCTGGCGCTCTGCGTGCTCATCGCCGTGCCCCTCTACGGCGTGCTGCATCGCGGCCCGGCCGGCTATCTGCGTCGCTATGTGCAGCCCACGCCGCTGATGCTGCCGTTCAATCTCATCGGCGAGCTCTCGCGCACCGTCGCGCTCGCCGTGCGTCTCTACGGCAACATCATGAGCGGCACGGTCATCGTCGGCATCCTCATCAGCCTGACGCCCCTGCTGTTCCCCATCGTGATGCAGCTGCTAGGCCTGCTCACCGGCATGATCCAGGCATACATCTTTGCCGTGCTGGCGATGGTGTACATCGCTTCCGCCAGCTCGGCGCAGCATGAGCATGATGACGAGCGCGGACCCGGGGGCTAGGCGCGCCAACCGTCGCTCTCAGACCTGCACACCCGGGGCTACCGCCACCCGTTCCTCGAACCTCGAACCTCGAACCTCGAACCTCGAACCTCGAACCTCGAACCTCGAACCTCGAACCTCGAACAGTAAACGACATGGACCCTCAAGCCCTCATCGCCATCGCTTCCATTGTCACCGCCGGCATCACCATCGCCATCGGCGCCATCGGCCCGGCCCTCGGCGAGGGTCGCGCGGTGGCGCAGGCGCTCACCGCCATGGCGCAGCAGCCGGACGAGTCCGCGACCATCACCCGTACGCTGTTCGTGGGGCTGGCGATGATCGAGTCCACGGCGATTTACTGCTTCGTGGTGTCCATGATCCTGATCTTCGCCAACCCGTTCTGGAACCAGGTCGCCGCCGGCGGTTGAGGCTGGCGTCATGCAAATCGACTGGCTCACCGTCGCCGCCCAGATCATCAATTTTCTGGTGCTGGTCTGGCTGCTGAAGCACTTCCTGTACGCACCGGTGACGGCGGCGATGGCCCGCCGGGAGGCACGCATCGCCGAGCGCGTGACCGCCGCCCGCGAGCGTGAGGACGCCGCTGAGCGCGAGCGCGGGCGCCTGCATGCGCGTATGGACCGGCTCGAAGAGCGCCGCGACGCGGTGCTGGAGCAGGCCCGGGAGGAGGCGGAGCGCGAAAAGCAGCGTCTGCTCGACGAGGCCCGGGCCGAGGTGGATGACAAGCGCGAGCACTGGCACCAGCAGCTGCGCGACGAGCAGCGCGCGTTCCTCAAACAGCTGCGCCGGCGGACTACCGAGGGCTTCGCAGACCTTGCCCGCAAGGCGCTCTCGGACCTCGCCGACGTCGGACTGGAGGACCGCATGGTGGCCACCCTGGGGGCCTGGCTGGACAACCTCGACGAGGACGAGCGCCAAGCGTTTCGCAGCAGCCGCGAGCTCGTCGTCAGCACCGGCTTCGCGCTCGACGACAACCGCCGCGGCCGCCTGGGCGAGCTGGTCCGTGCGCACTTCGGCGCTGACAAGCACCCCGACTTCGAGCACGACCCGGCGTTGGTGTGCGGCATCGCCCTCACCGCCGGCGGCCGCCGGCTCGCCTGGAGCCTGGCGGACTACCTCGACAACTTCGAGCGCACGCTCGCCGAGCACCTGGACCAACACCCGGGCGAGCGCACCGACACCGCATCCAATACCGAGCCCGAGTCCGAGCGCCAAGCGGATGCGGCGACGGGCTGACTGGAAGCTATTGTGGCCGCAAGCCGCTCACCCGGCCGTCGCCGAAGCGGCTCGACCACCGGATGTGTCAGCACCAGGCGCTGAGCCGCCGTCATCCTGCGCCCACCCACGCACTTCAAACGCCAAACGTCCCAAGACTTCATCGTGCTCCTGCAAACGCTCGACCAAAGCTTCACCAACATCCGCGACGCCGTGGCGCAAGCCCGGGGCGGTCCGACGCTGGACGACGTCGGCACGCTATTGGCGCTCGGCGGCGGCATCGCCCGTATCGACGGGCTGCCCCGGCTGGGCGCCGAAGCGCTGGTGGAACTGCCGGGGGGCGTGCTCGGGCTCGCCGTGAACCTGGATGAGACGGCGCTGGGGGTCGTGCTGCTGGGAGATAGCGGGGAACTGCGCCCGGGCATGCGCGTGCGCGCCACCGGCCGCGAGGCGGACACCCCCGTGGGGGAGGCGCTGCTCGGTCGGGTCGTCGACGCCACCGGCCGGCCCCTCGATGGCGGCGGCCTGCCGAAGACCGGTGAGCGCCGGCCCATCGAGCGTCCGGCCCCGGCCATCATGGATCGCGCACCGGTGAGCGTGCCGCTGATGACCGGCATCAAGGCCGTGGACGCCATGATCCCCATCGGTCGCGGTCAGCGCGAGCTCATCGTCGGCGACCGCCAAACCGGCAAGTCGCAGGTGGCGCTGGATGCCATCATCAACCAGCGCCGCGAGCGCGCGGGCGGCGACGGCGCCCGGGAGGTCATCTGCATCTACTGCGCCATCGGCCAGCGCGGCACCGCCGTCGCCCGCGCCGTCGAAAGCCTGCGGCGGGAGCAGGCCATGGCGCACAGCATCGTCGTCGCCGCCTCCGGCGAGGACCCGCCGGGCCTGCAGTTCATCACGCCCTATGCGGCCACCGCCATGGGCGAGTTTTTCATGGACCAGGGCCGCGATGTGCTCATCGTCTACGACGACCTCACCCGCCACGCCCGCGCCTACCGCGAGCTCTCCCTGTTGCTGCGCCGACCCCCGGGCCGCGAGGCCTTCCCGGGGGACATCTTCTATATCCACTCGCGCCTGCTGGAGCGGGCGACGCACCTGCGCGAGGAGCGCGGCGGCGGGTCACTCACGGCGCTGCCGGTGGTGGAGACCCAGGCCCAGGACATCAGTGCCTATATCCCCACCAATCTCATCTCCATCACCGACGGCCAGATCTATCTGTCGCCGACGCTGTTCCGCAAGGGGATGCTGCCGGCCATCGACATCGGCCGCTCGGTGTCGCGGGTCGGCGGCAAGACCCAGTACCCGAGCTTTCGCCGGGTGTCGGGGGATCTCAAGCTCGCCTACACCCAGTTCGAAGAGCTGGAGACCTTCGCGCGCTTCGCCACCCGCCTGGACGAGCGCACCAGGCAACGCATCGCCCACGGCCGCCGGGTGCGGCAGATCCTGCGCCAGGACGCCGCGAGCCCCCTCGCCCCCTGGCAGCAGATCGCGGCGCTGCTGGCCACCAAGGCAGGCCTCCTGGACCAGGTGCCGCTGGATGCCGTCGCCGGGGCCGAGCAGCGCATCCGCGCGCGTGTGCGCGCCGAGCACGCCGACCTCTGCGAGCGCATCGATACCGGCCGCGCGCTGGACGACGACGCCTGGGAGACGCTGACGCAGACGGCCCGGGCCGCCATCGCGGACCTACCGGAAGCGCACTGACGACGCGCATCCCAGAGCGAGCATCATGGCCAGCATCGAATCGCTGAAGCAGCGCATGGAGAACCTGGACGATCTGCAGCAGATCGTGCGGACCATGAAAGCGCTGTCCGCGGTCAGCATCCGCCAGTACGAGCAGGCCGCCGCGGCGCTGGCCGAGTACGAGGGCAGCGTCGAGCTCGGGCTGCGCGCGGTGCTGCGGGAGATGCCGATGGCCGCCGCGCCGGGCAGCACCGACGGCGGTGCGGGCGATGGGTCGGGCGACGAGTTGGGCGATGGGCCGGGTGATCGATCCGACGGGGCCGCCGCGGTCATCGTCCTCGGCACCGACCACGGCCTCTGCGGGCGCTTCAACGAAGCCATCGTCGAGCATGTCCTGCAGCGGGCCCCGAAGGCCGGGGCGGTGCGCCACTGGCTCGCCGTCGGCGAGCGCGTCGCACCGGGCCTTGAGTCCGTCGCCGGCGGCGGCGTGGAGATCTTCCCCACCCCAAGCGCCGCCGCGGGCATCACCGCCATCGTGCAGCGGCTGCTGCTGCGCGTCGACGCCTGGCAATCCGAGGGCGTCGCGCACGTCTACCTTTACCACAACCGCCCGACGGGTCGCAGCGGCTACGAGCCCCGGGACCAGCGCCTCTTCCCGCTGGATCCGGCCCACTTCCGCCGGCGGGCGCAGGCACCCTGGCCGTCGCGCCGGCTACCGCGCTATACCCTGCCCCGCGGCCGGCTGCTCGGCCATCTGCTGCGCCAGCATTATTTCAGCGTGCTGTTTCGCTGCTGTGCCGAGTCCCTGGCCGCCGAGCATGGCAGCCGCCTCAAAGCCATGCAGGCCGCGGAGAAGAACCTGGACGAGCGCCTGGAGGACATCACCGGCCGCTACCGCCGCGAGCGCCAGGCCACCATCACCAGCGAGCTGCTGGACGTGGTGGCGGGCTTCGAGGCGGCGTCCTGAAACGCCACCGGACCGGTTCCCGGTCACAACATGCCCCGCCAGAGGGGAATCCCGTCCCGGTACCCCGCCCTGCATCAGCAGTGCCTCGAGTTGCCCACGCAGCGCGCACAAGGCCGGGGCCTTGTTGCGCGCCAGAGCAGTCACAGGGACGTGAGTCGTCGGTGAGTTATTCGCCCGCCTTCGCCGTGATAATCACCTCGAACGCCTCCAACCGGCCCTCTCCCGCGTAGGCATCCTTCGGCAGCGGGTTCGCGTGGGCGACCTTGAAGTCCTCGGACTTGATCCAGGCATCGAACGCGGCGCGATCCTCCCACACGGTCTGCACCACATAGGGCGTGTCCTCGGTCTGCGGGCGCATCACTTCCATGCGCACGAACCCGGGCTGCTGCTCGACCTGGCCCGCACGACGGCGGAAGCGCTCCTCGAACTGCTCGTGCCAAGCCGGCGCGACCGGGACTCGGTTGGTGACGACGTACATGCTGAAATCCTCCGGGTGGCGGGCTTGCGCCGGCGCAACGGCGCCGGCGCCAGCAAACGGCCGCTGATGGTGACCGCATCACAAGCGGTTTGGCAAGGGTCGTGCCGCTGCCCGACCGTCGGCCGGGTGACCCCTCGGCGGGGCGAACTGTCCGTCAGCGTCAGCGGCCTATCCTCCAGCTCCGGGACTTGCCGGACGACATCTGCAAACTGCTAGAGTGCTGGTGGCAGGCTTGCGGACGATGTCCAGACGCCCACCTGGCCACAGAGCATGACCATGATCGGAACAGGCACCACCGCCCGAGCCCGCCGCCCCAGGCCGGCGAGCCAATCCCTGGCCATGCTGCTGCTGGCCCTCATCGTCGGCCTGGGCGGCTGCGACGGCGGGGCGCCGGCGGTGCCGGCCCTCAACTGGTATGTCTTCGACGAGCCCTCCGGCGCCTTTGCCGAAGCGGCGCGACGCTGCGCCGAGCAGTCCGACGGCGCCTATCGGGTGGTGCTGCAGCCGCTGCCGGCGGACGCCGACCGCCAGCGCGAGCAGTTGGTGCGTCGGCTCGCGGCGGGGGACAGCGCCATCGACCTCATCGGCATGGATGTCATCTGGACACCGGAGCTCGCCGCCGCGGGCTGGATTCTGCCCTGGCCCCAGGACCTGGCCCAACGGGCCCGCGCCGGACGCATCCAGGCCACCGTGGACAGCGCCAGCTGGGAAGATCGGCTCTGGGCGGCGCCCTTTACAACCAATACCCAACTCCTGTGGTACCGCACCGACCGCGTGACCACCCCGCCGGCGACCTGGGATGCCATGATCCGCCAGGCCGAGGCGCTGGGCGCCGATGGCAGCATCCAGGCCCAGGGCGCCCGCTACGAGGGGCTGACCGTGCTGTTCGTGTCGCTGCTGGCGTCCGCCGGCGGCAGCGTGCTGAACGCCGACGGCAGCGAGCCTGCGCTGCCCGAAGAGCCCACGCGCCGGGCGCTGGCGGTCATGCGCCGCCTCGCCCGCTCACCGGCAACGCCGCCCGGGCTCGCCGGCGCCCGCGAGGATCAGGCGCGGCTCGCCTTCGAGGCTGGCGGAGCCGCCTTCATGGTCAACTACACCTATGTCTGGCCGAGCGCCCGGGCCAATGCGCCCGCCGTCGCCCGGCACATGCATTGGGCACGCTGGCCGGCGGTGGCCCCGGGCCGGCCGAGCCGGGTCGCCATCGGCGGTATCAACCTCGGCGTCGGCGCCTACACCGAGCATCCGGAGCTCGCCCTGCGGGCCGCCGCCTGCATCGCCGGCGCCGAGCATCAGCGACTCGCCGCCCGGCGCGGCGGGCTGCCGCCGACGACGGCGGCACTCTATGATGACCCGGCGGTGCGCGAGACCTTCCCGTTCGCGGACCTGCTGCGCGCGACACTGCAAGATGCCGTGCAGCGCCCGCGCACACCGCTCTACAACGACGTCTCCCTCGCCATCAACCGGACCCTGCATCCGATGGCCAATATCGACCCCGAGCGCGATGCGGCGCGCCTGCGCGAGGCCGTGGCGCGGGCCCTCCACTCCCGGGGCCTACTATGACCAAAGTCGCCCATGAAGCCCGCTGATCCCACCGAAGAACGCCTGGGCTGGCTCCTGTGCAGCCCGGCCGTGCTGGCCATGCTGGTGGTCACGGCCTATCCGATCCTCTACGCGGTTTGGCTGTCGCTGTTTCGTTACGACCTGCGCTTTCCGCAGGAGCGCGCCTTCGTCGGCCTCGCCAACTATGCGGGCGTGCTGACCTCGCCGGTATGGTGGGAGTCCCTCGCCAACACCGCCGTCATCACCCTGGGCTCGGTGAGCCTGGAGCTGGTGCTGGGCATGGGGCTCGCACTGGTGATGCACCGGGTGCTGTTCCTGCGCCGCAGCGTGCGCGCGGCGGTACTGGTGCCCTATGCCGTCATCACCGTGGTGGCCGCGCTGGCGTGGAAGTTCGCCTTCGACCCGGTGACGGGCTTCGTCAATCCCTGGCTGGGTGTGGAGCATGCGTGGCTCACGGAGCGCTGGTCCGCCTTCGTGGTGATCATCCTGACCGAGGTCTGGAAGACGACCCCGTTCATGGCCCTGCTGCTGCTGGCGGGCCTGACTCTGGTGCCGCAGGATCTGCTGGATGCGGCCCGCGTGGACGGCGCCAATGCGGTGCAGCGCTTCTTCCGCGTCACGCTGCCGCTGATGACAAATACCCTGCTCGTTGCACTGTTGTTCCGCACCCTGGATGCCTTTCGCATCTTCGATACCGTCTACGTGCAGACCCGCGGCGCCCAGGGCACCGAGACCGTCTCCATCGTCGGCTATCACGCGCTGGTGACCCGGCTCAACCTCGGGCTCGGCTCCGCGGTGTCGGTGCTGATCTTCGCCTGCGTCGTCGCCATCGCCGTGCTCTTCGTGCGCGGCTTCGGCGCGAGCTTCTCGGCGCAGGAGTCCGGAGAGGACGGGCAATGATGGCGCGCGCGAGCCTGCTGGACCGGCTCTTCTGGCGCCTCGGCAGCCTGCTGGTGATGGCCTATGCGCTGCTGCCCATGGCCTGGATACTGTCCCTGTCGCTGAAGCCCGCGGCGGATCTGGGCGACCAGCGCTTCCTGCCGCAGCGCATCAGCCTGGAGCACTACCGGGCCATCTTCGCCGATGACCAGTTCCCGGCGGCGCTGTGGAACTCCATCGGCATCGCCAGCATCGCCACGCTACTGGCGGTGCTATTGGCGATGTTCGCCGCCTACGCCATCGTGCGGCTGCGTTTCCGCGGCCGGCAGCTGGTGCTGGCGGCGGCGCTGTCCATCGCCATGTTCCCGCCGGTGGCGGTTATCGGGCCGTTGTTCGAGCTCTGGCGCAATCTCGGGCTGTACGACACCTGGCCCGGGCTGATCCTGCCCTACATGACCTTCACACTGCCGCTGGCCATCTGGACCCTCTCGGCCTTCTTCCGCGAGATCCCCTGGGACCTGGATCAGGCGGCACGGGTGGACGGGGCCACGCGGCTGCAGGCGTTCCGCCATGTCATCGTGCCGCTGGCGGCGCCGGGCGTGTTCACCGCCGCGATCCTGGTGTTCATCTTCGCCTGGAACGACTTTCTGTTCGCCGCCGCGCTCACCTCCACCAACAACGCCCGCACCGTGCCCGCGGCCATCGCCTTCTTCACCGGCAGTTCCCGCTTCGAGCTGCCCACGGGCTCCATCGCCGCGGCCTCGGTGGTAGTGACGCTGCCGGTGACCCTGCTGGTGGTGGTCTTCCAGCGCCGCATCGTCGCCGGACTGACGGCGGGGGCGGTGAAGGGATGAGAGCAGCCTCCAGTAGGCTCGAGGGGCTGAGGGCTGGGGGCTGGGAGTTGCGACTCGAGCAAGCGTGGGCCATCCTCGGCGGCGCGCCGGCAGACTCGATTTCGGACAAACAAAGGACAGACCCGAGTTGGACGACCCTCTGACGCAGGCCTTTCCCGCCTGCCTTTTACCAGACAACCTGACACTCATCCCGGGTCTGCGTGAGGTCTACGAGCTGCACTTGGCCTGGCTGGAGGCGCAGACGCTGTCCGGCGCCGCACTCGTCCAACAGGCGGCATACTTCTGCTCCGTCGACGGGCGCCCCACGCGGCACTTTCTGACCTGCGTCGGCGAGACCCTGAAGCTCCCCGACTTCTCCTCGGCGCGGCTCAGGTCATTCTTCAAGACCAACAGCTTCCGCACCGGGTACGCCACACATGGGCTTTTCCCCTATCGGGGCAAGTTTCACCCACAGATGGTCCGAGGTATTCTGAACGTGATCGGCGTCGGCCCCGGTAAGACGGTTTTGGACCCGATGATGGGCTCGGGCACCGTGCCGATCGAGGCGGCTTTGCTGGGTGCCGATGCGATTGGCGTCGACATCAGCCCCTTTTGCGCGTTCATGACCGAGACCAAGGCGTCCGGGCTCACCATGTCCCTAGCGCGGGCGGAGGGCGCATGGACGAAGGCCGAAACGACGTTCGATTACTTCGTCCGCCGCCACGGTGTCGCACTTTCCACTGCCGGGCAGCAGCTGGCGCAGGACGACGATCTACGTCGGGTCATGGAGGAGGGAACCGACTATGTGGTGTCCGGCCGTCGTTTCCGTGATCGCGAGACGGCGGAGACCTATGCGTTGCTGTTGCTGGCGTTCCTGGACACCATGGGCTACACGCAACGCTCGCAACGGAAGCCGCCGCTAGAACAGTTCCAAGGCGTCCTAGAACGGTATCTCCACTGCTGCCGCAAGTTCCAGCAGGTCCGCGGCGCTCAGGGCTTCGATCTGGGCCGGATCGACGCTCGACAAGGCGATGCACGGCAGCTTGACCTCGCCGACGAGTCCGTGGACGCGATCCTGTTCTCTCCACCGTACAGCTTCGCAATCGACTACGCCAAGAACGACGCCTTCCACCTGGCCGCCTTGGGCGCCGACCGCGCGCACCTCGACAAAAGCATGATCGGGTTGCGCGGCGGCAGCAGACTTGCTGACAAGTACGACTGCTACCTGGAGGACATGAACGGCGCGCTGCGCGAGTGCCACAGAGTGCTGAAGCAAGGGTGCCACTGTGTCATCGTTGTCGGCACCAACAACAACCAACTGAGCAAGGTGCTCAAGCTGCCCGCGGATCAAGTGATCGGGCTGCACAAGATCTTGCGCGACGCTGCCGAATCGCTTGGTTTCTCGTTCAGCGCGGAGATACCGCGCGCCATCAAGGGCATTGCAAACACGATGCGCGAGGAATACATCGTGTTTCTGAAGAAGGAGTAACAACCACACTACGCCCGCACGGCAAGCGACCGCTTGCGGGCGCTATCGCAAAGCCCGACCGTCCGTGCCCTTTGGGATCTTCGGCACATCGAAGCTCTCGGCATCATGCTCGACGACGACAATGCGCAGCGCGCCGTTGATGCCGGTCAGATCTCGCCAAAGGCCAAAGTAGGGCTCCAACTCGCCGATGTTGCCGATGCGGTCGGTCAAGTAGATTTTGAGTCGGTTGCTGGGCACGACGAGAAAGCTGCCGATGGTCGCCGTCTCCTTCATAGTGAGGAACAGCTTATTCAGTGCCCGATGGCTGGATGAGATGTTCCCCGTCTCCCACTCAAAGGCGACAAAGCCCTCCGGCGTCGTCTTCAAGGCATCCAAGTCACCGGTGCGCAGGACACTGGAGCCGACATCGGGCAGCCGCTCGACGTCCCAGCCGCGCTCACGAAGGGCGCGGATGCACGGTACCTTGATAAGCTTGACGCCGTTGCCCTCGCCGCTCTTCTTGCCGCTCTCCGGATAGATGGTGAAAGATCCGGCCCCCTGCGGCCAATCCGTCAGCGCGACGGCCTCGCGCACATCATCCCAGGCTTGCTGCAAGGCTGCCGAGCGCTGGAACAGCTCCGGATTTAGGATGTCGTGATACTCAAGAAGCCGCACGGTTCCATCCTCCATGGGCCAAGACCCTGGCGACTTCAGCCACCAGCTGTTCCGGGCGAACGCCGAGCGGGCCGGCAAGCTGGAGGATGGTCGTCAGCGACGGCTGCCGCAGACCCCGCTCCAATAGCGAGATGAACGTCCGGTCCAGCTCGCTCTCCTGCGCCAATGCCTCCTGCGACAGTGAGCGCCTGCGCCGCAGATCGCGCAGCACAATGCCGAAAGCCTGCTCAGGCTCCATGTTCCGCTCCGACCGGATAGCAGTCGGCAGCCTAAGCACCCATCAGACAATAGTCGACGGACTATAGTCTTCAGGTTGTACTCCCCTCGTGCTAGGATGCCCGCGGGACAACAGAGGATAGTCGATGAGCTTCTCCGATCAGTTCTTCCGTGCCCTCGACGTCGCGCCTGGTGATCGACGCGAGATCAATGACTTCGCTGAGCGCAGCGGCGTGCCGGTGGCGCGGCTGCGTCACTACAACGACGCCAACATACTGCCGAGCGGCGAAGACCTGCCGCAGGTGCTCGCGGCGGCGGGCATCACAGAACTCGAGCTGATGCTCGCGATGGGCCGCCTGTCCCGCGAGACGCTGAACGCCATCCAAGCCAATGCGGCGACCGTTGCCAAGCTGCTGGAGCCGCAGCCGGCATCCGACGCGCAGCCGCAGGCCGCCACCACCGCACCTCGCGTCACGCTGGAAACCCACCTGGGCCGTCTCTATGAAGGCGACTGCATGGACCTGATGCCCACCCTGGACAGCGATTCGGTGGACATGATCTTTGCCGACCCGCCCTTCAATTTGAAAAAGCTCTACCCATCCAGCATCGACGACAATCTCAAGACCGAGCGCTACCTGGAATGGTGCGAGTCCTGGCTCACCGAGTGCATCCGCCTCCTTAAGCCCGGCGGCGCCCTGTTTGTCTGGAACCTCCCGCGCTGGAACGCCGAGCTCGCCGCCTTCCTGAACGGCCGGCTGAGCTTCGTCCACTGGATCGCCGTGGACATCAAGTACAGCCTACCCATCCAGCGCCGGTTATACCCGTCCCATTATTCCCTGCTTTACTACGTGAAAGGACCGCAGGCGCGCGTCTTCCACCCGGACCGCCTGCCCATGCAGGTCTGCCCCCACTGCGCCGGCGACCTGCGCGACTACGGCGGCTACAAGGCCAAGATGAACCCGAAAGGAGTCAACCTCTCCGATGTCTGGTGGGACGTGTCCCCGGTGCGGCACGCCAAGTACAAGCGCCGCAACGGCGCGAACGAGCTGCCCCTCAAGGTCTTGGACCGGGTGGTCGAGCTGTCGACGGACGAGGGAGATCTCGTCTTCGATCCTTTCGGCGGGGCCGGCACCACCTACATGGCAGCGGAGCTCAAGGCCCGCCGCTGGCTTGGTATCGAGATTGGTCCGACGGACGACATTGTGCGGCGGTTCGCGGAGCTCGAGCAAGACCGCAAGATCCTGGCCGATCAGAGGAACAAACTGAACGCGCTCTTTCCAACGGAGGTGCTCATCGCTAGGGAACGGGCGGGTTGGTGGACTACTGAATCGGTCCGGCACAAGCCTCAAAATGTCAAGAACAACCTGAACCTCGGCTAAACATTTGGATCTAATGGCTTACGAGGGCCACACTCCGATAGGGCTCTTATGCCCTTGGAATACTCAACGCCCTTAATCACGTGATCTCGGCCATGACATCTCTCGTATTCTTCAACAATAAAGGCGGCGTCGGAAAGACCACACTCGCCTGCAATGTTGTTTCGTTTCTCAATACGCAAAAGGGGAAGCGTGCTTTACTTATAGACGCGGACCCGCAATGCAATGCAACCCAGTCTATTTTGAGCGATGAAACTTGCGAAGATATCTACCTGAATGAGAACCCGGAACACGAAACAATCTTTTCGTGTTTATCCCCTCTCAGCGAGGGCGAGCCTACAGCAAATACCGCGATAAACCCAATTTTGGGCTCGGGGAATCGCTTTCTCACCGACATAATACCTGGACATCCAAGAATGAGCATCATCGAAGACAAGCTGAGCGACGCCTGGGCGGGCCTGCGAGCGCGGGACATCGGCGGCTACAGAGTCACTAACTGGTGCAACGAGTTGCTTGGCACGTTAAACAACCGCTATGACTTAATAGTATTTGACGTCGGACCGTCTCTCGGCGCTTTAAACCGATCTGTCATATTATCCTGCGATTTCATTGTAACCCCGTTTGGATGCGACATATTCAGTTTACTTGGAATAAAAAACATATCCGGATGGATACAGCAATGGCAAAAGCAGTACGAAAAATCGATAGAGGATACGAAAGAGGAACAGCCCGAAGTCTTCCACAAGTACAACATAATCGCCGAGACCAACGACAGGTTTCGTTTCGCCGGATACTCGGTGCAGCAATATGTCACAAGATCTTTTAAGACTGGCCGAAGGCCGGTTAAATCGTACGACCGCATTATGAAGCAAATACCAGGCACAGTGAACGAGGCCATGGCTTTCCTGATGCCCAATCAACTGGACAGAACCGACTTGGAACTGGGACACATCCCCAATCTATACAGTCTTATACCAATGGCGCAATCTGCAAAGTCGCCAATACACGAGCTCTCGAGTGCAGATGGGTTGGTGGGCAGCCAGTATACGCAAGTAAAATCTTATGCTACGCTGATCTCTTCGCTTTGCGACAAGTTGCTGACCAATATTCGGGAGTCCCCGTGATCGCTTGGCCAGATGCTTTAGTAAGAGAAGTTGCGAGGAGGCGTTGCGTCCTTTTCTTGGGCGCCGGCGCTTCTGCTTCCGCGGCTGATCCAGAAGGCAGGCGACCGAAAGGCTGGCAAGAGCTACTGCGCGACGCTTGCACTTTGGTGCGGAGCGATGAGGCAAGAGCAGCCATCGAAGAAATGATCGCGGAGAAGCGCTATCTGTTATGTTTACAGGCGATTACACAAGAGACGGATCGATCGGACTATCACGATTTTCTCAATACACACTTCAACAATCCCGGATTTCAACCAGGCGAACTACATCGCATTATCCTGGCCCTCGATTCCAGATTGGTAATAACGACAAATTTTGACAAGATATACGAGCGCCTGTGCCTCTCCTCATCCCAAGAAGGTTACAAGGTAGTCAATTACTATACCGATTCGCTAGGTGATGAATTGCGCGCGGATACGAGACTGATAATTAAAGCCCACGGCACAATTGATGACATCCAGCGAATGGTTTTCACAAAATCCGAATATCATTCGGCAAAGCAAAATTACCCACATTTCTACACGCTCCTCAAATCAATATTCCTAACAAACACCTGCGTGTTTATTGGCTGCAGCCTTGACGACCCGGACGTGCTCCTGGTCCTTGAAGATGTGAGGATCACCGCCACAAGTCAGCGCCCGCATTATGCGCTCGTTCTTGAAGGGGAGCACAGCACATATGCTCTACAAGATTGGACAGACGCATTTAACATCCGGGCGCTCGAGTACGGCCCCGATCATGACGGTCTTCTGACAGCGCTTCAGGACCTGCAAAGTCGCGTTGATGAATATAGAAGTATCAATCCTCAGGGATAAATTCCGTTGCCGGCGGGTATCCCTCGGTGGTTGTCAAGCCAGTTGTGGGTGCCGTAGTAATGTGGCTTCGGTCGGCACGGAGCTGACCGGGCAGCATGAGAAGCTGCCGAAGTGATGGCGGAACCGACCCGCCGGAGTCTGCCTGCAGGGGCCGGCTCCAAACACACCCGAGCAGCCTTGGCTGAAGACCATGGTCGTGGGCGTAGGGGGAGAAGGCGCATCCATGTGGTGCGTCACGTAGGAATCGAGAAGGCGAGTGACCACGAACCCTCGTAGAGGTGTCGAAACTGAGTAGCAGACATCAAAACCAGAGGCCACAACTATCTCTGGGACGAGCCCATCGGGAGCCTGTTGACTGGGTGGGCGGTGTCCGGCATCGAGAGGGCGCGAGTTCGATTCAGGCACTTCGGTGGAACCGCGGGAACTCGGATCGTGATGCCAAGGGAGCCTGCCAAGTGAAGCAAAGCGAGGCACTGAGTATCGACGCACGGTCCGAGGACGGACCGGCCCTTACGAGCGTTAAGGGGCCTGTAATGGGTTCCGAGCAAAGGGGTCGGGTTGTTCCAGTCGCATCGTAGGCCAACTCCTTGCGCAGGATGAGCCCGCGATCACGACATTATCCTCTGTGATCCCACGACGCTGAGCCTGGAGACGGCTTGGCGACAAGCACGGGCATTGAGGGTTGGAACAACAGGAGCCCGGTGAGTCGAGAGGCTCGCGCCGGGTTCTGCGAGCGGTTGAGGGGGCAGTTCCCTCGGCCGACTCAACCGCCGGCACCGTGATTCTCGGGTCTTGGTACGACCGACCTGTGGTTGTTAGCGGCGCTCGCCGATTGATTCGAGCGACCGCCGACCGTACATGACCGCGAGAACGTGGATATCCTCGGCTGCGAGTGCATAGATGAGCCGGTAGCTGTAGACGAAATGCTCGCGGATATTCTCGTCCTGCCGCTCCGGTACCATGCGTCCCATCCGAGGCTGGGTCAGCAGGAGGTCCGAGCACTCGAAGAACGCGCTGACGACCCGGCGTGTCAGCACCAATGAATCGCGAGCGATGTAGGCGGCGATGGCCTCAATGTCATCGAGTGCCTCCGCTGCCCAGATTGCTTCTCCAGCCATCTGCCCAGCCGCTCCTTGGCTTGGACGGTGTCGAGGGACCGCTCGGCAGCGATGGATTCCTGATCCTTGCGAATCTTCTCTTGGACATACAGATGATATTGGATGTCTTCCATGCTGACATCGCCAGGAAGTCTCCTCAAAACTTCCACGACTTGCTCTTTGGCGGTTTGCATCAGGCTACCTCTGATCTCGCTGCCGCTTTAGGATAGGGTTGCGCCGACCGCTCTCGTCGTCAAGCGCAGCCTGCCATGTCGGGCTCCAGGCTACCTTCACCCTTCACCCTTCACCCTTCACCCTTCAAACTTCGGCAGCTCCCATGTCCGACATCATCCTCGACGGCGTCGCCAAACGCTTCCCCGACGGCACCGAGGCGCTGAAGCCGACGCATCTCACCATCGGGGACGGCGAGCTGTTCGTGCTGGTGGGTCCGTCCGGCTGCGGCAAGTCCACGCTGCTCAAGCTGATCGTCGGACTGGAGCGGCCCAGCAGCGGCGAGGTGCGGGTCGGCGGTGAGACGGTCACGGGACGCGATCCGAAGGACCGCAACATGGCCATGGTGTTCCAAAGCTATGCGCTCTATCCGCACATGAGCGTGCGCGACAATCTGGCTTTCCCGCTGAAGCTCGCCAAGGTGGACCGCGCCGAGGCAGACCGCCGGGTGGCGCGTGCAGCGGAGCTGCTCGAGCTGGGCGAACTGCTGCACCGCAAGCCCGCCGCGCTCTCCGGCGGACAGCGCCAGCGCGTGGCCATGGGACGCGCCATCGTGCGGGAGCCGGCGGCCTTCCTGCTCGACGAGCCCCTGTCGAACCTCGATGCCAGGCTGCGCGTGCAAATGCGCAATCAGCTCGCGGCGCTGCAGCGGCGGCTCGGCACCACCACGGTCTATGTCACCCACGATCAGACCGAGGCCATGACCCTCGGCCACCGCATCGCCGTGCTGCGTCGCGGCGAGATCCAGCAGGTGGGCAGCCCCCAGGACCTGTACCGGCACCCGGCGAACGTGTTTGTCGCAGGCTTTATCGGCGCACCGGCCATGAACCTGCTCCCGGCGCGGATCGAGGGCAGTCAACTGGTCCTGCCGATGACCAGCCTGCCCATGCCGCAGCGGCTGCGCGACGCCCTGCCCGCCGGCACCCATGCGGTCATCGCTGGCATCCGCCCGGAGCATTTTCATCTGGTGGACCGCCCGCCGGCGGGCGCCGGCACGGGCGAGTTCCGCGTTCGGCCGGATCTCGTGGAATGGCTGGGCGCCGATGTCTTCGTGCACTTCGAAATTCCGGCGGATACCACGGGGATGCGGGCACTCGGGCACAAACAGACCATGCGCCAGGACGACGATGCCGGCGGCGCGGCACGGCGGCGCGTCACCGCGCGCATGGCGGGCGACACAGCGGTGAGGGAAGACAAGGAGATCACCCTCGCCGTCGACCCCGCGTCGCTGCTGCTGTTCGCTGCCGACAGCGGCCTGCGCCTCGGGCCGGCGAACGGCTGAGCGCAGTCCGGACTGCCCCATCACCCGATCCGACCCGGGGCGACGGCTAGCGCGACGCGGCTGCCGCCTGGACGACGCTTTGGCGAGCGGCCGTTGCCGTGCCGGTGCATGCGCCCGCAGAGGAGACAGTAGCCGGCGGCGACGGCATCATCCCGCGCTGCGGCGCCGCTGCAGAAAGATCGCCAGCAGCGCCGGCTGGGCGGCGCCCAACGCGCGTCGCTGGTCGAGGTCGTCCGGGGCAGTGGCCAGCGCCTTGGCCGCGCCGTAGGCGGCGGCCCGATGCGGGTCCGTCGTCGCGTCGGCGGGCGCATCCGCCGCCAGGCCGGGGTCCACGAGCAGGCACCAGGCGGGAAAGTCCTCGGTGGCGAGCATCGCGGCCGAGGCCGCAGCGGCAGCGGTGGGTGGCTCCAGATCGCAGAAGGCCTGCCAATGCGCGGCGAGCCGGCTGTCCGGACAGTCGCCGGCGGCGAGGATGCGCTCCGCCGTGTGCGGATGGGACCAGCAGGATGCCAGCAGCGCGGCGCGCGCGGCGCGGGCGTCGCCACTGTGCTGACAGGCGCGGACGTAGGGCGCCAGCAGGTCGGGCAGATCCCGCCAGCCGGGCTCCGCCATGATGGCGGCCCGGGCCTCCTGCCAGCGCCCGAGCCGCGCGAGCGCGGAGCTGGCGTGCAGCCGGGGCTCGGCCGGGTCAAAGCGCAGGCCGTCCGCGGCCTGCGCCAGCGCTGCCCAAAGCAGCACAAGGCAGTCCCACGTCTGTGGGCCCAGCAGGGTGCCGGCGACGGGGGTGATCTCATCGATATCCCGCAGCAGTGCCGCCGCCTTGGACCGGCAGGGTGCGGCGCCGGGAGTATGGCCGGCTCGCGCCAGGCAGTCGATCAGACGCCGCCAATCGCTGCCGCGTGCATACGCCGGGTCACGACGCTGGAGCTTGTCCAGGGCCTCCCGGGCGGCGGGCAAGCGCCGCGCCAGTACCGCCTCGCGCAGGGTTTGTTCGAGTAACCCATCGGCGCTGTCGTAGAAGAGATCCAGCTGCCGGCGCGCCGGTGGCGGCGCGTACGCGGTGGCGAGGGCCCGCTGGAGCTCGACGCTCGGGCCTGACTCGAGCGGCGCGGAATCATCGCCCCGGCGATGGTTTTGGGCCGCCGTGGGAACCAGCCCCGCAGCGCGGGCCTGTGCCCCCGCCCGCCGCAGCAGCGCCAATGTATCGGCCAGCGGCAGCTGCAGGGCGTCCTGCAACCATTGCCGGTGCCCCGACCGCCAGGCCTCGTAGTCGGGGTGGGCGAGCACACCCGCCGCCAGCAGCAGTGCCAACGGCTCCACGCGTTGCTGCTCCAGGATCAGTCGCTCGACGAGCGCGATGAGCTTGTCGGGACCGGGTTGGCTCGAGGCTGTTGGCATCGTCGTGTCATAGCTGGGTCGCCCCCGTGTCAGGCGCACCGCGGTGGGCGCGTCGACATCAGACCAACAACAGTGTATCCGGTGGGGTGCACGTGTAGCCAGCACGCGTCGACGCCACACGCCAGAGCGACCGGTATCGCCGGTCTTGTCCGGGCAGCTCGGTGAGGCCGCCGATCCGCGCTCGCGGCACACCAAATCCCCAGCGGCCAAGAGCGGGGTCGGGGGCGGGGTCGGGGTAAACCTGAGGGCTGTGCGAGGAGTGGCGCTTATTCCCGGACAAATCGCACCGTCTTAGAGTTGGGCCGGCACGCGCAGTCTGTAAGCCGCAACCCACGCCGGTTAGACCGCCGCCAATGGCGCGGCATTGCCATTGCCGGGCTGCCCGTCGTCCTCCGCAACTATTGCATCGCAGTCATTCCCCAAGCCTATGAAGATCCTCGTTGCCGAATCCAACCATATCCTTGCCACGGTGCTCGCCGATCATCTCGTGGCTGGCGGCCATCAGGCCATGCCGGCCTATGAGGGACGGCTTGCCACCATTTTCTGCCAAAAACAGGATTTCGATGCCATCGTCATCGAGTTTCTGATGCCCGATATCTATGGCATCGATGTCCTGGAACAGCTCCATGCCCAGGGCCGTATGCCGCGTCCCATCATCATTACGGGCTTTCCGGAGCTGCTCGAGGAGGTGACACCGCGATTGGCTGCGGTCGGCGCCGACACGGTGATCTTCAAGCCCTTCATCTTCGCGGAGGTGGACGCGGCATTGGCGCGCTTTGCGAGCGCGGATGCGGATACGGGCGCAGTGACCAGCCGGCGGCCGCAGTACCAGCGCATCGCCGTCAACTGACCCCGGGCGCCGCCGCGCCGTGTCGTCGGCCCCGGCATTGTCGGATCACCGGCAGCCGAGCATCCTGAGCAGTTCCGCAGACGCCACGGGCTTGACAAGATGGCCATCGAAGCCGGTCTCGGCGGACTGGCCACCGTCGCTGTCCGGATCCCAGCCTGAGAGCGCGATGATGCGCACACGCCCGCCGCCCGGCAGTCCCCGAATCCGCCGGCAGGCGGCACGACCGTCGAGGCCCGGCATGGCGATATCCAGCAGCACGATGTCTGGTCGCTCGCGCTCGGCGGCGGCCACCGCCTGCAGGCCATCATAGGTCTTGATGACGCTGAACCCTGCGAGCTCGAGCAGCATCGCCAGGGCCTCGACCACGGCGTCGTTGTCGTCGGCCACCAGAATGCTGGACTGCCCACTCCGCCCGCCGCCGGCTTGCTCGGATGACGACACCCGTGCCCCGGACGCAGCGACGCATGGGGCGGTGGCGCGTCGCAGCGCCACGGTGCTCGCGCTCGGCGAGCCGATCCGAGGCGTCACCATGGAGTTCGCGTCCAGAGGCACCGCGCCGGCGTGGGCCACGCCTGCAGCCCCGCGCCCGACGCGGTGCAGATCACCGCTCGACGCTGACGGCATCGGTTGTCTGAGCATAGGCATTGCGCTCCGTGGGTCGACATCAGAACAGCCGCTGGACCGGCTCTGATCTTGTGCCCTTGAGTTTGGCTGCAGGCGCACCGTCGCGCACGCCATGGCGGTGCCCGCACGACGCCTCTGTGAGACCGCTCGGCGGACGGCCGTCGCAGCGAGCCCGGCGAAGGCAGCAGGCCGCCCGGCCCGCCGCCGCCCTGGCCGGATGGCGCAGCAGTGGGGCGCCGCGTCGGCGGCTCAGGCGATGCCCACGGCGTTGGAGAGATAGACATCCTGCACCGCGTTCAGCAATGCGATGCCATCTTCCATGGGCTTCTGGAAGGCCTTGCGGCCGGTGATCAATCCCATGCCGCCGGCGCGCTTGTTAATCACCGCGGTGCGGACCACCTGATGCAGATCGTCGCGGCCGGACGGTCCACCCGAGTTGATCATGCCCGCGCGGCCCATGTAGCAATTGGCCACCTGATAGCGTACACGTTCGATGGGATGCTCGCCGGTGAGGACCTCGTACATACGCGGATGGGTTTTGCCGAAGCCGATGGCCTTGAAGCCGCCGTCGGTGGTGGCCTGCTTCTGCTTGACGATATCGGCCTCGATGGTGACCCCGAGGTGGTTGGCCTGCCCCGTCAGGTCCGCCGCCGTGTGGTAATCGGTATCCCCCTGCTTGAAGGCGCCGTTGCGCAGATACGCCCAGAGCACCGTGGCCATGCCCAGCTCGTGGGCGCGCTGGAACGCGGCGCTCACCTCGCCGATCTGACGCCGCGACGCCTCGGAGCCGAAGTACACCGTCGCGCCCACCGCGGCGGCTCCCATGTCGAATGCCTGCTCGACGTCTGCGAACAGCGTCTGGTCATAGCTGTTCGGGTAGGTGAGCAGCTCGTTGTGGTTCAGCTTGACGATGAAGGGAATCTTGTGAGCATAGCGGCGGGCGACGGCGCCCAGCACGCCCAGCGTCGACGCCACACCGTTGCAGCCGCCCTCCAGCGCAAGGCGAATAATGTTTTCGGGGTCGAAGTAGCGCGGGTTGGGCGCAAAGGAGGCGCCGGCGGAGTGCTCGACACCCTGATCCACCGGCAGGATCGACAGGTAGCCGGTGCCGCCGAGGCGGCCGTGGCCGAACAGGGCTTGCAGGTTGCGCAGCACACCCGGCTTGCGGTCGCCCGCGAGCAGGACCCGGTCCACGAAATCCGGCCCGGGCAAGTGCAAGAGATCCTGCCCGATGCCCTGGCAGCGATGGCTCAACAGGGTTTCTGCCTCGTCGCCGAGGATTGCGGGAATGTCGATCATGATCTGCCTCCTCTCCTACGATGTGCGCTGCCACATGGGCTTGCGGTTGGTCAGCGGATACGTGAGTACAGCAACAGCCATGCCGGCGTGGCGTCGAGGCCCGTGTTGCCCGCACCGATGGCAACACGCGGGCGAAACACATTTTGCCCCCCCCCCCCGAATATGGCAACATGCTGTACCTGTAAGCTCTTGCCCAACATGATCCAACCGCGCAAAGGTACTGGCGCGGCGGGGTATGTCCATCGCCGTCCTGTGACGGGTTGACGCGCTCCCGCACGGCCAGCCGGGCGTTGCCCCTGGATCGCTCGCCCTGACCGCCGCAGGCGGGGCCGACTTCAGACAAGGTGCAGGCGGCTGATCTATACTTTGCCTCGTACACGAACAAGGGAATCACCCATTTGCCGTCGCGAGCATAAGGCTTAGATTGGCCGCCAGCATGGCATCTGCGTGCACCGCCCCGTTGGAGCATCCCAGGCTCCCCCGGTCAGGAAACCAACCAACAATGCGAACGAGAAGGCCATCCATGGATAAGACTGAGCTCAAGCAGGCCGCGGCGATGCGTCTCGGTACCCTCGACTATGCCAACGGCATCATCGAGACGGTGCACGATCCAATGCTGGTCCTCGACGACCACCTGCGCGTGCAAAGCGCCAATCATGCGTTCTACCAGACCTTCCGGGTGTCGCCCGAGGCGACGGCCGGACGCTTGCTGTTCGAACTGCACGACGGCCACTGGAACATCCCGCGTCTGCGCACGCTGCTGGAGGACGTACTGCCCCAGCACAACCGCATCGAGGCGCTCGAAGTGGAGCATCACTTCCCGGCAATTGGCCGCAAGGCGATGCTGCTCAATGCCCACAAAATCCAGCAGGAGAACGCCGCGGCGATCGTGCTGGCCATCAAGGACGTGACCGAGCGGGACCGGCTGCCGGGGGTGATGATAACGCCCCAGCAGCCCCACCAGATGCATGCCGTGCTGGACGCAGTGCCCGTCGCAGTGGCGATCATCGCCGCCGCCAGCGGTCGCTTCTCTTTCGTCAACCGACGTGCCGTCGAGCTCTACGGCTGCGACCTCCTGGGCACGGATCTGGATACTCATCTGGCGCGCGTGCAAGCCCTGCGTCCTGACGGCACGCCCTTCCCGAGCGAGGCGCTACCGGTCACGCGCGCGCTGCGCCGGCGTGAGACGGTGCTGGGGGAGGATATGCTCATTCATCATGTCGACGGCAAGCGCGTGCCGGTGGCGGTGAGCTGCGTACCCCTCTGCGACGGGCACGGACACATCGATGCGGCCATCGCCATCTTCGACGATATCTCTGGGCGCAGGCACATGGAGCACTCACTCGTGGCGCTGAACCAAAGCCTGGAGCAGCAGGCGGCCGAGCGCACGACGGAGGCGCAGCGACAGGCCGATCAGCTGCGCGCATTGGCGAGCCAGCTCAGTCAGGCCGAGCAGCATGAGCGCAAGCGGCTTGCGAAGGTCCTGCACGATCACGTCCAGCAGCTGATCGTGGGGGCGCGCATGCAGGTGGGACGGCTCAAGCAGGACAAGCCCTGCGAGGCGCGCGCGCCCATCGCCGAGCACATCGAAGCCATGCTGAGCGAAGCCCTGGAGGCATCGCGCTCCCTTGCCGTCGAGCTGAGTCCACCCGTGTTGGACGACGCCGGCCTCGTCGAAGCACTGCACTGGCTCGCCTCGCGCATGCAGGAGCAACACGCGCTCAAGGTCAGGGTACAGGCGGATGCTGCGGCGGAGCCACTCAGGGCGGATGTGAGGTTCCTGCTGTTCGAGTGTATTCGCGAGTTGTTGCTGAACGTCGTCAAGCATGCCCAGGTCGGCGAGGCCGAGGTCGGCCTGATGCGCAGTGCCGATGCCGAAATCACCGCCGTGGTGCGGGACAAGGGCAAAGGTTTCGATACGGGCGTTCTGAAACAGCGGCGGCTCGACACCATGAGCTTCGGCCTGTTCAGCATGCAGACGCGGCTGGCGCATCTGGGCGGGCGCATCGACATCGACAGCGCCCCCGAGCGCGGAACCCGGGTGACGCTGGTCGTTGCGGTCGCCGTCGAGCCGTCCGCGGACAGCCCACGTCAGCTCGGCGATGCGCAACGCCACCATGGGCGGCCTGACTGCTGAGCTTGCCGGCCACCACGCGATCCGCCGATCGGCGCCGCTGCGCACCGTATGGGCTGCGTCAGCGCCGCAGCAGCGTCAGCAGGTCGTCGAGGCCGCGGGTGTTGATGACGTCGTCCGCCGTGAGCCAGCCGCGGCGGGCCTGGTCGACGCCAAAGCGCATGAAGTCGAGGTTGCCCTGGCTGTGGGCATCGGTGGAGACGGCGATGCGCACGCCGAGCGCCTTGTCGATGTACAGGTCCTGGTGCAGCGCCTTGACGTGCTTCGGACCCAGACCGGAAATCTCCAGCAGATCGGCCAGGCGGGAGAACTGCTCGGCGATTTCGCGGTTGTGAATGGTCATGGCTCGCGGATGGCGGCTGATCGGACCGCTGCGCTTACTGACGCGCGTCAACGCTCGTGGATGCTGCTTGCGGCCGGCATGCCACGCCGCATGCCCGCGCTGCGGCGGCGACCTCGGGCAAATCAAGGCCTGTGGGCACACCGCCTATTTCTGTCCCGAGTATCAGCCGGCGCCCGCGGGGTCGTAGTCGCGCCGCCGCGGCGGCGCGCCGGACCGCTGGAACGGTGCATTACCCCAGGACGGCGGGGCATTTGAGCCAGGCCGACGCCCGCGGCGCATGAGCGGCGCGCACCGCCGCGGATTGCACCGCCCACGCACGGCATGGGTGGCGGCCGGTGAGCCGACGCTCCCGTGCTCCGCGCCGTAGTCCCGCGCAGCTGCCCATCCCCCTTGGCACGTCATCTGCTGCCGCGATGGTGAGCACACCACCCAGCACCCAACAGCTGATCGCAAGTCCGTTATGCCCGATGCTTCCGCCAATGCGGATCAGGCCCTGCTGGTCGTCCGGCTCGCGGGCCTGGACAACGACGACGTCGCCCGTGTCGGCGCCAAGAACGCCTCCCTCGGAGACATGCTCGGGGCTTTGGCCGCCGGGGGGCCTGACCGGTGCCCGGGCAGATTGGCTCATCAATCCACCGGAGGTCTTCATGCACAGATCAACCCACAATCGCTGGTCCACCCTCGCCCTACTCATCGCGGGCGTCGCCTGCGCCCCGGTCGCCGGCGCCCAGCCCGGCGCGGGCGCGGGCGCGGGCGCGGGCTGGGGACCGGGTCCGCATCACCCCGGCTACGGTGCGGTGCCCGGCATGGGTCCGGGCATGGGTCCGGGCATGGGTCCGGGCATGGGGTCCGGCATGATGGGTCCGCGCTGGGGCGCGGGCATGCCGGCGTTCGACACCTTCGACCGTAACAACGACGGGCGCATCAGCAGCGACGAGCTCCAGCAGACCCGCGCCGAGCGGCGAAGCCAGCGCGCCCAGCAGGGCTACCCCATGCGCGGCGCCGCCTATGCGCCGAGCTTCTCTGCAATGGACGCCGACGGCAGCGGCGATCTCTCGCCTGAAGAATTCGTCCGCTTTCACGGTGGCCGCGGGCGGCCCTAGCCGGGGCGGACGCCAATGCCCAGGGCTCACCAGGCGCGGCAGCGCATGACAGGCAATACCATCACCCTCACGGTGGGCGACGGCGATCTGGCGACGGTGCTGGCCTGGCACGACAACGAGATGGGCTATGCGGCGCAGATGCTGCGCGCGGCGGTGACAGTACTGGGCTGAGCGGCGCCACCGGCGCCTGGGATACGCCCGTCGAAACGGGCGCTGCCGGGGCGGCGAAGACTGACGAGAGCCAAACACCAAGCGCGCCGGAGCGCCATCGCATGGACCAGCCAGCATCCGCCAAGCCCTACCAGGCAGCCGCCGACGCCGTGGTCGAGCGCCTCGGCAGCAGCATCGAGCAGGGCCTGGACGACGCCGAGGTGCGGCGCCGGCGCGACGAGCACGGCCCCAACCGCCTGCGCGAGGCGCGCTCGCGGTCTGCCTGGCGCATCCTGGTGGACCAGCTCGCGAGCCTGATCGTGCTGCTGCTGCTGGCCGCGGCGGTGGCGGCGGCGGTCTTCGGCCGCGTGGTCGAGGCCATCGCCATCGGCGCCGCGGTGGCCGTGAACACCGTCATCGGCTTCGTCATGGAGCTGCGGGCCACCCGCGCCATGGAGGCCCTGCAGCGCATGGGCAAGACCCGGGCCCGGGTGCGCCGCGGCGGCCGCGAGCGAACCCTGGCGGCGGATGAGCTGGTGCCCGGCGACATCGTGCTGCTGGAGGCGGGCGATGTGGTGAGCGCGGACCTGCGCCTGCTCGAGGCCAACCGGCTGCAATGCGACGAGGCGGCACTCACCGGCGAGTCCGTGCCCGTCACCAAGGGCATCGCGCCGCTGGAGCGCGATGATCCGCCGCTGGCGGAGCGCCGAAACATGGCCTTCAAGGGCACGGCGGTCACCGACGGCTCCGGCCTGGGTATCGTCGTCGCCACTGGTATGGACACGGAGCTCGGGCGCATCTCCAGCCTGGTGGAAGCGGCGGCGTCGTCGGCCACGCCCCTGGAGCGCCGCCTGGAGCAGCTGGGGCGCCGGCTCATCTGGCTCACCGTCGCCATCGCCGCCGTGGTGGCGGCGGCGGGACTCATCGCGGGCAAGGCGCTGGTGGTCATGCTGGAGACGGCCATCGCACTGGCCATCGCCGCGGTGCCCGAGGGCCTGCCGGTGGTCGCCACCCTGGCGCTGGCCCGCGGCATGCACAAGATGGCCCGGCGCAACGCCGTCGTGAAGCGGCTCTCGGCGGTGGAGACCCTGGGCACCGCGAGCCTGATCTTCACCGACAAGACCGGCACACTCACCGAAAACCACATGACCCTGGCCCGGCTCGCCCTCGCCGACGAGACGCTGACCCTGGACCAGGCGCCGGACGGCGCCCGCTTTCTGCGCGACGACGATACGGCGGTGGCGCTGGAGGAGGCCCCCGCGTTGGCGGCCGCCCTCACCGTGGGCGCCCTTTGCAACAACGCCAGCCTGCAGCACGACGGCAGCGTCGGCGATCCCACCGAGGTTGCGCTGCTGGAGGGCGCCGCCGCGGCCGGTCTGCGGCGGGACGCCCTGCTCGAGCGCCTGCCCGAAGTGCGGGAGCTGAGCTTCGACCCCGATGTGAAGCTGATGGCGACCATCCACACCGATGACGGCGGCTATCGCTATGCCGTCAAGGGCGCGCCGGAGGCGGTGCTCGGGCGCTGCGCCCGGGCGCGCACCGCAGCCGGCGAGGCCGAGCTCACCGACGCCGGCCGCGAGGACTGGCAAGCCCGCGGCGAGGCGCTGGCGGCAAACGGACTGCGCGTGCTCGCCATCGCCGAGAAGCACGCCGACGGCGCCGATGCCGACCCCTACGCGGCGCTGACCCTGCTCGCCCTCGCCGGACTCTACGACCCGCCGCGGCCGGGCATCGACACCACCATCGCCGCCTGCCAGGACGCCGGTATCCGTGTCGTCATGGGCACCGGCGATCATGCCGCCACCGCCCAGGCCATCGCCACGGAGATCGGCCTCACCACGCCGGATGCGCAAGCCGTCGACGCTTCGCAACTGCCCGACCTCGACAGGTTGAACGACCAAGAGCGCGAGCGGCTGCTGGCGAGGGACGTCTTCGCCCGCATTAGCCCGGCGCAGAAGCTGCGCCTGATCGGCCTGTATCAGGACGCCGGCTGGGTGGTCGGCATGACCGGCGACGGCGTCAACGACGCCCCGGCGCTGAAGCAGGCGGACATCGGCATCGCCATGGGCCAGCGCGGTACCGAGGTGGCCCGCGAGGCGGCGGACATCGTGCTCAAGGACGACGCCTTCGAGACCCTGGTCCACGCCATCGAGCATGGCCGGACCATCTTCGCCAATATCCGGCGCTTCATCGTTTATCTGCTCTCGGGCAACCTCGCCGAGATCATGGCCGTGTCAGCGGCGGCCAGCATCGGCGCGCCGCTGCCGCTCCTGCCGCTGCAGATCCTCTACATCAACTTCGTCTCCGACGTCATGCCCGCGTTGGCGCTGGGCCTGAGCCCGAGCCGCGCCGGCGTCATGGACGAATCGCCACGGGCCGGGGGCGAGCCCGTCCTCGAGCGCCGCCACTGGCTGGCCATCACCGGCTACGGCGCCCTCATCGCCGCCACCGTGCTGGCGGCCTTCACCCTGGCCTTCGTCTGGCTCCAGCTCGACACCGGCCAGGCCGTCACCATTGGCTTCCTCACCTTCGGCCTCGGGCGCCTGCTGCATGTGCTCAATATGCGTGGCGCCAACTCGCCGATGCTCGTCAACGAGATCACCCGCAACCCCATGGTCTGGATCGCCATCGCCGTGGGTATCGCCCTGCTGGCACTCGCCGTCTGGGTGCCGGTGGCCGCCGAGATCCTGTCGATCCAGCCGTTGCCGCCCGCCGGCTGGCTGCTGGTGGCGGGGTTTTCTGCGCTCCCGGTGCTGATCGTACAGTTGACGCGACGCGTGCTCCCTCGTCGCCGGGCGGCCCCGACGCGACGCCGCCATGGTCCCCCGCGGTGCGACCTGTCTGACGACCGCCCCTGATTCCAGCGCGCGCCCGGCCTTTTGTCGCGCCCCCGTCGTTTCGGCCCGAATCTGGGCCGCGGCGCATCGATGCCAGGCCTGCGTGCCGCTCACACGCCTGGGCCTCCGCCGCTGGTACCATCCCTGCCCCAAACACCGTGATCCCGCCCGTCATGACACCGATCGTCCGGATCCTCGCCGCCAGCGCGGACAGCGTCCATCCGTAGGTCCGGCCGGTCGGGTCGTCGAAAACCTGCGCCGGGCGAGTCGCCGATCCTGGCCTACCCCATCGCGCCCGCCGCTGCGCGCGCAGCATCATCGAGACGGCGGGACTCCGACGAACGCTTGAATCCAATGAATAATCCGGCTCGCGATCTCCCACACTATTTATACGTATTCCATACGTATCTCGGAATACGGATGTATTTCATCTTCGCGCTCGCCGTGGTCGCCGCACTCGCCGAAGGCGTCGGCATCGTCATGATCCTGCCACTGCTCGCGAGCCTCGGCGGCCCGGATGCGGCCTTCAGCGAAAGCCTGGACCAGAATGGACTGGCGATATGGCTACAAGAGCTGCTCGATGTCGTGGGTATACAGTATTCGACCACTTCAGTGCTGCTCATCATCACCGCGGCCATTCTCATGAAGGGGATGCTCGCATTCGCCGCGCACGGTTTGAGCGCACTCTTCCGTGGGCGATTGCTGCGCGAGCTCAAGGGCAGGCTGTTTCAGCAGTACAGTCGCATGCGCTACAGTTACTATGAGAGCCGCGACAGTGGTCACTTCATCAACATTATCAATAGCCAAACCAGCCAAGCGCTCGACGCATTCCACTCCCTGACCAAGCTCGGCACGCATATCGTCTACACGGTCATTTACCTGGGATTCGCCTTCATGATCGCCTGGCGCTTCGGCCTCATGGCGCTGCTGCTCGGTGTGGTCATGCTGTTTCTCTTCCGCTGGCTCAACGGCTATGTGCGCAGCCTCTCACGCAGTCGGGCGCGGGAGAACAGCCATCTCGCCAATCTCTTGATTCAGGCACTGCACGCGTTCAAATACCTGGTCGCCACGAGTCAGATGACCCCAATCCAGCGCGAGATCGACACCTCGATACGCCGGCTGACGAGCCACGAAATCCGCACCGGTATCGCCGGGGCCCTGACCTACAATGCACGCGAGCCCCTGGGCATGGTGTTCATCGCGCTGATCGTCCTGGTCCAGCTCGTGCTGCTACAACAGCCCATCACACCCATCCTGGTGTCGATCCTGCTGTTCTATCGCGCCTTCAACGCCTTGATGCACGTCCAGGACAATTGGCAGATCGCGCTGAATAATATCGGCAGCGTCGAGCTGTTCCGCGACGAATCGCTCGCATTGGCGCAGCAACAGGAGCCGGACGGCAGCGAAGTCATAGCGCCGCTCAGCCAGGGCATTCGCCTGGAGGCCGTCTGCTTCAGCTATGATCCGCGACGCGGAGACACGATCAGCGACGTCAGCCTCGATATCGCCGTCAGGCAGACGGTGGCATTCGTGGGGCAATCCGGTTCCGGCAAGTCCACTCTGGTGGATCTGATCACGCTCATGCTCAAGCCCCAACGCGGTCGCATCCTGATCGATGACATGCCAAGCGAGCGCATCCAACTGGATAGCTGGCGCCGGCAAATCGGCTACGTTTCGCAAGAGACCGTGATCTTCAACGACACCATCGCCAATAATATCTGCCTCTGGACGGGCAGCGTCGAGACCGATCCTGGCCTGCGCGAGCGTGTGCGCAAGGCCGCGGAGCAGGCCCATATCGCCGACGTGATCGAGAGCCTCCCGGAGGGTTATCAGACATTAGTGGGAGACCGGGGCATGCGACTGTCGGGAGGCCAGCGCCAACGGCTATTCATCGCACGCGAGCTGTTTCGCAAGCCGGCGCTGTTGATCTTGGATGAAGCCACCAGTGCGCTGGACTCGGAATCGGAATATGCCATCCAACAGAGCATCGACGCCCTCAGGGGGCAGATCACCGTGATCATTATCGCGCATCGAATGTCCACGATACGTAATGTCGATGAGATTTATGTCTTCGACCATGGTCGACTGATCGAGACCGGAACCTACCAGACACTGCGCGACCGAGAGGACTCCCGTTTCCGCAGGCTCATCGCGATGCAGGCGCTATGAGACTCGGCGGTTTTCCGGCCATCAAATGCCCGTCTCTGATACACGAAAAACCACTGTCTTGACTGTGCTCGGTGCAGAAATGCCTCCCGAAAACGCTTCGCATATGACCGGTATTTGGTAATCTATGGCCGTTGGCTCCCCGCGGCCTGATGCGCTTCCGGCGATGGGACCACGGCGCTTTCACCGAGCGGTCACGAATCCCGAACGCCATTCGCCCAGCAGACGCCGATGCCAACGACAGCAATCGAGTCTCCGCAACACACAACCCCCATCGTCGGTATCGGTGCCTCCGCTGGAGGGCTCGAGCCGCTCTGCGGACTCCTCTCGGCGTTGCCGGCGCTGCCGGGCGCCACTTTCATCGTCGTGATGCACCTCTCGCCCGATTACCACAGCGGGCTGGCGGCGATCCTCGGTCGACGAACGCGGATGCCGGTCACCGAGGTCCGCGGGCGCGTGGCGCTGCAGCCGGACCATGTCTACGTGAGCCCGCCGGACCGCCGGCTCGAGGTCACGGACACGATGGTCAGCGCGGTGCCCTTCGCGCGGGCGGCTGAGCGACGTACCGCGGTGGACTTGCTGTTCCATTCCCTGGCCGCTCACCACGGCAACAGCTTCGCGGTGATTCTCTCCGGCGTCGGCGCAGACGGTGCCGTCGGCACCAAGGCCGTCAAGGAGGCGGGCGGCGTGATCCTGGTGCAGGATCCCGGCGAGGCCGAGTTCGATGGCATGCCGCGTGCCGCCATCGCCACCGCCGCCGCCGACCTGGTGTTACCGGTGGATGCACTTGCAGAACGGCTCGCGCTGCTACTTCGGGATCGGGACAGCCTCCGGCACCGGCCCGCCGCGCCGGAGGCACTGGCGGCGAACGAGCGGGCCGTGCTCGGACACATCATCGGCTATCTGAACGCCCGCACCGGCCATGACTTCTCCCACTACAAGCACGCCACGGTGCTGCGCCGCGTGCATCGTCGCATGCAGGTTCACGGCCTGCACTCGCTGCAGCAGTATCTCGACTTTCTGCGGGATACCGCCGAAGAGGCGCAGGGCCTGTTTCGGGATATGCTGATCTCGGTGACCGGCTTCTTCCGCGATGCACCGGCCTGGGAGGCGCTGCGCCGGCAGGTGATCCCGAAGCTCTTCGACAACGGCTCGGCGGACGCGCCGCTGCGGATCTGGGTGCCGGGCTGCGCTTCCGGCGAGGAGGCCTACAGCCTGGCGATACTGCTGCTGGAAGCCGCGGCGCAACGCCAGGAGCCGAGGCGCATTCAGCTGTTCGCCAGCGATCTCGACGATCACGCCCTGGCCATCGCCCGCGAAGGTCGCTACGGGCCCGCCATCGAGGCGGATGTCGGCGCCGAGCGGCTGAGTCGCTTCTTCGTGCGCGAGGACGCGCACTATCAAATCAATCGCGAGCTGCGCGACACGGTGCTGTTTGCACACCACAGCCTGCTGCGCGATCCGCCCTTCGCGCGCCAGGATCTGATCTCCTGCCGTAACCTGCTGATCTATCTGGATCGGGAGCTGCAGGAACAAATCTTCGGCATCCTGCGCTATGCGTTGCGCCCCGGCGGTTATTTGTTTCTCGGCATCTCCGAGCATGCCGGGCGGGACTACTTCAACGTCCTCGACAAGGAGCACTGCATCTATGTGGCGCGGGAGCTCACCGGCCACGCCCTGCCACTGCTGCCCAACATGCTGGCCGCCCAGCCGTTGCCCGCGCGCACCGGACCCGAGCCGCAGACCAGAGCGCAGGCCCGCGCGGGCCTGCCAGCCACGCACCAGACCATGCTCGAAGCACTCGCACCGCCCAGCATCCTCGTGGACGACCAACGTCGGGCCATCCATCTCTCCGAGACCGCCGGCCGCTACCTGGAACTGCCGCCGGGGCCGGTGGTGCAGGACATCACGCGCATCGTGCGCCGGGAGCTACAGGCCGAGCTGAGCGCCGCCCTGTATGCGGCCTTCGAGAAGCACGAGCACACCCTGTCCGCCTTCGTGCCCGTGCAGTTCAACGGCACGCCGCATGCGGTGGCCATGCTGGTGCAGCCGCGGCCCGTGCACGACGATGCGGAGCGCCTGGCCTTGGTGCTGTTCCTGGATGCCGGCGCGGCACGTCCCGCCGCCGCGCTGACCGACGAAACCGAAGTCTCACCGGCGGTGGTCCAGCGGCTGAAGGAAGAGCTCAGCGAGACGCACTTGCGGTTGCATACAGCCCGCGACGAGTTCGAAGCCACCAACGAAGAACTGCGTGCAGCCAACGAAGAGCTGCAATCCCTGAACGAAGAGTACCGCTCCACGGCCGAGGAACTGGAAACGAGCAAGGAAGAGCTGCACAGCATCAACGAGGAACTGCAGACCCTCAATACCGAGCTCAAGAACAAGCTGGAGGAGGTTTCGCGCGCCCGCAACGATCTCGAGAACCTGATCATGGCGACCGAGATACCCACCCTGTTCCTCGACCGCGAACTGCGCATCAAGCGCTTCACCCCCCAGTTGGCGGAGCTCTTCAGCATCAAGGCCAGCGACGAGAACCGACCCATCCGAGACCTGCATCGGCGTGTCCGCTACGGCACGCTGGAGCAGGATGCGACGCGGGTGCTGCACGACCTGGCCCCCGTGGAGCGCGAGGTCACCACCGATCAGGGCCGCTGGTATTTGGCGCGTCTGCGACCCTATCGGACTGCTGATCACCATATCGACGGCGTCGTCGTCACCTTCGTCGACTTCACCGCACGCAAGGATACCGAGGACGCCCTGCGCCGCAGCCAGGAGCACTTGCGCGCCGTCCTGGAGCGGATGCCCTCCGCGGTTGTGATGGTCGATGCCAAGACTACGCACATCCGCTACATCAACAGCCGCGCGAACAAGCTCTACGGACGGGACTACACCGGCGTGGACTTCGCCGCCCATATCGAAGGGGTGCGGGCGCTGCGCCCCGACGGCAGCCCCTTCCCCTTCGAGGCGTTGCCGGTGACACGCTCCCTGCGCACCGGGGAGAGCGTATACGACGAGGAGATGCTGCTGCGGCATCAGGACGGCAGCACATTCTGGGTGTCCGTCAATACCGCGCCGCTGCGTGATGCGCAGGGGCAAATCGACGCCATTATCTGCACCTTCGAGGATATCTCGGCGCGCCGCGAGGCCGAGGAGGCCCTGCGCGAGGCCAATCGTCAGAAGAACCGCTTCCTCGCGGTGCTCGGCCATGAGCTGCGCAACCCCCTCGCCGCCATCAGCACCACAGTCGAGGCACTGCGGTTGGAGAAACCCCTGGCGGAGCCCGTTGCGCAGTCCATCGGGATGATTGGGCGACAGGTGCAGCATCTGATGCGGCTGGTGGACGATCTGCTGAACCTGAGCCGGATCAGCCGTGGCAAGGTGGAGTTGCGCCGGCGCCCGATGGACCTCACCGAGAGCATCCGCGACGCCGTCGCCCAGGCGCAATCGGCCATCCAGGCGGGCTTCCAGCATCTGGCACTCGAGCTGCCCGACACGCCGTTGATGGTCGAGGGCGACCGCGAGCGCCTGACCCAGATCCTCTCCAATCTGTTGATGAATGCCGCACACTACACCGACCACGGCGGCACCATCACCCTGTCGGCGGCGACGGTCGGGGATCGCGTGCGCGTGCGCGTGCGCGATACCGGCATCGGCATCGCGGCAGAAGACCTGCCGCGGGTATTCGAACCCTTCACCCGCCTGGCGGAAGCACAGGCATGTCACCACGGTGGTCTCGGACTCGGCCTGGCGCTATCGCGGCAGCTGGCGGAACTGCACGGCGGCACACTGGTGGCACACAGCGAGGGGCAAGGCCGCGGCAGTGAGCTGACCCTCAGCCTGCCGCCGCTCGCCGGTGACGGCACCGGCGCCGTCGATCCCAAGCCGCAGCGGGTGGCGCAGCCACGGCGACGGCGGGTGCTGGTGGTGGATGACCAGCCCGCCGTCGGTCAAGCCCTGGTCAGGTTGCTGAAGCTCTTGGGCCAAGACGTGCAGCTCGTCACCCGCGGCGGCGAAGTGCCGGCGGCGGTGGCGGCGTTCAAGCCGGCGCTGGTGATTCTCGATATCGGACTCCCGGATATCGACGGCGACGAGGTCGCCCGACGGCTACGCGATGCCTACGGCCCGGATGCCTTCCGGCTCGTGGCCCTGACGGGCTACGGCCAGGGGGCGGAGGCATCGGCCGCACCCACGCCCTTCGATCGCTACCTGCTGAAGCCCGCCGGCGTGGAGCAGATCAGGGCACTGCTGCGCGATTTCTAAATGACTCTCCGGGCTGGCTCTGGGCTCGGATGCCGCGCCGGTATATCCAGGGCAGCCGCAGGCGCCGACAGCCGTGGTTGCGGCTGGCTCAGGGCAACGGCAGCTGCGGTGGGCGCCGGGCGGCGACGGCCTGCTCGAAGGCGTGACCCAGGGCGAGAAGACGCGCCTCGGAGAATGGCTCACCGACCAGGGACAGACCCAGGGGCAGACCGGCGTTGGTCCAGCCCATGGGCAGGGTCAGCTCCGGCAGGCCAGCCACCGACGCAACGTAGGCGGGCTGCAGCGGATCATCCGCATCGCAGTCGTAACTGCCATCGTAGTCGTGCAGCAGCGAGGACGCCGGGCAGAGCATGGTGGGCAGCACCAGGGCATCGAGCGCCTGCTCGGCGAAAATATCGGCAATGGCGGCGCGCGCGGCCGGAAGGCCATTGGAGAGGATGTGCAGATACTGCAGGTCGGCGAGTCCGGGGCTGCGCAGGGCCGCGCGATAGACGCCGAGCTGGCCGGAAGTCACCGGCGTCGGCGAGCCGGCGATGAGCGACGACTCGCTCATGCGCAGAAGCTCCTTCAGGCTGTGCGGCTTGCCCTGCTCGGTGTGCAGCAGATAGGCGTTCACCTGATCGCGGAATTCCGTCTCGATGAGGCGGTCCAGCATTTCGGCGCGGGCGTTCAGCACCCCGTCGGGCAGCGCCACCTCCACCAGCTCGGCTCCCTGGGCGCGCAGCAGCGCCTGGGCGCCGGCGAAGGCGCGGTCGACCTCGCCGTTCCCGCCGCGATAGTCCGCGGCAACGCCCAGGCGGACGCCGTCGAGGGTGGCCTCTGCCAGGCCGTCGGCATAGTGGCCCGGACGCCCGGGCGGGTCGGCGGTGCGCGGATCCGATGGATCTTCGGCGGCCACCGCTTCCAGCGCCAGCGCGAGGTCGCGGACGCCGCGCGCGAGCAATCCGGTGACCTCGATGCTGAGCGCCGTGGGCACCACGCCGGCCCGGCTGGTGAGACCGAGGCTGGGGCGCAGGCCCGCCAGCGCCGACACCGCCGCAGGCCCGCGCACGCCGCCGACGGTATCGGTACCCACCGCCAGCATGCCCAGGCTCGCCGCCACGGCGGCACCGTCGCCGGCCAGGGATGGGGCGCGGCGCCTGTTGTACGGGTTGCTGGTCTGGCCGCCGGCGGAGCTGTAGCCGGGCCGGCCGGCGGCGAGCCCGAGCTCGCTCAGATTCGCCTTGGCGAGGATCACCGCCCCGGCCGCGCGTAAACGCGCCACCACGAAGGCATCGCGCAGCGGCTCGTGGCCGCGCAGCGCAGCCGACCCCGCCGTGGTGGACAGCGCCAGGGTGTCCAGATCGTCGCGGACGATGACGGGAATGCCGTGCAGGGGCCCCCGCGCACCGGCGGCGGCGCGCTCGGCATCCAGCGCGGCGGCGTCATCGGCGGCGCGCGGATTGACGGCGATGAGGCTGTTCAGTCGCGGTCCCGCCCGGTCCAGGGCTTCGATGCGCGCCAGATAAGCCCGTGTCAGCGCCTCGGCGGTGAGCACACCCGCGGCGAAGGCCGCCTGCACCGAGGCGATGTCCGCCTCCACCACGTCGAAGGCCGTCGGCGGGCGCTCGTCCGCGGGCGGCTGCGGTGGCGCGGCGGACACGGCCGCCGCGGCGGCGCCGAGCCAGACGGCGGCGCAGTGCGCCGCCAGCGGCCACCGCCGGGCCGTATGCGCTCGATGAGTCATTGTTCGATTCCCCCAGCCCGCGCCGGAGCATACCCCAAGCCAGCGGTGGCTGGTACGGCCGGGGCGAAGCAGCCAAGGTGGCCATGGCCTTCGGCGTTTCGACGGCGGTGTTGTTGCAAACAGCCCCGAGGCGGACCCGGCACCCGGGCGGATGTGCCATTACACCGCCGCCGTCAGCAGTCCGTAGCGCGCCTGCGGCCAGGGCAGCGGCAGCCGTACCCGCCAACCGTCCCCCGGCGCCGTGGTCAGGGGTGCGCCGTCGGGCCCGAGCATCGCCTCGAGCCGCCAGCGCCGCAGGCCTGCCGGCGTGACCAGCTCCAGGTCGTCGCCGACGGCGAATCGATTCTTCACCGCCACCTCCACCAGCCCGGTGGCCGTGTCCGGGCCGATCACTTCGCCGACGAAGATGCGGCGTCGACTGCGAGACGCGCCGTCGCTGTAGTTTTGGGCCGCCGAGCCCGCCTGGCGGCGATAGAAGCCGTCGGTGTAGCCGCGGTTGGCCAGCGCCTCCAGCTCCTCGAGCAGCTCCCGGCGGAAAGGCCTTCCGGCGGCGGCATCATCGATGGCCTGGCGATAGACGCGGGTGGTGCGGGCCGCGTAGTAATGCGACTTGGTGCGGCCTTCGATCTTGAGGCAGTCGATGCCCAGGGCGCTGAGCGCCGCGACATGCTGCACGGCGCGCAGGTCTTTGGCATTGAGCACATAGGTGCCCTGCTCGTCCTCGAACACCGGCATGTACTCGCCCGGGCGGCGGGCTTCTTCGAGCAGCCAGACCTCATCGGCGGCGGGATGGCGGTGCCCGGCAGCCGCCGGCTCGGCGGCCAGCAGGTCCGCGGCATCGATGGGCCGCGCTCTGGGGTCTGACTCTGTGCTGTCCGATGCCGCCGGCTGCGCCAGTCGGTACTCCCAGCGACAGGCGTTGGTGCAGGTCCCCTGGTTCGCGTCGCGGTGATTGAAATAGCCCGAGAGCAGACAGCGGCCCGAGTAAGCGATGCAGACGGCGCCGTGCACGAAGACCTCCAGCTCCATGTCCGGGCAGGCGTCGCGGATCTCGGTGATCTCCTGCAGCGAGAGCTCCCGCGACAGGATCACCCGCGCGATGCCCTGGCGCTGCCAGAAGCGCACCGCCGCGGCGTTGGTGGTGTTGGCCTGCACCGACAGGTGCACGGGCAGCTCGGGCCAGCGCTCGCGCACCAGCAGGATCAGCCCCGGATCGGCCATGATGACCGCATCCGGCCCCAGCGCCACCACCGGTGCCATGTCCTCGAGGAAGGTCTTGAGCTTGGCGCCGTGTGGCAGCGCGTTGGCGGCGAGGTAGAAGCGCCGGCCCCGCCGGTGGGCCGTGTCGATGCCGCGGGCGAGCGTGGCCAGATCGAACGCGTTGTTGCGCACCCGCAGGCTGTAGCGCGGCACACCGGCATACACGGCATCAGCGCCGTAGGCGAGCGCATACTCGAGGGCACGCAGTGTGCCGGCCGGGGCCAGCAGCTCGGGCCGGCGTGGTGCGGTGGCCACAGCCGGTCCGGCGCCGTGGCGCTGCGCCGCCGCCATGCCCGGCGCCGCCCCATGCCCCATGTCAGTGGAGCTCCACATCGAAGGTGAGGCGCTCGCTGCCACCCACCAGCTTCTTGCGCAGCACTTCCACCGGCAGCTTGTCCCCGGGGCGGCTGTCCATCAGGGCGATGCGGATATCGGCGTAGCTGTTGATGGCGCTGTCACCGACGCTGACGATGCGATCCCCCGCCTCGACACCGGCCGCCTCGGCACCACTGTCTGCGCTGAAGCCCTCGACGCCGAGGCCCTCGCCGTCGGCCTCGGCGTCGAGCATGACGCCGAGCAGACCGGTGTCCGGCAGATCGACCCGCTGCGGATAGAGGATGAAGTCCGCGAGCGCCGGGTCGAAGGGGCGCATGCTGCCGCTCACCACCGTCGCCGCCGGCACATCCAGACGCCGTGCCACCCGGCTGGGGATGCCGTGGCCGTACTCCACGTGGCCGGTGCCGGCGAGCACCACCAGGGTCTTGTCCGGGTGCCGGCGCAGATACTCGGCGGCGCGTGCCGCCATCCCCTCGTCCCAGAGCAGCTGCACGTCCAGGAAGTGCTCGAAGTCGGCGTCGTCATCCTTGGGATGCATGGCGAACACGGCCTCGATGCGCTCGCGGTAGGCCGCATTGTCGCGGTCGATGTCCGCCGGGATCTGCGCCGCATGCTCCGGGCTCAAGGACTCGATGCCGCCGTCACCGGCCTGATCCGTGATCTCTTTCGGCAGGTTCAGCGCGATGAGCGGGATGCCGTGCTCGCGCGCGAAGCGCAGGATGGGGCGGTAGAGCCGATAGTCGAAGCGCCAGCGGGTGAAATACTCGGTGCGCTTGAGCAGCTCAGACTCGCTGATCTCACCGGCGACGAAGGCATCCAGCGCCGCCTGGAAGGGCTGCTGGAAGAACTCCATGCCGATGGCAACGTTGCGCCCCTGCTCGTGCAGGCCGCGGATGATGCGCAGCTGATTCAGGTGGTCCTCGTAGCGGTCGTGCGACTCGCCGACATAGACGACACGCGTGTCGCCGAGCCCCGCCAGCAGGTCGTCGATACCGGCGACGCGGGCGGTCTCGACCACCGCGGTTGCGGTGTCGTGGATCTCGTCCTGACCGGGCAGCATGCCTGTGGCCGGGGTCTCGGTATCCGCAGCGCTCGCGGCCGCCGCGGCCAGGGTCGCGAGCAGCAGCACGGGGACGAATAAAACAGTGAAGACGGATTGGATCATGGCACCTGCTGTGATTGTCTGAGTGAGAACGCCATTATGGGGTCGCGGCGAGCCGTCGTCCCGGGCGCGTCCCGACGCGGTGCGCCGCCAGCCCGGACACGGCGGGCGCCAGCGCCGGGCAACGCTGGCCGGCACTGCCGCGCGATCCGGCGTTGAGCAATTGTCGGGGCGGTCGGCAGCCGCCACCCAGCCCGCAACAACCGAGAAACCCGGATGCGATGGGTCTGGACCACGCCAGCCCACCGCCGAAGCAACCACGGAGCGACCATGCGCCGAGCCCTAAAGTTCCCCCACGCCATACCCGCAACCACCGCCGACACGCCCGGCGCCGGCTGGCATCCGTCCGATGAACAGCGTACGGCAACGCCGCAGCTGCGAGTATCGGTGCCAGTGACGCTGTTGCTCGCACTCATACTAGGGGCGCTATTGTCGGCCCCGCAGCCGGGCGTTGCCGGGCAGCAGCAGCCGGTCATCGGCCATCGTATCGACGCCGTGTTGGACCCCGAAGCCGGGACTCTGCACGCAACGGACACGATAACCCTGCCCGAGGACACGGCGCAGTTCGTCTTTCTGCTGCACCAGGGACTGCGCCCGCGGGTGGAGAACGGCGAGGCGGTGCTCGAGCGCATCGGCCGCGACGGCCATTTGGAGCGCTTCCGGCTCACCCCGGCCACCAACCAGCCCGTGACGCTACGCTACGGCGGGCGCATCCGCCACCCCCTCACCAGCGTGCGCGAGGGCATGGGCCGGGAGCGCCAGCAGTTGGTGGGCACCATCGACGCCGATGGCGTGTTTCTCACCGGCTACACCGGCTGGTATCCCACCATGCCCGGCGCCCTGAACCGCATGCAGCTGGACGTGCGGCTGCCGCCGGGCTGGCTCGCCGTCTCCCAGGGCGCCGGCCCGGAGCCCATCGGCGGTGACGACGCGCATGTGCGCTGGACCGAGGAACAGCCCCAGGACGAGCTCTATCTCAGCGCGGCGAGGTTCAAGCTCTATCGCCAGCCCACGCCCCACGGCGAAGCCCAGGCCTATCTGCGCCTGCCGGACGAGGCGCTGGCGGACAGATATCTGGCGGCCACGGCGGATTACCTCGCCCGCTACAGCGCGCTCATCGGCGCCTATCCCTATGCCAAATTCGCGCTGGTGGAGAACTTCTGGGAGACCGGCTACGGCATGCCCTCGTTCACGCTGCTCGGCTCGCGGGTGATGCGCCTGCCCTTCATCCTGCACAGCTCCTACCCCCACGAGATCCTTCACAACTGGTGGGGCAACGGCGTCTATGTGGACTACGCCGCCGGCAACTGGGCGGAAGGCCTGACGGCCTATCTCTCGGATCACCTCAACCAGGCCCTGGCCGGGGCGGGCGCCGATTACCGGCGCGATCAGCTCAAGGCCTATGCGGACTATGTGCGCGACGGCGCCGACTTCCCCCTCACCGCGTTCCGCGGCCGCCACGGCAGCGCCTCCCAGGCCATCGGCTACGGCAAGATGCTCATGACCCTGCACATGCTGCGGGTCATGCTCGGGGACGACGACTTCCGCGACGGACTGCGCCGCTTCTTTGACCAGAATCGCTTTCGCAGCGCCGACTTCGACGACCTGAGGCGCGCCTTCGAGCAGGCGGGCGAGCGCGATCTGGCGGCCTTCTTCGCGGCCTGGACCACGCGCCCGGGCGCCGCCCGACTCGCGCTCGACGACGTCGAGGTGGCGCAAGGCAGCGACGGCGGTTATGTCGTCACCGGCAGCGTGCACCAGGTGCAGGAGGACGCGGCCTTGCCCATGGATGTGCCGGTGGTGGTGCACGCCGGGGACGGCACGCCGCAGCGGGTGCTGGCGCCCTTCGACGGGCGCACCGCCCGCTTCGAGGTGCAGCTCGACGCCGCGCCGGCGCGGGTGGCGGTGGATCCGCAGTTCGAGACCTTCCGGCATCTGCTGCCGGCGGAGTCCCCGGCCTCGCTGAGCAATCTCTTCGGCGCCGAGCGCGGGCTCATGGTACTGCCGGCGGCGGCGCCGGCACCCCGGCAACGGGCCTACCGCAAGCTCGCGCAGGCCTGGCAACGGGGCCAGGCGGGCTGGGACATCGTGCTCGACGACACGCTGACGACCCTGCCGCAGGACCGCGCCGTCTGGCTGTTCGGCTGGGAGAATGCCTTCGTCGACGCCGTCGCCGGCGCGGCGCCGGGGCTGGTCCTCGATGCCGACACCCGGACACTGACCCTGGCGGGAACGGCGCACACCGATGTCAGCACCGCCGTCGCCGTCGGCGATGCGACACATGCCATCGGCTGGGTGGCGGCCGCCACCCCGGCGGCGGTGCCCGGCCTGGCGCGCAAGCTGCCGCACTACGGCAAGTATGGCTACCTGACCTTCACCGGCGATGCGCCGGACAATCAGGTCAAGGGGCAATGGCCGCCCGGGGATTCCGCCCTCACCCAATGGCTCAGTGATGCCCGCCCGCAGCTGCGGATGCCGACGCCGAGCACCCTCGTGAGTCGCTGAGTGCGCCACCGCCGGCGCGCATGCGCGTGTCGAGACCACCGTGGAGCGCCACGGCGTATTTCACCAGCTCTGCCTGCGATGTCAGGCCGAGCTTGGACATCATGCGCCGGCGGTAGGTGTCGACGGTCTTGGTGCTGATGCCCATGAGCTGCGCCACCTCACGGGCGCGCTTGCCGTCGGCCAGTTGCTTGAGCACCAGCCGCTCGCGCCGGGACAGGAGTCGTTTTTCGGGGCCGCCCAGGATCTGTTCCGACCCGGGCAGCCAGGTCTGACCGCCGGCGACGGCGCGCACCGCGTCGGCCAGGGTGGCGACGGATTCATCCTTGAGCACATAACCCTGGACGCCGGCCTCCACCATCTGCGAGACGAACGATCGCTCCCCCTGCGCCGACAGGGCGATCACGCGGGTTCGCGGCAACTGCTTGACGATCTGTGTCGTCGCCTCGATGCCGTCGACGATCGGCATGGAGATATCCATCAGGACGATGTCGGGCTTCCAGGCCTGTGCCAGGATGATGGCCTCGGCGCCATCGCCGGCATTGGCGACGACCTCGATGTCCGGCTGGCTGGAGAGCAGCGCGCCGATGGACTCCCTAATCATTTTGTGGTCGTCGGCGAGCACGACTTTGATGCTGGACATACGGGCCCTCCGTCACAGCAATGTCTCTGAAACCGCCTCAACACGGACAGCAGTTGAGGATTCAACGCGAGCCTATACTGCCGTAACCCCGAGAAACGTCAATTACGTCCATCGGCTGGATCAATCATCTATCGCCCGCCGGTCGACATCGCCCGGCATCTTGTCTGCCAAACGCCGACACCGGCGCTCGCGCTCCGGACCCGGCGGCAGCGCCTGCGCGCAGGCCAGCGCCCGCCGCAGGTCCTTGGCACGATGCTCGTAATGCTTCGCCAACGCCTCCAGCGCCGCCGCGTCGCCAACCGCGGCGAGCTGCTCCCACAGCGCCACCGCCGCGCGCCAATCCCCGGCCCGCAGGTGCAGCCGCGCCAGCAGGTGTCGCGCCGGTGCGCTCGGGGTCTCAGCCTGCGCGGCGACCAGCAGTTGCCGGGCCGCGATGCCGTCACCACGGGCGAGGCGCCAGCGGGCGATGCGCAGCACATCGCCGCCGTGGGCAGCCGGTGCCCGATGCACCGCCGCCAGGCGCGCCGGCAGCGCCGCGACGGAGAGCAGATCCACGCGGTTGTGCGCCAGCACGGCTCCCAGCCGGCTGGCGTCGCCGCGGCGCAGCCACGCCAGCCAGGCCGCCGGCGCTTCGGCACCCGGCAGGTCGTCGGCGCGCACATGGGCCAGCAAGCGCCGCTCCACGGTGGCGAGGCGGCAGTCCGGCCAAACGCCGCCGAAAGCCCGCCGCAGCGGATGCAGCAGGTCCAGATGGGGCAGATGGGCGGCGGTCTCGGCGAGCCTGGCCAGCCGCAGCCGGGCGGCCAGCAAGGGCACATCGAAGGTCTTGCCGTTGTAGCTGAGCAGCAGTTCCGCCGCCGCCAGGTCCGTGCGCACCTGCGCCAGGAATGCCGCCTCCGCATCCAGGCGCGTCAGCAGATACTGCACCAGCGCCAGATGGCCGTCGCGCCAGCGGGCGAGTCCGACGACGAACACCCAGGTGCCGGTGCCGCCGGCGAGGCCGCTGGTCTCGGTGTCCAGCACCACCCAGCCGCGTGGATCGGTGGGGGCGTCGGGCTGCAGCAGGCTCACCGCCGCCGGCTCCGGGCGCAGGGCGCAGCGACCGTGGGCCAGGGCGAGGGGGCGGCTTTGTGTCAGCCGCAGCACGCCGGGGGCGAGGCGCTCGGCGCCGAGCTCGGCGGCTAGGGCCGCCTCGTCGAGCACCCGCTCGACTGGTGCGGTCACCGCCGCCGGCGGCGCCGGTTGGGGTGCGCCGGCGCGGGCCGCGCCCAGGCGCCGCAGCCGCGCCGCCAGGCTCGGCTGCGCAGGGCCCGGGGCTGTGCTCGCATCGGCGGCCGGTGCCGTTACGGCGTCGCCGCGCACCCGCCGCAGGCGCTCACGCAGGCTGCTCATGCATCCCCCCACCGGCGCGATGCCGTCGCGGCGGATGTCCCGGCCGCCGTCGGTGCGTCCGCGCGCCGGTCGCCGCCGTCGCCGGGGTGCCCCGCGAGCAGCCGCAGCACCGATGCCGCCAGGTACTTCGGCGATGACGGACGCTGCTCGTCCCCCGGCAGAATGGGGCCGACGCAGGCCGGGCAACCGCCGGTACAGGCACACGCGCGCACCAGCGCCAGCGCATCGGCCACCAGAACCGCCGCGCCATCGAACAGCGGCCCCGAAAGACCGACCCCGCCGGGATAGTTGTCGTAGAGAAAGAGCGTCGGCTCGAATCCGCCCGCCGGCGGCCCATCCAGGGGCTGGTTGTCCGGGCCGCGCAGCTGACCGCGACCGTCGGCGCCTATGGCGGCGAACCAGCGCCCCTGCCCATCGCCGACGGCACGCCCCAGATCCGGCACCTCCGCCATGACCCGTAGCGCCGCCACGTGGTGCAGCGCATAGGCGGCACCGAGGAAGCCCTCCACCAACCGCTCCCGGCTGCCGAAGGTGGCGGCGACGGCGCGTGCCAGCGCCCGCGGGTGCAGCTGCCACCAGACCGCCGTGGTGTGCATCTCCTGATCCGGCAGATCGATGTGGCCGTAGCCAATGTTGTCGTGGCTGTAATAGCGGATTTTCTTGTACCCCGGATAGCGCCGCACCAGGTGCACCTCGCCCTGGGCGACGGCCGCCATGGCAGCGTCCGCCCCAGCCCGCGTGGTCTCGGCGTCGCCGTCGGCATGGCGCGCTGCCCCGATGCCGTCCGCCGCGGACAACGCCGGCACCCTCTCCTGCCGGTCGAATTCCGCCAGAATCTTGAGCTTGGTGTAGTCGATGGCGTCGGTGTAATAGTCCGCCCGGGTCTTGGTCACATAGGCCTTGCGGCCGCTCCAGTCGAGTCGCTCCACCTGGTAGGGCTGGGACTGCACCATGTAGATGGCGCCCTCGTAGACGGTCCCGGGCGCCCCCGAGTCGTCCACTTCGGCGATGATGGTCTGCTGGCCGCCGGTGGTATCGATGACGACGAAGTTGCCCTCCGCCACCGAGCGCAGGGACACCGCATTGGCCGGGTAACTGTCCGCCACCCAGAACCATTGCCCGCCGCCATCGGCGCCGGTGCGCTGCAGCAGCCCCTCGTCGCGCAGATAGGCGAGCATCTCGCCGAGATCCTCGGTGCAGTCGCCGAAGGCCTCGCCGTCGCGAAACGGCAGCTCGAAGGCGGCGCAGCGCACGTGATCCATCAGGATCAGGAGCTGGTCCGGATGGATGCGGGCGTGCTCCGGCGATGCACCCAGGAAGAACTCCGGGTGGCGCACCATGTACTGATCCAGCGGGTCGCTGGTGGCCACCAGCACGCCCAGGCTCGGGCGATTGCGCCGTCCGGCCCGGCCGAGTCGCTGCCAGGTGGCGGCGATGGTGCCCGGATAGCCGTTGAGCACGGCGACGTCCAGGGCGCCGATGTCCACGCCGAGCTCCAGCGCCGAGGTGCTCACCACCGAGTCCACGCGACCCGCCCGCAGCGCGCGCTCGCCGCTGCGGCGCTCGCTCGGCAGGTAGCCGCCGCGGTAGGCGAGCACCCGCGGCGGTCGGCGCGGATCGCGATCGAAGACGTCCTTCAGGTATTTGGTGATGACCTCCACCATCAGCCGCGAGCGGGCGAAGACGATGTTCTTGAGCCCCTGCCTGGTCGCCGCCCGGGCGATGCGCGTGGTCTGCGAGCGAGCCGAGGCGCGGATGCCGAGGTCCGGGTCGATGACCGGTGGGTTCCACAGCAGCAGGTGGCGCTCACCCCGCGGTGCGCCGCTGTCGGTGAGCGCATGCACCGGCGCACCGATCAGCCGCCCCGCCAGCGCCGCCGGATTGGCGATGGTGGCGGAGGCGAAGATGAACACGGGACTGGCCCCATAGAAACGGCAGACGCGCCGCAGCCGCCGGAAGACATTGGCCACATGGCTGCCGAAGACGCCGCGGTAACCGTGCAGCTCGTCGACGACGATGAACTGCAGCGACTCGAAGAACTGTGCCCACTTGGTGTGATGGGGCAGGATGGCCTGGTGCAGCATGTCCGGGTTGGACAAGACGATGTCGCCGCGGGTGCGCACGGCCTTGCGGGCATCGCCCGGGGTGTCGCCGTCGAAGGTGAAGGCCTTGATGCCGAGCGATTCAGCGGCGACGCCGCGCTCGCCCGCGCGCCCGACACCGCATTCGAAACCGCCGCTCACGCCGGTCTTGCGCTGGATACCGGCGCATTCGTTCGAGCGCGCTTGCGACACCGATGCGGTCGCCGCGGCAGCCGCCCCCGCCAACGCCTGATTCAGCTCCGAGAGCTCCGCCACCTGGTCCTGGGCCAGCGCCTTGGTGGGGAACAGATACAGTGCCTTGGCCTGCCGCGTCAGCACCGCATCCAGCACCGGCAGGTTGTAGCAGAGCGTTTTGCCGGAGGCGGTGGGCGTGGCCACCACCAGGTGCTCGCCCGCCCGTACCCGGTCCCAGGCCTCGCACTGGTGGGCATAGAGCCGGGTCAGCCCCCGCGCCACCAGCGCCGCCCGCAGCCGTGGATGCAGGTCCGGCGGCAGCGCGGTGAAGCGCGCGGCCTGCGCCGGCATGGCCAGCTCGCCGGTGATGCGCCCGCCGTATTTGCGCTTCAGCCCGCGGAGCAGGCGGTGGACGCGGTCGTCATCGGGCGTGGTGGCGACGGCACCGGCGGGCGCCGGTCCTGCGGGCGGCGCCAGATCGGGCGCGACGGGTGGGTGATCGATGATGGCGGACATGGCTGGCTCCGGCGGTGTTTGACGGAGCCTACCGCAGCACAGGCTCAGTCCGTGAGCCTGTGCCCCCCGCTATCCCGACCGCTCCGGCGCCAGGTGCTCGAAGACCTCGGCGAGGGGGACCGAGACGTCCAGCGATGAGAAACGGCAGACTTCGGTGTCTGGGGCATACACATGCAGCAGCCACTCGCCGTCCGACGCGCGCCGGAAGCTCTCCACCCGGCGGGAGGGAATGTCCACCAGCACATACTCCTCGAGCGACGGCAGGGTACGGTAGGCGGCGAACTTGTCGCCGCGGTCGAAGGCGGCGGTGGAGTCAGAGAGCACCTCTGCGACGAGAGTCGGATGCTCGATGTACAGCTCCGCCGCATGGTCCAGGGGGTCGCAGGACACCATGACATCCGGGTAGAAGAAGGCATTCGCCGCCTCGACGCGGAGCTTCAGGTCCGACACATAGGCTTGGCAGGGGCCGCCGCGGAGGCGCTGCTTCAGGGCCGTCGCCAGATTCAGCGTCGCCACGACGTGCTCGCGCCGCGCGCCGACCATGGCGAACACCTCGCCGCGCACATACTCGTGCTTGTCCGGCTGCTGCGCTTCCCAGGCGAGGTAGCTGTCGGCGTCCAGGGGGCTATGCTCGGCGGCGGCTGTCATGGCTGACCTGCGGGGCGTGGGGGCGGCGTATGGCCAGGATTGCGGCGGCGATACGGGCCGCCGCTGCGTGACATGGCGGACGCACAAACACTATCCAAAAGCCCGCCGCATTGTCCACCGCAGGCGGCTGGGGCTCAGTGCACCGTCACCTGGACGCGGCGGCGGCGATGCGCGGCCTTGGGCAGCTCGACGCGCAGCACGCCGTGCTGGTAGCTGGCGTCAGCCCTGGCGGTGTCGACGGTGTCCGGCAGCGGCACCACCCGCTGGAAGCTGCCATAGGCGCATTCGTTGACGTGCCAGCGGCCTTCGGTACGCTCGCGGGCCATCTGCTTCTCGCCGCGGACGATCAGGCAATCGTCCTGGACCTCCAGCTGGAGGTCGTCTTTGCTCATGCCGGGGGCCTCCACGCGCACGACCACGCGGTCGTCGTCATCGAAGACCTCGGCGGCGAGCAGGCCCCAGCCGGTGCTGCGCGCGGCGAACTCCCGGGCCTCGCCGGCGCTCTTGTCGCCGCGCCCACCGGTGAATTTGGTCATGGCGCCGGAAGCCTGCCGGTACAGCTGATCCCAGCCGTCCACGACACGATCCCAGGCCTGGCTCAGGCCTTCGCGCACTTGCTGTAGCGTCGTCATGGCTTAACCTCCTGTCAGTTGGGTTGTGAAAAACGTTGGGGACGACGGTTCGCCGTTGGGGCTCACCGCTCGCGCTCGCTGAAGGGGCCGGGACCGAGGCGGAACCCATCCCGGCACCCCTCGGACCCCTAGGCACCCCCGTACAGCAGGTCGCCCGGCATGTCATCGACGCTGAATTCCGTCCTCGGATTGCCGTCGTCGTCCTTGCCGTCGTCGTCATCGACTCGGGACGCTCGCTCATGAGTGCGGGCGTCGGCCGAGGATCGATGACCGCCGCACGGAAGCACGCGGTCCTGGCCCCCGAGCGCCAGCCCCTCAGGCGGCCCGCACTTCGATGCGCCGCGGGCGCTGCTCCGGATGCTTCGGGATGTGCAGCCGCAGCACGCCGTCCTTGAGGCTGGCGTCGATCTGGTCCGTCATGAGCTCATTGCTCAGGGTAAAGCTGCGGCTGTAGCGGGTGCTGCGCACATCCGCATACAACGCTTCGGCGGCCTCGGGCAGCTCGATTTGCACCTCGCCCTCGATCCGGAGCGTGTTGGCATCCACCTGCACATGCAGGCGGTCCTTGGACACGCCGGGCATGTCGGCTTCGATGGTGATGCCCTCGGCGTCCTCGAAGACGTCGACTGGCGGTCGCAGTGCTTCGTCGGCCCGGCGCGCCGGGCTGCGGGCGGTTTCGGTTGCGTTGCGGCTGGTTTCGGTGGTCATGGTGTCCTCCAGGAATCGGATGGCTGATGGCGGGCGCTCACGACGAGCGCTGCGGTGTCAGCTGATGCTGATCCGTCGCGGCTGGCTCGATGCGCGCCGCTGCACCGACACGTGCAGCACGCCGTCGCGATAGCTCGCGTCCACGCGCTCGGGGTCCACATCCTCGGGCAGGGTCACCGCCCGGCGGAACTCGCCGCTGTGGCGCTCGGTGCGATACCAGCGCTGCTTCTCGCCGCGCTCCAGGCGCCGCTGACCGGCGACGGTGAGCAGATTCCGCTGGATGTTGATGTCCAGCTCAGCGGCGTCGAGACCGGGTGCGAACAGATAGACGTCCACCCGCTCGGCCGTCGCGCCGATATTGATGGGCGGCCAGCTGCCCCAGCCGGGAGCGCGCAGCTCCGCCGCCTGCGGCCAAAGGCCGAAGGACTCGTCGAGCTCGCGCTGGAGGCGGTTCAGTTGGTCGAACACATTGCCTTGCAGACCGGTGAAGGTTCCGAACATCGCTGTCGCTCCTCTGCGCCGGTGGTGCGCAGTTTGGGTTGCACGATGTGGGGCGACGAGCGCCGCCGCTGGGGCCTCCCGCTTGGCAGGTTGGGTCACGGGTAGGCACGGACCCCGACACCGCCGCCGGCCGGTGTTGGCCGGACCCGCGTAGCTGGCCGAGGATGGCAGCACCACCGCCGTCACAAAGTTTTAGCACTCTTTGATGCTGAGTGCTAATTCAGAGTTTGGCCCAAATTCCGGCGGCGTCAAGGGGCAGGGTCGCAGGCCTCGGAACAGGGGCGCTCCGGACCGGCCGAACGGCGCCGACAGCGGCCTGGAGCGCGCATCCAGGCCGGGTCAGCCGCCCCAGGAGGCGGTGCCTGCGGTGGCAGCCGCGGCGCCGAGCACCCGCCCCGCCAGCGCCTCACCGCTGAGCCAGGCGCCCTCGATGCGGCCATCGGCGCACCAGTCGCCGCAGGCGCCGATGCCGAGGGCCGCATCCCATAGACAGCCCGCCGATAAGGGCTGCTCGGCACGGGCATAAAGCCATCGGTGTGCCTGTTGCCAGACGACCGTCGGCAGGGTGGCGCCCACAAGTGCCGCGAAGGCGCCGATCAGGGCGCTCGCCACCGCTTCGGGCGCGTCCTCCAGGTGCGCCCGCGTCCACGCGCTCGTCGCATGCAAGACCCACACCTGACCCGCCCGCCCCCGGGCACGCCCCGGTTTGCCGCAATCCCGGGCCACCCAGCCGAGGGGACCGTCGTTGACGAACAGGGCGTCCCAGTCCAGGCACAACGGCGCGGCGAGCGCCAGCAGCACAGTCCAGCAGGGGGTCATGGGCACCGCCGCGGCGTGCGCCGCCAGCGCCGGCGCCGCCGCCAGCAATGGCGCCGCCTGCGGCGCGGGCGCACTCACCAGCACCCGGTCGAAATGCCCCAGGGCAACAGGGCTTGCCGTGCTGCCGGTGGCATCGTCGCTGCTGAACAGGGTCCAGCCCGCGTCGGTCCGCACCGGTGGCGCGACCCGGGTGGAGAGCCGCAGGTCCAGTCCGTCCGCCAGCATGCGCCCGAGCGCGCTCATGCCCGCGACGCCCACCCAGCGGGCGTCGCCATCGCCGGCGGGGACCACGCGGCCATCACAGACGGCGCCGAGCCGCGCCGGCCAGGGTGCGACGACGCCGCGCCGGGCCCAGCTCGCCACCCGGCGCGCGAAGCGGGGATCGCGGGCGGTGAAATACTGGGCACCATGATCCGCCACCACCGCACCGTCCGGTGCCTGCGCCACGCGCCGCGTGGCGGCCCGCCCACCGCGACCCCGGGATTTTTCGAACACCACCACTTCGTGGTTCTGATCGGCCAGCGCCCTTGCCGCGGCGAGCCCGGCGAGTCCGGCGCCGATGACGGCGATACGCAGACGCCCTCCGCTCGCCGGTGATCGCACCCGGCGGGCGTAGGTGGTGAGGTCAAGGCGGCGGGCGTGATCGGCGGTGCTGCGGGGCCTCAGGGTACCGATGACGGGGCGTTCCGGCGCAAACGGCCGATCGAACAGCCCGAGGGTCCACAACAGGCCGCCGTAGGAGTTGGGATCCGAGCCGTCGAGGGCATGGCGGTGGTTGAGATCGATGAGCTCGGCGAGGGCACGCCGCGGCGATTCGGTCCACTGGGGAATGGCCTTGGCCCAGGTCATGCGCAGGTTGTTGTGCAGCTCGCCATGCGCCAGCAGTGAGCGCTGCGCCAGATCCCAAAGCCGGTCGCCGCTGGCGCCGCGCGCCAGGCGCTCGTGATCCAGCACCCGCTCGCGCGCATCGTCGACATGGTTGTCGAGGGTTTCCCGGGCCCAGCCCGGCAGACTGTCCCAAGCCTCGGGGTCGTCGGCGAAGAAGCAGAAGTTGTGTGCCAGCTCCCGCCAGATGAGCAGCTCATCGAGGAACTTCTCGGCGCCTTCGCCGCCGGCGGCGGCCGCCTCCCGGGCGATGCGAAACACGGCGACATGGCCGTGGTGCAGATAGGGCGACAGACGACTGACGCCGCGCGGCCAGGCCTCGGCGGCGTCGTTGCGGCGGCGGTGGTAGCTGTCGAGGCCGCAGCGCCTGAACGTGTCCCAGCGCGCATAGCCCGCCCGGGCGCCGCCGCGGGTGTGGGCCACCGGCGGCAAACTGTGATCGATGGCGCAGGCGGCACAGAGTGCCGGGATGTCCGCCGTGCTCAGGTCCAGCGGCGTGAATGGCAATGCGCCGGCATAGGGCGCCGCGGCGGCGTCGCAGACCGGCCAGGGGGGCGCGATGCGCTCGGCATAGGCCTGCTCGTTGGCGCGGCGCAGCTCGAAGGCACGCTTGAAGCGACGCGGCTGCAGCCGCATGGGTATGACGCAGGCGCAGTCTACGCGCCATACGGGGGCTTCGCTGCGGGCGGCGAGCCGCTCGGTCCAGGCGGGATGCGGCGGGGCCGGAAAGTCCTCGGTGATCACCAGCGCCGCGCGCTGCGCCAGGGCATACAGGGGCGACGGCGCGGCGCCCGGATCGGTCGGCAGGTGGAAGACGGCGCGCAGCCCCTGCGCGGCGAGCTCCGCATGGGCGTCACGGGCACCCTCCAGAATGAAGGCATGATGGCGGTCGGCGTTGAAGCGGTGGCGGCCGCCGAGGCCCTGGTATACCAGCAGCGGCAGCCCAAGGGCCGCGGCGGCATGGCGGGCCGTGTCCAGGGCCGGATTCTCATGACCACGCACGGCATGGTGCATCCAGTACAGGACCAATTCCCCCCGCGGATCGGGCTCGCGTGCCGCCACGGGCCGCACGCGCTCGGCGAGGTGGCTGGGCAGGGAAATGGTGGCGACGGTCATGGCGGGCTCCTTCGGGACACGCTGGCGGTGGATGCTCAAGACCGGCGACAATGCGGGCGAGCGGGCCGGAAGCCACCGCCGGCCTCCATCATCGGCGGCGAAGCCGCCGATACGGTGTCATGCAACTCGGAGTCGATACATGGATTTCTTCGACAATTTGCGGCAACCGCTGCGTGAGTCCCTCGCAGCCCTGACGGCACGCGCCGCGACGTCCGGCACGACGCCGGATGCCCTGCACCGCGCCGTGCTCGCCGGCGCCGCACTGGTGGGCCTGCTGCTGCTCGTGCTACCGGCGGTGCTGCCGGGCTTGCACACGGTGCTTTTGCTCTTGCCGTGCGCACTGGCGGCGCGCGCCGCGGCCCTGACCGTGGCCACCGGTCTTGCGGAGCGCCATCGCGCGGCACCGGCGGATCCCGCGGTGCGCGCGGTGATCAGCGCCGCCGGCGACGTCTGCCTCTACCTGCCGCTCGCCGCCTATCCGGGTGTGCCGGCGGCGCCGGTGGTGGTGCTGGTGGTGTTGGGCCTCTTGGTGGACATCGCCGGCCTGGCACCCCTCGCCCGCGGCGATGCCCGGCGCGCAGACGGCCCCATGAACACCGGCGACCGCGCCATCGTCTTCGCCATCATCGGGCTCATTCTGGCACTGGACGCCGGTGCGGCGGGCTGGCTGCCGTGGCTGCTACTGCCGGCGGCTGTGCTGGCGGCGGTCACCGTGGCGCGGCGGCTGCGCCCAGGCGCCCCCACAGACGCATGAGACCCGCCCGCCGCAAGCCCAGGCACCTATTCCGGCGCGCCGCGATCCTTTTGCTCGGCCTGATGACCTGCGCCGAGGCCGCGCGCTCGCAGCCCGGGCGCGACTGCGACTTCGGGCCCGCCGAGCAGGCGATGGTGGAGCGCGCCGACCTGGCCGTGCAGGACGCCGTACCGGTGCTGATCCAACGCTACGCGCTGCCGGGCGCCGCGGTGGCGCTGGTCGGTAACGGACACCTACGCTGGACGGCGGGCTACGGTTGGGCCGAGCCCGAGAAGCGCATCCCCTTCTCGCCGGATACGATCTTTCAGGTGGGCACCATGACCTGGCCCATCACCGCCTGGACGCTGCTGACCCTCGCAGACCGGGGGCGCATCGACCTCGACCAGCCGGTGAGCAGGTATCTGCGTGGGCGGAATCTGCCGGAGTCTCCTTACGACCCGGCGGCCGTCACACCGCGGCGCGTGCTCAGCCATACGGCGGGGCTGTCCATCTCCCGCTACGCGGGCTTCGGACCGGACGAGACGGTGCAAAGCCTGAATCAGTCCTACGCCGGCGCGCTGGACGCCGGCGGCCAGCCGGTGGCCATCCTCGCGCCGCCGGGCATCGGCTTCGACGACTCCGCCGGCGGCTATGCGCTGGCGGAGATGATCATCCGCCAAACGGCCAACGAGCGCTTCGCGAATCTCGCCGAGGGACGCATCCTGCGGCGGCTCCATATGTTCCGCTCCAGCCTGCCGGAGCGCCCCGACCCCGCCCCGCCGCTGGCCGTCACCTACGACGACACCGGCGCACCGGCGCCGGCGCGGAGCTTCTCGGCGCTCGGGGCCGCCGGCTTGCAGACCACGGCTGCGGACTATGCGCGCTTCGTCGCGGCGCTCATGCGCGGACCCTGCGGCGAGCCCCCGGGCCGCGGCGTGCTCGATCCGCAGCTGGTACAGCGCTCCCTGACGCCGCAGCCGAGCACCGCGAACGCGCTGCTCTTCGCCGGCTCCGAGTACGGCCTCGGCATGGCGCTCAAGACCCTGCCGGATACCGGCCATACCCTGGTCTACCATCCCGGGGACAATCCGCCCAACTGGCACGGGCTCTTTGCGGCCGTGCCCGAGCGCCAAGCCGGATTGGTGGTGCTGACCAGTGCCGCCGGCGGCCGCGGGATGGGTGTCGAGCTGCTCTGCATCTGGCTGCGAGCCCTGGGCGAAACGCCGCCCGCCGAGTGCGCGGGCACGCCAGCGCCGGGCGGATAGCGCCCGGCCCACCCCCGGCAGGGCTGGCGCGCGCCGGCGTCGCCTGGGGCGCGTCGCCGCGGGCCGGGGCATCCGGGGCCGACGGCCGCCCAGCGCTGACTTGACGCGCCGCCGATGCCTGCGATGATGCGGGGTTTACCAAGCGGTCGCCGCCGCGTGCCGCCGCCCCGCCCCGAACACCCACCATGCGCGACGCCCATGATCGCATCCGCCTGCGCGGCGTGCGGCAGAACAATCTCAAGAACCTGGACCTGGACCTGCCCCTCGGCGAGCTGATCGTCATCACCGGCGTGTCAGGCTCGGGCAAATCGTCGCTGGCCTTCGACACCGTCTATGCCGAAGGCCAGCGGCGTTACGTGGAGACCTTCTCGCCCTACGCACGCCAATTCCTGGACCGGATGGACCGCCCGCGCGCCGAGCGCATCGACGGCATCCCGCCGGCCATCGCCATCGACCAGACCAACCCGGTGCGCACGTCGCGCAGCACCGTCGGGACCATGACGGAGCTGAACGATCACCTGAAGCTCCTGTTCGCCCGCAGCGCGCGCTTGTTTTGCCGCGGCTGCGGCCGGGAGGTGCGCCGGGATACGCCGGAGAGTATCTGGGGCGCGCTGAGGCATCGTACGGGCCAGGACCGTGTGGAGGCCGGCGCGCGCCCGGACCCGGTGCGGGCGTTGATCAGCTTCGACGTGCCGCTGCCGGCGTCCATGACGCCGACACAGCTCAAGGAGCTCCTCGGCCAGCAGGGTTACATCCGCTTTTTGACCGAAACCGACCGGTGCCTGGAAGTGGTCCAGGATCGCCTGCGGCTGGACGCCGAGCACCAGGGCCGCGCCGTCGAGGCGCTCGCCGCCGCGCTGGAGCACGGTCGCGGGCGGCTTCGGGTGTATCCGCTGGATGCCGATCGCAATCCCGGCGCGCCCTGGCGCTTCTCGGCCGACCTGCACTGCCCGGACTGCGATATCCACTACCGCGACCCGCAGCCGGCGCTGTTCTCATTCAACTCGCCGCTCGGGGCCTGCGATACCTGCCGGGGCTTCGGACGCGTCATCGGCATCGACTGGTCGCTGGTGGTGCCGGACGCGTCGAAGAGCCTGCTGGCGGGCGCCATCAAGCCCATCCAGTCCGACAGTTACGCCGAGGTGCAGGAGGACCTGATGGCCTTCGCCCACCGCCGCGGCGTGCCGACGGATGTGCCCTGGCGGGACCTCTCGGCGGCGGACCGGGAATGGGTGCTGGAGGGCGAAGGCGAGTGGGAGGCGCGTGTCTGGTACGGCATCCGCCGGTTCTTCGCCTGGCTGGAGGGACGCGCCTACAAGATGCATGTGCGGGTGCTGCTCTCGCGCTACCGCAGCTACGACGTCTGCCCCGCCTGCCAGGGGGCCCGGCTCAAGGACGCCGCACTGGATTGTCGCATCGGCGACCACGGGCTCGCCGATGCCGCACTCACGCGGGGCGAGCGTTTTCGCCATGCGCGTGTGCAGATGGCGGCCACCGCCTGGCTCGGTCTGCCCGGGCTCAACGTGCACGACCTCATGCGCCTGCCCATGGCGCGGCTCCGGGTGTTCTTCGACGATCTGCAATTGCCTGGCAGTATGGACCAGGCCATGGCGCTGCTGCTGGGCAATATCCGCGCGCGCCTGCGGTACCTGACGGCGGTGGGCCTGGGATATCTGACGCTGGACCGGCAGTCGCGCACCCTCTCCGGCGGCGAGGTGCAGCGCATCAACCTCACCACGGCCCTGGGCACCTCGCTGGTGAATACGCTGTTCGTGCTCGACGAGCCGAGCATCGGACTGCATCCGCGGGACATGGATCGGGTGGTGGGCATCCTGCACCGGCTCCGGGATCAGGGCAACACCCTGCTGGTGGTGGAGCACGACCCGCAGGTGATGCGGGCGGCGGACCGCATTCTGGACATCGGCCCGGGCCCCGGCGAGCGCGGCGGCGCGCTGGTGTTCCAGGGCACGCCCTCGGCCTTGTTGGAGACCAGCGGCTCCCTCACCGGCGACTACCTGGCCGGGCGCCGACGGGTGGAGCCGCCACGACAGCCCCATCCCGCCGCCGCCGCTGATCCGGTGATCGGTATCCGCGGCGCCCGGGCGCATAATCTCCAAGGCATCGACGTGGACATCCCGCTCGGGCGCCTGGTGGTGATCACCGGCGTCTCCGGCTCCGGCAAATCGACGCTGGTGCACGACATCCTGTTCCGCCATTTGGCCAAGGCCAAGGGACACCCGGAGGGCACCCCGGGTGACTGCGAGGCGCTGACCGGTGCCGAGCATATCGATGACGTGCTGATGCTGGACCAGTCGCCCATCGGGCGCACGTCGCGCTCCAACCCGGCCAGCTTCGTCGGCGCGCTGGACCCCATCCGCAAGCTGTTCGCCGCCACCCCCATGGCGCAGGAGCGCGGCTACAAGGCGGGCCATTTCAGCTTCAATTCGGGCCCCGGGCGCTGCCCCACGTGTGCAGGCTCCGGCTTCGAGCACGTCGAGATGCAGTTCCTGTCCGACGTCTATCTGCGCTGCCCCGACTGCAACGGCCGCCGCTACAAATCGGAGCTGCTGGCGGTGCGCCTGCCGGCGCCCGCCGCCGGCGTCCCGGCGGCGGCGGCGACCGGTCTCAACATCGCGCAGGTGCTGGATCTGACCGTCACCGAGGCCCTGGCGCGCTTCGCCGCGCAGCCGGCGGTGACCCGCGTGCTGCAGCCGCTGGCGGACGTGGGGCTGGACTATCTGCGCCTGGGGCAGCCGGTGCCGACGCTGTCGGGCGGCGAGGCGCAGCGCCTGAAGCTCGCCGGACACCTGGCCAAGTCCCTCAGGAAGCGCCGCGGCGCGGGCCTGCTGTTCTTGCTGGATGAGCCCACCACCGGGCTGCACTTCGACGACATCGCGACCCTGCTCAAGGCCTTCCGCCGGCTCATCGATGCCGGCCACTCACTGGTGGTCATCGAGCACAACCTGGATCTGATCCAGGCCGCGGACTGGCTCATCGACCTGGGACCCGAAGGCGGCGACGGCGGCGGACAGCTGGTCTGCACCGGAACGCCGGCGGCGGTGGCTCGACATCCCACCAGCCACACGGGCCAGGCGCTGCGGGAGACGGCGGCGACTCCCGGCGCGCAGGTCACGCCACACGAGGACCAGGTCGCAGAGCCGCAAGCGATCTACGCGCTGGACGACGCCCTCGGCGCCGCGTCACTCGACACCCGCAACGCGATCCTCGTGCGGCATGCCCGCGAGCATAATCTGAAGGATCTGACCCTGTCGATTCCACGCGAGCGCTTCGTCGTGGTCACCGGCGTCTCCGGCAGCGGCAAGAGCACGCTGGCCTTCGATATCCTGTTCGCCGAGGGGCAGCGCCGGTACCTGGAATCATTGAACGCCTATGCGCGGCAGTTCGTGCAACCGGCGGCGCGGGCGGATGTGGATGCCATCTTCGGTATCCCGCCCACCATCGCCATCGAGCAGCGCACCAGCCGCGGCGGGCGTAAGAGCACCGTCGGCACGCTGACGGAGATCCATCACTTTCTGCGCCTGCTCTACGTCAAGCTCGGCGTGCAGCACTGCCCGGAGTGCGCGCTGCCCATCGCCGCGCAGCCCAGGCCGGCCATCCTGGAGCGGCTGCGCCGCGAGCACGCGGGCACCACGGTGACGCTGCTGGCCCCGCTGGTGATCGCGCGCAAGGGGATCTACAACGACCTCGCCGCCTGGGCGGCGCGGCGAGGCCATGAGCTGCTGTGGGTGGACGGCGAGCCCGTGCCGACCCAGCCCTGGCCGAAGCTGGATCGCTTCCGCGAGCATGATATCGACCTGCCGGTGGCGGCGCTGGACCCGGGCGCCACCACCGAGGCGGCACTCGCGGCCTGTCTGGAGCAGGCACTGGATCTGGGTCACGGCCTGGTGCGGGTGCTGCCCGCCGCCGCCTCGGCGCCGGCGGTCACCTACTCCACCAGCCGCACCTGCCCGGGTTGCGGCAAGGGCTTCGAGGAGCCGGACCCACGACTCTTTTCTTATAACTCCAAGCACGGCTGGTGCCCCGGCTGTTTCGGGACCGGCGTGGCGCTGACGGGGTTCGACGCCGAGCAGACCGGCGAGGAGGGGCAGTGGCTCGAGGCCAACGGCGCGGGCGCCGCGGCCAGTGTCTGCCCCAGCTGCCAGGGCGCCCGACTCAACGCCGAGGCCCTCGCCGTGCGCCTGCACGAGCGCAACATCGCCGAGCTCTCCGGGCTGACGGTGACAACGGCGGCCCACTGGCTGGGCCAGCTGCGGCTGGACGCCCGCGAGCAGGCCATCGGCGCCGACGTAATCGCTGAAATACAGGGCCGGCTCGGCTTTCTGGCGCAGGTGGGGCTTGGCTATCTGACCCTGGACCGCGGCGCGCCGACGCTCTCCGGCGGCGAGGCGCAGCGCATCCGGCTGGCGGCACAGCTCGGCTCCAATCTGCGGGGCGTCTGCTATGTGCTCGACGAGCCGAGCATCGGCCTGCACCACCGCGACAATGCCCGCCTCGTCGACACCCTGGTGGATCTACGCGATCGCGGCAACAGCGTCATCGTGGTGGAGCACGACGAGGACACCATGCGCAGCGCCGATGAAATCATCGACCTGGGGCCGGGCGCCGGCGCCGGGGGCGGCAATCTGGTGGCGCGCGGCAGCGCCGCCGAGCTGGCGGCCAACCCGGCGTCGGTGACCGGCCGTTATCTGGCGCGGTCGTCGGCACCGCCCCGGCGTGAGCCGCGCCCCTGCCCGCCGGCGCCGTCGAAGCGGCTCGTCATCGGCGGCGCCCACCTCCACAACCTCGACGATCTGGAGGTGTCCCTCCCCCTTGCGCGCCTGGTGTGCGTCACCGGCGTGTCGGGCTCCGGCAAGTCCACCCTGGTGCGGGACGTGCTCGCCCGCTCGGTGCAGGGGCTGCTGGGCGGCGACCGACAGGCGCCATCCGGGCGCCGCGGGGCGCCGCTGCAGGGGTGTCGGGCGCTCAAGGGTTGGCGGGCCCTGAGCCGGGTGCTGGAGGTGGACCAGACGCCCATCGGCAAAACCCCGCGCTCCTGCCCGGCCACCTATGTCGGCTTCTGGGATCACATCCGGCGCCTGTTCGCGGCGGTGCCGGAGGCGCGCATGCTCGGCTGGGGGCCGGGCCGGTTCTCGTTCAACACCAAAGGCGGCCGCTGCGATGCCTGCGACGGTCAGGGCGTGCAGCGCATGGAAATGAGCTTTCTGCCGGATGTCACCCTGCCCTGCGAGGTCTGCCACGGCAGCCGTTTCAACGCCGAGACCCGCAGTATTCGCTACCGTGGCCACAGTGTCGGCGAGGTGCTGGGCCTGAGTGTGGACAGCGCCCTGGAGCTGTTCGCCGCCCACCCGGCCGTCGGCCGGCCGCTGGCGCTGCTGCAGGCCGTCGGCCTGGGCTATCTCACGCTGGGGCAGGCGAGCCCCACCCTGTCCGGCGGCGAGGCCCAGCGCATCAAGTTGGTGGCAGAGCTGGCGAAGGCCCGCAGCGACGCCGAGGGCCGGGCCCAGCGGCCGACGCTGTATGTGCTGGACGAGCCGAGCGTGGGTCTGCACATGGCGGACGTGGAGCGCCTCATCGCCGTGCTCCAACGCCTGGTGGACGCCGGGCACAGCGTCGTCGTCATCGAGCACGACCTGGACCTCATCGCCGCCGCCGACTGGGTGCTGGACCTGGGCCCGGAGGGCGGGGCTGACGGCGGACGCATGGTTGCGGAGGGTCCGCCGATGGCAATCGCCGCGGCTGGCCATGGCCACACGGCGGCGGCACTGCAGGGCAAATTCGGCCTCGGCGGATAGTTGCCGTGCGGGGGCGTTGTATGCCCTGGCGCGGCTCGCTCAGGCGGGCTCGGGATGCAGGCTGACCGGATCGCCGGGACGCAGTCCGAGCTGGGTGTCGGCCCGCCCCTGATTCACGGCGATCTCCAGCAAGCCGAACGCATTCTCGTACCAGAATGCATCGCCGACGGGGACGTCTGAGAAGGTCCGCGCCCGCGGCAGTCGGGCGCCCCCGACGCTGACGACACGATCCGAGCCGACGGACCGGGCGGGAATACCCGTCATGGCGTTGCCATAGTGGTCCAGGTAGCACACCGCCGCCAGGGTTGGGGGCATGCCAGCCCCCACCATCGCCGCCGGCTCGATGGGAGACGCCTGAGGTAAGCGGCCGGCGAGGATTTGCTGCGCAATAGGGGTGAAGACGTCTCGGCCGTGGAAGCTGGCGGACGCCGTGGCCGGCCGCCAGTCCACTCGCCAAAGATCCCGGTAAGGCGCGGCGGACGGCGCAGTTTGCGATAGCAAGGGGGACAGCAGGCCGTTGTCCGGTGCCAGCAGCCAGTCAGTGCCAATGCGGGCCGCCAGAATGCCGCGCCCACTGCCGACGCCGGGGTCGACGACGCAGACGTAGAGGGTGTGACCCGGCATCCCGCGCAGCAAGCCGGGTAAGACATAGCCGGCGAGATCCGGACGACAGGGCGTGAGATCCGAGATGAGGTCGACGACGGCGACGGCGGGCGCCGCGGCGGCGAGCAGGAGCCGGATCTGGCCGATGTATGGACCGGTGCCGAAATCGGTGATCAGCCCGATGCGCCGCGGCCGCCGGGCTCGCGCAATGGTGTGCCGACGCGTGACGCGATGCATCGGACTCAATAAAAAAGGCCGGAGAAATCCGGCCTTGCGTGGAATGGGGCTGCGCCTCGTGGGGATGGCGCCTTGTCCTGCGCCATCACCAATGTCAATCGGTATTCAGCGTATCGGTATCCGACTCATCGGACACCGGGCGGTCCACGAGCTCCACGTATGCCATGGGGGCGGCGTCGCCGGGGCGATACCCACACTTCAGGATACGCAAATAGCCACCTGGCCGTGATTGGTAACGCGGACCCAGCTCGGTGAAGAGCTTGCCGACGGCGACCTTGTCACGCAAGCGCGCGAAGGCGAGGCGGCGATGATGCACGGAATCGGTTTTTCCCAACGTGATCAGCGGTTCCGCCACCCGACGCAGCTCCTTCGCCTTCGGCAGCGTGGTCTTGATCAATTCGTGGCGGATCAGCGAGCCCGCCATGTTGCTGAACATCGCATTGCGATGAGTGCTGTTGCGATTGAGTTGCCTGCCTGCTTTACGGTGGCGCATGATCTTTATTCCGTCTGCTCAAGCCCGGGCTCAGCCCCGCTGGGGGCTGCCCGGGAGATTATTTGACCATCAGCTCGTCGATGTTCTCGGGCGGCCAATTGTCGAGCCGCATCCCTAGCGACAGCCCACGCGTCGCCAGCACGTCTTTGATCTCGGTGAGGGATTTCTTGCCGAGATTGGGCGTCTTCAGCAGCTCGACTTCCGTGCGCTGGATCAGATCGCCGATGAGATAAATGTTCTCGGCCTTGAGACAATTCGCGGAGCGTACTGTGAGCTCCAGCTCGTCCACCGGCCGCACCAAAATAGGGTCGAACGGCGGCTCTTTGGGCGCATGCTCCGCCGGCGCCTCGCCACCCACCGAGGTTTCGAGATCAACGAAGCTCGACAACTGATCACGCAAAATGCCCGCGGCACGCTGGATGGCCTGCTGTGGATCGATGGTGCCGTTGGTCTCCAAATCGATTACGAGTCGATCAAGGTCGGTCCGCTGCTCGACACGCGCCGACGGCACTTCGATGGCGACACGCCGCACCGGGCTGAAGGATGCATCCAACGGCAGCTTGCCGATCGGCCGATCCTCACCCATGTCCGCATCACGCTGGGTGGCCGGCTCATAGCCACGCCCCCGGCGGATGGTGATGGTCATGCTAAGCTCCGTCTCACCGGTCAGATTGGCGATCAGCAGTTCAGGGTTCGCGATCTCAGCGGTGTGATCGATGGCGATATCGCCTGCGCTCACCGGCCCGGGACCGACCTTGCTCAGCGTGAACGTTGCCTCGTCGCGCCCATTCAGCGCGACAGCAAGCTCTTTCAGGTTGAGCAGAATCTCCAGAACGTCTTGCTGAACACCTTCGATGGTGGTGTACTCGTGGAGGATGCCCTGAATCTCCACTTCCGTAACCGCACAGCCGTCCATCGACGACAATAGGATACGCCGCAAGGCATTACCCAGCGTGTGACCGAACCCACGCTCGAGTGGCTCCAACGAGACCCGGGCCCGATGCTTCGAGCCGGCCACCGGCTCCACCTTGACAATGCGCGGCTTGAGGAATCCGCTCCCGGCCTCTGCCATATTCAAACCTCTGGGCTCGATACCCTGAATGCGTTACTTCGAGTACAGCTCGACGATCAGCGATTCGTTGATGTCCGCTGGCAGATCCGTGCGATCGGGAATGCGCTTGAACACGCCTTTGGCGGCCTTGGTGTCGACCTCGATCCAATCGACGAACCCATACTGCTCGGCGAGTGCCATGGCATTTTGCACCCGCACCTGCTTCTTCGCCTTCTCTCGGACCTCGATCTCGTCCTCGGGCGAGACCACGAAGGAAGGGATGGACACAGCCTTGCCGTTGACCAGCACGCCCTTGTGATTGATCAGCTGCCGTGCCTCGGCCCGAGTCGACCCGAAGCCCATGCGATACACGACAGAATCGAGGCGGCGCTCCAGCAGTTGGAGCAAGTTCTCGCCAGTGGCCCCTTTGCGCCGCGCTGCCTCCTGGTAATAACCGCGAAATTGCTTCTCCATGACGCCATACATGCGGCGTACTTTCTGCTTCTCGCGCAGCTGGACACCGTAGTCCGATAGCCGCCGCCGGCGCTCGACGGCCTGCCCCGGCGTCTTCTCCATGTTGCACTTCGTTTCCAGCGCACGCGCCCGGCTCTTGAGGCCCAGGTCGGTGCCCTCTCGACGCGCCAGCTTGCAGGTGGGTCCGATGTACCTTGCCATTGCGAAACCCTCTCCGTTAGACCCGCCGCTTCTTCGGCGGACGGCAGCCATTGTGGGGGATGGGCGTCACATCGGTGATGCTCGTCACCTTGAAGCCCGCGTTGTTCAGCGCACGCACCGCAGACTCGCGACCAGGGCCCGGGCCTTTCACGTTGACGTCCAGGTTGAGCACGCCAAACTCCTTGGCCGCCGCACCCGCACGCGATGCCGCAACCTGGGCTGCGAAGGGTGTGCTCTTGCGCGACCCCCGGAAGCCGGAGCCGCCCGCGGTGGCCCATGCCAACGCGTTACCCTGACGATCGGTGATCGTGATGATCGTGTTATTAAAGGACGCGTGCACATGGGCGATGCCATCCGCCACCTGCTTCTTGACCTTTTTGCGTGTTTTAACCGGCTTGGCCACCGAGAACTCCCGCTAAGAAACGCGACCACCGCGAGATGCGGCGGCCCGTGTAAAAAACTCGTTGTCTCACGCGCTGACAGCGTGGTCGTCAGCGCTTGATGGGGCGCCGTGGACCCTTGCGCGTGCGCGCGTTCGTCCGCGTCCGCTGTCCGCGCAGCGGCAGGCCGCGGCGGTGGCGGATACCACGGTTACAACCGAGGTCCATCAAGCGTTTGATATTCATCGACACTTCACGGCGAAGATCGCCTTCCACCGTGTGCCTGCCCACCTCGGTGCGCAGTCGATCGATCTCGTCTTCGGAGAGATCCTGGATTCGTGTCGTCTCCGGAACGTTTGCAGAATCGCAAATTTGCGCCGCACGGGTACGTCCGACGCCATAGATGGCAGTCAGCGCAATGACCGCATGCTTACGATCAGGTATGTTGACACCGGCTATGCGGGCCATGCTCTCGACTCCTTAGTGGTCGGTGCGCGAACGTAAACCGCGCAGGATACCAATCCCAGTCTGTTGCGTCAAGTAAACAAACCTCAGCCTTGACGCTGCTTATGCCTGACATCCTTGCAGATCACCCTCACCTTGCCGTGTCGGCGGATGATCTTGCAGTGGCGGCAAATTTTCTTCACCGATGCCTGTACTTTCATTGCTCTCTCCCAGCGTCAGCCGCCACCATGCCTGAAGCGGCATCCCGGCGACGTCCGCGTTACCGTTTAGTCCAGCAAGCCGAATCCCTTGATCCGCGCGCGGATCAGCGCGTGAGACCTGCGCCCGGCGCCTTGAGGTTTGCCTTTTTCATCAGCCCCTCGTATTGGTGCGACATCAGGTGTGCCTGCACCTGGGCCATGAAATCCATCACGACCACCACGACGATCAGCAACGAGGTGCCACCGAAGTAGAAGGGTACATTCCAGCCGACGATCAGAAACTCCGGCAGCAGGCACACTGCGGTGATGTACAAGGCGCCTGCGGCCGTCAGGCGCGTCATTACGGTGTCGATATAGCGTGCGGTCTGCTCGCCGGGACGAATGCCTGGTATGAACGCCCCGGAGCGCTTCAGGTTGTCCGCCGTATCCTTGGAATTGAACACCAACGCCGTGTAGAAGAAACAGAAAAAGATGATCGCCGCGGCGTAGAAGATCACATAGATCGGCTCGCCGGGCGATAGCTTCGCTGTGATGTCCGCAAGCCAGCGCAGATCCTCCGACTGGCCGAACCATTGCCCGAGTGTGCCCGGAAACAGGATGATGCTGGATGCGAAGATCGGCGGGATCACCCCTGCCATGTTCAATTTCAGCGGCAGGTGTGTGCTCTGTGCCGCCATCATCCGCCGCCCCTGCTGTCGCCGGGCGTAGTTGACCGTGATCCGCCGTTGCCCGCGCTCGACGAACACCACGAAGGCCGTAACCGCCAGCGCCAAAGCGAACAGCGCGAGCACGGTCAGGGCATTCATCTCGCCGGTGCGTACCAGCTCCAAGGTACCGCCCACAGCGGCCGGGAGTCCGGCGACGATGCCGGCGAAGATGATCAGCGAGATGCCATTGCCGATGCCGCGCTCGGTGATCTGCTCTCCGAGCCACATGAGGAACATGGTGCCGGTCACCAGGGACACCGCCGCGGTGAAGACGAACCCAAAGCCCTGTTGCACGACGATGGGCGAGCCACCTGCTGTCTGGCCCTGTAGGGCGATGGAGATGCCGATGGCCTGAAAGGTCGCAAGCACCACCGTACCGTAGCGGGTGTACTGGGTGATCTTGCGACGTCCGGACTCGCCTTCCTTCTTCAGTTGCTCGAGCTTCGGGATCACCGCGGCCATCAGCTGCATAATGATGCTGGCCGAGATGTACGGCATGATGCCCAGCGCCAGGATGCTCGCCCGCTCCAGAGCGCCCCCGGAGAACATGTTGAACATGTCCAGAATGGAGCCCTGGTTTTGGTCGAACAGGACGGCCAGTGCCTCCGGGTTGACCCCGGGCACAGGGATGAAGGTGCCAATGCGGTAGACCAGCAAGGCACCGAGCACGAACAGCAAGCGCTGTCGCAGCTCGGTGAGCCTGCCCATCCCCCCAAGGGATTGCATGGCGGATACACTACTTTTCGCCATAGGTTTCTCGTCGAACCTGTGGTTGAGCTAGCCTGCGGCCGATGCGTGGGGCCGGGTGCTGATCGTCGCTGTTCGGTCGGCGCGGTCGCTGAGGCACGGTCGCGGTGCGCGTCAGCCGCGCTCAATCCTCCAGCACAGAGCCGCCGGCGGCCTCGATGGCGGCCCGAGCACCATGGGTGGTTGCCAGGCCACGTACGGTCAGCGCCCGATCGAGCTTCCCGGACTTGATGATTTTCACCCGCTTGACGGCGCGACTGATCAAACCGGCGGCGCGCAATGCATCCAGCGTTACTTCGTCACCCGCGATCCGTGTCAGCTCGCCGAGGCGGATTTCGTCGCGGTCCGAGGCGCCGCGCGAATGAAAGCCCACCTTCGGCAGACGCCGTTGTAACGGCATCTGGCCGCCTTCGAAGCCAATTTTGTGGAATCCACCGGTGCGGGACTTCTGGCCCTTGTGACCGCGACCGCCGGTTTTGCCAAGCCCGCTGCCGATGCCGCGACCAACCCGCAAGCGCGAGGGACGGCTGCCCGGCGCCGGCTTCAAATCGTTAAGTTGCATGTCAGCTCCCGGTGACTTCACGCACCATGTAGGTGACCTTGTTCAGCATACCGCGGGTGGCTGGCGTATCTTCCACCTCAACGATCTGATGCATGCGCCGCAGTCCGAGGCCCCTGACACAGGCCTGGTGAGCCTTCAGCCGGCCATGCAGACTGCGGTAAAGCTGAACCCGCATCATCGTCGACTCGTCCTTCATGACCGGATCTCCTCGACAGGCTTTCCGCGCTTGGCTGCGACGAGCTCCGCGTCGGCCATCTCGGTGAGGCCATTGATGGTGGCACGCACGACATTCATGGCGTTGTTGGTGCCAAGGCACTTGGCGAGCACGTTTTGCACACCCACCACTTCGAACACGGCCCGCATGGCGCCACCGGCGATGATACCGGTTCCCTCCGACGCCGGCTGCATGTATACCCGGGCGGCGCCGTGGCGGCCCACCAACGGATATTGCAACGTACTGCCCTTGAGGCGAACATCGACCATGTTCTTGCGTGCCGATTCCATGGCCTTCTGGATCGCCACCGGAACCTCCCGCGCTTTGCCGGTACCGAAGCCGACCCGCCCCTTGCCGTCACCGACGACCGTGAGCGCGCCGAAACCGAAGACGCGACCACCTTTCACCACCTTGGCGACACGGTTGACCGAGATGAGCTTTTCGAGGAGCTCGTCACCTTCGGGCTTGGGATTGAATGCTGCCATGTGCCCTTCCTCAGAACTTGAGCCCGTTGTCGCGCGCGGCATCGGCCAACGCCTTGACACGCCCGTGATATTTGAAGCCGGAGCGATCGAAGCTCACGTGCTCGATGCCGGCTGCCCGTGCCCGCTCGGCCACCAGGCGCCCGATCGCCGCCGCCGCCGCGGCATTGCCGGAATGCCCTTCGGCGCTCTGGCGGTACTCTTTGTCGAGCGTGGACGCACTGGTGACGACGTGGTCGCCGGCGGGCGTGATGATCTGCGCATAGATATGCTGTGGCGAACGGTGCACACAAAGCCGGTGCGCGCCCAGCTCGCGAATCTTCGCGCGGGCCCGGGCGGCCCGCCGCAGCCGTGATTGTTTCTTGTCCATCACTGACACCCTATTTCTTTTTCGCCTCTTTACGCACGACGTACTCATCGGCGTAGCGCACACCCTTGCCCTTGTATGGCTCCGGCGGGCGGAAGCCGCGGATCTCGGCGGCCACCTGACCGACGCGCTGCTTGTCCGAGCCCCTGACGACGATCTCGGTCGCGGCGGGCGTCTCGATGTCGATACCGTCTGGCACCGCGTAGTCGATGGGATGCGAGAAGCCGAGGGAGAGACTGAGGACTTTGCCCTTGGCCTGTGCTCGGTAGCCGACACCCACAAGACTGAGCTTTCGCTCGAAGCCGGTGCTCACACCCACAACCATATTATTGATCAGCGCCCTGGTCGTACCGGCCATGGCCCAATGTTCGGGACGGCCGCCTTCAGGGGCGACGCGCACCAGGCCATCGTCGACCGCGACGGATACGCTATCATGCACTCTCCAATCCATGGTGCCCTTTGGTCCTTTGACCGCGACTTCTTGACCGCTGACCCGCACCTCCACGCCGGCAGGGACCGCAACGGGTGCTTTTGCAACTCGTGACATGTCCGGCCTCCTGTTACGCAACGTAGGCGATGATTTCGCCGCCGTGACCCGCTTCCCGGGCTTGGCGGTCCGTCATCAGACCTTTGGACGTGGAGACGATGGCCACACCGAGCCCCGCCCACACCCGGGGCAGCTCGTTGCAACCGCGATAGATGCGCAGCCCTGGCCGGGACACGCGCTTGAGCTCTTCGATGACGGGCTTACCACGGAAATATTTCAGCCGCAGCTCCAACTGCACCTTACCGTCGGCCTCATGCACCGCAAAATCGGTGATGTACCCCTCGTCTTTGAGCAATGCAGCGATGGCGCTTTTCTGTTTCGAGGCCGGCATGCGGATCGTGATCTTTCCGCGTGCCTGGCCGTTGCGAATATGCGTCAGCATATCCGCGATGGGATCCGACATACTCATAGGTTTGACTCCTCAGGTCAGGCCGCCGCCGTCGACGCGATACCCGGATTGGGACTGCTGCGATGCCCGCCGCTGCCCCCGATTATGGACCTGGTAGCCAGGCCGCAATTACCAGCTCGCCTTCACCACACCCGGCACGTCACCACGCATCACCGCTTCGCGCAGCTTGTTCCGGCAAAGGCCAAACTTGCGATAGACCGCGTGTGGCCTACCACTGACACGACAACGCCGCTGCTTGCGCGCGGGGCTCGCGTCCCGCGGCAGTTTTTGTAGCGCCATGACGGCGCCATCAACCGTCTCAGGCTCGGCGCTGCGATCGTTGATAATGGCCTTGAGACGCTCGCGCTTCGCAGCGAACCGCGCCGCTGTCCGTGCCCGCTTGACTTCACGCGCCACCATGCTCTTTTTCGCCATGACTCGACCTATGTGCGAAACGGAAAATTGAATGCATCCAGCAACGCGCGTCCCTCATCGTCGGTGCGCGCCGTCGTGGTGATCGTGACATCAAGCCCGCGAATCGTATCGATCTTGTCGTAGTCGATTTCCGGAAAAATGATCTGCTCACGCACACCCATGGAATAGTTGCCGCGGCCATCGAATGCCTTGGGACTCAGGCCCCGGAAGTCACGGATGCGCGGAATCGCGATATTGATGAGTCGATCAAGGAACTCATACATACGCTCGCGCCGCAACGTTACTTTGCAGCCGATCGGCCAGCCCTCGCGAATCTTGAAGCCCGCCACCGACTTCCGGGCCTTGGTCACGATGGGCTTCTGACCGGCGATCCGGGTCAGATCACCGACGGCATTCTCCATGATCTTTTTATCGTTGATCGCCTCGCCGACCCCCATGTTCAGGGTGACTTTTACCAACCGTGGCACCTGCATCACACTGCCGTAGTCAAAGCGTTCCTGCAGTTGTTGGACGATCTGCTCCTGATATTGTGTTGCGAGTCTGGACATATCTGCTCAACTCAAACGTCGACGACTTCGCCGTCGGACTTGAAGATCCGCACTTTGCGGCCGTCGCCAAGCACCTTGAAGCCAACCCGGTCGGGGCCGTCTTTCGCCGGGTTGTAGAGCCCGACGTTGGAGACGTGCAGCGGCATTTCCTTGTCGATGATCCCGCCGCCGACGCCCTTGTTGGGGTTTGGCTTTTGATGCTTCTTGGCTATATTGACATTCTCGACGACGACGTGGCTCGTGTCGATGACACGCAGCACGGTGCCCCGCTTACCCTTGTCTTTACCGGTGACGACCATCACGTCGTCGCCCACTTTAACTTTGCGCATTGCTTTTCCACCCTGGCCGATGCGACCCCACACTCAAAGCACTTCGGGGGCCAGCGAAATGATCTTCATGAACCGCTCGCTTCGCAATTCACGTGTCACCGGCCCGAAGATGCGCGTGCCAATGGGCTGTAACTGGTTGTTCAGCAGCACGGCAGCGTTACCGTCGAAGCGGATCAGTGAGCCGTCCGGACGACGCACGCCCTTGCGCGTGCGAACCACCACGGCGCTGAACACATCGCCCTTCTTCACCTTGCCCCGCGGGATGGCATCCTTCACCGTCACCTTGACGATGTCGCCAATGTTGGCATAGCGCCGATGCGAGCCACCCAAGACCTTGATGCACTGTACGGCCCGCGCACCGCTGTTATCCGCGACACCGAGGCGGGTTTGCATTTGAATCATTGTCTAGTCCTACCTCTGAAAAATAGTCCTCTCATCCCGGCGGCGGCATCCGACGCATCAGCGCGCTTTCTCAACGATGTCGATCAGACGCCAGCACTTGGTCTTGGACAACGGGCGGCACTGCTCGACCCGAACCCAGTCACCGGGGTTACAGGCATTGTCGGCGTCGTGGGCGTGCAGCTTCATCGACCGCCGCAGGAACTTGCCATAGATCGGGTGCTTGACGCGCCGCTCGACGAGCACGGTAATGGTGCGGTCCATGGCATTGCTGACCACACGGCCGCTCGCGATTCGGTTGCTGTTTTCTTCGGACATGGTGTTGTCATCCATCTGGGCTGGGCTGCCTGTGGCGCCGCCATTGTATGCTGGCACAATCAGTGGCCACCGTCGGCGCTATGGGCGGCCGACTGTTCCGCGAGCACCGTCTTGATGCGTGCGATCTCACGGCGAACGACCTTGAACTGCGATGGGCGACTCAACTGCCCGCTGCCCTTTTGCATCCGCAGGTTGAACTGCTCTTTCAGCAGCTCGAGCAGCTGCTTCTCCAGGTCTTCCCGCGCCTGCCCGCGTAGCTCGGCGGCCTTGCTCACAGCATCGTCCTCTTCTCAAATCTTGTCTGCACCGGCAGCTTCGCCGCGGCGAGGCGGAAGGCTTCGCGCGCCAGTTCCTCGGAGACACCTTCGATCTCGTACAGCATGCGACCTGGCTGCACCAGTGCAACCCAGTACTCGACGTTGCCCTTGCCCTTACCCATGCGCACTTCAAGTGGCTTCTTGGAGATCGGCTTGTCCGGGAACAGCCGGATCCAGAGCTTACCGCCGCGCCGCACTTTTCGGGTGATGGCGCGGCGCGCCGCCTCGATCTGCCGTGCGGTGATACGTCCCCGACCCGTAGCCTTCAGTCCGAACTCGCCGAACGAGACCTGGTTGCCACTTTGTGCAAGACCGCGATTGCGACCCTTATGCTGTTTGCGGAACTTGGTTCTTTTCGGTTGCAGCATGTCTTACCCCCTCCGTGAACTGCGCTTCTCACTTGGCTGCGGCTCCTCGGGCATACCTTCGAAGACCTCGCCCCGGAACACCCACACCTTGACACCCAGAATGCCGTAAGTGGTTCGCGCCTCGGCGAATCCGTAGTCGATATCCGCACGCAGGGTATGCAACGGCACGCGTCCCTCGCGGTACCACTCGGAACGGGCGATCTCCGCACCATTGAGGCGGCCGGCGATATTGACACGAACACCACCGGCACCGGCCCGCATGGTGGACTGCACTGCGCGCTTCATGGCGCGACGGAACATGATGCGCCGCTCGAGCTGTTGTGCAATACCCTCGGCCACCAGCTGGGCATCGAGCTCGGGCTTGCGAATTTCTTCGATGCTAATGTGCACCGGAATGCCCATGCGTCGCGAGACCTCGCCACGCAGCTTATCGATTTCCTCGCCTTTCTTCCCAATGACCACACCCGGCCGCGCGGTATGGATGGTGATATGCGCATTCTTCGCTGGCCGGTTGATTTGAATCCGGCTGACCGATGCTGCGGCGAGCTTTTTCTTCAGGTACTCCCTGACCTCGAGATCGTTGTTCAGGAAGTCGGCATAGTCCTTCGAATCGGCATACCAAGTGGACGTCCAGTCCTTGACGATGCCGAGTCGAATGCCGGTCGGATTAACTTTCTGTCCCATGACCTCTAGCGACCTCAGTCTTCGGCGACCGTCACGCTAATGTGACTGGTACGTTTCAAGATGCGTGAGGCCCGCCCTTTCGCGCGGGCCCGGATGCGTTTCATGGTCGGTCCTTCGTTCACCTGCACGGCGACAACTTTCAGCTCGTCGACGTCAGCTCCGGCGTTGCTCTCGGCGTTGGCGATCGCCGATTCGAGGATCTTTTTGAAGATATCTGCCGATTTCTTCGTGCTGAACTGCAGGTCGTTCAGGGCACGCTCCACGTGCAGGCCCCGAATCTGGTCGCCGACGAGGCGTGCCTTCTGCGCAGAAACACGTGCATATTTCAGTGTCGCCACCGCTTGCATGATGAGTCTCCTGATCGTCTCAGCTCAGCGCTTCTTGGCCTTACGATCCGCGGCATGGCCGCGGAACGTCCGCGTGAGCGCAAATTCACCAAGCTTGTGGCCAATCATGTTTTCGTTGATCAGCACCGGCACATGCTGGCGACCGTTGTGAATGGCGATGGTCAAGCCGACCATTTCGGGCACGACCATCGAACGCCGGGACCAGGTCTTGATTGGGCGCTTGCTGTTTTGAGCCACCGCATCGGTCACCTTCTTCGCCAGATGGTGGTCGATGTAAGGGCCTTTTCTAATTGAGCGTGGCACTGACTGAACCTCGAAGCTGCTTACTTACGACCGCGACGACGCACAATCATGCCGTCGGTGCGCTTGTTCTTGCGGGTTTTGTAGCCTTTGGTCGGCACACCCCAGGGCGTGACGGGATTGCGGCCACCACTGGTCCGACCCTCACCGCCGCCATGGGGGTGATCAACCGGGTTCATGACAACGCCGCGCACCGTAGGACGGACGCCGCGCCAGCGCGTCGCGCCAGCCTTGCCCAGCTTGCGGAGGCTGTGCTCACCGTTACCCACGGCGCCGATGACCGCGCGACACTCCGCGTGCACCCGGCGCATTTCGCCCGAGCGCAGGCGTAATGTGGCCTGATCGCCCTCACGTGCCACCAACTGCACCGAAGCCCCGGCGGAGCGTGCGATCTGGGCACCCTTTCCGGGTCGCAGCTCGACGCCGTGGAGTTCGGTGCCCACCGGTATATTGCGCAACGGCAGGCAGTTACCGACGGCGATGGGGGCTGTCTCGGAGGCGACGACCGTATCCCCGGCCTTCAAGCCCTTCGGGGCGAGGACATAGGACCAGTCGCCGTCGAGATACTTCAGAAGCGCCAGGTTGGCGGAGCGATTCGGATCGTATTCAAATCGCTCGACCACGGCAGGAACGTCCTGCTTGCGGCGCTTGAAATCGACGATCCTGTAGCGTTGCTTGTGCCCACCCCCGCGATGACGAACACTGATGCGACCGGCATTGTTGCGGCCGCCGCTACGGGTTTTCTTTGCAACCAGTCCCTCCATGGGCGGGCCCTGATGAAGCTCGGGGCTGGTCACCTTGACCATGAACCGCCGCCCGGGCGACGAAGGTTTCATTTTGACGATAGCCATATCGGTCTACTCCGCTGTGTCGCCGCTCAGGCGCCAGCGCCGAAATCGATGTCGTAACCGGGCTTCAGATCCACGTAAGCCTTCCGCCAGCCTGGGCGACGGCCGTTACGTGCGCCGAAGCGCTTGTTCTTACCCTTGACGTTGAGCACCTGGACGGCGTTCACCTCGACGTCGAAGAGCAATTCCACCGCGCGCCCGATCTCTTGTTTGGTGGCATCCGTGGCGACCCGGAACACGAACTGCCCATCGGCATCCGCGGCGATCGTGGACTTTTCGGAAATCACCGGCCCCAGCAGGACCTTCATCAAGCGTTCCTGGTTCATGCGAAACGCGCCTCCAATCGTTCGAGTGCCGGTCTCGTCAGCACCAGGTGCCCGAAGCCGATGAGACTGACCGGGTCGACCCGCAACGCGGTCGCCACATCGACGCGTGGCAGATTGCGAGCAGCCAGCGTCAGGTACGCGTTCTGCTCGTCAACGACGATCAGGGCCTCGTCCAGACCAAGGGCGGCGAGCTGCGACTTCAGGGCCTGTGTCTTCGGCGCTTCGAGATCGAGCGTCTCCACGATATGCACCCGGCCGAGACGCGAGAGCTCCGAAAGGATTGCCCGGATTGCGCCCCGGTACATTTTCCGATTCACCTTCTGCGCATAGCTGCGCGGCTCAGCCGCGAATGCTTTGCCGCCAGAGCGCCAAAGCGGACTGCGGGTGGTACCCGCCCGAGCGCGGCCGGTGCCCTTTTGCCGGTAGGGCTTGGAGCCACCGCCACTGACAGCGGCTCGATTCTTTTGCGCCTTGGTGCCAGCGCGGGCGCCCGCCAAATACGCGGTGACCACCTGATGCACGAGCGACTCGTTGTAGTCGACGCCGAAGACCGAGTCGGAGACCTCGACCGTCACGCCATTGGCTGCGTTGAGCTGCATGACTCCCTCAACCCCTGTTCTTTTGCTTAACCGACGGCAGCACCACCAAGCGACCGCCCGCAGGACCGGGTACGCCGCCCTTGACCAGCAGGAGGTTCCGCTCCACGTCTATGCGCACGATTTCCAGGTTTTGCTGACACCGATTGACATTGCCGTGCTGACCGGCCATGCGCTTACCCTTAAAGACCCGGCCGGGCGTTTGACACTGGCCGATGGAGCCTGGGGCGCGGTGCGAGAGTGAGTTTCCATGGCTGTTATCCTGGCCACGGAAGTGGTGACGGCGAATACCGCCCGAGAAGCCTCGCCCTTTGGTGATGCCGCGCACGTCGACCTTTTGGCCAGCCTCGAACACGCCGACACCGACCTCGGCACCGGCGACCAGATCGTCGCCGTCACCGTCATCGAGTCGGAACTCGCACAGGTTGTCGCCCGCTTCGACACCGGCTTTCGCAAAGTGGCCAGCCATGGGCTTGGTGATCCGCGACGCACGTCGCGAGCCGCTGGTCAGCTGGACGGCCCGGTAGCCGTCGGTCTCCTCGGTACGCACCTGACTCACCCGGTTTGGCGTGACCTCGATGACGGTCACGGGGGTACTGGCGCCGTCTTCTGCGAAGATACGCGTCATGCCGGCCTTACGCCCGATTACTCCAATGCTCATGTCTGTCTTCCCGTTCTCGACGGCATGGTGGTTACCCGAGATCCATGCCGCGACGATCTTAGTGCTGTCTAACTGAGCCGGATGGACACATCCACGCCGGCCGCGAGATCGAGCTTCATCAACGCATCCACCGTTTTATCGGTGGGATCGACGATATCCATCAGGCGCTTGTGCGTGCGCAGCTCATACTGATCGCGGGCGTCCTTGTTCACGTGCGGGGAGATCAGCACCGTGTAGCGCTCGTGCTTCGAGGGCAGCGGTACCGGTCCGCGAACCTGGGCGCCTGTGCGCTTGGCGGTGTCGACGATTTCCCGTGCGGATTGGTCGATCAGACGGTGATCGAACGCCTTCAGGCGGATGCGAATACGTTGGTTGGCCATGTCCTGATTACTCGATGATCTTCGCCACCACGCCGGCGCCGACGGTACGACCGCCTTCGCGCACCGCAAAGCGCAGCCCCTCCTC
>NZ_CAJXWY010000012.1 GCF_913062725.1 uncultured Thiohalocapsa sp.
GTGTTCGGACGCCGCATCCGGGTCGTCGCCGATCGCTTCCATGTCGCCAAGCTCTATCGCGAAGCCGTCGACAACCTCCGCAAGAACGAGATGAAACGGTTGCGGAAAACCCTGCCGAAGGCAACCTATCGCCAACTCAAAGGCGCGCTGTGGGCCTTGCGCAAACCCCCCGAGACCTTGACCGATGAGGAGAGACAGGTCTTGGCGCTGTTGTTCACCCACGCCCCGCGCTTGCGTGAGGCGGTCGACTTGCGCGACGCGCTCACCGCGCTCTTCAACGAACCGCTATTTGGGGCCGGGTAAAATGAACAGAATTAAGACGCCAACAGCAAACCTCGTGTCTTTCAAAGAGCTTTTCGCTCTTGAAGGGGATAGACAAAGACGCTCTTTTGAGATTCCTGAGTATCAGCGTGGATATTCTTGGCAGACGCGTCAGCGTAAAGATTTGCTTGATGATTTAGAGAGAACAGCTAATACAGTCCTGTTTCCAAAGCGCGGTGATTATAACTGTAGACAATCGACGCAGCATTTTTGTGGCACGATCATCTGCACTCCTCTGGCATCAGAAGATATTTTTAATATTGTTGATGGGCAGCAGCGAATTACCTCACTAGCGATTCTCCACTCTGTGATCAGTAGAGTAGTTGCGCCTTCGACATTTCAGCCTGTACCTTTTAATCCAAGCGATATGGATAGGCTCTATTTCCAGAATGTGGTCAGGTATGCAAAACGTGACGAGCCCAAAACAGCGAGCCAAAGCCAGTATAGGGCAGCATATAACGAATTTGAGAAGTGGCTAAAAGTATCAGGTCATCCTGCCCGTAAGCTACTTGAGGTGATTGATAACCATTTGTTCTTTATTCTATTTGTACTGAAAGACGACCATGAGGTGAGTAGGGTCTTTGAGACAATCAATAACCGCGGCAAGCCTTTATCCCAGATGGACTTGGTTAAAAATCATTTGATCTATTTGCAGAACGAACATAACTGGCACGTTTTTCAAGTCAATACGATATGGGCCGACATTATTCGTGAAGACGAAGAAACGCGTTATGTTGGCAGTGAGACAGCAGATACGGTGTTGAATGCGGTTGTAGCGACCATGTTCCACCCAGGAAGAAGGCGCGCGGGGGTCACGGACTTTTCTTTGATTTCTGAAAATGTCACAGACGAAAATACATTTTATCTGCTTCTTCGTTTTCTGCAGAGTGCTTTCCAGACCTTCAGGAAATTGAGAGGTGCCTTTGAGACAACTGGAGACAAGGTAACCGAACAATTAACCTACTTAAATTTTCATGCCTCAATAACCAGTGTCCTACCGTTAATCATCTGCCGAGAGTTTGTCCGTGAGGATGCCAATAAAAATAATGAAGCGCCGATACTCGAAGCTATAGAAAGAGCCAACTTTCGTCTATATGGATTACTTAACGCATCCAAGCGGTCTGATAGTCATAAAATTCCTCTGCATGCGCTTGCACATGAATACCTTAAATCCTTTAAAAAAAATAGAACTCTACCGGATCTGCCAAGTGAGCTTGAAAAGATCGTTCGCGCGAAACATCCTGATGGAGTCGAGCAGATTGCATACGCATTAACGCTGGATGACAATGATACGACTGACTTCTATGACTGGAGTAATCTGCGATACTTTTTGGCAAGGTGGGAGCAGTCCAATATGGATAAGCAAAATTTTAACTGGCGATCGCTTAGAAACAAGTTGTTGGGCACAAATGATGAGCTGGAAATTGAACATATCACCCCACAGAAACCGAACCACGATTCGTCAGATGAAGAAACTCCTCCTGAATATGCATACAACGACCGTCAGCTAATACGGCGGCTTGGGAATTTGATGCTACTACCGAAGGGAGTCAACATAGTTTTAAGCAACGGAACTTTGGACGAAAAGCGTACGAAATTGAGTGAACAGTCAAAACGGGTTTCTGGATTACAGTCGAAAAGGCTCTCTATCTATGTGGAGAAGGCGATAAAGTTCCAGAGAGCTTTGGAAAACCGTGGGAATGGTCTGCAACGCGAGGAATTTTATTTCGATGACTCAGTAGGCAGTCAGTTCTACACTCCTACAACGGAGGCAAACCGTCAGATTGCATTGCTAAAGACACTTTGCGATATGAGGGAGATGGATATGATTGGGTTTGCTCTGAAGACATGGATGTTTCTGAAAGAGAAGGAGTATGTGAAAACGCGTTATTGCGGGGTGATCTCATTTTCGCATTCTGGCGTCGCGTACAAGGCGAATGAGGAATCAAATGCAAATAAGCTTAAGCAAAATGCAGTGCTGGATAGCCAAGGTAATTTTGATAAGCGTAAGCGGATGGTTGAACAAAGAGAAAATATCATTCAAAAGTCAGGCATAGCGAAATAAATGAGATTTCAGTCGTGATTATTGCTACTTTGTTATCTCGCTCTATACGTCTGATATAGTTATCATTTTCCCGGTAGCCCGTAACAAGTCGATTCTGGACGCCTCATGGTCAAAACCAAAAGCCTTGCGCCGCAAGATTCGTTGCGGTCGCTGAAAGAAAATCTGGCGTTTCATATTGAAGAATATCACCACCATTTTCACACAGTAACGTCAGCAAAGCATGAAATGGCCGCAGCCTATATCTAAAGCCTATTTAAAACCGAAGCAAGTTGGCGCAACATGGAACGGATGAACGAAGAGGTGGATTTATCAGGGGACGGCCAACAGCGCTTGCAGCAATTCATCTCCGACTCGCCTTGATCTGCCAGTGCGTTAACCCGTGATGTGGCGGTGAAGACCTCCGCCTTCTACGCCAGTCAGCCGACCTATCAGCGCCGTGACGTCGGCTATATCTTGGATGAATCGGCGCATCTCAATAAAGGCAAACAGTCCGTTGGTGTCGCCCGACAATATGCCGGTGTCAGCCATACCCTTACACATAAGTCTGAAAAATTCAACAAAAACAATAATATATAATAAATCAGAAGTTATTGTTTTTATTGGTGATTTGGGATTTGCGTATAACAAGATGGGTGTCAGCGGCAAGGTCGAGAACTGCGAGGTCGGCGTCTATCGCCGTGCGTCGCGGTTGGTGTCGCCATAGATGATACGCACCGCATCGGGATTGCCGAGCAGGTTCTGAATCCGGGCGCTCAGGTAGTTGAGGGTGTCCTTGTGCTCGGTGAAGAGGATCAACTTGCGGCGGCTGCCCCGGCGTCGTGCATCTCCGGGCGGTCTTGCAGCAGGCTGGAGAGTTGTTCCCACTGAAGAGCGCGGCCTGTGTGATGCGGCAGGCCTCGACGCCCAGCTTGAAGCCGGCGCCGTCGGCATCGAAGGCCCAGGCGCGTCCGGTGGTGGCCAGGGCCAGGCGTGGCTCGTCGCTGCGGAACAGCATCTGTTCCTGGGTCTGGCCGTTGGCGCCTTTGTAATAGAGTGTCAGCGCCTAATCGCCCATTGGTTCGACCTGTACCACCCGGACGATCTCGTTGGGGACGACGCCCTGGAGCTGTGCGCCGGGTTTGAGGTCTTCGAGTTTGAGCACCCGTTACGTCCCCTGTTGAGCACGCCGGCAGGGGCGGGCTCTGTGTTCATGTGCCGCATTCCGTGATGCTTGCGTAACTGTCCACATGGAGTCAATGCCACAAGGTTGTTCGTTGACGCCACGCACGAAAGGTCTCCGGAGCCCGCCAACGGGTGCCCGGCGTTCGGATGCGCCCGGCTCGGGCGGCCGGGCGCCCATCAAGTCGGTGCGAAAATTCCGAAGAAAGTGAAAGCTTTCTCGAAGATCAGCCGGCATCGGGAAGCCAAGGAGTGTCGATAGTATCGAGTCGGGCGTCAGCTCTCCTTGCCGATTCGCCACTGCAGTACCCGAGGCCGCACCCTGATGCGCAAACAGACTGACAACCGTTGGCTCATTGTTGCCGGAGCCCTGATCATTCAGGCCAGCCTTGGCGCCGTCTACATCTGGAGCGTCTTCCAAACGCCGCTGTTGGCGCAGTTTCCGGGCTGGTCGGAGACGCAGGTCACGCTGCCCGCCCAGCTGGTGATTGCGGTGTTTGCGTGCGCGGTGATCGTTGGCGGGCGCGTTCAAGACCGGCTCGGCCCGCGGCTGGTCGGGACGCTGGGCGGCCTGGTGCTTGGGCTCGGGCTCATGCTGGCTGGCTTGACGGGTCGCTTTGCCGAAGGGCCGGCGCTGGTCTGGCTGGTCGCTACCTACGCGGTGCTGGGCGGCCTTGGAATCGGCATGGCCTATGTCTGCCCGGTCGCAACCTGCGTGAAATGGTTCCCCGACAAGCGTGGACTCATCACCGGTCTGGCCGTCGCCGGCTTCGGTGCTGGTGCATTCTTCTTCGCACCGCTGGCGCGTGCGCTGATCGGCGGCGGCGACTATGCGCTGTTCGGGCTGGCGCTCTTTCCGCTCCCGCAGATCGGCGTGTTCGAGACCTTCATCGTGCTTGGCAGCATTTTCCTCTGCGCCGTCGTCCTGGGCGCCCAACTGCTGCGTAATCCGCCGGAGGGATACTGCCCACCGGGTTGGGCCAGTTCCGCCGGCGCACCGGGCAAGCCTTCCGACCCGGCGGGGCAAGCCCATTTCACGCCCAGCGAGATGCTGCGCACGCCGACCTTTTGGCTACTGTGGATCACTTACCTGGCCGGCAGTACCGCCGGCCTGATGGTGATCATGAAGGCGGCTCCGATCTGGGAGACCTTCAGTCTCTCAGCGGTGACCCAGGTGCCGGTCTCCTATGAGCGCTTCGCCGCGATCGCCTCCGCCGGGGCCATGTCGGTTGCGGTCCTGGCGTTGTTCAACGCGGCGGGGCGCATCCTCTGGGGGCGAGTATCGGACAGCCTCGGGCGCAAGCAGACCCTGATCCTGATGTTCGTCCTGTGCGGCCTGATCCTGTTCGCGCTGGACTGGATGCGGCCCTATCCGCTGTATCTGCTTGGGGTGTCGCTTGTCGCGCTCTGCTTCGGGGGTTACCTTGCCCTCTATCCGGCAATCGTCGCTGACTTCTATGGCACCCGCCACATCGGTGTGAACTATGGCCTCTTGTTCACCGCTTACGGGAGCGGCGGACTGCTCGGACCTTTTCTGGCTGCGGTACTGTTCGAAACCGCTGGAACCGTTCAGTATCAGGCATTGGACGCGAGCGGCGGGCTTGCGACCCGCCTGTTCCAGCTGGGTGAGTACGATGCCGCTTTCCTCGCCGCCGGCCTCCTTTGCATCGCGGCAGCCGCTGTGACATTGGCGCTTCAGGCCCCTCAACGCGACCGGCTGAAACAGCCACGTCGGCGCAGCAGCCCGCATCGTGCAGAACCCGCTGCAGCGACGGCGGGCAGCAATGAGGATGCTATCGTTTTTGACCAGGACGTGCACTAGGGGCGCCTCTGTGCACACAAATGCTCGATGCCGGCGACACGCACGGCGCCTGCAGTGGTGATCGCTGGCACAGCAACGGGTGCCTGACGCCTCGGTGCGAGGTGCCCAGCTGGCCCAAAACGAAAAAAGCCCGGCAGTGATGGCTGCCGGGCTTTCTTAGCGTTATGGCGCGCCCGGAAGGATTCGAACCTCCGACCACCTGGTTCGTAGCCAGGTGCTCTATCCAGCTGAGCTACGGGCGCGTTGAGCCGCACAGTATGTGATTGCGGCCGTCGGACGTCAAGTACTTTGTGCCGGTTGTGCTGGTCTGCGCGGTGTGGCGCCGGTCTCGCGCCGGTCTTGCGGTGCTGGCCTCGGAGCCGGACAGGCGGGCGGGCGTTGCGTTTCGGCGCGCCGTTGGCTGAAATCGGAGGGGCGCCCATACCGTGCCAAGCAGCCGTCTTGCCAGCCTATGACCAGCCATGTCTCCGCAGCCCCGCCGCCGCCCCTGGCCGAGCGCATGCGCCCGCACGCGCTCGGCGATGTAATCGGTCAGCGTCATCTGCTGGGCGAAGGCCGGCCGCTTGCGCGGGCGCTGGGCAGCGAGCGGCCGCATTCCATGATTTTCTGGGGGCCGCCCGGCAGCGGCAAGACCACGCTGGCGCGGCTGCTGGCGGGGGCGTCGGGCTGGCGCTTTCTGAAGCTCTCGGCCGTGCTGGCGGGGGTGAAGGACATCCGCGCCGCGGTGGCCGAGGCGAGGGCGGCCCGGGAGCAGGCGGGGCAGGGCAGCATCCTGTTCATCGACGAGGTGCACCGATTCAACAAGTCGCAGCAGGATGCGCTGCTGCCGCATGTGGAGGACGGCACCGTGGTGTTCATCGGCGCCACCACCGAGAATCCATCCTTCGAGCTGAACAATGCGTTGCTGTCGCGGGCGCGGGTCTACGTGCTGAAAGCGCTTGAGGCGACGGATCTGGAGGCGCTCATGGATCGGGCCCTGACCGACGCCGAGCGCGGGTTGGGTGCGCTGGGGCTGGAGATTGCGCCGCAGGCGCGCGCGCTCATCGCCGCCGCCGCCGACGGCGACGCCCGCCGGGCGCTGAACCTACTGGAGCTGGCGGCGGACTTCGCGCAGGAGGCGGCCGCGGAAGGCGGCGCGCCGGAGATCGGCGTCGAGGCCGCGCGGCTGGTGATCGAGGGCGGGGTACGCCGCTTCGACAAGGGCGGCGAGGCGTTCTACGACCAGATCTCGGCGCTGCACAAGTCGGTACGCGGATCGGCGCCGGATGCGGCCCTGTATTGGCTGGCGCGGATGATCGACGGCGGCTGCGATCCGTTGTATCTCGCCCGGCGCATCGTGCGCATGGCGAGCGAGGACATCGGCAATGCCGACCCCCGCGGCTTGGCGCTGGCCATGGACGCCTGGGATGCCCAGCAGCGCCTGGGCAGCCCCGAGGGCGAGCTGGCGCTGGCGCAGGCGGTGGCTTACCTGGCTTGTGCGCCGAAGAGCAATGCCGTGTACACGGCCTGGAACGCCGCGCTGGCGGATGCGCGCAGCCAGGGCTCGCTGGAGGTGCCGGTGCAGCTGCGCAATGCACCCACCAAGCTCATGAAAGCGCTCGGCTATGGCGCCGCCTACCGCTACGCCCACGACGAGCCGGACGCCTACGCCGCGGGTGAGCGCTACTTCCCGGAGGCCATGGAGGAGCGGCGCTACTACCAGCCGGTGGCGCGGGGGCTCGAGATCAAGATCCGCGAGAAGCTGGCGCGGCTGCGGGCGCTGGATCGGGCGGCCGGCAAGGACGGCGGCGGGCAGGCGTAGCGGCCCATGCCGTGCGGCCGGCGCGGCGGCGCTCATGCTGGACCCGGGCCGCCGTCGCCCGAACCGCCGGCGCCGGGCGGCGCAGCATTTGAGTTCCCCCCATCGCCGCGGTACGCTAGTCGGCTTCGTGTTCGCGCCCGAGACCGCCCCCATGCCCACGCCCCGCACGCTCTATGACAAGATCTGGGACGACCATGTCGTCCGCACCGACGAGCACGGCACGTCGCTGCTGTACATCGACCGGCAGCTGGTCCACGAGGTGACCTCGCCGCAGGCGTTCGAGGGGCTCCGGCTCGCCGGGCGCAAGCCGCGCCGCCCCGAGGCCAATCTGGCGGTGCCAGATCACAATGTGCCCACCACCGACCGGCACCTGGGGATCACCGATCCCATCTCGCGCATCCAGGTGGAAACCCTCGAGGCCAACTGCCGCGAGGTGGGCATTCAGCTGTTCGACATGGCGGACAAGCGCCAGGGCATCGTGCACGTCATCGGCCCGGAAGAGGGCTTCACGCAGCCGGGCCTCACCATGGTCTGCGGCGACAGCCATACCTCCACCCACGGCGCCTTCGGTGCGCTGGCCTTCGGCGTGGGCACGTCCGAGGTGGAGCACGTGCTCGCCACCCAGTGCCTGCTGCAGAAGAAGTCCAAGTCCATGCTGGTGCGCGTGGACGGCCCACTGGGGCGCGGCGTCACGGCCAAGGACATCGTGCTCGCCATCATCGGCGAGATCGGCACCGCCGGCGGCACCGGCCATGTCATCGAGTACGGCGGCGATGCCATCTATGCACTCAGCATGGAAGGGCGCATGACGGTCTGCAACATGTCCATCGAGGCCGGCGCCCGCGCCGGTCTCATCGGCATCGACGAGACCACCATCGACTATGTCCGCGGTCGGCCCATGGCACCGCAGGGCGCGCTGTTCGAGCAGGCGGCCGCCTACTGGCGCAGTCTCAACTCCGACCCCGGTGCCGAGTACGACCGGGTGGTGACCCTCGACGCCGCCAGCATTCGCCCGCAGGTCACCTGGGGGACCTCGCCGGAGATGGTGCTGCCGGTGGACGCTGCCGTGCCGGACCCGGCGGACATCGTCGACCCGGTCAAGTCCGGCAGCTACCGCCATGCGCTGGCCTACATGGGCCTGGCGCCGGGGACGCCGCTCGCTGACATCCCGCTGGACAAGGTCTTCATCGGCTCCTGCACCAACGGACGCATCGAGGATTTGCGGGCGGCGGCCGCCGTGGCCCGCGGCCACAAGGTGGCGGATTCCATCAAGCTGGCCATGGTGGTGCCGGGCTCGGGGCTGGTGAAGGCACAGGCGGAGGCCGAGGGGCTGGACAAGGTGTTCATCGAGGCGGGCTTCGAATGGCGCGAGCCGGGCTGCTCCATGTGTCTGGCCATGAATGCTGATCGGCTCGAGCCCGGCGAGCGCTGTGCGTCCACCAGCAACCGCAACTTCGAGGGCCGCCAGGGGCAGGGCGGGCGCACGCACCTGGTGAGCCCGGCCATGGCCGCCGCCGCCGCCATTCACGGCCGCTTCGTCGACGTGAGGGAGATCTAACCATGCCCATGCAGCCCTTCGAGAATTTCCGCGGCACGGTGGCGCCGCTGGATCGCGCCAACGTTGATACCGACGCCATCATCCCGAAGCAGTTTCTCAAGTCCATCAAGCGCACCGGCTTCGGCCCGAATCTGTTCGACGAATGGCGCTATCTCGACCGCGGCGAGCCCGGACAGGACTGCGCCAACCGCCCGCTGAATCCGGACTTCGTGCTGAACGACCCGAGGTATGCGCACGCCACCATCCTGCTGGCCCGGCACAACTTCGGCTGTGGCTCGTCGCGCGAGCATGCCCCCTGGGCGCTGGCGGACTACGGCTTCAAGGTGCTGATCGCGCCGAGCTTCGCCGACATCTTCCACCAGAACGCCATCAAGAACGGCCTGCTGCCCATCGTGCTGGACGAGGCGGTCGTCGACCGGTTGTTCGAGCTCGCCACCGACGGCGACGAGCCGCTCACCATCGATGTGGATCTGCACAACCTGACGCTCGATGCCGACGGCCACGGCAGCATCGAGATCGACATCGACCCCTTCCACCATCACTGCCTCATCCACGGGCTGGATGACATCGGGCTGACGCTCACCCACGCCGACGACATTGCCGCCTACGAGGCGCGGCGGCGGGCCGAGGCGCCCTGGCTCTTCGCCTGATGGCAGTATGCGTCCGCCGCACCCGGGCGGACGCGCCGTTCATGGCACCGGCGGCCGGCGTCGGCCCGGTGCAGTCTTGATACACCCACGAGGGAGACGCTTTGAGCAAGCAGATTCTGATTCTGCCCGGCGACGGGATCGGCCCCGAGATCGTCGCCGAGGCCGTCAAGGTGCTGATGTGCCTGCGGGCGGAGTACGGCCTGCACCTGGACATCTACGAGGCCCTGGTGGGCGGATCCGCCTACGACGAGCATGGTCATCCGTTGCCCGAAGAAACGCTGCGTCTGGCCCACGATTGCGACGCGGTGCTGCTCGGCGCCGTGGGCGGGCCCCAATGGGAGCCCCTGCACATCTCGGTGCGCCCGGAAAAGGGGCTGCTCGGCCTGCGCTCGGAGCTGGGGCTGTTCGCAAACCTGCGCCCGGCCATCCTGTATCCGCAGCTGGCGGCGGCCTCGACCCTGAAGCCGGAGGTGGTCGCGGGGCTGGATCTGCTCATCGTCCGCGAGCTGACCGGCGGCATCTATTTCGGTCGTCCGCGCGGCGTCGAGACGTTGGCGTCCGGCGAGCGCCAGGGCATCAACACCCTGGTTTACACCGAATCGGAAATCGAGCGCATCTGTCGCGTGGCCTTCGATCTCGCCGGCAAGCGCGGGAACCGGGTGTGCTCCGTGGACAAAGCCAATGTGCTGGAATGCACCGAGCTGTGGCGCGAGGTCGCCACCCGTGTGGGCACCGACTATCCGGACGTGGAGCTGTCGCACATGTACGTGGACAACGCCGCCATGCAGCTGGTGCGGGCGCCGAAGCAGTTCGATGTGGTGGTCACCACCAACATGTTCGGCGATATCCTCTCGGACTGCGCCGCCCAGCTGACGGGCTCCATCGGCATGCTGCCGTCGGCGTCGCTGAACGCCGAGGAGAAGGGCATGTACGAGCCCATCCATGGCTCAGCGCCGGATATCGCCGGCAAGGGCGTCGCCAATCCGCTGGCCACCATTTTGTCGGTGGCCATGATGCTGCGGTACTCCCTGGACGAGCCGACCCACGCCGAGCGCATCGAGCGGGCGGTCTCGGATGTGCTGGATCAGGGCCTGCGCACCGCGGACATCGCCGCTGCGGGCACGCAGACGGTGGGCACCGCGCAGATGGGGGATGCCGTCGTGTCGGCGCTGCGGGCCAGCGCCGGTTAATCGGGCGCGGGGGACGCGACATACGGCGAGCGTGACGTTGGCCCCACGCCCTACGCCCGGGCCCTTTCCCATTGCGCTGTCTCACCCACCCGGTATACCGGGCTCGGTAAGATGGCCGACTGACTGATTGCTGGGGGTTGATCATGAATCGAATCGGTTTCGTCGGCTGGCGCGGCATGGTGGGCTCGGTGCTGATGGCGCGCATGCGCGCGGAAGGGGATTTCGCGCGCATCCGCGAGCCCGTGTTTTTCTCCACGTCGCAGCAGGGCGAGCCGGGCCCGGACGTGGGCACCGGCGCGCAGCCGCTGCGCGATGCCCGCGACCTGGACGCGCTGGCGGCGATGGACGCCATCGTCACCTGCCAGGGCGGTGACTACACCGCCGAGGTCTTCGCGCCGCTGCGGGCCCAGGGCTGGCGCGGTTATTGGATCGACGCGGCCTCGACCCTGCGGATGGAGCCCGACAGCACCATCGTGCTCGATCCCGTCAACCGCGATGTGATCGATCAGGCCCTGGCCGCCGGCAAGCGCGATTTCATCGGCGGCAACTGCACCGTGAGCCTCATGCTGATGGCCGTCGGCGACCTGTTGCGCCGGGATCTCGTCGAGTGGGTCAGCGCCATGACCTATCAGGCCGCCTCGGGGGCGGGGGCGCGCAACATGCGCGAGCTGCTGCTGCAGATGGGCGCGCTGCGCGATGCCGTCGCCGCCGAGCTGGCCGACCCCCACAGCGCCATCCTGGACATCGACCGCAAGGTCATCGAGACCATGCGCGGCGATGACTTTCCGGACCCGCTCTTCACGGTGCCCCTCGCCGGCAGCCTGATCCCCTGGATCGACAAGGCCCTGGAAAACGGCCAGAGCCGCGAGGAGTGGAAGGGCGGTGTCGAGAGCAACAAGATTCTCGGCCGCGAGGGCCGCCCCATCCCCATCGACGGCACCTGCGTGCGCATCGGGGCCATGCGCTGCCACAGCCAGGGCCTCACCATCAAGCTGAAGCGCGATCTGCCCATCGACGAGATCGCTGATATGCTCGCCGCCGCCAACGACTGGGTGCGGGTGGTGCCCAATGAGCGCGCGCGCACCATCGCCGAGCTGTCGCCAACCGCTGTCACCGGCCGACTGGATATCGCCGTGGGCCGCCTGCGCAAGATGAATCTGGGCCCCGAGTATCTGTCCGCCTTCACCGTGGGCGATCAGTTGTTGTGGGGCGCGGCAGAGCCCCTGCGCCGCATGCTTGCGCTGCTGTTGGCTCGGTAATATCCCCATAATGTGTTGGTTGTTTCCCCCATCATTACGGCTATAGTCCGAGTACGTTTCGTGCTCGTGTCGCCGATACCCGGCGACAGCCCCAACCGCCGCGGCCGGCGGTCGGGTGTCGAGCGCCGGGCTCCGCAAGGGATGGAGGGATGTTGCGAAAGCCGCCCCTGGTCATCGCCGCGCCGGTCGTGCTGGCCTGTGTGGCGGACGCTGCCGCCGCCCTGGGCCTGGGGGAGATCCGCACCCAGGCGGTGTTGAACCAGCCCTTCTACGCCGAGATCGCGCTCACGGACGTCGATGCCGCCGACATCGACAACATCCAGGTGCGGCTGGCGGAGCAGGACGCATTCGCCCGGGCCGGCGCCGAGCGCCCGGCGTTTCTGCGCCGCCTGCGGTTCACCGCCGCCCTCGGCACCGATGCGCGGCCCTACATTCAGGTCTCCAGTGCCGAGCCCATCCGCGAGCCCTATCTCAATTTTCTGGTGGAGGCGATCTGGCCCGCGGGTCGGCTTGTGAAGGAATATGCCGTGCTGCTGGACCCGCCCGGCCGCGGTGGGCCGGTGGCACCGCGGATGGTGGCACCGACGGGCTCGGCGCCGCAGCCGCGGCCGCGTCAAGGGCTCGCACCGGCGGCGCCCGGCAGCCCGCTGCGCCAACAACAGGCCGCGCCCGCGGGCGCGGTGCGAACGCCGCCGCAACAGGCCGCCGAGGGCCGGCCGGGCGCCGGCGCGCCGGTGGCGGTGCCTGTGCCGGCGCAGGTCCGGGACACGCGTTTTCCGCTCCACCATGGTCCGGTACGCCCGGGCGCCAACCTCATCGCCATTGCGCGCGCCATGACACCAGCGGGCGCCAGCGTCGCACAGACGGCCTTGGCCCTCTTTCGCAACAACCAAAACGCCTTTGCGCGCGGCAACATCAATCATCTGCGCCGGGGGGCCCATCTGGTGGTGCCCAGCGCCGCCGCCCTCTTCGCGCTCGACCGGGCAACGGCCCAACGCGCGTTCGAGCAGGCCCTCGCCGGGCGCCGGGTCCATGACGCACCCCTCACCGATGGAGCGGGCGCCGCCGGGCCGCCCATGGCAGCCGCGGACGCGCCGCCACCGTCATCGCCGACGACCGGCGCCACCGCGGCCGACCCGCGGGCGCTGGCGCAGCCGACGGCGGCGACGGGCCCGCGCCCGCGGCAGGAGCTGTCGCTGGTGCAGGACACCACCGAGCGCCACCGGCAAGCGACCAGGGCGCTGCGTCAGCGCGTCGCTGAGCTGGAACGGCGGCTCGCCGAGATCCAGCGCTTGCTGGCGCGGCGCGACGGGCAGCCGACGCAGTCCCCGCCGGCGGCTCGGACAGCCGATGCGGCAACATCGGCGGCGGCTCCGTCGGCGCCGACAATGCCCGGGTCTACCGGCGAGGTGGCGGGCGGCGACGTTGCGGATGGCGAGGGCGGAGGCGGCGACGTCCAGCCGGACGCGGCGCGCGCGGCGCTCGTCCAGGCGCCGCCGTCGGCGCCGCTCGCACCGGCGGATAGCGGCGACAAGGCGCCCGCGGCCGCCGGCGCGATGACGGGCGATGCCGAAGATCCGCCGGCGGCGACGACGGCACGGGTCGAAGATGCCGGGGCGCCCGGCGCCGGCCAGGCTTCCACCCAGCCCTCGACCCAGCCCTCGACCCAGACCCCGGCCGAGCCCGCGTCCTGGCGCAGCGCGCCGGCGCTGGTGGGCGGCATCACCATCGACATGCCACCCTGGGCGCTGGCTGCCGCCGGCGGCATGCTGCTCGGCGGGCTCGGCTTATTGGCGGATCGCCGCCGGCGCCAGCTCGCCGTCGGGGCGGATGATGACGGCGTGGATGATGACCGTGTGGCAGGGGCGCACGCGGGCGGGAGGACGTCGGCGCCGCAATCACCCCTGGACGCGGCCGGGGACGCCTGCACCGGGGCGGCCGAGCGCCCCGGGGGTGACCTCGACGGCGACACGCCCGCGGCGCCGGACCCGGTTGCGGCGTTCGATGCCCCGCAGCCCGTGGAGTCCTGCGAGTGGGGCGCGGATGACCGCCTCGGCCTGGCGCTGGACGACGGGATGGGGCGCCTGCGATCGCCGGCGGATACGCAGCCGACGGACTGCGATGTGCCGGGCTTCGAAGCATCGCCGGCGTCGACCGGGGACATCGAGCGCCGCGAGCTGCGCGCAGGCCCACGCCTGGCGCCGCCCGATCCTCAGGCGCCGGCCCGGGAGCCGCCTGCGCTGGCGGCGCTGGAGTACCAGCCGGAGGTGTCTGTGGCCGCCTGCCCCGCGGGCGACGAGGGGACCGCCGCCGGTGGTGGCGGGCCGGACAGCATCCCCGGCGGGGCACCCTTTGCGCAGTGGCACACCGACGCCGGAGGCTGGGACGATGTGGCCACCAAGTTGGACCTGGCGCGTGCCTATCTGGATGTGGACGACCCGGTTGCGGCCCGGGCCCTCCTGAACGCCGTGGTGGCTGCGGGCGATGAGCGCCAGCGCACCGACGCCGAAGCCCTGCTGGCGACGCTCGGTTGAGCCGAAGCGCCGTCGCTGGTATGAAGGCGGACTTGTGATGCTTATCCATTCACCCCGTCAGCGCTCGTCGAGCGGCCACCGTCGCAGTGGGGATAGCCCGGACCGCCGTGCCGCCGCAGCCACAACCGCAAAGTCGCCCAATCATCCTGCCCGGGCATGCGCGGATGCGCCAGACTGAGCGCGGCGTGGCACGCGATGTGGGTGCCCGGCGTATCGCCCTGGCGGTGGAATACGACGGTGGCGCCTACAGCGGCTGGCAGCTCCAGCACCACGCGGACACGGTGCAGGCGCGGCTCGAGGCCGCCGCGAGCCGGGTCGCCGCCGAGCCGGTGCGGGTGCATTGCGCGGGGCGCACCGATGCGGGCGTGCACGCTTCAGGGCAGGTCGTGCATTTTGATACGCAGGCCGAGCGCAGTTTGCGCAGCTGGGTGCTCGGCATCAACAGCCATCTGCCGGACGACATCGCCGTGCGCTGGGCGCAGGGGGTGGCCCCGGACTTCCACGCCCGCTTCAGCGCCACCGGTCGTCATTACCGCTATGTCATCCTGTGCCGGCCGACACGCTCGGCGCTCTGGCGCCGGCGGGCGGTGTGGACGCACAAGGCGCTGGATCTGGGGCGCATGCGCACGGCGGGTGCGTTGCTGGTGGGGCGGCACGATTTCACCAGCTTTCGGGCGCTCGCCTGTCAGGCCAAGAGTCCCGTGCGGACCTTGCGCTACCTGCATCTGGCGCGGCAGGGGGATTTGATCATGCTCACGGTGGGCGCGGACGGCTTTCTGCACCATATGGTCCGCAACATCGCCGGTGTGCTGATGGCCATCGGCGGCGGCGAGGCGCCGGTGGCCTGGACGGCCGAGCTGTTGGCGCTGCGCGATCGCGCGCGCGGCGGTGTGACGGCGCCGCCCCATGGGCTGTACCTGACCGGCGTCGATTATCCGGCCCACTTCGGCCTGCCCACGGGCGGCGACGTGGCCGGCCCGCCTGTGCTGTAATGTCGGGCTGAGTCCTCGTTGCTACCCGTCCATGCGAACACGCGTCAAGATCTGCGGTCTGACCCGCGAGCAGGATGTCGCCGCCGCCGTCGCCGCCGGGGCCGACGCCCTCGGCTTCGTGTTTCATGCGCCGAGCCCCCGGGCCGTCGATCTGGAGCAGGCGGCCACGCTGGCGGCGCAGGTGCCGGCCTTCGTCAGCCGCGTCGGGTTGTTCGTGGATGCGGAGCCCGCGCGCATCGCCGAGGCCGTGCGCCGGGTGCCCCTGGATCTGATCCAGTTCCATGGCCACGAGCCGCCGGCGGCATGCGCCGGCTGCGACCGGCCCTGGATCAAGGCCATCGCCATGCGCGAGGGGATCGACCTGGAGGCGACGGCGGCGGCGTATCATGCGGCCGCGGCGCTGCTGCTGGATACCTATGACCCGGCGCTCGCGGGCGGCACGGGCCGGCGCTTCGATTGGCAACGGGTGCCGCCGGCGCTGGCGCCCCGGATCATCCTCGCCGGGGGACTCAGCGCCGATAACGTCGCCGCCGCCATCGCCCGCGTCAAGCCGTACGCGGTCGACGTGAGCGGCGGTGTCGAAGCCGATAAAGGCCTCAAGGATCACCGTAAGATCAACGAATTCATGCAGGGGGTACGCGATGGCGACCATCGCCGATGAGATGCAACAGCCGGTTGCGGCCGAGGCCGTGCAGACCGGCTACCACTACCCGGACGCCAACGGCCATTTCGGCCGCTATGGCGGGCGCTTCGTGCCCGAGACCCTGATGCATCCGCTGGCGGAGCTGACGGACGCCTACGAGCGCTACCTGAAAGACCCGGCCTTCCTGGCGGAGCTGGACAACGACCTGCGTGACTACGTGGGACGGCCGTCGCCCCTCTACCACGCCGAGCGCTGGAGCCGCGAGCTGGGCGGCGCACAGATCTTCCTCAAGCGCGAGGATCTGAATCACACCGGCGCCCACAAGGTGAACAACACCGTGGGCCAGGCGCTGCTCGCCAAGCGCATGGGCAAGACGCGCATCATCGCCGAGACGGGCGCCGGCCAGCACGGCGTCGCTTCGGCCACGGTGGCGGCGCGCATGGGGCTCGAGTGTGTGGTGTACATGGGCGAAGTGGACGTCGCCCGCCAGCGTGCGAACGTCTATCGCATGCGCCTGCTGGGGGCGCAGGTGGTGTCGGTGAAGTCCGGTTCCCGTACCCTCAAGGATGCGCTGAACGAGGCCATGCGCGACTGGGTCACCAATGTCGACAACACCTTCTATATCATCGGCACCGTCGCCGGTCCGCATCCGTACCCGGCCATGGTGCGGGACTTTCAGGCGGTGATCGGCCGCGAGGCCCGCACCCAGATGCTCGAGCGCAGCGGCCGTCTGCCGGATGTGGTGCTGGCGTGCGTCGGCGGCGGCTCCAACGCCATCGGCCTCTTTTATCCCTTCATCGATGATGCCGATGTGCGCATGATCGGCGTCGAAGCCGGGGGCGAGGGCATCGCCAGCGGCCACCACGCGGCGCCGCTGTGTGCCGGCAAGCCGGGCGTGCTGCACGGCAACCGGACCTACCTGATGGAGGATGAGAACGGCCAGATCGCGGCCACCCATTCGGTTTCCGCCGGCCTCGATTACCCCGGCGTCGGCCCCGAGCACGCCTGGCTCAAAGACTCCGGCCGCGCCGAGTACATCGCCGTCAGCGATGATGAAGCGCTGGCGGCATTTCATGGCCTCACCCGCACCGAGGGCATCATGCCGGCGCTCGAGACCAGCCATGCGCTGGCGTACGCCGCCAAGCTCGCGCCCACCCTGCGCCGTGACCAGACCATCGTCGTGAACCTCTCCGGCCGCGGCGACAAGGACATGGACACCGTCGCCCAACTGGACGGGATCGTGCTGTGAGCCGTATCGATGGCCTGTTCGAGCGCCTGCGCGGCCAGGGCCGCACGGCGCTGATTCCCTTCGTCACCGCCGGCGACCCCCAGCCGGATGTGACGGTGGCACTGATGCACCGGATGGTGGCCGCCGGCGCAGACCTGATCGAGCTGGGTGTGCCGTTCTCCGATCCCATCGCCGACGGTCCGGTGATCCAGCGCGCCACGGAGCGCGCGCTGGCGGCGGGGGTGCGCCTGCGCGATGTGCTGGAGATGGTGCGCGCCTTCCGCACCCAGGACACCGTCACACCGGTGGTGCTCATGGGCTATCTGAACCCCATCGAGATCATGGGTGTCGAGACCTTCGCCGCAGAAGCCGCCGCGGCCGGCGTGGATGGTGCCCTGGTGGTGGACGTGCCGCCGGAGGAGGCCGCTGAGCTCGCCGGCAAGCTGCGCCCGCACGCGCTCGACCTGGTGTATCTGCTGGCGCCGACATCGGATGCCGAGCGCATCGCGCGCATCGGTGGGGTCGCCTCGGGCTTCGTCTACTATGTCGCCGTCAAGGGCGTCACCGGTGCGGGTAATCTCGATATCGACGGCGTCGGCGCCAAGCTGGCGGAGATCCGCGCCCGCATCCCGCTGCCGGTGGGCGTGGGCTTCGGCATCAAGGATGGCGAGAGCGCCGCACGCGTTGCGGCGGTGGCGGATGCGGTCATCGTCGGCAGTGCCATCGTCGAGCGGATCGAGGCCCTGATGGAGACGCCGGCGGCGATCGCCGATGCGGTGGCGGACTTCATCGGCGCGCTGCGCCAGGCCATCGATGCGGCCGATCGGCGCCGGGAGGCGCCATGAGCCGGCCCAAGGGCGATGCCGTGAGCTGGTTCGAAAAGCTGATCCCGAGTCGCATCCGCACCGAGGCCAACAGCAAGCGCGCGGTGCCCGAGGGGCTCTGGGACAAGTGCCCAGGCTGCAATGCCGTGCTCTATCGCGCCGAGCTGGAGCGCAATCTCGACGTCTGCCCCAAGTGCAGTCACCACAACCGTATCGGTGCGCGGCGGCGGCTGGCACTCTTCCTGGATGACGCCGCCGCGGCGGAGGAGATTGGCGCCGAGCTGGAGTCCGTCGACCCGCTGAAGTTCAAGGATCTGAAAAAGTACCGCGAGCGACTCGCCCAGGCGCAGAAGCAAACCAGCGAGCGCGAGGCCATGGTGGTGCTGCGCGGACAGTTGAAGGGGATGGGGATCGTCGCCGGCGCGTTCGAGTTTCGCTTCATGGGTGGCTCGATGGGCTCGGTGGTGGGGGAGCGTTTCGTGCGCGGTGTCGAGGTGGCCGTGCGTGATCACCTGCCTTTGGTCTGCTTCTCGGCCAGCGGCGGGGCGCGCATGCAGGAGTCGCTGTTCTCGCTGTTGCAGATGGCCAAAACCAGCGCCGCCCTCGGGCGCCTGCGCGACAAGGGCCTGCCGTTCATCTCGGTGATGACCGATCCCACCATGGGTGGCGTCTCCGCGAGCCTGGCCATGCTCGGCGACATCAACATCGCCGAGCCCGGTGCGCTCATCGGTTTCGCCGGGCCCCGCGTCATCGAGCAGACCGTGCGCGAGACCCTGCCGGAGGGCTTCCAGCGCAGTGAGTTCCTGGTGGAGCACGGCGCCCTGGATCAGATCTGTGATCGTCGCGACCTGCGTGAGCGTGTCGCCACCCTCTTGTCCATGCTGATGCGCCGGCCCCAGGACGAAGGCCTGGAGCTGAGCGCCTAGCCGCTGGATCGCCGCCCCGGCGCGCCCAGTCCTTCCAGGCCCCACAGCCAAGCCGCTTCGCCGATGCGCTTCGATCAGCTCGCCGACTGGCTCGCCTGGCAGCAGACCCTGCACCCCAGTGCAATCGATCTGCGCCTGGAGCGGGTCGGGGCGGTTTGGGACACCCTCGGCCTTGGGCCCTTCGCCTGCCCGGTGGTCACCGTCGGCGGCACCAATGGCAAGGGCTCGGTGGTGGCCTGTCTGGACGCCATTTGTCGCGCCGCCGGTCATCGCACCTGCGCCTACACCTCGCCGCATCTGCTGCGCTACAACGAGCGTATCCGCCTCGACGGCGCCGATGCGACGGATGCCGCCATCTGCGATGCCTTTGCGCGCATCGACGCGGCACGTGGTGACCGTTCGCTCACCTATTTCGAGTTCGCCACCCTCGCCGCCCTGACGCTGTTCGCCGGGGCGGCACCGGACGTGGTGCTGCTGGAAGTGGGACTCGGCGGACGCCTGGACGCGGTGAACATCATCGATGCCGACGTCGCCGTCGTCACCAGTATCGGCCGCGATCACATGGCCTGGCTCGGGGAGACGCCGGCGCAGATCGCCGTTGAGAAGGCGGGTATCTTCCGGCCCGGCAGACCGGCGATCATCGGGCAGGCGGCGGCACCGCCGCGGCTGCGCGAGCGGGCGCTGGAGTTGGGTGCCGAGCCGCTGCAGTTGGGACGGGAGTTCCATTGGCGGCTCGATACCGGACAATGGGCCTGGCAGGGACCGCAGGATCGCCGCCGCGAGGCGTTGCCGGCGCCGGCGCTGCGCGGACGCTATCAGTACGACAATGCGTCCGCGGCGATTTGTGCCCTGGACTGTTTGCGCGAGCGCCTGCCGCTGGGCAACGCCGCATTGCGTCAGGGCCTGCAACGGGTGCGGCTGCCGGGGCGGTTCACGGTCCTGCCGGGCCGGCCCACCTGGGTGCTGGATGTGGCCCATAACGCCGAGGCGGCGCAGGTGCTGGCGCAAAACCTGGCAGCGCTGGGCTGTACTGGCCCGCGCCACGCGGTGGTCGGACTCTCCGCCGACAAAGAAGCCGTCGCCGTCACATCGGCATTGGCCCGGTGGGTGGATCGGTGGCATGTGGTGCGGGCACCGGGACCCCGCGGCATGGCCGAAGACGTGCTGGCGGGCGCCATTGCAGCCGCTATCCCGGGGGCGACGCCCCAAGCGCACGCCAGCCTCGATGCGGCGGTCGCGGCCATTCGTGGGGGCTTGGCCGAGGATGCCTGCGTCCTGGTGTTCGGGTCTTTCACCCTGGTCGAAGCGGCTCTGCGCAACGCTGCTATCGCTGCGGTATAATTGGCGCCAGCGTGCGGGGGCAGGGCGCACAAGCACATTTCCAACGCCGGATAAACCTTGGAGCCTCGTGAATGGATGAAGGTGCGAAAAGACGCCTGGTCGGCGCAGCGGTGCTCGTGGCGCTGATCGTGATCTTCGTGCCCATGTTGGTGGAGCAGCCCGATCCCGACGGCCTGGGCGAGCCCATCGTGATCCCCGACGAGCCGGAGGTGGAAATCGCAGGCCCGGCGGATGACGATGATGCCACAAGCGACGCGTCGCCGGCCGCGGCTGCAACCGAGGCGCTGACGGTGGACGAGGACTTCACGCCGCCCCTACCGGTGCCTGAGCCACCGCCCGGTGTGGTGTCGAGTCCGGTGCAGGCGAATGGGCCCGACGCGGAGGCCGGCACGATGCCGCCGCCGCCAGAGCCTCTGCCAGAACCGCCGCCAGAGCCTCTGCCAGAACCGCCGCCGGAGATCACACCAGAGTCCCCACCAGAGTCCCCACCGGAGCCGCCGCTGGCGGCCGAGCCGAATCCCGTGCCCGCGGGCACCGCTTCCTGGGTGGTGCAGGTGGCGAGTCTCGGCTCAGCCGATGCCGCCAAGGGGCTGCAGGACGAACTGCGCGGGGCGGGCTATACGGCCTTTGTGGAGCAGGCCACGGTTGACGGGAAGCGCTATTACCGCGTACGCGTCGGGCCCGAAGTCGAGCGCGCGCGCGCCGAGCGTCTGGCGACAGAGCTAGAGGGTGTCACGGGCAACAAGCCCCTGGTGCAACGTTACCCTTGAGCGTGCCGGCGCTCGCGAGACGGTCGAGAGGCTGCACCCGCGGCTCGCATACATGGCGCCCCGCCTGGACCGGGGTGCATGGACCGAGCGCACCTGTAGTCGATCGCCAACGCGCACTTGTGCTTGCGCCAGCGCAAGACGGGATGGTGCAAGACCGCGGGGCGCGCGCCCCGCACCAAAGGTTGAAGGCTGACGCCACATCATGATTTGGGTCGACTATGTCATCATCGGAGTCATCGCGCTGTCGGCCGTCATCGGTCTGGCGCGCGGCCTGATTCGAGAAGTCCTGGCCTTGGGCGTGTGGATCGCCGCACTGCTGGCGGCTTGGGTCTTCTATCGACCCGTGGCCGACGAGCTGACTCCCTGGCTGGCGACACCCTCGCTACGCATGGGCACTGCGGTGGTGATCATCGTGCTCGGCGTGCTGATCGCCGGCGCCATCCTCGGTTGGGTGTTGTCACTGTTGGTGGAGAAGACCGGTCTGACCGGCACCGACCGGCTGCTCGGGATGGTTTTCGGCGCGGGCCGTGGCGCAGTCCTGGTGGCGTTGCTCGTGTTCCTGGCATCCCTGACGCCGCTGATCGAGGATCCCTGGTGGTCCCAGTCGGCGCTGTTGCCCAAATTCCAACTGCTGGCGGACGCGATGCTGGATCTGATCCCGCCAGAGGTGACCCAGAGAATAAAATCCATCTGACCGAGCCCGCGGCGACGTCCGGCGCCGATGCCCCGACGCCGACCCCGGAACGCGGACGGCTTGGTTCGACCCTCAGGTGTGAGCTAGTCTTATGTCGTTGATATCGCCGACACCATTGTCCGCCGCCTGCGCCCCCCGCAGCGCTGTTGGATCGCCGCTCGACGGTCGCACCGGCGGTGTTTGCCGGATGCATGCGAGGTAAATCATGTGCGGTATCGTCGGCATCGTTGGCAAGCAGGCAGTCAACCAGTCCCTCTACGACGCCCTGTTGGTGCTGCAGCATCGCGGCCAGGACGCCGCGGGCATCGTCACCAGTGATGGCGACAAGCTGCACATGCGCAAGGATGCGGGTCTCACCCGGGACGTATTCGGCAACCGCCACATGCTGCAGCTCAAGGGCAACATGGGTGTGGGGCATGTGCGCTATCCCACCGCCGGGGTGTCCAGCTCCGCGGAGGCGCAGCCGTTCTATGTGAATTCACCCTACGGCATCGTCCTGGCCCACAACGGCAATCTCACCAACGCCGAAGAATTGAAGCAGGACGTCTTCGTCCAGGACCTGCGACACATCAACACCGAGTCCGACAGCGAGATCCTGCTCAACGTCTTCGCCCACGAGCTCCAGGCCCAGGATCGGCTGCGCATCGATGAGGACGACATCTTTCGCGCCGTGGAGGGCGTGCACCGGCGCTGCCGCGGCGGCTATGCGGCCGTGGCCATGATCCCGGGCTTTGGTCTGTTCGGCTTCCGCGATCCCTATGGCATCCGTCCCGTGGTCTACGGCAAGCGCGAGACCGACCGCGGCACCGAGTATATGATCGCCTCCGAGAGCGTGGCCCTCGACACCAACGGCTTCGAGCTCATCGATGACATTGCCCCCGGCGAATGCGTGCTGGTGGACGTGCGCGGCAACCTCTATCGGCATCAGTGTGCACAACAACCGGTGCTTTCGCCCTGCATTTTCGAATTCGTCTACTTCGCGCGGCCGGATTCCATCATCGATAATATTTCGGTGCACAAATCCCGCTCGCGGATGGGCAAGAAGCTCGCCGCAAAGATCAAGCGCGTCTGGCCGGAGCATGACATCGACGTGGTCATTCCGGTGCCGGACACCAGCCGCACCGCCGCGCTGCAGCTCGCCTACCAGCTCGGTGTGCCCTACGCCGAGGGCTTCATCAAGAACCGCTACATCGGCCGCACCTTCATCATGCCGGGGCAGCAGGTGCGCAAAAAATCCGTGCGCCAGAAGCTGAACGCCATCGACTTGGAATTTCGCAAGAAGAACGTACTGCTGGTGGATGACAGCATCGTCCGTGGCACCACGTCGCAGCAGATCATCCAGATGGCCCGGGACGCCGGCGCCAAGCGTGTCTATTTTGCCTCTGCGGCGCCGCCGGTGCGTTATCCTAACGTCTACGGCATCGACATGCCGGCGGCGAGCGAGCTCATCGCCCACAACCGCACCGAGGCGGATGTGGAGGCGGAGCTCGGCTGCGACCGGCTCATTTTCCAGGATCTGACCGACCTGATCGAAGCCATCCAAAAGCGGGGCAAGAGCCACGTCGACCGCTTCGACACCTCGGTCTTCGACGGCGTCTACGTCACCAACGACGTGACCGCAGACTACCTGCAAGCGCTGGAGCAGGTACGCAACGATGGCGCCAAGCGGCAGTCCCGCAGCGACGAGACGGTGCTCGAGCTGCACAACTCGGTGTAGCGCGCCCGCGCCGACAAGCGAGCGAAGGCAGCAAATCACAGAGACCGCCATCACCGTGCACGACGACGACTCCCAAGACGCGTCCTGGGGCCTGGCCACCCGCGCCCTGCGCACCGGCCATGCTCGCACCGCCGAGGGCGAGCACTGCGAGCCCATCTTTACCACGTCGAGCTACGTCTTCGCGAGCGCCGCTGAAGCAGCCGCGCGCTTCGCGGGCGAGGCGCCCGGCAACATCTACTCCCGCTTCACCAACCCCACGGTGCGCGCCTTCGAGCAGCGCCTGGCGGCGCTGGAGGGGGGCGCCGCCTGTGTCGCAACGGCCTCGGGCATGTCGGCCATCCTGGCCACCTGCATGGGGCTGCTGCAGGCCGGGGACCACTTGGTGGCATCCCGCAGCCTGTTCGGCAGCACCACCATGCTGTTCGATAAGTATCTGGCCCGCTTCGGCGTTGACACCAGCTATGTAAACCTGACGGATCGGGATGCCTGGGCGGCGGCCATCCGACCCAAGACCCGGCTCCTGTTCCTGGAGACGCCGTCCAACCCGCTCACCGAGATGGCCGAGATCGCCCCGCTGGCGGACTTGGCGCATGCCCATGGCTGTGCGCTGGTGGTGGACAATTGCTTCAGTACGCCGGTGCTGCAGCGGCCGCTGGACCTTGGCGCGGACCTGGTCATCCACTCCGCCACCAAGTATCTGGACGGGCAGGGGCGCTGTGTCGGCGGCGCGGTGGTGGGGGATGCCGAGCGCGTCGGCGCAGACATCTTCGGTGTCGTGCGCACGGCGGGGCCGTCCATGAGCCCCTTCAACGCCTGGGTCTTCCTCAAGGGGCTGGAAACCCTCGAGCTGCGCATGCACGCCCATGCGCAGGCGGCGTTGGCGCTGGCGCAGTGGCTGGATGGGCATCCGTCGGTGCAGCGTGTGCACTATCCCGGGCTCGCGTCGCATCCGCAGCATCACCTGGTGGGCCCGGGCCGGCAGCAGCACAGCGGCGGCGGCATCGTCGCCTTCGAAGTGCGCGGCGGGCGGGCCGCCGCCTGGCGGGTCATCGACGCCACGCGCCTGTGCTCCATCACGGCCAATCTGGGTGACACCAAGACCACCATCACCCATCCCGCCACCACCACCCATGGCCGCCTGAGCGCCGAGGCCCGGGCCAGCGCCGGCATCGGCGAGGGGCTGATCCGCCTCGCCGTGGGCCTGGAATGCGTGGCGGATATCCAGGCCGATCTGGCGCGCGGCCTGGAGCCGCAGCCCTGAGATCGAGCGCCCCCGGCGCCGATACGGGTGCTGGGCCGGGGGCTGGTCCAGCTACTGGGTTGGCGTCTGCGCCCACTCCGGCTGCGGCGGTCCGTCCTCCAAAATGCCGGTTTCGCCCTCGGACTTGGCGATGATGACCGCACCCGCGGAGTCGCTGGTGACATTGACCGCCGTGCGCATCATGTCGAGGATGCGGTCCACCGCCAGGATCAGTCCGACGCCCTCCAGCGGCAGCCCCACGGCCGTGAGGATGATGGAGATGGCCACCAGGCTCGCCGCCGGGATGCCGGCGACGCCGATGGAGGTGAGCAGCGCCAGCAGGACCACGATGAACTGGGTCGCCAGGGAGAGCTCGATGCCGTAGGCCTGGGCGATGAACATGACGGCCACGCACTCGTACAGCGCCGTGCCGTCCATGTTGATCGTAGCCCCCAGCGGCAGCACGAAGCTGGTGGTCTTGTTGGAGACGCCGGCGTTCTTCTCGACACAGTCCATGGTCACCGGCAGCGTCGCCGACGACGAGGCCGTCGAGAAGGCGGTGAGCAGGGCCGGGCTGACGGCGCGGTAGTGTCGGATGGGCTGCACGCCACCGAGAAAGCGCAGCAGCAGCGGCAGGGTGATGAAAAAGTGGATGGCGAGGGCCGCGACCACGCTGAAGAAAAAGGCCACCAGCGGCACGAAGGCCGCCAGCCCCGTTTCGGCGACGGTTGCCGCCACCAGCGCAAAGACGCCGATGGGGGCGAATCGCATCACCAGGTCGGTGATGCGCATCATGATCTCGAACATGCCGTTCCAGAAGTTGTACTGGGCCTCGGCGTACTGGTTGGGGATGCGGGTCAGGAAGAAGCCGTAGAGCAGGCTGAAGAAGATGAGCCCGAGCATCTGCCCCTGGCTCGCCGCCGCCACGACATTGGTCGGGATCATGCGCAAAAAGATGGCGACGATGTCATCGGCACCCTTGTCGCCGAGCTGCTCTTGCAGTGCGGCGCCATCGCTGCTCAGGCCAAAGACCTCCTCGGGTGACCCCTCGACGACGCCGGGCTGCACCAGATTCACGACCATGAGACCCACGAGGATGGCCAGCGTACTGGTCATGGCGTAGTAGCCGAGGGTCTTGCCGCCGAGGCGCCCGAGGTCCTCGGAATCGCCGATGCCGGCGACACCGATGATGATCGACGAGACGATCAAGGGCACGATCAGCATTTTCAGCGCATTGAGGAACAGCTGGCCGACGAATGTCAGGGCGCTGGCGAGGTCGAGGCCCAGCAGCATGCCGTCGGCACCGACCATCAAGCCCACGACGATGGCGAGCCCGAGGGCGATGAGAATCTGCCAGTGCAGCTTCAGCTTCATGAGGGCCATGAGAAACTCCCGGTAAGACAACCCAGGCGCGCGGCAGACGCGTGCGCGCATGCAAAAACACCGGCGCAGATTACCCGATGCACGGCGGCGGCGGAACGGTGGCGTTGCGGGCCTTTGCGGATATTGGCGGCCCGCCTCGTCGTGACGGTCGTAGCGCTTCCCGCCAAGGCTGTGAGGATGCTATACTTGTAGGCTTGAGTCGGAGATCTTAACCGCGCTCGGGCCCGAGCCTCATCTTCGGGCGCTTCCGCGATGAATGGCGGTGAGCCCATGCCATGCAGTTCCGCGTCTTCTATCTGATCAATCGCTCGGGCGAGTGCGTGTCTTCGACCAGTGCCGTGGCGATGACACCCAAGACCATTTGCGAGCAAATGCTCGATCGCCTGCAGTCCGAGGACGACTACCTGGGCATCCTCGATGCCGAGGACACCACCCTCCAGGTGCTGCCCGAGCCCGACCAAGAGCGCTATTACGTCGAAGTCCCCATCGACGCCGCCAAGGCCTCCTTCGGTCGCTATGTCACCCGCGCCGAGCTCGAAGAACTGGTGCTGAGCCTGCCGCCCACCTTCGACGAGCGCAGTATCCCCGGTCTCACCTACCGTCCCTGGTGACGCGTCACCGAGGTGCGCTTTCAGCCGCGGCCGATTCCGGCTCAGAGCCAGCCCGCAGGCGCGCTCGCTTTGAAGACTCCTTTTCGTGTTAAAAGTGCTGATTCCGTGTCCATCGCGATGGGTCCGAATCACATGCCACGGTCATCAGCGGCGGTGCGCCCCACCGATGAGCGATAGAATTTCCGGTGATTGTCCTGCCTCGCTTATGGAGACACACCGGTATGACCACACTCGAACCTTGGCACCAGGGTTACACGCCACCCACCGGCCCCGTCGTGCTCGTCGTGATGGACGGCATCGGTCTGGCCCCGCCCAACGACGGCAACGCCGTCGCTCAGGCCCATATTCCCACGCTGCGGCGGTTGTGGCGGGAGCATAGCTCCCTGCAACTGGCCGCCCACGGCACCGCCGTCGGCTTGCCGACCGACAAGGACATGGGCAACTCCGAGGTGGGCCATACCATTTTGGGGGCCGGTCGGGTGCTGCCCCAGGGCGCCTCGCTGGTGCAACGGGCCATCCAGGACGGCTCGCTGTTCAGCGGTGAGACCTGGCAGCAGGTGATCGCCAAGTGCACGGGACCGCAGGCGGGCACCCTGCATCTGATCGGACTCCTGTCGGACGGTAACGTCCACTCCCACATCGACCATCTGTTCGCCCTGCTGCGGCAGGCCGATGCCGCCGGCATCGCCCGCGTGCGTGTGCATCCATTGCTGGACGGCCGCGATGTCGAGCCGCATTCGGCGCTGCGCTATCTCGATAAGCTGGAGACACTGCTCGCGGAAATGTCCCGTGGGGCCGACCGCGACTACCGGATCGCCTCCGGCGGCGGGCGCATGCGCACCACCATGGATCGCTATTGGGAGCACCCGAGTGTCGTCGAGGCGGGCTGGAAGGCGCATGTGCTGGGCGTGGGTCCCGGGGTTTCGAGTGCCCGTGAGGCGGTGGAACGGGCTTATGCGCAGCGGGTGACTTCCGACCAGCAAATTCCACCCTTCGTGGTGGTGGATGCCGACGCAGAGCCCGTCGGCGCCATGGCCGACGGGGACGCCGTGGTGCTGTTCAACTTCCGTGGTGACCGTGCCATCGAGTTGTCGGCGGCATTCGAGCAGGAGCGCTTCGACTTCTTCGAGCGTGGCCGCAGACCGGACGTGCTCTTCGTGGGCATGCTCCAGTATGACGGCGATCTCAAGCTGCCGCGCCATTGCCTGTTGGTGCCGCCCACCATCAACAACACCATGATCGAACTGCTGAGCGGCGCCGGCGTCCCCAGCTACCATGTCGCCGAGAGCTCGAAATTCGGCCATGTGAGCTACTACCTGTTCGGAATGCGCGCCAAGCCGTTCGCCCACGCCACGGTGCATGAGGTCAGCTCCGGTGGCCTGGACCCCGCCGAGCACCCGGAAATGAAGGCCGCCGACGTGGCGGACGACGTGATCGCTGCGATCGACGCCGGGCGCTACCGACTCATCGTGGTCAATTTTGCCAACGGTGACATGGTGGGTCACACGGGCAATCTGCCGGCCGCCGTCAAGGCCGTGGAGGCGGTGGACGCGGCCCTCACCCGCATCCATCATGCCGTGCACAATCGTGCAGGTGTGCTGGTGATTACCGCCGACCACGGCAATGCCGAGGAGATGCTGCAGTGGAGTGCCAAGACCGCGGCGTTCAAGCGCGACGCCGACGGCAACCTGATTGCCAAGACCAGTCATACGCTGAATCTGGTGCCCTTCCTCATCGTCGACCAGCGCCAAACGCCCGGCTACGCCGTGCGCCGAGACCTGGCCCGGCCCGGACTGGCCAATGTTGCGGCCACGGTGCTCAACCTCCTGGGCTATGCGGCGCCGGTACCCTACGAGGGCTCGTTGATTCGCCCGATGACGGAGCACGCCGATGCCGGGTGAGGGTCGCCTGCGCCGCATGGCATTGGCGCCTTCACCACGTGTCATGAATATCGACGTCTCAGTCATGAATGTCGAATATGCTGCGCTTGACGCCGGACGGGTGCGAGGCTAGCTTGCACTTGACGGCGCATGTCTCTCATTCGACGGGCGCAGGGTAAATTCAGCAAGAGGCAATCGCAATGACCCAGCAGGCCAGCAAGCTCGTGATCGTCACAGAGAAGTTACTGCTGAAAGAGATCGCCAAGATCATCGACGCCGCCGGTGCCACTGGCTACACGGTGGTGGCGGCGGGTGGTAAAGGTAGCCGGAATATCCGCTCATCGGGACAGCCGGCGGTGTCCGATACCTTCTCCAATGTCAAGATCGAGGTTCTGACGGCGAGCCGCGATGTCGCGCTGCAGATCTCGGATACGGTGGCGAAACAGTTCTTCGATAACTATTCCGGTATCACCTACATTCATGAAGCCGAGGTGCTCCGGGCGCACAAGTTCTGAGCCCCCGCCGCATCACAAGACGGTGTGAGCCGGGCCAAGCGCCCGGCTTTTTGTGTGGCTCGCCGCGGGCAGTGGTCAGCGCGCCAGAGAAAACGCGCCCATGCCCGCGGGGAGCGGACATGGGCTGGCGGGTCGTGATCGTATACGGCGCCGATGAACCCGGGCCGCAGTCGCTCATGCGCGGAACATCAACCGCCCATCAGAGCCTGCGCCAGACCGATGTAGAGCGGGATACCCAGGGCGATGGCCACCGGTGTGCCCACCGCGGTGGAGGCGCCCACATAGGCGGACGGGTTGGCGGTGGGAATGCCGGCACGCAGTGTCGGCGGACCGGAGATGTCGGAGCTGGAGCCGGCGATGACGGCCAGCACCACGACGCCGCCGGGGCTGAAGCCGGTGGTGACATGCGCAATCCAGCCGAGTCCGAAGGCGATGAGGCCATGGGTGAGCGGCGCGACGACGGCATACACCGCGTACCAATGTGCCACCCGGCGCAGCTCGTTCACGCGCGCCCAGGCTTCCATCCCCATCACCAGCATCAGCACCGACAGCAGGCCGCGGAAGAGGGGCTCGAAGAAGCTGTCGTAGACCGGTGCTGGGTTGGTGATCAGGCCGAGGGCAATGCCGAGCAGCAGTGCCGATAAGGCTGAGCCCTGCAGACTCTCTTTGACGATGGGCCAGATTCTCACGGATTCACCGCGCCCGCCCCGTTGCTTGTTCAGATAGATGCTGGCGAGCACGATAGCGGTCACCAAAGCCGGGATATCCATGAACGGATAAAGGGCGACGGACCAGGCTTCGTAGGGGATGTTCTCCGATTCCAGCACCGCCAACGCCGCCGCTAACGTCGAGCCGCTGACGGCCCCGAACAGACCGGCGGTGGCGATACCATCCTCTTTTTTGATATTGGGCAGCATGGCCAGGGTATAACGCCCGATCACGACGATGAGCACGCCCATGGCCACCGCGAAGATCATCGGCAGCAGCATTTCACCCAGCTCGGCCTCGCGGATCTTCATGCCGCCTTTGAGACCGACCTTCATGAGCAGCATGAAGACGATGAACTTGTAGATGGCATCGGGAATCTCGAGCCGGCTGCCGAGTGCGGCGATGATCATGCCGCCGAGCAGGAACCCGAGTGTCGGCGACTGCAATTGCGAGGCGAAGCGCATCAAAAAATCCAACAGCGCGTCCACGTTGTCACTCCTCTGAAGTCAAGATCATTGGAATCAGGCCACGAGGCCATGGCCTCCTCAACGCCTGGGCGAATGGATACATGCAGGCCGCGGTGCACCGGTGGGCGCGATGGCCATTGCGGTGCAGATCGCCTGGCACTCGTGGCCGAAGATAAGGATTCATGGAGCGAAGCGCAAATAGTTTTTGGAATCAGCGCGAAAGCATTGTCAATGCCTGGTCAATGCCATTAACGAGCGTTTATTGATTCGCAAAAACCGAGCATTAGCGCGGAGAAAAGCGTTTGAGACGACAGCAGGCAGCGCCAATGTTGCGGCGGCGGCGCAGGCTGTCTGTCGCTGCGGCGGTGAGGGCGGTCCGCGGCCGAGACGCCGGCCGCCGGCCGGGTCTGTCTGGCCGGCGAGGGTCGCGGCTACATCAGGTTGTCGCGGAGATCGCCGTAGGGGGTACGGTCGCGGAAGAAATACTCGTACATCAGGGGGACGCCGTCCTGCTGGTAGAGCAAATCGGCCTCGTCGAGGATACGATGGGCGTTGCCGGGAATCACCTGAGCGTTGCGGGCCACGAACAACAAGGCGCCGGGAAGGTAGCTGAGCAGCTTGCCGGTATCCGCGCTGGAGAGGTCCTCGATCCACGGCGGCAGATCGCGTGGAACGATGCCGAGCCTGGGCGCCGGTCCCAGGTCGTGCGCCGCGTGCAGCCGCAACAGAGCGAACTGTACGACGCCGAGGGAGTAGGTGATGCAGGAGCGCTCCAGCAATTGGTAGGAGAGGTCGGCTTTGCCCATCAGATGGGTCAGCGGATCATCCGGTAACGCCGACAAGGACAGGGCGGCGGCGATGGCCGCCTGATCGGCGGGCGAGAAGTCCGTCAGGGCGTCGGCATGCGGCAGCTCGAGGTCGCCGTCGTCGATCATGGCTGCGACGGTCCGGCGTGCGAGGGCATCGCCCATCAGGAGTCCGGTCATGAGCAGCGTCGCCTCGGCGTCGCCGGTGTCTGGCAGCTTGAGTGGGTAGCAGCGCCAGGGATTGCCGCGCAGGGCGTCGCCCAGCCATCGGGTGCGCCCGCTGTAGGCGCGGGCGGTGAGGGCGTAGGTGTCGGGATTCATGCCGGCGACCGGATCGTAACGGGTGCGCGGCGGCCGCCAGGCCTCCCAGCTCAGCACCAGATCGTCCAGCGCTCGCAGCAGGCGCTGGGGGCGGCCGTCGCGGCCGAGCACGACGGGTCGCGCGTCCTTGGCGAAAACAAAGCGCAGCTGCGCGTGCCCCATGGCCGTGTCCTTGCCTCGGGCATTGCGATCGGGCGTCAGGCACCACTGCACGTCCGTCACGCCGCGCAGCGGTATTTCCACGGTCCCGAGAAGATTCTCGCCGGCGGTGGGGTTGCCGCCGACCGAGACGTTGCGCACCCGCACCTGCGCAAACGGCCCATCCGGCACGCTGCGCTCCCAGTCCACGAAGAACGGAACCATGCTCAGCGCCAGGCCGTTCGGCAGCGCGTCCTCGGGCACGTCCACCAAAAAGAGCGGCGCCGGGTCGCGGCCCCAGTTCAGCAGGTCCAGCGGTGAGCGCTCGCGAGCCTCCCGGGTGTCCGGCTGCGCCAGGCGGGGCACCGGCGGTGCCGGCGTGTCCAGCGGCGGGGGAGTGAGCCACAGGACGAGACCGGCGAAGATGCCGATGAAGATGATCATCAGGTGCTGCGCACGTCGGGTCATGGAGCGCTCGGGGGATACGTGGGCATGGCCGGTCTGGGCGCAGTGTACTGCGCGTCGTCATCGCCCGGGTCAGGCGGTCGGTTGAGTGCGCTGGCCGGCGGCTGGACGGTGGTATGCTTCACCGGCGTGGGGCCCGTCTTCACCGGTGTCAGCGCGCCCCGCCACCCGCCTGGATCAAGCGCCCGCGACGCGGCGCCACCACCGAACCCGAGGGATTCACGCCATGTCGCTCATCGCCGCCCGCTTAGTTGGCGCCGAGGCCGACCGACACCGGCGGCATCGCGTGTGCCTGGGGTGCGGCAGCGCCATGATCGCTGCCCTCCTGTCGCTCGCAGGCTGTGGCGCCGGCGAGCCGGCTCAGCAGGCCGCGGAACCACCGACGGTGGGCGTGATCGAGGTGGGCGAAGAGAAGGTCAATCCGTTCTTCGAGTTCGTCGGCAAGACGCAGGCGGTGGCATCGGTGCAGCTGCGCGCCCGTGTGACGGGCTTTTTGCAAGCGCGCAGCTTCACCGAGGGCGCAGACGTGACGCGGGGGCAGGTGCTGTTGCGCATCGAGCCGGACCAGTACCGGGCCACGCTGGCGCAAATGGAGGCGGCGTTGAGCGCCGCCGAGGCGTCGCTGAACCGCGCCCGGGTGGATCTGGCCCGCTATCGCGAGCTGCGCAAGAACAATAACGTCAGCCAGCAGGAGGTGGACAAGATCCAGGCTGAAGTGCTGGTGCAGGAGGCGGCGGTGGAAACCGCCAAGGCCGACATCGAGAAGGCGCGCCTCAACGTCGACTACACCGAGATCACAGCCCCCATCGCCGGGCGCATCGACCTGGCGGCCTTCGATGTCGGCAACCTCATCGGTCCGGAGTCCGGAGTGCTCGCCACCATCAACCGCATGGACCCGATTCGGGTGAGCTTCGCGCTGGCGGAGACCTGGTATCTGGACATCCTGCGCACGGCGCAGGCGCAGCAGCGCGACGAGGGCGCGCCGCAGGCGGCGGTCTACGTGCCCTTGCTGCGGCTGTCCGATGGTCAGCTGTACGAGCATCCGGGCCGCTTCGATTTCATCGACAATAAGGTGGACGAGGCGACGGGCACGGTGACCATCCGCGCCGAGTTCCCGAACCCGGATCGTATCCTGCTGCCGGGACAGTTCGTCACCGTGGTCATCGAGCGCCGGGATGCGGTGGATGCCGTCATGATCCCCCAGGCCGCCATGCTGACGGATCAGGGTGGCAGTTATGTGCTGGCGGTGAACGACGCGAACGTGATCGAGACCCGGCGCATCCGCACCGGCCAACGCTTCGGGCCGAATGTGGTGGTGGAGACGGGCCTTGCGCCGGGCGAGCATGTGGTGCTCTATGGCATCCAGAAGGTGCGTCCGGGCCTCACGGTGAAGCCCGAGCGCATGGCATCGCCGTCGGACCCCATGGACACATCGGAGCACGACGGGGTCGGCGTGAGTGCCGCCGCCGACGCCGAGACAGTGGCTGCCGCTGCCGTCGGTGCCGGCGAAACCCCGCGTGACGAGGGCGCCGCGGACGGGGCAGCAGCCCCGGGCGAAGCAGCTGCAAGCGCCGGCGCGGCATCTGGGGACGACCCATCGGACGGTGGGCGGGCAAGCGGGGCGGCGGCCGAGTAGTCGGCATTCGCTGCAACCAGCCACACCGCGCCACGCCGCCCGGAGAGCCGCCCGATGCCCCTGTCCAAATTCTTCATCACCCGGCCGAAGTTTGCCTTCGTCATCTCCATCGTCATCACGTTGGCGGGGCTGCTGGCGCTGATGGGCCTGCCGGTGGCCCAGTTCCCGGAGATCACACCGCCGACGGTGAGCGTGGGCACCCAGTATCCGGGTGCCAGCGCGGACGTGGTGGAGCAGACCATCGCCGCGCCCATCGAGCAGGAGGTCAACGGCGTCGAGGGCATGCTCTATATGTCGAGCAAGTCCGACAACGACGGCCGCTACAGCCTGACGGTGACTTTCGAGATCGGCACCGACGCCGACATGGCGCAGGTGAAGGTGCAAAACCGCGTGGCCACGGCCATGCCCAAGCTGCCCCAGGAGGTGCAGCGCCAGGGCGTGAAGACCGAGAAGCAGTCGACGAACATGCTGTTGATCGTGAACCTGTTCTCGCCCAACGAGACGTTGGATGCCCTGTTTCTGAACAATTACGCGACGATCAACGTCAAAGACCCCCTCGGGCGCGTGGAGGGCGTCGGCAAAGTCGAGATCATGGGCGTGATGGACTACGGCATGCGCTTCTGGCTGAAGCCGGACCGCATGACGGCGCTCGGCGTGAGCGTCAGCGACATCCAGCACGCCGTCGCCGAGCAGAACGTGCAGGTGCCGGCGGGTCAGATCGGCGCACCGCCGGCGCCGACGGACCAGCAGTTCCAGTACACGGTGACCACCAAGGGACGGCTGTCGGAGGTGGAGGAGTTCGCCAACATCGTCATCCGCATGCAGCCGGATGGCTCCGCAATCCGCATCCGGGATGTGGCGCGTGTGGAGCTGGGCGCCCAGGGCTATTCCGCCAACGGGCGGCTGGACGGTCAGCCGTCGGTGGTGCTCGCCGTCTACCAGACGCCGGACGCCAACGCGCTCGCCACCGCCGACGGCGTCAAGGCCGCCCTCGACGAGCTCGGCGAGCGTTTCCCCGACGATCTCGACTACGCGATTTTGTACGACACGACGAACTTCATCGAAGCGTCCATCAGCGAGGTGATCGCCACGCTGTACATTGCGGTGGCGCTGGTGGTGCTGGTGGTGTTCCTGTTCCTGGGCGACTGGCGCTCGACGCTGATCCCCGGCATCGCCATCCCGGTCTCGCTGATCGGCACCTTTGCGCTGCTGGCGGTCTTTGGCTTCACGCTGAACACCATTGTGCTGTTCGCGCTGATCCTGGCCATCGGCATCGTCGTGGACGACGCGATCATCGTGGTGGAGAACGTGCAGCGGCTGATGGACGAGGAGGGGCTCGCGCCCAAAGCCGCCACCGCCAAGGCCATGGATCAGGTGGGCGGTGCGGTGGTGGCCACCACCCTGGTGCTGCTGGCGGTGTTCGTCCCCGTCACCTTCATGCCCGGTATCACGGGGCAGCTCTACAAGCAGTTCGCGGTGACCATCTCCGTCGCCGTCACCATCAGCTCCATCAATGCGCTGACGCTGAGCCCGGCGCTCTGCTCGGTGCTGCTGAAGCGCGGGCAGGAGCCGCTCAGGTGGCTGAACGGGTTCAACGTCGGCTTCGGGAAGCTCACCCGCGGCTATACCGCCGCGGTGCAGATGACGCTGCGGCGAGCGGCGCTCATCGCCTTGCTCTATGTCGGTCTCATCGCCACGACGGCCTGGATGTTCGCGAGCCTGCCGTCGGGCTTCCTGCCTGAGGAAGACCAAGGCTATTTCTTCATCGAAGTGCAGCTGCCGGATGCGGCATCGCTCACCCGCACCGAGACGGCGCTGGAGCGGCTGGAGCAGCAGCTGCTCGCGATCCCGGGCGTGACCAACATCATTTCGGTGTCGGGATTTTCGCTGCTGAACAGCGCCTTCGGCTCCAACAGCGCGTTGGTGATCCCCATTCTCGCGCCCTGGGACGAGCGCCAGGCGCCGGCGCTGCGCCTGCGCTCCATTGTCCATCAGACCCGCGCCATCGCCGCCGACACCGCGGATGCCAACATCATCCCCTTCGTGCCGCCGGCGATTCCCGGGCTCGGCGCCTCCGGCGGCTTCTCGTTCGTGCTGCAGGACTACACCGGCGGCGACATCCAGGACTTCGCGGCGGTGATGCGGGGCTTCGTCGTCGCCGCCAATACGCGGCCCGCCGTGGGCGCCGCATACAGCACCTTCCGCGCCGACGTGCCCATGCTGTATCTGGACGTGAACCGCGATAAGGTGCAGACGCTGCAGGTGCCCTTGAGCGAGCTGTTCACCACGCTTCAGGCCCAGCTCGGCGCCAGTTACATCAACGACTTCAACAAGTTTGGACGCACCTGGCGGGTCTTGGCCCAGGCCGAAGGGGAATTCCGCAACCAACCCACGGACATACTCCGACTGTTCGTGCGAAGCCGCGGCGGCGAGATGGTGCCGGTGGCGACGCTGGCCGAGGTGGAGACGCGCACGGGACCGCAGATCATCTCGCGGTACAACCTGTTCCGCTCCGCCGAGATTTCCGGCGACGCCGCCGCCGGCTTCAGCTCCGGGCAGGCCATCGCCGGCATGGAGCAGGCGGCGGCGGCGGACCTGCCCGCCGGCTATGGCTACGAGTGGACCAGCATGAGCTTTCAGGAGATTCAGGCGGCGGGGCAGGCGCCCATCATCTTCGCGCTCGCACTGATCTTCGTGTACCTGTTTCTGGTGGCGCAGTACGAGAGCTGGTCCATCCCCTTCGCGGTGCTGCTGGCGGTGCCAGTGGCTGTTTTCGGCGCGCTGGCGGCCACCGGGGCGGCGGGCCTGGACATCAATCTGTACACCCAGATCGGGCTCATCATGCTCATCGGCCTCGCGGCCAAGAACGCCATCCTGATCGTGGAGTTCGCCAAAGAGCAGCGCGAGACCGAGGGGCTGTCCATCGTCGAGGCCGCACTCAAGGCCGCGCGTCTGCGCTTTCGCGCCGTGATGATGACCGCGCTCTCCTTCCTGCTGGGGATCGTCCCGCTCGTGGTGGCCAGTGGCGCCGGCGCCGGCTCCCGCGTGGCGCTGGGCACCGCCGTCTTCGGCGGTATGCTCGCCGCCACCGTGGTCGGCATCCTGCTCATCCCGGTCACCTACTTCGTCGTGCAGACCCTCCGCGAGCAGGTCAACGCACTGCTCGGCGGCAAGCGTCAGCAAACCGCACCCAAGCCCGCCGGCGAACCCGCTGAGACAAGCCGTTAGGGCGCGCGGGCGCTGGCCCTGCCTGGCCCCGGGCAAGGTCCACGGGCGCGCCGTTGGCGTGTGGGTCCGTGGTCGACCGCTCGTGTGTCACCCGTCGGCGTCGGCTCGGGTGCAGCCGCGTGATTGTTCTTTGGTGTCGACTTCGGCCGCGTCGGCTTCGTCGGCCTGGCGCTTGGCTTCCCGCTCGGCTTTGAGCTTTTTCAGCTTCTGCTGCTGGGAGACGTAGAACCAGGCAACGGCGCCGATGATGACGAGGAACTCGATGCCTTTGAGGGCGCTTGAGTCCATGGGCTGAATCCTCCGGGTGGGTTATTGACGGGCGCTGACCGAGACGGCGCCCCAGCCTCCGTAGTGAGGCGCGCGGACTCTGCGTCAAGCCGGCGGCTGCGACTCAGCCCGCGCCTGGCTGCTGCTGGCGCTCGCGCAGCACCTTGACCTGGAACAAGGTGTTGCGCTCCTCCTCTTCGAGCGCGGACTGGATGAAGTGGATGCTGCGGCGATACAACGGAATGATGTTGTACTTGAGGGCATTGACCCGCTTTTGCGCCTTGCGCTGCTCCTCCATGAGCCGGTGCAGAGCGATTTCCACCTCCCCCAGGCGCGCCAGCACCACGGCGGCGTCGGCGAGGCGCTCGCGGGTGTTGTCGAAGCTCGCATCACTGCCGAGCAGGCCCACGGGCTCGATGGGGCGGCGCTCGGCGTTGACGGCCGGGTATTCCACGCCCAGCGAGCGGCGCGGCAGGATCTCCACGCTAAGCGCCGGCGGGGCACCCAGCGCCGCTTGATGCAGTCCGCGGCTGCCCATGCGCAGATGCGTGATACCCAGGCACCGATAGGCGTCGTCCAGCGCGTGCCGGCTTTCCTCGCGCAACCGGCGGTACTCGCCGATGCGCTCATACACCAGCCGGGTCAAGAGCTCGCGCTTGCGCTCGAGCAGGTCGTGGCCCTCTTCAAGAAATTTGACCTGCTTCTTCAGCTTCAGCAGCGTGTTCTTGGTGGGCGGGACCTTGAGGACTTGCTGGGCCATGGGTTCAGCTCTGGCGGTTACGAGGCTGGATACGACGCCGGAGACGACGTTGGGCGTTCAGCGTCCGCGGTGGCCGCTGGGGCACATGGGTTCTGGACACTCGGCCGCGATGGCCCGCGGGGTGCGCTCTGGCGCCGGCGTGCGGGGCGGGGGCATCGGGACGGACCTCCGGCTCACGTTGCATGCGCATAGGGTAACCCGCGACGGGCGGCTGAGCGATGTGCGGCGTCAACGCCGGCCCCGCCGTCAGTGGCGTTGCTTGATCTGCTCGAAGGCCGCCAGCGCCTCCGCCCGCGAGGTTTTCAGATCCACCACCGGGGCCGGATAATCCCGGCCGAGGCGAACACCCAGGGCGTCCAGTGCGGCGGGCTTCGCGGCCCACGGCTGATGGATCAACTTGTTCGGCAGCGCCGCGAGCTCTGGACACCAGCGGCGCACATAGGCGCCGTCGGGGTCGAAGCGCTCGCCCTGGCGCACCGGGTTGAAAATACGAAAGTAGGGGGCGGCATCGGCGCCGCTGCCGGCGGCCCACTGCCAGCCCTGGGTGTTGCTGGCGAGGTCCGCATCCACCAGGGTATCCCAGAACCAGCGCGCCCCTTCCTGCCAGGGCAGACGCAGATTCTTCGTGAGCAACGAGGCGACCACCATCCGCACCCGGTTGTGCATCCAGCCCGTCTGCCAGAGCTGGCGCATGCCGGCATCGACGATGGGGATGCCGGTGCGCCCGCGCTGCCAGGCGCCGAGCAGGGCGCCGTCGTCGGCGCGCCACGGGAAGTGGGCGAATTTGGGGTCCAGAGGCTCCGACGGCGTTTGCGGGAAGTGAAACAGCATCTGCAGACTGAATTCACGCCAGCCGAGCTCGCGCACGAAGTGTCCGGCGCCGTCGGCGGCGACATCGCCGCCGGCCGCGCGCACGGCCGCAAGGACCTGCCGCGGCCCGAGCTCGCCCCAGTGCAGGTGCGGCGAGAGTCCGGAGGTGCCGGCCTCGGCGGGGCGCTCGCGGCCATCGGTGTAGCCTCGCATGGCGCCCTCCAGGAAGGTATCCAGGCGCGCCGCGGCGCCGGCGCCGCCCGGGCGCCAGGTGGCGGCGAGGCCCTGGTCCCAGGGAATGCGCGGCAGCAGCCCCAGCGCCTCCACGGGCAGGCTGTCCAGGCCGGGCGGGAGCGGCGGCAGTGCGGCGGGTGGCGGGTCGGGCGCCGGTATTTCTGCAAGCGCGGGCACGCAGCGCCGCCAGTAGGGGCTGAACACGCGGTAGGGCTCGCCGGCGCCGGTCTTGAACGTCCAGGGCTCGAAGAGCATGGCCGCGTTATGGCTCTCGCAATGGACGCCGTCGGCGCGCAGGGCCTGCTTGACCGCCGTGTCGCGCGCGACGGTGGCCGGCTCGTAGAGCCGGTTCCAGTGGCATTCGCTGGCCCCGGTAGCGGCGATGAGCCGGCGCAGGGCGGGCAGCGACTCGCCGCGCATCACCACCAGCGCGGAGCCCAGCGCCGCGAGCTCGCCGGCCAGGGCCGTCAGGCTGTGATGCTGCCACCAGCGCGCGGCACCGCCCGGCTGCCAGGGCGCCTCTTCGTCCGGCGCGTGGATGTAGACGGGCACCACCCGCTCGCAGCGCGCCAGGGCATGGGCCAGCGCCGGGTTATCGGCGAGCCGCAGATCACGGCGGAGCCAGAGGAGGGCGGTCTTGGAGGACGAGGATGACATGCACGCTGCCCTGGTGTTATGAGTTGAACCGGCGACGGCGCGCGCGGGCGGCGAGCCCGCACGCAGTTGGTGTCTGGAAAAGCGCCTGGCCGACGCCTGAGCTGCCCGCGGCGGCAACCAGGTGGCCGCCAGCAGGGACCCATCCGGCGGACCCAGCCGGGCCGCGGCGCCAGGGTCAGCCGTGGCCGATGAGCTCGTCGAGATGTACGGCGACGCTGCGCCCGAGGGCGGAGAGGTTGTAGCCGCCCTCCAGGCAGGAGACGATGCGGCCGCCGGCGTGGCGCTCGGCGAGGTCATGCAATTGCTTGGTCATCCAGGCGTAGTCCGGCTCGCGCAGATTGAAGTGCGCCATGTCGTCTTCGATGTGGCCGTCGAAGCCCGCGGAGACCATCACCAGCTGCGGCGCGAAGGCCTCCAGCCGGGGCAGCCATTGCTGCTCCACGGCGCTGCGAAAGGCGGCGCCGTCGGTGCGTGCGGGCAGCGGCAGGTTCAGCACGTTCGGTGCCCGACTGTCGGCGCCCGTGCCGGGGTAGAACGGATGCTGGAAGCTGGAGCAGAACAGCACGCGCTCGTCGCCGGCGAAGATGTCTTCCGTGCCGTTGCCATGGTGGACGTCGAAGTCGACGATGACGATACGCTCGAGGCCGTGCTCGGCCATGGCATGGGCGGCGCCGACGGCGACGTTGTTGAAGAAGCAAAAGCCCATGGCCGCCTTGCGCTCGGCATGGTGCCCCGGCGGGCGCACGGCGCAAAAGGCGGCATGGTGGCGCTCACCCATGACCAGGTCGACGCCGTACGCGGCGGCACCCGCGGCCCGCAAGGCGGCATTGAGCGTGCCCTTGTTCATCGCCGTGTCGCCGTCGAGCCACACCAACACGTCCTCGGCATCCGGTGCGGCCTCGAACACCGTCTCCACATAGCCCGCATCGTGGACCCGCAGCAGTTGCTCGCGGGTCGCCTTGGGGGCGTCATAATGTGACACCAGCATCTCCAGGCCAGCGGCGATCAGGCGGTCCGTGATGGCGTGCAGGCGCTCGGGCACCTCGACGTGGTGGGCGCCCATCTGGTGCAGGCGGCAGTCTTCGTGGGAGATGAAGGCGAGATTCATGCTGGCGGCCCCGTGGTGATACTTTGTGTCACCAAAGCTTAATCCCTTTACCGCCCGGGAGGGCAAGTCTCCATGCGGCTGTCCGATGTCGATCAGTTGTTCGTACCCGATGCGGTGGCCGTGTTTGGCGCCAGCGAGCGCGACGATGCGCTCGGGACGCTGGTGTTCCGCAACCTGCTGGCGGCGGGCTTCAAGGGGCACTGCTACGCCATCAATCCGAAGTACGACACGATCCAGGGCCATCCCTGCTGGCCGAATCTGGCGGCGCTCGACAAGCACGTGGACCTGGCCCTGATCGCAACACCCGCCGAGAGCGTGCCTGAGATCCTGGACCAATGCGGCAACTTCGGCGTGCGCGCGGCGGTGGTGCACTCGGCGGGCTTCGCCGAGAAGGACACGCGCGGCTCGGTGCTGCAGGAGCGCATGGTGGAGGCCGCCCGGCGCAACCGCATCCGCGTACTGGGTCCGAACTGCCTGGGGGTCATGCGCCCGTCCAACGGGCTCAATGCCCTGTTCGGTCCGGCGCTGGCGCGGGACGGCCGCATCGCGCTGGTGTCGCAGTCCGGCGCGGTGTGCAGCGCCATGCTGGACTGGGCCGGGCCGAGACGGCTCGGCTACTCGGCCGTGGTCTCCCTGGGGGCGGCGGCGGACGTGGATTTCGGTGACGTGCTCGACTACCTGGCGCTGGACCCCAAGACCCAGAGCATCCTGCTCTACGTGGAAGGCATCCGCAACGCCCGGCGCTTCATGAGCGGTCTGCGGGCGGCGGCGCGGCTGAAGCCGGTGGTGGTGGTGAAAAGCGGCCGTCATCCGGCGGGCTCGCGGGCGGCGTTATCCCACACGGGCGCCTGGGTGGGCTCCGTGGAGGTGTTTTCGGCGGCGATGGAGCGCAGCGGTGCCGTGCAGGTGGAACGGCTTTGGCAGTTGTTCGCCGCGGCGCAGGTCTTCGGCGCCGGGCGCCGGCTGGCCGGAGACCGCATCGCCATCATCTCCAATGGCGGCGGCCCCGGTGTATTGGCGGCGGACCGGGCGGTGGAGCGCGGTCTCAAGCTCGCGCAGTTCACCGACGCCACCCGCGCCGCCCTGGAGCAGGCCCTGCCGCGGCACTGGTCGCACAACAATCCGGTGGATGTCATCGGTGACGCCACCGAAGCGCGCTACCGCGCCGCGCTGGACGCCTGCCTGAAGGACGAGAACGTCGACGGTGTGGTGGCGCTGCTGGCGCCGGTCGCCGATTGCGGCGATCCCACCGCCAGTGCGGAACAGGTCATCGCCGCTTGCAAGCAGACCCGCAAGCCGGTGCTCACGAGCTGGATGGGGCAGGCGAGTGTCGGCGAGGCGCATCGCCTGTTCTCCGAGGCCGGCGTACCGCACTTCGAATCCCCCGAGGTGGCGGTGGACGCCATGTCCTATCTGGCCGAGCACACGCGCAATCAGCGGCTGTTGGTGCAGTCGCCCGGGCCCCTGTCCCAGCAAAGCGCGCCGGATGTGGAGGGGGCACGCCTCATCATTGAAGGCGTGATGGCCGAGGGGCGCAAGACACTCGGCACCATCGAGGCCAAGGCGGTGCTGTCGGCGTTTCGCATCCCCACCACGCAGGCGGTGATCACCCGCAGCCCCAACGAGGCACTGATGGCGGCGGAGACCTTGGGATTTCCGGTGGTGCTGAAGATCAGCTCGCCGGATCTCGGGCACAAGTCGGATGTGGACGGCGTGCGCCTGAATCTGTGCGATGCCCAGAGCATCCGCCGCGCCTATACCGAGCTCACCGAGCGCGCCGCCAGGCTGCGTCCGGAGGCAGGCATCGACGGCGTCACCGTCGAGCATATGGTGCCGACACGGGCGGCGCGGGAGCTCATGATTGGGGTCTGCCGGGATCCGGTGTTCGGCCCCGTCATCAGCTTCGGCGCCGGCGGCACGGATATGGAGCTGATGCTGGATCAGGCGCTCGGGCTGCCGCCGCTCAACGCTTTCATCATCCAGACCATGATTGCGCATACGCGGGTAGCGCGGCTCATGGGCGCCTACAGCAACAAGCCACCCATGAACCGCCAGGCGCTCGCGCGCATCCTCCAGCGCGTGTCAGAGATGGTGTGCGAGGTGCCGGAGATCATGGCCATGGAGGTCAACCCGCTCATCGGCAACGACCTCGAAGTCATCGCCGTGGATGCCCGTATCCATGTCGCTTACCGGCCGCCGCAGCAGTCGCTCTATGGCCATATGGCCATCCACCCCTATCCACAGCATCTCATCGAGCGGGTGCCGCTGCCCGACGGCTCGGATCTCACCATCCGCCCCATTCGCCCGGAGGATGCGGAAATGGAGCAGAACTTCGTCCGCGGCCTGTCGGAGCAGACCAAGTATTTCCGCTTTATGCAGGCCATCAAGGAGTTGTCGCCGGAGATGCTCGTGCGCTTCACGCAGATCGACTACGACCGCGAGATGGCCCTGATCGGCGTGATGGACAATAGCGGGCGGGAGGATCAGGTGGGTGTGGCGCGCTACATGACCCATCCCGATGGCGATAGCTGCGAGTTCGCCATCGTCGTCGCCGACCATGTGCGCAGCCGTGGCATCGGTGCGCGGCTCATGAGCTCGCTCATGCAAAACGCCCGTGCCCGTGGGCTGCGCATCATGGAAGGGGAGGTGCTCGCTGCCAATACGCGCATGCTGGCGCTGATGAAGTCCCTCGGCTTTCGCGTCGCCACCGACCCCAACGACACCAGCGTCAAGTTGGTGACGAAGGTGCTCTGACTCGCGACGGTCCGTGCCGAGCAGGCGGCGGGCACGGCGGTGTCATGGATGCGGTTGGTACAGATGAGAGCCGACGGAGATGCGGCATCAGCCGGTCTCGTGGGGTGGGCGCTGGAGCTTGTCTGCGTCGTAGCCGACGGATTCGATGAACGCCTGTATCCGGGCGAACTCGGCGTCGCTGAGCTCCGGCGTGCGCTTCATGACCCAGACGTAGTCGCGCTTGGCGCGACCGATGACCGTGGTTTGATAGTCCTCATCGAGATAGATGATGCGAAAGTCGCCCTTGATGGGCCAGAGGAACTGCATGCCCCAGTGCGCGTTGGTCGTTGTGTCCAGCACGAAGCCCTTGGGATGAAAGGTCTTGAGTGGTCCGTCGAAACCGCCCTTGTTGAAGGTGAAGGTGGTAGCGATGGTGCCGTCGGGGTTGAGCTTGTAGCGCTCGATGGGGTTGTAGGCGTCTTTCTCGACGAAGGTCGGAATGTTCGCCACCACGTACCAATCGCCCATGAAACGCTTCAGATCGACGTAAGGAACGGTATCCATGGGTTCGCCTCCACCTTCAGTGCAGCCTGAGACCAGAAAGAGCGCCGCGGCCGCGGCCAGTGCGGCGGCCGCCGCGTATCGGAGTGAGCGCGATAGCCGATGCATCACATGACCCGCCGATAAATGAGCCGTCGACCCTGGCCGGTGTCGCTCTCGAGCCCCACCCAGCCGAAGTCGTCGTTGTACCAGAGGTCGATGGTGAGCTCCCCTGTTTCCAGCGCATAGCGTTCGGCCGGTACATGATCACCACTGTCCACTTCGACTGTGTCGCGTCCCCGCGGCTGCACCCGCACCCGCTCGAGATCGCCGGTCTGCGGGTTGAGTAGCCGAGGCATGTCCAGAAACGCCTTGTCCCAGTAGGCGAAGGTTTTCACGCAACCGTCTGCGCGCTCAATGGTGTCCTCGGTCCTGATACGAAAGGCGTCGTCCATGGCCTCGCCGTTGACCGCGTAGCGCTTGCCGTTGTCGTTGGTCGTGGCGTCGATGGCCAGCAGACAGCCGTCACGGAATACTTCGTTGCTGGTGTGGCGATAACGATAGGCGGTGATGAAGAGGAAGCCGACTTCGAAGGCCGCCCGGCTGGTGACGCTGGTGGTTGCTCCATTCTCGGCGATGCGGAAGCTGTGCTCGCCGATGGGACGGTTGTCCAGGTACACCTGAAACCGCAGTTGCTCGGCCCAGGCGGCGCTGGCGGACATGTAGCCGGCCATCGAGAGTACGGCGACCATTGCCGCCGACGCCAGGTGGCGGGCCCTGTTCGCACACCGGCCGGGGGGCTTGTTCGAGCGCATGGTGGAGTCCTCCTGATAAGCCCGGCACGGCTGCGGGGCAAAGTGGTGGTGGCGCTAGAGCGATGTCCTGGGCGGACCGGGGAAAAAGGCATTGGTGCGGCGAACGTAGTCGCCGTAGGCCGGACGGCGCTCGTCGATGTCCTTCTCCAGCAGGCTGACACCGGAGACCCGCAGCAGCAGATAGGTCATGAGCAGCGGACCGATGATGGTCCACCAGGCGCCGGCGGCGAGGGCAAACAGATAATACGCCCACCAGATGCAGGCCTCGCCGAAATAGTTGGGATGGCGGGTGTAGCGCCAAAGCCCCGTGTCGAGCACCCGATGGTGGCTGCCTGGCTGTGACCTGAAGCGCGCGAGCTGCTGGTCACCGATGGTCTCGAAACCAAAGCCCAGCAGCCACAGGGCCACGGCGGCGAAATCCAGCCAGCCAAGCGGCGCGGCGCCGAGCACGGTGCCCAGGAGCGGCAATGAAATGATCCATGCCAGGATCGCCTGAAGTGCGAAGACGATGTACAGGCTCCTGAGCCAGAAGCCGGGCCCGTTGTCGGTGCGGATGGCCCGATAGCGTCGATCCTCCGGCTGGCCCAGATTGCGCAGGGTGATGAACACCGACAGGCGCACGGCCCAGACGGTGACGATGAACAACAATAGGTATGCGCGCTCGGTCAATGCCGGCGCCAGGGTGATGTAGGTAATGGTCAGGGCGAGGAAGAACAGCGACCACAGCGAGTCGATGAAGCTCACGTCGCGCTTGGGAATGCTGAGCAGCCACGCCGCGACGGCCATGCCGAGCACCACCGCCAGGCCGGCACCATAGACGTCGACGTCAAACATGGCTGCCGGCTCCTGCGTCGCCCGTCTGCGCTGGTGCTGGCGGGGATAGGCCGTCCCAGCGAGCCGCCAGCGCTACCAAGACCGGCAGGGCCACCGCCCAGCCGACGGCAACCGCAACCATGGCGACGAGCTTGTCGGGGAAGCTCGCGGCGCCGAACTCTGCGCCCACGGCGTAGGCGAGAGGCGCACTCAGAGCACCGATGGCCATGGTTAGGGCGTAGCGGCCACGCAGCCAGCGCAGCGATACGTTGAGCAAGGTGGCGAAGGCGGCCCAGGTGGCCAGAATCCACAGCGGCGGCAGCCAGCGCACCGGTGTGCCGCCGGTGTAAGCGACCCAGCCATGGCCCGCAATCTGCCCATCCCACAGTGCACCCAGGGCCACCGCTGCAGCAATCACCATGGCCTCACGCCGCGGCTGCGGTGCCATGCGAAGATGCAGCCAGACGACGGCGACCGCGGCGGCCACACCCAGCCAGGGCAGCCCCTTCGCGCCGCCCAGCACGCAGGCGAGCCAGCAGCCAGCGAACAGCAGCAAGCCGAGCAACATGCGCGCCAGAGTGGGCTGATAGCGGTCGGGGTAGGACATACTTGGACAGTGCCGGCGTGGTGCCGTCTCAGAGTTTCGTTATGGCGCAACGTTGAGCGGGGCGGGGGCCATCACAAGCCCCCGGCGGCTGGCGGGCCGCCACGGCGGTGATACCATGGTCGTGGTGCGGGCTGGCCTGGTGTGCGCCGCGTCCGTCATCTTGAGCAAGTCGTTTTGGAGGCCTATGAAACACATGTCCAATCAACCGCGTCGGGCATCGGTGCCCGGCGTCCGACGGGACTTGGCGCTGGCGACGCTGTGCGGCCTGGTCTTGGGGGGCTGCGCGACGGACGAATTCGGCAATCGCCGCGCGCTCACCGAATCCGAGGCCGGCGTGGCCATTGGCTCTGCGGCCGGCGCCGCAGCTGGAGCGCTGCTCGGCTCACGCAGCGCGGATGCCGGTAAAGGGGCGTTGATCGGTGCCGTTGGCGGTGCCATTGCTGGTGGCCTCGTGGGCAGTTATATGGAGCGCCAGCGCAAGGATTTCGAGCGGGTGCTGGCGGCGGAGATCGCCCGTGGTGATATCCGTGTCGAGGCGCTGCCCGACGATCGTCTGCGGGTCGGGATGACCAGCAGCACCGCCTTCGATGTGGACTCCACCGATATCAAGCCCGGATTCTACAGCACGCTGGACAAGATCAGCGCCGTGGTGAACAAGTACGGGAAGACCCGGCTCGATATCGCCGGGCATACCGACGACACCGGCACGGCGGCCTACAACCAGGGCCTGTCCGAGCGACGGGCGGCGGCGGTGGAATCCTACCTGCTCACCGAGCGGGTGCTGCCCCAGCGCCTGCGCAGCAGCGGCTATGGCGAGTCCAGGCCCGTGGCCAGCAACACCAGCGCCTACGGCCGCACCCTGAATCGGCGCGTGGAGATCACCATCGACCCCATCGTCGCCGAAACCGGCTGATGACAACGCCGGTGTCAGCGGAGCTCGTCGGCGCGCAACAGCTCGATCTGGCACACCGGCGTCATGCGCACCACATAGCGCTCGCCGGGCGCCAGGACGACACGCTGCTGGCAGTGGTTGAAGCCCAGGTCGTAGCCAAGCCGATACTCCCCCGGGTCGATCGTGAAGCTGAATTGCTGGCCCCAGCGCAGTGCGTGGACATGGCGGCCATCGATTTTGACCAACATCGATACCGGGGCGCCGAGCACCGAGCGGCTGCGCTGTACGGTCACACGCGCCGCCGGCTCTGTCGACGTGAGCGACGGCACCGGTCCCATGCGGCCTGCGGCGCATCCCGCGAGCGCGCCGAGCGCAACCAGAACGATGAGGGTCGGCAACGGAGTCGGGCGCATGAGGAGCCATCAGGCAGGGTTGAACGCTGGCGATTCCTACGATAGTCCCTGCCCACCGCCCTGGCCGTCAAGCCTCCGGGCCGCTGAAACCGTGTCCGTGGCCGCGCCCGCCGCCGGCACCATGGTCGTGTGGCGGCGCCTCCGGCAGGGACGCGCCCGCCGCCACTGCGGTGACCGCCCGCCGGATATCCGTCTCCGCTGTGGCCACCACGCGGATTCCGCGCCGGTCCATGCGCTGCACGAAGCCGGCGCCGGCGCTGGCGGTGATCACGGCGTCCAGGCCCAGACCGAACAGCGGATGATCGTCGCCGTGGTACTCGTGCAGGGAGAGTGCCTTCGGCAGGTCGAGACGCTCCAGTTCCTGTGGCGTCTCCCCCGGCTTGGCGTGGTAGACGATGAAGCGTCGGGACTTCCCGGCATGGCCGGTAATGGTGCGGAAGTTTTGGCTGGAGACTGCGATACGCATGGATGGGTGGTACCTGAGAAATCGGCCGTATTGGCTCGGCGGCGCTGGCTCGGGGCAAGTCCCGAGAGCGGCGACTCGCCACGCCCCACCGACATGAGGAAGACCCGCGGCATGCGTCCAAACTAACGGGCCAGCGGGCGCATGGCATTGAAAAGGATCAACGGGACGCTGCTGCGCGAGCATTCCCCGGCGGCGCGCCCCGGGCATCGCGCTGGCGCCCCCGCCGCGGGCTAATCCTCGGCGAGTCGGCGCAGGTTCGGGATGTCGAGGATGAAACGGTTCGGGCGCGTCTCCACCAGGAGGCGCTCGCGCTTGAAGCCCGCGATGGTCCGGCTGGCGGTCTCGGTGGTGATACCGAGCATGGCGCCCATGTCCTCGCGGCCGAAAAGCTCGCACTCGGTGGCGTCGTGATCGCGCACCAGGCGCAGGAGCAGGCGCGCGACCCGTTGCCGGGCCGAGCCGGTGGAAAGCTCCGTGAGCCAGGCGTCCGCCTCGTTCAGCGCCCGCTGCCAGCGCGCCATGAGCTCACGGTGCAGTTGTGGGTTATCCTGGCTCAGCTGACGGACCACCCGGGTCGGGAAGCGGCAGACCTCGGAGCGCTGCAGGGCGATGGCGTCGTGATGGTAGCCTTCATCCAGCATCGCCTCCAGCCCCAGTACGTCCGCCCCGCGGACGATGCGCACGATGCGCTGGCTGCCATCGGGCAGGTATTGCACCAGCTTGATGGAGCCGGAGCGAACGGTGTACATGTAGGCGCTGGAATCCCCGGTTTTGTACAGGGTCGTGCCGGGCTTCAGATCGAACTGATCGATGGGATCGTGGATAAGGTCGAAGTCCGTTTCTGAGAGCCCGGCGAACAGCGCCGTGGTGCGCAACGCGCAGTTGCGGCAGTCGGCCTCGCCGGCCCAGGCCTCGCGCAGTGTCACGGACTTCACCATAAGACTGATTAAACCTCGCCCTGTACAATACCGGATGAATGACAATCGTCAAATTGTAAACGATTTTGCTTAGCCTTTGGCGCTTCCGCTGAAGCGGCGCCAGCGCTCGTACAACGCCATGTCTTTGCTCTCTCTGCAATCCATCGTGCTCTCCTACGGGGCACCCAATCTGCTCGATGGCGTCGATCTGACCATCGAGCCCGGGGAGCGGGTGTGCTTGCTCGGGCGCAACGGCACCGGTAAATCGACACTGTTGCGCATCATCGCCGGCGATGTCCAGCCGGATGCCGGGGAGGTCCGCCGCGGCGATGGCGTGCGGATCGCACGGCTGGCACAGGAAGCGCCCACGGGCGCGCACGAGCGCGTGCTGGACGTGGTGATGGGCGGACTCGGGTCCCTCGGCGCCGCAGCCGCCGAGTATTTGCACCTGAGCCACCTGCTCGCGGCCAGCGCCGAGCCCAGTGCGACCGACCTGGCGCGGCTGGCGGCCGTGCAGCAACGTCTGGACGCAGAGGACGGCTGGGCCATCGAGCAACGCGCCGAGCGGGTCATCAGCCGCCTGGGGCTCGATGCGGAGGCTCGGTATGCAAACCTCTCCGGCGGCTTGCGCCGGCGTGTGATGCTGGCGCGGGCGCTGGTCTCGGAGCCGGATCTGCTGCTGCTCGACGAGCCCACCAACCATCTGGATGTGGATACCATCGAGTGGCTGGAGGAGTTCCTTCTGGGCTTCGGCGGCAGCATCCTGTTCATCACCCACGACCGTCGCTTCCTGCGCCGGCTTGCGACCCGCATCCTGGAGCTCGACCGCGGCCGGCTCACCGACTGGCCGGGCGATTACGACAATTACCTGCGCCGCCGGGCGGAACGGGTGCATGCCGAGACCCAGGCGCAGGCGCGCTTCGACAAAAAGCTCGCCGAGGAGGAAGTCTGGATTCGCCAGGGCATCAAGGCGAGGCGCACCCGCAACGAGGGTCGCGTGCGCGCGCTCGAGGCCATGCGCGCAGAGCGCCGTGAGCGCCGTCACGGGCCCGGCAACGCCCGTCTGCGGCTCGACAGCGGTGAGCGCAGTGGCAAGCTGGTGGTGGAGGCCCAGGGGGTGCATTTTGGCTACGGACAAGGGGAGGGCGATGCGGCGGTCATCGACGGCCTCGACACCCTGATCCTGCGCGGCGACCGCGTCGGCATCATCGGGCCGAACGGCGCCGGCAAATCCACGCTGCTCAAGCTGCTGTTGGGCCAGCTGCAACCCGACGCCGGCCACATCCGTCTCGGTACCAGCCTGCAAATCGCCTACTTCGACCAACTCCGGGCCCAACTGGACCCCAATCGCAGCGTTCGCGACAACGTCGGCGGCGGCAGCGACGTGATCGAGGTGGGCGGGCGCCGCATCCATGTGCTCTCCTATCTCAAGGACTTCCTGTTCGCGCCGGCGCGCGCCCAGCAGCCCGTCTCGGCACTCTCCGGCGGCGAGCGTAATCGCCTGCTGCTGGCGCGGCTCTTCACCCAGTCGGCCAACCTGCTGGTGATGGACGAGCCCACCAATGATCTGGATGTGGAGACGCTCGAGCTGCTGGAGGAATTGCTCTCGGACTTCGACGGCACCTTGCTGTTGGTGAGTCACGACCGTCAACTGCTCGACAATGTCGTGACCTCGACGCTGGTGCTGGAGGGCGATGGCAAGGTACGGGAGTACGTCGGCGGTTGGTCCGACTGGATGCGCCAGCGGCGGCGTGCGCCGGCGGCGCCTGCCGAAGCGCCGAAGCCGGCGCGCGCGCCCGGGTCGCCGGCGGCCGGGGAGACACCCACTGGGCGGACAAACACTGGGCGGACAAACACTGGGGACGCGGCGACACGCAGGAAGCTCAGCTACAAGGAGCAACGGGAGCTGCAGGCGCTGCCGGCGCGGATCGAGCAGCTGGAAGCCGAGCAGGCGGTGCTGCGACAACGCCTGGCCGACCCCTCCCTGTACCGCGAGGGTGGCGCCGAGGTGACCGCCGTGCAGGGCCGATTGGCGGCATTGGAGGAGCAACTCGCCGCCGACTACGCCCGCTGGGAAACCCTCGAGGCCGCGACTTAGCCCCGACGAGTGCGGTGCACCGAGACGGACCTGTGGCGGGTCTGAAAGACAGCCGCGTCGGCGGCGTCAGTCGAGGGTCTTGTCGCGCTCGATCAGCGCATAGGCCGAGTGGTTATGGATGGACTCGAAGTTCTCCGCCGTCACCACATAGGCGCTGATGCGTTCGTCGTCGTTGAGTCGCCGGGCAACGTCGCGGACGGTATCCTCGACGAACTTGGGGTTGTCGTAGGCGCGCTCGGTGACGTGCTTCTCATCGGGGCGCTTCAGGAGCCCGTAGAGCTCACAGGACGCTTCCGCCTCGACCATTTCGATCAGCTCCTCGATCCACAAAAAGCCCCGGGTGCGAGCCTCCACCGTGATGTGGGAGCGCTGGTTGTGAGCGCCGTAGTCGGAGATCTGCTTGGAACAGGGGCAGAGACTGGTGACGGGCACGACGGCCTTGATGGACATCTGCGACCTGCCGTCGCGGATCTCGCCGATCAGCGTGACATCGTAGTCCATCAGGCTGGGGACGCCGCTGACCGGCGCGTGCTTCTTGACGAAGAACGGAAAGCGCATCTCGATGTGGCCGGCCTGCGATTCCAGCCGCTGCGCCATTTCCACCAGCATTTGCTTGAAGGTGCCGACGCCGATCTCGTCTTCGTGCCCATTGAGGATGGCGACGAAGCGCGACATGTGCGTGCCTTTGAAATTGTGCGGAAGGTACACGAACATGTTGAAAGTGGCCACCGTGTGTTGCTCGTGGCCGCTGCGGTCCTTGATGCGCACCGGATGGCGGATGTCCTTGATGCCGACCTTGTCGATGGCGATCTGCCTGCTGTCGGCACTGCCCTGGACATCGGCGATGGCGGTTGTGGCTGTCGAGAGCCTGGAATCCATTGACTGCATCCTCAACGAGAAGTCCCGCTCGGGGCACCGGCGGGCGGTACCGAATGGGTGGTTGCGGGGAGGTGTGCGCGGGTTGGGCCGAAGAAAACGGGTAGTCCTCGTGGATATTATCCGCACAGACCGGCACTTGCATGAGCCCGGGATTATCGGGGATCGGATCTGGGAGGGCAAATGCGGACGACCATGCCAGTGCGCGGGCCGCCCACGGCATTGGCGGCGGGGGCGTCAGCGATCCCGGGCGATGATGTAGTCCGCGATCCAGCGCAGCGGGTCCGCGCCCGCGCCGAAGTCGCGCAGGGCGGCGAGCGCCGAGTCCACCAACGCGCGTGCGGCGGCATGGGCGGCTTCGACGCCGAGCAGCGAGGGGTAGGTGGCCTTGTGGTGCGCCGCATCGGCTCCGCTGGTCTTGCCGATGACCGCGGTGTCGCCCTCCACATCCAGCAAATCGTCCTGCACCTGAAAAGCGAGCCCGATACAGGCCGCGTAGTGGTCCATCGCGGCGGCCCGTGCCTGGGCCTGCGCCGGATCCTGATCCGCCGCCTGCCCATGCGGCGGCGTGTCGGCCGCAATGGCGGCCATGGCGACGGCGGCGCGGATCAGCGCCCCGGTCTTGTGCTGATGCAGGTTCTTGAGCGCGTCCAGATCGAGTTGTCGGCCTTCCGAGGCGAGATCCAGGACCTGGCCGCCGAGCATGCCGCCGGCGCCCGCCGCCTGCGCCAGGCGCGCGACCATGGCCACCCGCGCTGCGGGCGGGTTGTGCGGATCGGTGGCGAGCACTTCGAACGCGAGCGTCTGCAAGGCGTCCCCGGCCAACAACGCCGTCGCCTCATCGAAGGCCTTGTGGCATGTGGGGCGGCCGCGGCGCAGATCGTCGTCATCCAGCGACGGCAGATCGTCGTGCACCAGCGAGGAGGCGTGGATCAGCTCCAGTGCCGCTGCGGCTGCGTCCACACGCTCCCAGGAGACGCCGGTGGCGCGGGCGGCGGCGTAGGCGAGAATGGGACGCACGCGCTTGCCGCTACCCAGCACGGCGTAGCGCATGGCCGCATGCAGGCGCTCGGGCGAGGTGTCGGCGGCCGGCAGCGAGGCGTCGAGCACCGTTTCGATGCGCGCGCGGCACTGCGCCATCAGCGGGCCTAGGGGGTCTTCGCTCATGGGGCATTCCTGCAGCGGGATCGGCTTCTGGTTGCAACGGGCCGGCGCCGCGACGGCTGCGCACCCGGCTCAGTCGCGTGTGTCATCGCCGAAGGGCTCCGGGGCCGCCGTCTCAGACGACTCGGTGAGGATGCGCACGCGTTGCTCGGCGGCGTCGAGCGCGTGCTGGCACGCACGGGTGAGGCCGATGCCACGCTCGAACACCGCGAGCGATTCCTCCAGCGTGAGCCCGTCGCCCTCGAGGCGCTCCACCAGGGCCTCCAACTCCGCCATGGCGCGCTCGAACTGCGGCGGCTCGGCGATGTCGGCGGGCTCGCCTGTGCTGGTCTCTGCGTTGGGGTTGCTGGCGTCGGTGACGTCTGTGACAGTGTTCTTGCTCATGTGTGGTTTGTGTGATGCATCGCGGATACGGTAGCTTAGGGGAATTTTGTGGTCAATTTCCGCGCGCCCACCGCCGACTGGTGAGCGGGCCGGGGGTGGACCCTTGCGCAGGAGTATTGCCCCGCCGATGAAAGGCACCTACGACGCCTCTTCCATCGAGGTCCTGAGCGGCCTTGACCCGGTGCGCAAGCGCCCGGGTATGTACACGGATACCGCCCGCCCGAACCACCTGGCGCAGGAGGTGATCGACAACAGTGTCGACGAGGCGCTGGCAGGGCATGCCACACGCATCGACGTCACCCTGTTCGCCGACGGCTCCTGCGAGGTGGCCGACGATGGCCGCGGCATGCCTGTCGACGTCCATCCACAGCTGGGGCTGCCGGGCGTCGAAGTGATTCTCACCAAGCTGCACGCGGGGGGGAAGTTCAACAGCAACAGCTACCGTTTCGCCGGCGGCCTGCACGGTGTTGGTGTCTCGGTGGTGAACGCGCTCTCCAAGCAGTTGCAGATTTGGATCAGGCGCGACGGCAAGGAATACCATATGGCCTTCGCCGATGGGCACAAGCGCACGGCGCTGGCGGCGGTGGGCAGCGTCGGGCGCGGCAACAACGGCACCCGGCTGCACTTCTGGCCGGATCCGGCGTATTTCGACTCGCCCAAGTTCTCGGTCCGCCAGCTCACCCACCTGTTGCGGGCCAAAGCCGTGCTTTGTCCCGGCCTCGAGGTCCGCTTTCGGGATGAGGCGAGCGGAGAAGAGCGCACCTGGTGTTATGAGGACGGTCTCAAGGACTACCTGCAGCAGGCCCTGGCAACGCTGTCGACGGTACCGTCACCGCCCTTCGTCGGTAATATGGAGGGGAGGACAGAGGCCGCCGCCTGGGCGGTCACCTGGCTGCCCGAGGACGGTGACCCCGTCAGCGAAAGCTACGTGAACCTGATACCGACGGTGCAGGGCGGCACCCACGTGAACGGCCTGCGCACCGGGCTCACCGAGGCCGTGCGGGAGTTCTGTGAGTTCCGCAATCTGCTGCCCCGGGGTGTACGCTTGGCACCGGAGGATGTCTGGGCCCGGGCCAGCTGGGTGCTGTCGGTGAAGCTGACGGAGCCGCAGTTCTCCGGTCAGACCAAAGAGCGGTTGTCGTCGCGGGAGTGTGCCGCCTTCGTATCCGGCGTGGTCAAGGATGCGTTCAGTCTGTGGCTGAACGAGCACGTGGCCGATGGCGAGCGCATCGCCGAGCTCGCCATCGCCGGCGCCCAGGCCAGACTGCGGGCGGGGCGCAAGGTCACACGCAAAAAGGTCACTCAGGGACCGGCGCTGCCCGGCAAGCTCGCCGACTGCACCAGCACCGATCCCGAGCGCAGCGAGCTCTTCCTGGTGGAGGGCGACTCCGCCGGCGGCTCCGCCAAGCAGGCGCGCGACCGGGAGTTCCAGGCGATCATGCCGCTGCGGGGCAAGATTCTGAACACCTGGGAAGTCGACCCGGCGGAGGTACTGGGCTCCCAGGAGGTGCATGATATCGCCGTCGCCATCGGCGTCGACCCGGGCAGTGATGACCTGACCCGACTGCGCTTCGGCAAGATCTGCATCCTGGCGGATGCGGATTCCGACGGTGCCCACATTGCGACCCTGCTGTGTGCCCTGTTCTACCGGCACTTCCCGCGGCTGGTGGCGGAGGGGCATGTGTATGTGGCCATGCCGCCGCTGTATCGCATCGACGTGGGCAAGCAGGTGTTCTACGCCCTGGATAACGACGAGCGCCAGGGCATTTTGGATCGCATCGCCGCCGAGAAGCTCAAGGGCAAGGTCAGTGTGCAACGCTTCAAGGGACTCGGCGAGATGAATCCGGCCCAGCTGCGGGAGACCACGATCCACCCGGATACCCGGCGCCTGGTGCAGCTGACGGTTGTGCCCGACGACGGCAGCGGCACCTTGATGGATATGCTGCTGGCAAAAAAGCGTGCCGCCGACCGCCGCGCCTGGCTGCAGGAGAAGGGTGACCTGGCGGCGGTGTAAGCCCAGCCGCCGCCGACACCCACCGCGCCCATCGCCATCAACCACACTTGCAGGTGCCGCCATGACGCCATTTTGCTACGCTCATGCCGCCGCTGACGACTGGGAAGCCGCGCTCGCGCAGGTGGCCGACGGTCTCGTCGACGCCCGCGGGAACCTCGGCTTTATCTACGTCACCGAGGCCGTGAATCCACATCTCGATACGGTCCTCGCCCGGCTGCGGGAGGTTACCGGCGCCGAGCACTGGGTGGGCGCCGTCGGCATCGGCATTTGCGCCACCGGCGTCGAGTACTACGAGCGGCCTGCCATCGCCGCGATGCTCGCGGACCTGCCGGCGGAGGCCTTTCGGGTGTTTCCGCCGGTGCGCGAGGACGCGGCGGTGCTCGACGACCTGCTGGCCGAGTGGCTCGGGCCGAATAACGAGCCCTTCAGCGGTCCCTTCATCGGCTTGGTCCATGGCGACCCGGCGAACCCCCTGACCGAGACCCTGGTGAGCGGCATCGCCGAGCGCACCACCACGGGCTTCCTCGTCGGCGGCCTCGCCAGCGCCCGGGAGACGGCGCGGGTGGTGGCGGACACGCCTGCAGAGGGTGGCGTGGCCGGCGTCCTGTTCACCGACGCCGTTGGCATCCAGACCAACCTGAGCCAGGGCTGCTCACCCATCGGCCCGCACCATGCCATCACCGAGTCCGAGCGCAATGTGCTGATTCGCCTGGACAACCGCCCGGCGCTGGATGTCTTCAACGAGGACATCGGCGAAGTCCTGGCGCGCGATCTCTCCCGCGTCGCCGGCTACATCTTCGCCGGGCTCCCCATCCCCGGCTCGGACACCGGCGACTATCTGGTGCGCAATCTCATCGGCGCCGACACCGAGCGCAAGCTGCTCGGCATCGGCGATCTGGTGGAGCAGGGCCGGGACATGATGTTCTGCCGGCGCGATGCCGCCAGCGCCCGCGAGGATCTGAGCCGTATGCTCACGCACCTCAAGGCCCGCCTCAGCGGCCCACCGCGGGGCGGCGTCTATGTGTCCTGTCTCGGCCGCGGCGCCAGCCTCTTCGGCGACGACTCCCAGGAGCTGAAGCAGATTCGCGACGAGCTCGGCGACTTTCCGCTGGTGGGCTTCTATGCCAACGGCGAGATCTTCCGCGACCGGCTCTACGGCTACACGGGTGTGCTGACCCTGTTCACCTGACTACCGTCAGCGGCGGGTGCTGGCGGCGGTCTCCGCCCGTCAGCAGGGGCGCCCTGGTGGCGCCGGCGCACACCCGTCGCAGGCGCGACGGCCGCCCGTGGCCGTGGGACTGTGCGAGCGCCGGGTCAGTCGGCGTTGGCCCCGGACCTACGCTAAATCGCGTCCGGCGAGCCGGGGTCCAGCCAGCGGGTGCCGAGGATGACGTCGCGGCGGCGAAGGTCAGCGAGCATGCGGGCGCCGGCGGCGATGACCTTGTCCGGCGCCGGATGCCCAAGCTCGGCGGCGATGACCTGCATGGCCTCGCGGCCGGTGCGCGGGGTGGCGTCCTCCAGCAGCGCCAGCAGGCGGTGCGTGACGGCGTTGACTTCGAGGAACTCGATGCGCTCGGCGCGGTTGCGATAGACCACCAGATGGGTGGGGGCGTCGGCGGGCGCGTCGGGCTGGAATTCGGGTCCGATGCGATGCACCGGAAAGCGATAGCGCAGGTTCCATACCAGCGGCGAGAGCACCGGGGCGGCGTCCAGCAGATCGCCGTTGGGGTTCGCCCGGCTGGGGTCGGGCTCGTCGTCACTGACCCCCAGCGCCAGTTCCACCCATTCGTAGTGCGCCAGCTCCAGCAGGAAGGGCGGGTCGTCGGTGGCCTGCCGGGCGCGGGTGGTGCCGAGATAGTCCAGGAACTCCTGGGAGATTTCGAGAAACAAGGGCGTCGCCGCCCGGTGTTGCACCATGAAGTCCCGGATCAGGGCGCGCCAGCGCGCCTGCGGCAGAATGCGGCGCAGCACCGGGAAGCTGGAGCCGAGCAAGCCCGCGAGATTGTTGAAACACAGATCCCGATAGATGGCCATGCGGCGGTCTTCGATCCCCGCCGGCGCAGGCGCGTGCTCGGGGTCGCGGATGTGCGCCGCGAAGGCGCGTTGCACCGACTGGAAGTCGTCCGCCACGGTGGCCTTCGCCGCCTGCTCAGGCATGGGCCGCCGCCCGATCCGCAGTGGACTCATGGTGTGCCTGCATGGCTGCGATGCGGGCCACCTCCGCGTTCAGCTGCTCCAGCGGCGGGATGTTGAAGTCCCGCTCCAGCAGTGTCGGGAAGACGCCAAAGGCACCGTAGGCGTGTGCCAGCAGGTCCCAGACGGGGTCGATGACAGCGGCGCCGTGGGTATCTACGAGCAAGTCCGGTGCTTCCACGTAATGTCCGGCCACGTGGCCGTAGACCACGCGCTCTGCGGGCAGGGCTTCCAGGAAATCAACAGCGTCGTAGCCGTGGTTGATGCTGTTGACGTAAATATTATTCACGTCCAGCAGTAGATCGCAGTCCGCTTCTGTCAGCACCGCGTTGATGAAGTCGATCTCGCGCAGCTGCTGGCCGGGTGCCGCATAGTAGGACACATTTTCCAAGGCGATCCGCCGCTCCAGGATGTCTTGCACCCGGCGCACGCGCTCGGCAACATGGTGGACGGCAGCCTCCGTAAAGGGGATGGGCATCAGATCATAGAGCTGGCCGTCGTCGGAGGTATAGCTCAGGTGCTCGGTGTAGACCTGGATCTGGTGGGTGTCCAGAAAGTCCTTCACTCGCCGCACGAAGGCCTCGTCCAACGCTGCCGGCGAGCCGATGGATAACGACAGCCCGTGACAGACGAAGGGGTAGCGCTCGGTCATGGCGCGAAACAGACGCCCGAAGCGTCCGCCGACGCCGATCCAGTTCTCCGGCGCCACTTCGTAGAAGCTCACGGCCGGCGGCGGTTGCTCCACGGCTTGGGCGATGAGTTCCCGCCGCAGGCCGAGACCCGCGCCGCGGATCGGATAGCGTGGCTCGTGCATGACAATGGGCGCTGTTGCCTGGGGTGGTGCGGGGAGCGCCGAGCCCGGTCACCCGGGCCCGGCGTTGCGCGTACTGGGGTCACGGCGCATGCTGCTCAGGCGGCCGGCAGCATGGCCATCAGCTCGTGCTGCCGCACATGCCCTCGCCGCACTTGCCCTCACCGCATTTGCCTTCGCCTTCGCCCTTGGCGTCACCGCACTTACCCTCGCCGCACTTGCCTTCGCCACACTGACCCTCGGCGCCGGCCACCTGCATGTAGCCGCCGTCGAGCTCGATGGCGCTGAATAGCTCGTCTGCGGACACGTCCGTGGCGGCGGCATGGGCGGTGCTCAAGCCGCCGGCGAGGGCGGCGCCGACGATGGCGGCAACGGGGGTGATGGTCTTTTTGGGCATGCTGTTTGCCTCGATGTGGAACGCTGAGTGGTCACCCGCAACAGTGGTCGAGTTGGGGCGACCCGGAAAACTACCGGTCACACCTGCGGGCGCTGCGCGCGCAGTGATATCACGGAACCCCCCCCGAGAAACACTGAGTGGCACTAGGTCTTTACCGCGTCAGCACCCCTTGCAGGCGCTCCTGGAGACTCAGGTTCACACGATAGTCTTCCATCAAGTCAGGAAACAACGCCCGCCCACTGATTCCATCGGACTTTGGCGGGCGCGCCTGTGTCGACACCGTCGCGCATGAGAGCGGGCAAGGGCGCTAGGGCTGCCGTGCTGGCAGGCCTGCGGCTGCGCTCGTCGCCGCGGTGGCGGCCTGCGCGCGTGTTTGCGGCACGGGCCCGAAGCCCGGCGGTGGCCGGCGGTGGCGCGTCTGCTGCTCATAGGCGTAGGCGTACTGCAACAGCTTGCCCTCGTCGAAGGGCCGCGCCACCAGTTGCAAGCCCAGCGGCAGACCCGAGGCGGTGTGGCCCATGGGCACGGTGATCGCCGGCTGACCGGTGTGGGGCGCGATGACCGGGCTGTTGTTGCCGTGGGGACTGTCATCGTCGCCGACGCGGCGCGGCGGGTTGCTCCAGGTCGGATAGACGAGGGCGTCCACCCCCGCCTGATCCATTGCGCTCACGACCGCTTCGAGCAGCGCCTTGCGCCGTGGGTCGCCGGCGACATCGACGCAGGGTGGCTCCTGATCGGCGGGATCGCCGCGCTGCGCCATGGCCCATTGCACCGCGCCGTCATGCCGCGGCAGGAACAGGCCGGCGGCGACGATGGCATCCAGCGAGCGCCAGGGTGCCTGGGGTCCCAGGGTTGCCAGATAGCGGTCCACATCGTAACGGAAGCGGCTGCAGAAGCCCGTGGCCGCGGTGAGGGCGGCGAAACGGGGGATCACGAACGGGTCCACCAGGGTGGCACCGGCGCGCTCGAGGTCCGCCAACGCACGCTCGAAGACGGCGGTCACTTCGACGTCCGCGGTATCCGTGTCCACCAGCACACGCAGCACGCCCAAACGGACATCCGCCAATCCGTCCGGACGCAAAAAGCTGGTGTAATCATCCGCCACCCGGCCGCGGGCGCTTGCGGTGAGCGGGTCCGCGGGGTCGGCGCCGGCCAGCACCGAAAAGACCATGGCCGTGTCGCGCACGCTGCGCAGCATGGGGCCACCGACGTCGCGGTTGCTCAGCAACGGCACGATGCCATCGCGGCTGGTGGCCCCCAGGGTGGCGCGCAGACCCACGAGACCCGTACGCGACGCCGGGCCGCGAATGGAGTTGCCGGTGTCCGTGCCCATGCCAATGATGCCGAGATTGGCGGCGATGGCGGCGGCGGTGCCACCGCTGGACCCCGCCGGCACATGCGCGAGATCGTAGGGGTTGCGCGTTTCGCCATGGGTTGAGCTGATGGTGCGGTAGGGGCTGAAGGCCCACTCGCCCATATTGCTCTTGGCGAGCACGATGGCACCGGCGGCCCGCAGCTGGCGCACCATGAAGGCATCGTCCGGTGGCAGTGAGCCCGCCAGTGCCGCCGAGCCGGCGGCGGTGGGCATGTCCGCGGTGTCGAAGTTGTCCTTCAGGATTACCGGGATGCAGTGCAGGCTGCGCAGACGCCGACGGCTGGCCTGCTCGGCGTCCAGCGCCCGGGCCCGCGCCAGGGCGTTGGGATTGACGGCGATGATGGCATTGAGCGCGTCCGCCGCGGAGGCCGGTATCGGGAGCCGGCCGGCGGCTCGTTGTCCTTGCATCTGCGGTGGCTGGGCGGGCATCAGCGCTGCCGGCGATGGCGCTCCAACGGCGTCGGGCTCAGGCGGCGGATCGAAGGCCTGGATACGGGCCAGATAGCCCCGCGTCAGCGCCTCACAGCTGAGACGGCCGTCCAGCAACGCCGCATGTGCCCCGGCGATGGTGAGCTCGACCAAGCTCGGCGGCCCGGGGGGCGGCGACGACCGCCCACAGCCGGCCAGTGGCGACAGCGCCAGCGTGAGCGCGAGGGCCGCAATCACGGGCGCGGTCGTCCTATCTCGCCACATTGTCCCTCCGAGTCGGAGACGTCCGAGCGGTCATCCCTTCTCCGCCAGCCGATGCTCGAAATGGCTCAGCAGCCGCGAGCGCAGGGTCTTCTCCTTGTGCTTGGCGGCCGCGGCGAGCCGCTTCTCGGCGACGCCGATGAGCGTCTGCTGGGCGCCCTTGGCTTTGTCGTCCTCCGGCACCCGCTGGGTATAGGTGCCGTCCGGATGCATGTCCCAGGCGGAGCGCTGGTCGGCGAGCTGCACGTCCAGAATCAGGCGCAGCTCCTGGCGCAGTTCCGGGTTATCGACCGGGGCGTGCACCTCCACACGGCTCTCGAGGTTGCGTCCCATCATGTCCGCAGAGCCGATGTAGTATTCCTCGTCGCCACCGTTGTGGAAGTAGAGGATGCGCGCATGCTCCAGAAAACGGCCGACGATGCTGATGACCTGGGTGTTCTCGCTGATGCCGGGCAGCCCCGGGCGGAAGCGGCAGGTGTCGCGGACGATGAGATCCAGCTTCACGCCGGCGCGGCTCGCCTTGTACAGCGCGCGCACGATGTCGGCGTCCTCCAGGGCGTTCATCTTCATCTGGATGTGGCCATCGCCCTGCGCTTCGTGCAGGCTGATCTCGCGCTCGATCTTGCCGAGGATGCTGCGCTTGAGGGTGTAGGGCGCCGCGAGGATCTTGCGGTAGCTCGGCGGCGGCGAGTAGCCGGTGAGGTAATTGAACAGCTCCGTCAGATCGGCGCCGATATCCTCGTCGCAGCCGAGCATGCCGAGGTCGGTGTAGAGCTTGGCGGTGCCGCCGTGGTAATTGCCGGTGCCCACGTGGTAGTAGCGGCGCAGCTGGGCATAGTCCCGGCGCACCACGAAGATGAGCTTGCTGTGGGTCTTGAGGCCCATGACGCCGTAGGTGACGTGGATGCCCTCGGCTTCCAGCCGCCGAGCCCAGCCGATGTTGGCGGCCTCGTCGAAGCGGGCCTTCAATTCCACCAGCACCGCCACCTGCTTACCGTGCTGCGCCGCTTCGATGAGCGACTCCAGAATGGCGCCACCGGAGGTGCGGTACAGCGTCATTTTGATGGCCAGGACCTTCGGGTCCTTGGCCGCCGTGCTCAGGAACCGCTCCACGGTGGTGGAGAACGACTGGTAGGGATGCTGCAGCAGCAGCGGCCCGGTCTCGCGGATGATGTGGAAAATATTGCGGCGGTCGTTGCCGAGCACCGGGTGATCGCCGGGGCGGTGAGGCTTGTCGCGCAGCGCCGGGATGTCGAGGGAGGCGAGCTCGAAGAGATCCCGCTTGGCCATCATGCCGGGCACCTCGTAGACATCTTCGTCTTCGTTCAGGCCGAGCTCGGCGGCGAGCATGCCGCGGTGGGTCTTATCCATGCCCGCCTGCACCTCCAGCCGCACGATGGGCGCGAAATGGCGCTCGCGCAGCTCGGTCTCGATGAGCTCGAGCAGGTCGTTGGCGGCCTCCTCGGTGGGCTCGACGATGGCGTTGCGGGTGACGCGGAAGAGCTCGCAGCTGTCGATCTCCATGCCCGGGAAGAGCATGTCGAGGTTGTTGACGATCAAGTCCTCCAGCGTGACGAAGGTATTGCTGCCGGCGACCCGGATCAGCCGTTTGCTGATGTCCTTGCTCACGGGCACCTTGACGCGGGCCATGTAGACCTCGGTGCCGCCGGGGTAGCGCAGGGTCACCAGCAGATTGAGCGCCAGATTGGAGATGAAGGGAAAGGGATGCGCCGGGTCCATGGCCAGCGGCGTGATCATCGGGAAGATGTCCGTGCGATACTGCTCGCGCAGGCGCTCGCGCGCATCCTTGGGCAAGGCATCGATGGTGGCGAGCCGGATGTCGTGCGCTGCGAGCGCCGTCAGCAGCTCCTGAAAAATGCGCTCCTGCTCCGCCTGCATCTCGGCGAGCACGACGCGGCACTCCTGCACCTGCTGACCCGGCGAGCGCCCATCCACGGTGGGCGTGTGCACCCCGGCGGCGATTTGTTGCTTGAGGCCGCCGATGCGCTTCATGAAGAATTCGTCAAGATTGTTGTTGACGATGGCCAGGAACTTGACCCGCTCCAGCAGCGGATTGCGCGGGTCATCAGCCTCGTGCTGAACGCGCTGGTTGAAGGCGAGCCAGGTGAGCTCTCGGTTCAGGTAGAGCGTCGGGTCATCGAGGTCCGGCAGTTGCGGTGATGCCTGCGTCTCCGTATCCACGGCGGCGATATCGGTATCCTCATCGAGCAGGGCATTCGGGTTGGTGTCGTTCATGGCGCTGGGGACTCCGGCGGAGCTGCGGTTCACGTTGACAACTCGCTATCGTACCAATGCCCGATCGCTCGCGTATGATGTGTTTGCGGTTCAACGCCTGTACCTGGCGCCGACGCAGCCCTCACTCACACCGCGCTCCACGCGGGTCATGTCTGTATGAGTCCTGCCGCCGAGCCCACTGACGACCTCTTCGCCGCCGCCGCACCGCCGACGGACTTTGTGTTCGACACCCAGGTGGCGCGCGTCTTTCCGGACATGCTGCGCCGCTCGGTGCCCGGCTGGCCCGAGCTGCTGCGGCTGCTGGGGCTGTTGGCCGCGCGGGTCGCGGTGCCTGGGCAACCCATCTACGACCTCGGCTGCTCCCTCGGCGCGACCTCGGCGAGCCTGCTGGCGCGGCTGCCACAGGCCCGCATCGTCGCCGTGGACAACGCGCCCGCCATGCTGGACGCCCTGCGGACACGGCTCGCCGAGCCGGTGGCCGCCGGCCGGGTCCAGCCCGTCTGCGCAGACATCCGGGATGTGCCAGTCACGGCTGCGGGGCTCATCGTGCTCAACCTGACGCTGCAGTTCGTGCCGCCGCCGGCGCGGCTGGATCTGTTGCGCCGCCTGCGCGGCGCGCTGGTGCCGGGCGGGGCTCTGATCCTGGTGGAGAAGGTCATCTTTCCAGACGCGACCACCGACGCTCTGCTGGATGGCCTGCACCAGGACTTCAAGCGCGCCCAGGGTTACAGCGCACTGGAAATCGCCCGCAAGCGCGCGGCGCTGGAGGCGGTGCTGATACCGGAGGATGTGGAAACGCAGGAGCGGCGGCTGCATCGGGCCGGCTTCATGCGCGTCGAGCGCTGGTTCCAGTGCTTCAACTTCGTCGGCTGGGTGGCGCGGGACTAATGGCATTCCGTTGTGCGCGGGCTGGGGAGGCCGTGAATAGGCCGCCGGGTATACTCCAGGGATATCACCGCAACGGGGGTACGACATGGGGCGAGTGGTGAATGAGGGGGAGGCGGCCGAGCGCTTCGAGCCTTTCCTCAGCCGGCTCGCGCGCACGCCAGCCGCCGCCTGGGCGGTGTCACTGCGGCAGCTGACCGCCGCACGTCTGTGCCCGGAGTGTCACGGCGACCTGCCGGCCTGGCGCGCTGCCCTGGCGTCGTTGCCGGCCATGGACCCGGAGGTCATCCGGCTCGACGCGCCTTGTGTGGCCGTAGAGCCGAAGCAGGCCATGGACGCCGCAACCCGCCGTGCGCTGCATGCCGGTCTCGCTGGGCTCCACCCCTGGCGCAAAGGGCCGTTTTGTCTGCACGGCATCACCATCGATGCCGAGTGGCGCTCGGATTGGAAATGGCGGCGGGTCGAGGACGCCATTGGAGCGCTGGATGGCCGCCTGGTGCTCGACGTCGGCTGCGGTAATGGCTATTACGGCTACCGGGCGCTGGGCGCGGGGGCCGCTGTGGTGCTCGGCATCGATCCGACGCTGCGCTTCGTGCTGCAGTTTCTGGCGGTGAACCAATACCTGCGGGAAGAACGGCTTGCGGTGGTGCCGGCAGCGGACACTGATCTACCGCTGGCGGCGGCAGCCGGCCCCTTTGACACCGTGCTCTCCATGGGTGTGCTCTATCACCGCCGCGACGCCGCCGCCCACCTGGCTCAGCTGTATCGCGCGCTGCGACCGGGCGGCGAGCTGGTGCTGGAGACGCTGGTGCTCGCGGACGATCCAAAGCGCGTCCTGACACTATCTGGGCGTTACGCGCGCATGCGCAACGTCCATGCGATTCCGGGCACCGACCGGCTCATCGATTGGGTTGCCGCCGCGGGCTTCCGCGGCATCGAGGTGGTCGACATCAGCCGCACCACGCCGTGTGAGCAGCGCAGCACCGCCTGGATGCGTTTCGAGTCACTGGCGCACTGCCTGGACCCGACTGACCCGCGGCGAACCGTCGAAGGCCACCCGGCGCCGACCCGTGCGATATTGGTCGCAGCGCGGCCGTGAGCCGATGGTGGGGACGCGGTCTCGCCCGATGGTGCCGCAGGCAAATGTCAACGTCAGGCCCGCGCCGCAGCCGCCGCTTCCAGCTCGCGCTGGGTCTGGCGGGAGGCCACCAGTAAGTACATGCCGGGCACGATGAACAGGGTGAACAGCGTGCCGATGCCGAGGCCGGTGGTGATCACCAGGCCGATGTCGAAACGGCTGACGGCGCCGGGCCCGCTGGCGGTGAGCAGCGGGATCATGGCCACCAGCATGGACACCGTGGTCATCAGGATGGGCCGCAGCCGGATCATGGCCGCCTTGACCACGGCGTCGCGCTTGTCCAGCCCTTCGCGCTCGCGCAGTTGGTTGGCGAACTCGACGATGAGGATGCCGTTCTTGGCGATGAGGCCGATGAGGGTGATCAGGCCCACCTGGGTGTAGATGTTCACCGTCGCGAATCCTAAGAACAGGAACGCCATGGCGCCGGCGATGCTGAGGGGCACGGACATCAGAATGACGAACGGGTCGCGCCAGCTCTCGAACTGGGCCGCCAGAACCAGGTAAATGACCAGGATGGACAGGAAGAAGGTGATCTCCAGCGCCGCGCCCTCCTGGCGGAACTGGCGCGACTCGCCCTTGTAGTCGAAGCGCACGTTGCGCGGCGCCACCTCGCGGGCGGTGGTCTCGAGATAGTCCAGGGCCTCACCGAGGGAGGTGAGCATGACGCCGGAGAGGGTGACGGCGTTCAGCTGCTGGAACTGCACGCGCTTGGATGGCACCACTTCTTCGCGCACGCTCACCAGGGTCGACAGCGGCACCAGCTCGCCCGAGGCGGTGGCGATCTGGTAATCCTGGATCTTCTGCAGGTCGTTGCGGTCGGCATTGCGCACCTGCGGGATGACCTGGTAGCTGCGTCCTCCCAAGCTGAACCAGTTGACATAGTCCTGGTTCAGCATGGACGCCAGCGACTGGCCGAGTGCGCGCATGCTGATGCCCAGATCGCCGGCGAGATCCCGGTCCACTTCGATGACGGTGCGCGGGCGGGTGAGCTCGATGTCTTTGCTCAAGAACATGAACTTGCCGCTTGCCATGGCGCGGCCGACGATCGCATCGGCATAACCCGCGAGCTCATCCACCGGCAGGTCGGAGATGAGCACGAATTCCACCGGAATGCCCTGTCCGGGGGAGGGCAGGCTCGGGCGCGGGAAGGCGACGGTGTCGAAGCCTGCGATGCCGCCCACCATGCCCTGGAGCTGCGGCTGGATCTCCATCTGGGAGCGTTCGCGCGCCGAGGGCTGCGACATCTTGAAGCCGCCGAAGGTGCTGGCGGTGTCGCCCATGAAGCCCGCGATGATGAAGCTCTCCTGGTATTCCGGCACCTGCTCGAAGGTGCGCTGGAGCTGCTCCACATAGCGCTTGTTGTAGTCCACGGTGGCGGTCTGCGGCGCCGTGGACATGAAAAAGAGAATGCTCTGGTCTTCGGTGGGTGCCAGCTCCTTCTGCGAGAAGCTGTACATGGCGCCGATGCTGGCGACGACGACGATGGCCACCAGCACCGTGCTGCTGGGGTATTTGATCCACCAGCGCAGGGCGCGGGCGTAGCCATGGGCCAGTGCGTCGAAGAAATGCTCGACGCGCTGCTCGAAGCGGGCCTGGTTGCCCGTCGGCCGCAGGACGCGCGCGGAGATCATGGGCGAGAGCGTCAGCGCCACGACGCCGGAGATGAGCACCGCCGCCGCCAGCGTGAAGGCGAACTCCACGAACAACGAGCCCACCAGCCCGCCCATGAAGCCGATGGGCGCGTAGACCGCCACCAGGGTGGTGGTCATGGCGATGATGGGCAGTGCCAGCTCGCGCGCGGCATCCATGGCGGCCTGCATGCGGGGCTTGCCCATCTCGATGTGGCGGTGGACGTTCTCCACCACGACGATGGCATCGTCGACGACAAGACCAATGGCGAGCACCAGCGCCAGCAACGTGAGCAGATTGATGGAAAAGCCCATCAGCAGCATCAGAAAGGCGGCGCCGACGATGGCGAGCGGCACGGTCACCGAGGGCACGATGGCCGCGCGCATCGACCCCAGCGACAGGAAGATCACGAACAGGACGATGACCACCGCTTCAGCGAGGGTCTTGAAGACCTCGTTGATGGACTCCTCGATGAACTCGCTGGCGTCGTAGGGGACGTGCGCATTCAGCCCCTCGGGGAACTGAGCCTCCAGCGCCGGCATGGCCGCGTGCACGCGCTCGGCGACATCCAGGGGATTGGCTCCGGGCGTCGGCTCGATGCCGATGAAGATGGCCGGGATGCCTTTGTAGAGGGTCGCCGAGTCGTAGTTCTGTGCGCCCAGCTCGACTTCGGCGATGTCGCGCAGTCGCACCAGCGCCCCCTCGTCGGCGCGGATCACCAGATTGCGGAAGTCCTGCACGTCGCTGACGTCGGTATTGGTGGCCAGATCCACCTGCACCATGTCGCCGCGCAGGTTGCCGACGCCTGCGAGGTAGTTGTTCGCCGCCAGCACGTCGGCGACGGTGTCGCCGGTGACGCCCAGCGCCGCCATCCGGTCCGGGTCCAGCCAGACGCGCATGGCGTAGGTCTGGTTGCCGAAGATCTCGGCCTTGGCCACGCCTTCGAGCGCTTGCAGCTGCGGCTGCACCACCCGCAGCAGATAGTCGGTGATCTGCGGCAGACCCAGTTGCTCACTGTAGAACGCGAGGTACATCAGCGCCGTCGCGTCGCCGGTGGTGGAGGTGATCACCGGATTCTGCGCCGCCTGCGGCAGCACATTGAGCTTGCTTGCGACCTTGGCCTGGATCTCGGCGATGGCGGCGTTCGGATCATAGTTGAGGCGCAGCGTCGCCTCGATGGTGGACATGCCCTGGGTGCTGGTGGAGGTCAGATAGTCGATGCCGTCCGCCTCGGCGACGGCCTGTTGCAGCGGCGTCGTGATGAAGCCCTGCACCAGGTCGCTGCCGGCGCCTGGGTAGGCGGTGGCGATGGTCACCACAGTGTTTTGGGTCTCCGGGTATTGGCGCACCTCCAGCCCCAGGAAGGACCGCAGCCCCAGGATGAAGATCAGCAGGCTGACGACGCTCGCCAGCACCGGCCGGCGGATGAAGAGATCGGTCAAGCTCATGAGCCGTCGCCGCTGGCCATGGTGCCGTCCTCGGCGGCTTGGGAGACCGGTTGCGAGCCGGCCCGGGCCTGCTCCAGCTCGCCCGGTGCCATGCCGGCATCCTGCACGATCTGCACCTCGGCGCCGTTGCGCAGCTTCTGGTGGCCCGCCAGCACGACGCGCTCGCCATCGGCGAGACCCTCGGTGACCTCCACAAGGTCGCCGCGCACCGCACCTGTGGTGATCTGCTTGCGGGTGACCACGAGCTTGGGGTCCGCCGCCTGCGCGGGTGCCGCGTCAGTGCCGCCGGCGTCTTCCGCCGCCGCCGGCTGCTCCTGGATCACGAACACCGAGTCACCGTAGGTATTGAAGGCGACGGCCCGCCGCGGCAGCACCAGCACCTGCTCGCGCACCGGCAACAGCGTCGCCACTTTGGTGAACATGCCGGGGCGCAGCCGGTCCTCGGGGTTCGGCAACTGCGCGCGCACCTGCACATTACGGGTGCCCTGATCCACGCTGGGACTGATGGCCTGAATGCGGCCGGTGAACACCGCGCCCGGATAGGCGGCTACCCGCACTTCCACGGGCTGGTCCGCGCGGAGCTTGGCCAGGTGGCGCTCCGGCAGCTTGTAGTCCACGAATACCGGGTCGAGCGCCTCCAGCGCGACGATGGCAGACCCTTCCGGCAGGTATTGGCCCATATCGATCTGGCGGATGCCGAGCACGCCGTCGAAGGGTGCGCGGATGGTCTTCTTGGCGATGAGCGCCTGTTTTGCAGTCACCGCCGCCCGGGCGCGGGAGAGCTCGGCGTTGATCTCGTCGTAGTCGTCCTGGGAGACGGCCCGGTCGCGCAGCAGGTTGGTGTTGCGTTCCAGCTGAAGCTGCGCCAGCTGCAGCGATGCCTCAAGGCCCTCCAGGTCCGCTTCGTCCACGGTGGTGTCCAGCTGCACCAGCGGCTGCCGCGCGCGGACACGATCGCCGGACTCGAAGCGAATGGCCTGCACCTGGCCCGGCACCTCGTTGTTGACCATCACCCCCTGCACCGCCCGCACGCTGCCCACCGCATCGAGCTGCGGCTGCCAGCGCTGGCGCTCCACCCGCACCGCGGACACCGACGCCGGCGGCATGGGGGCGGAGAACTGGGCGATCTGGGCGGTGACCTGCTCGTACTTCATGTAGGCCAGGGCGCCGACGAGTGCGGCGAGGATCAGCAGGACCGTGAACAGTCGCAGGAACATAAAGCAGCTTCGGAGGTTGCGTGATGCGGGGGCGGTGACGGCTGCCCGCGGGAGGCCGGCGGCAGTACGGTCAAACGCGTGTTTGTTTTATCAGGGGCTGCAGTATAGCGGGCATAGTCGTGGGCCGTACCGATTTCGCGTCAGCATACGGACGACAACCCGGCCGTTCGATCGTGTGCGACCGACGGTGCAATGCCACACCACTCGGTACGCCGGGGTCGCCACCCGCCCGGACGGCGACGATGTCGTGCGCGCGAGGGCCACCCGCACATCCTCACCGGCGCCGGAGCCATTGTGGGAAAATCCGCGACTAATGCTTAAACAGAGACTGTGGAGTGGAGCGACCATGCGCGAGCCGTCTACGGACACGAGCGCGCCGGCGGAGACCCTGGCCGCCGCGCTGACCAATGATATCGTCCCTTTGGATGCGGCCCCGCCGGCGGAGCAGCAACAGATCAAAGCGCTGCTGGCGGAGCTGGACCTCACGGACTCCAGCGCCATCATGCACTTCGGCGCCAAGGCGCAGCAGCAGCTCACAGAGGTCTCAGACCAGATGCTGGAGGGCGTGCGCAGTAAGGACACCGGCGCCGCCGGCGCCACACTGAGCCAGATGGTGGGGACGTTGCGCGGCTTCGACGTCGACGCGCTGGACCCCAACGCCAAAAAGGGCTTCTTCGCGCGTATCTTCGGCGCCGGCAAGCCCATCCTGAAGTTCCTGCAGGAGTACGAGGCGGTGCGCGATCATATCGAGCGCATCACCATCGACCTGGAACGACACAAGACGCGGCTCTTGACGGACGTCACCAGTCTGGACCGGCTCTACGATGCCAATCTGAGCTACTTCCGGGAGCTCGAGCATTACATCGCCGCCGGCGATGCCAAGCTCCGGGAGCTGGACGAAGCGACCATCCCGCAGCTGGCCGCCGCGGTGGAGCAGTCCGCCGACATGGTGCAGACGCAGCATCTGCGTGATCTCCGCGGGGCGCGCGACGACTTGGAGCGCCGCGTGCACGACCTGCGTCTGACCCGCCAGGTGGCCATGCAGGCGCTGCCGAGCATTCGGCTGGTGCAGGAAAACGACAAGGGACTCATCAACAAGATCAATTCCACGCTGGTGAACACCGTGCCCTTGTGGCGCCAGCAGTTGGCGCAGGCCATCACCATCTACCGCTCCGGGCGTGCCGCCGAGACGGTCAGGGCCGCCACCGACCTCACCAATGAGCTGCTGCGCGCCAACGCGGAGAACCTGAAAAGCGCCAACGCCGAGGCACGCAAGCAGATCGAGCGCGGCGTGTTCGACATCGAAACGGTGAAGCAGGCCAACCAGGCGCTCATCGAGACCATTGAGGAGAGCCTGCGGATCGCCGACGAGGGTAAGCGTGCGCGCGCGGCGGCGACGGCGGAGCTGACGCAGATGGAGGCGGACCTGCGCCAGTCGCTGGCGGCGGCCAGCGCGGCCGGCGGCGGGACGCCGCAGCGGCGACGGTAGCCTGCAAGGGCTCAGTCCCGCCAGCGCTTGAGGAGATCGCCGTAGGCGTCGATGCGGCGGTCGCGGAAAAAGGGCCACAGGCGCCGCACGGCTTCGCCACGCCCGAGGTCGATGTCCACGACCAGACACTCCGGCGCCGTCTCCGAGGCACTGGCGAGGATCTCCCCCTGGGGGCCGCAGGCGAAGGAGCTCCCCCAGAACAGGATGCCGTCGCCGCTGTCCGCGGCAGCCGGCGCCGGCTCGAAGCCGACGCGGTTGCAGGCCAGCAGTGGCAGGCCATTGGCGATCGCATGCCCGCGCTGCACGGTGCGCCAGGCGTCGAGCTGGCGGCGGCGTTCATCCTCGGGGTCCGTCGGGTCCCAGCCGATGGCCGTGGGGTAGAGCAGCAGCTCGGCGCCCGCCATGGCCATGAGCCGGGCCGCCTCGGGGAACCACTGATCCCAGCACACCAGCACGCCGAGTCGGCCGACGGCGGTGTCCACGGGCACGAACCCGAGATCGCCGGGGGTAAAGTAGAACTTCTCGTAGTAGCCGGGATCATCGGGGATATGCATTTTCCGATAGACGCCGGCGAGACTGCCGTCCGCGTCCAGCACCACGGCGGTGTTGTGGTAAACGCCGGCGGCGCGCCGCTCGAAGAGCGAGCCGACGATCACCACCCCCAGCGCAGCCGCCACATCGCGCAAGGCAGCGGTGCTGGGACCCGGGACGGGCTCGGCGGCGTCGAACACCTCCGTGCGCTCGCGTTGGCAGAAGTAGGCACCGTTGTGCAGCTCCTGCAACAGCACGAGCTGGCTGCCGGTGGCGGCGGCGGCGCGTATGGCCTGGATGCAGGCGTCGAGATCGGCGCAACGCTCGGCTTGTGCGACGCGCTGGATGAGAGCGGCTTTGACGGTGCGCATGATGCTTTGAGGGGGGGGCTCGGTGGGCTGTCGAAGCGCCTGCTGCGGATGGCCTGCCATAGTGCCGCCGTCGGCCGGTGGTGGCCAGTCCCAGAAGGTCATCAATCTTTTCGGTCAGCCGAACCGCGAGAAATACGGCATCAAGGCCATCAACCGCATCGTCAATGCCCTGAAGAAGGCCGGCCATCAGGCCATCTCGCTGGAAGGCGACAAGGACCTCATCGACAACCTGGAGGCGTTCATGCCGCGCGCGCCGAAGGGCGAGCGCCCGGGCATGGGGTTGCAGCGGTGTTCGCCGACGGCAACAGCACGACCTGCGCAGCCACCGCGAGTCCCGCCTCGGCCTACATCAGCACCAACCAAAGAATGACGGCGCCCAGCAGCAGGCGATAGAGCACGAAGGGCAGCATGCTGACGCGCTCGATGAAGGCCAGGAACAGATACACGGTGGTATAGGCCACCACGAAGGACAGACCGGCGCCGATGGCCAGCGCCCACCAGTCCACCGCCGTGGGGGCCGCCAGCAGGTCCTTGGTGGCGACGGCGCCGGCGAGCAAAATGGTGGGGATGGCGAGCAGAAACGAGAAGCGCGAGGCCGCATGCCGGGTCAGCCCCAGGAACAGGCCCGCCGTCATGGTGATGCCCGAGCGAGACGTGCCGGGGATGATGGCGATGGCCTGAAACAGGCCGATGAACAGCGCCGCCACCCAGTTGATGGCGTACTCGTCCAGGCGTCGGCGCCCGCGCCAGTCGGCATACCACAGCAGCAGGCCGAAGCCGATGGTGGTGGAGGCGATGACCAGGGCGATCAGCCTGTCATCGGTGCGCAGCGCCTCGAGCACGTGCTTGAGCGGCAGCCCCAGCACCAAGATCGGCAGCGTGGCGATGACCACCATCCAGCCAAGGCGGGCATCCTTGCTGCGCTGCGCCGGATCGTTGGCACCGCCGGTGGCACCGAGCATGGCCAGGGCCATGGTGAAGAGATCGCGGCGGAAATACAGCACCACGGCGGCGAGGGTGCCGAGGTGCACGGCCACATCGAAGGAGAGATCCTGGAGCTCGTAGCCGAAGAGCAGCGGCGTCAGGACCAAATGGCCGGAGCTGGAGATGGGCAGGAATTCGGTGAGTCCCTGCACGAAAGCGAGGAGCGCAATCTGGATGCTGTCCATGGAAGGCTGGTGTGGCTGTGACGGGGCAAGCGATTGGTGTGGCCGGATGCCCTGCGCCTTGCCGCTGGCGGGCAAGGGTGCATCCGCCCCCGGCGCCGGCGACCGCCGCAGGGACGGTGTGAATCGTCGACGGCCGCAGGCGGCTGGACATGGCTCCGACGCGAGGTGAAGGATAGCGCGAAAACCACGACGGGACTGCGGCGACGGACTGCGGGTGTGGCTGTGCCGGGTGCGACGGGTGCCGGCTGGAATGAGCGGGCTGCCTGGGCAGGCCAGCGTCGATGGAGAACACTCACCACCGCCGGCGCGCACTAAACTCGGCTTGCTCATCACGCAGACCGTGGTGTATCAGTGTTCGCTGATCCATCAGCCAGCGGCGCAGCGGGAGGAGAGCCTTGACGGCACAGCAACAACCCCTGTTAGAGGTGCGCGTCGAGACCATCTGCGAGCGCGGCTGCCGCCAGGTGTGGGACGCCATCGACGCACTGGAGCAGGGGCGCGAGCTGCCGGAGACCGCCGACCTGAGCCGCAGCGAACGCGCCTGGGTGCTGGCTGAGCTGAAGACCGTGATGGCCGTCTATGGCGCGCGCTGCCGACTGGATTAGACCCAGCGTCGGCCGCCGGTGAGCCCGCGCCCACCGCGTTTTGACATTCCCGGCGTTGCCAAAGGCCGGCGCTGGCCCGCGCTGACGATCCGGCGTCGGCCTGTGCGTGACGTGCCCGGCGTCGCCGGGCCCTTCATCCATGTCGGCGGTGAGCGTGATGTGCGCCACCGCGAGGATGGCCAAGTCGTCGGGCTTTGCCTAGAATGACCGCGGTTAGTAAAAATGCTTTCAAAGACATGCTAGAGATCGTTGAGGTCATCTCTGAGGAGCTTGCGGCCCGGCCCTCACAGGTGCGGGCGGCCATCGAGCTGCTCGATGGCGGCGCCACGGTGCCGTTCATCGCACGCTATCGCAAGGAGGCCACCGGCGGCCTCGACGACACGCAACTGCGCCTGCTGGAGCAGCGCCTCGGTTACCTGCGCGAGCTGGAAGATCGGCGCCGGGTCATCCTCAAGAGCCTCGAGGAACAGGGCAAGCTCAGCGAGGAGCTGCGCACCGCCGTGCTCGCCGCCGACGGCAAGCAGCGCCTCGAGGATCTTTATCTGCCCTTTCGTCCCAAGCGTCGCACCAAGGCGCAGATCGCCCGCGAGGCGGGGCTGGAGCCGCTGGCGGACGCACTGCTGGCAAAGCCTGAGCGGGTGCCTGAGACGCAGGCGGCGAACTTCGTGCGCGCGGAGCGGGGCGTCGCCGATGCGGCGTCGGCCTTGGAGGGGGCCCGGCAGATTCTGATGGAGCGCGCCGCGGAAGCACCGGAGCTGGTGGGTGCTCTGCGCGAGGCGCTGTGGCAGCGCGGCATCCTCAAGGCGCGCGTGCTGCCGGGGCAGGAGACCGCCGGCGCCAAGTTCTCGGACTACTTCGAGCACGACGAGCCCATCCGCCGCATCCCCTCCCACCGTGCGCTGGCCCTGTTTCGGGGCCGCAATCAGGGCGTGCTGAGCCTGGAGCTCACCGCCGGCGACGAGCCCGACGCCGACGCCCCGCTGCGGGCCCGTGTCGCCGCGTATCTGGGCATCGCCGACCGCGGCCGCCCGGGCGACGCCTGGCTCGCGGAAACCGCCCGCAAGGCCTGGCGCATCAAGCTGCTCACGCGGCTCGATCTGGATCTCAAGGGCCGCCTGCTGGAAGCGGCGGAGGCCGAGGCCATTCGTGTCTTCGCCACCAATCTGCGCGCACTGCTGATGGCGGCCCCCGCCGGTCGGGTGCCCACCATGGGACTCGACCCGGGGCTGCGCACGGGCGTCAAGGTGGCCGTGGTGGACGGCACCGGTCGCGTGACGGCTACCGCCAGCGTGTTTCCGCACGCTCCCCGCAACCAATGGGACGCCGCCGTCGCCACCCTGGCCGAGCTGTGCCGCGCGCATGGTGTCAAGCTGATCAGCATCGGCAACGGGACGGCATCCCGTGAGACCGACCGGCTGGTGCGCGAGCTCGCCAAGCGTCACCCCGAGCTCGGGCTCACCGGCGTAATGGTGAGCGAGGCGGGGGCCTCGGTGTACTCGGCATCCGAATACGCCTCGCACGAGCTGCCCCAGCTGGATGTGTCGCTGCGCGGCGCGGTGTCCATCGCCCGTCGCCTGCAGGACCCGCTGGCGGAGCTGGTGAAGATCGACCCCAAGTCCATCGGCGTCGGCCAGTACCAGCACGACGTCAACCAGACGGGCCTCGCCCGCTCGTTGAACGGGGTGGTGGAAGATTGCGTCAACGCCGTGGGTGTGGATCTGAACACCGCCTCTGCGCCGCTGCTGGCGCGGGTGTCGGGTATTTCCGGGACCCTGGCCGAAAACCTGGTGCGCCACCGTGACGAGCACGGCCCGTTCCGCAGTCGGGCCGAGCTGCTCAAGGTGCCGCGCCTGGGCGCGAAGGCCTTTCAGCAGTGCGCGGGCTTCCTGCGGATTCCCGGCGGCGACGAGCCGCTGGACGCCTCCGCCGTGCATCCGGAAGCCTATGCCGTGGTGCGACGCATCGTTGCGCACACCGGCAGGCCGGTGGCGGCCCTCATCGGTGACCGTCAGACGTTACAGGGGCTCAGCGCGGAAACCTTCGCCGATGCCGTATTCGGTGCTCCCACCGTGCGCGATATCCTGGTGGAATTGGAAAAGCCGGGGCGGGACCCGCGCCCGGGCTTCGCCACCGCCGCGCTGAAGGAGGGCGTCGAGCAACCGGAGGACCTGACACCCGGCATGGTGCTCGAGGGCACCGTGACCAATGTCACCAATTTCGGCGCCTTCGTGGACATTGGCGTGCACCAGGACGGACTCGTGCACATCTCCCAGCTGGCGGATCGTTTCGTCGAGGATCCGCATCGGGTCGTGCGCTCCGGGCAAGTGGTGAAGGTGAAAGTGCTGGCGGTGGATTTGCAGCGCCGGCGTATCGGACTGAGCATGCGCCTGGATGCACCCGTCGACGAGGCGCCCGCGCAACACCGTCCCAAGGCGGCGGGCCAGAAGGCGGCGCCGGGCTCCCGCCGGCCTCGCTCCGGCGCCGCTGATCGCCAGCGTGCGGAGCAGGCGCCACAGAGCGCGCTGGCAGCCGCGTTCGAGACCGCGCGCCGGCGCTGATGGAGGAGGGCGCCGCTGCCAGCGACGGCACGCGTCGGTGCAACGCTGCCGCCGGTCGGCTGCGCGGGCGGGTGCGCCGCGGCCCATCGGCCATTCACGGCCAGGGGTGTTTCGCACGGGTGCATTTCGCCGCCGGCGATTACATCGGCACCTACGGCGGCCCCGCCGCGCGCCGCAACGGCACCTATGTGCTCTGGGTGAGTGCCGACGGCGAGCACTGGCAGGGGCGCAGCGGCCGTAACCTCTTGCGGTGGCTGAACCACAGCGCCGAGCCCAACGCCGCGTTCGATGGCTTCGACCTGTACGCGCTCGCCGCCATCGCGCCGGGCGAGGAGATCACCTTCGATTACACCAACGGCGAAGGCGGCGGCGGCGAGTGAAGCATCCGCGCCATTTCTCGGGATTCGCGGGTTTGCGCCGGCCCAAGGCCCTGTTCTAAGGTGTGGGTCAACTGGCCGTCGGCGCGGCGGCCGTTTTTTCGCTGCAACCGGAGGACGCTTCCCATGTCCGCAGACCCGCAAAAATCCGCCGCCGTCGGTGACACCGTCAAGGTGCATTACACCGGCCGACTCGTCGATGGCACCGAATTCGACTCCTCCCGCGGCGCCGAACCGCTGGAGATCACCCTGGGGCAGGGCGAGACCATCCCCGGCTTCGAGAACGCCGTCGTCGGGATGACCCTCGGCGAGCAGAAATCCGTCACCATCCCCTGCGATTCGGCCTATGGCGAGCGCAGCGAGGCCATGACCCAGGCGGTGCCGCGCTCGGTCATGCCCGACGACATCGAGCTCACCATCGGCATGGTCCTGAACGCCCGCAGCCCGGACGGGCAGACCGTCAGCTTCACCGTCGCCGACTTCGACGAGGAAAACGTCACCGTCGACGGCAACCATCCCCTCGCCGGACACGATTTAGTGTTTGACCTGGAATTGGTGGCAGTGGCCTGACGCCGCCCGCGCTGTGGCTGCCGCCGGCGCTGTGGATCGGGCTTAGCTAGGCACCCGCCGCCATCGCCGGCACGCACAGCGCCATATGATTTCCCAGACGCCACAAGCGCCGGCTCCGGAACTGATCGACGCCGCTTGGGCGGCGCTGCTCGCCGCCGCCGGGCGCCGCCATCCGCGCTCCACCACCGCTGCGGCGTCGTTCGCCGAGATCTCCGGCTGGCTGCGTCGGGACGACGAGGCCGGCTGGCAGTTACGGCCGAATCTGCCGGAAGCGTTGCGTGATCTGTTGCATCTGTACCTGCCCCTGTGCAACGACCACGCCGACGGCTGGGTGGTGGGGCACCTGGGCCAAAGCCTGGACGGCTGCATCGCCACCCACCACGGCGAGTCCCGCTACGTCACCGGCCCCGACAACATCCTGCATCTGCACCGGATGCGCGCGCTCTGTGACGCGGTGCTCGTGGGCGCCGGCACCGTCGCCAACGACGACCCGCAGCTCACCACGCGCCTGGTGCCTGGGCCGAGCCCGGTGCGTGTCGTGCTCGACCCAAGGGGCCGGCTCGGGGCTGACCATCGCTTGTTCCGGGACAAGGCCGCGCCGACGCTGTGCTGCACCGCCGAGCGTGAGCGGGTGGCGGCGGCACCAGGTGATGCGGTGTTGCTGGCACTGCCGGCGGATGGCGACGGGCTGCGCCTGGATGCCCTGGTGGCCGCACTGGCGCGGCGGGGACTGAGGCGGCTGTTCGTCGAAGGGGGCGGGGTGACCGTATCCAGGTTTCTGGCGGCCGGGCTACTGTCGCGTCTCCAGGTGGCCGTGGCGCCCTTGATCATCGGTCAGGGTCGCCCTGGACTTGGTCTGCCGCGTACGGATCGGCTTGCGGAGGCACTGCGACCGGCGCCGCGCGTGTTCAGAATGGGTGCAGATATGCTCTATGACTTGGCCGTCGCACCGGAAGCTGGGGGACCGCGTCCGGAGCATGCGCATCGGGGGACGCAAGGCGAGGGGAAGCAGGTAGCGAGCATGACCCCGACGGCTACCGGAGTACCATTACAGGTGCTCTGAGCCCTGCCCCAAGGGACGCAACGGCCTCCCTGCCGCGCATCGCCCGGCGCGTTACTGGGCAGGTGCCTGTTGCTGCATCTGCTGCTGCATCTGCCGCATCCGCGCCTGCATCTCGGTCTGCATCTGCTCGAAGTAGGCGGCGGCCTCGGCCGCATCGGCGATGCCGTCGCCGTTAGTGTCCATGGCTGCGAAGGAATCCTCGGTAGGCTGCTCAAACTCTTCGAGGCTCACCTGACCATCGCCGTCCGTATCCAGATTTTTGACGAAGGTCTGACCCGGGTCGGGCATGCCCCGTTCCTTCATGGCTTCCATCATCTCCGGCGGCACCTGCTTGGCGAAGGCGGCGCTGGCCTCCTCGGTGGTGATGAAGCCATCACCATCGGCGTCGTTCTCCTGGAATTGTTCCTTTTGCGGCGCGGTTGCCTCGTCTAAGGAAATACCGCCGCTCTTGTCCGTGTCCAGCTTGTCCATGAAGGCTGCGGCGGCGGCTTCCGCGCCGCCGCCCTGGCCCTGCTCCTGAGCGAAGGCGCCCGTGGCCGCAAATCCGCTGCACAGCGCAAGCACGGCGAGTGGAATGGCTCTCTGCATGAGTTCGATCTCCTGTGGGTGAATGGATGGGCGGTTGCGCGTACCGGGCCAACAACTGCTTCCCGCCGACGATGCCTGCACAGCAGCCCTGGGGCCAACCACGTGACAGGGTAGTGATCGTAACCGCCGCTGGCAAATGTCCGGATTGTAATTCTGCGCAGATGCCAGTAAGTGGTGCATCGACGCCGCGGGCTGTCACGGCGCCTCGGCCCCCATCGCCCGGCGACGATCATGTCCGCACCCTTCTATGCCGGCCTGCAAGCAAGTATGCTGCGATGTCCATCGCGGCGGTTGCGCGGTGCCGGCGGCGGCATCCAGGCACCCACCGCGGCCTGCAGTACCGATGATGCCGATGAGCGACACACCCCGTACCAACTTCATACGCCAGATCATCGACGCAGACTTGGCCAGCGGCAAGCACCAACAGGTGCATACGCGTTTCCCGCCGGAGCCCAATGGCTATCTGCATATCGGCCACGCCAAGTCCATCGTGCTGAACTTCGGCGTCGCCGCGGACTACGGCGGCCTGTGCAACCTGCGCTTCGACGACACCAACCCGCACAAGGAGAACGTCGAGTTCGTCGAATCCATCAAGGCCGATGTGCGCTGGCTCGGCTACGATTGGCACGAACGCGTCTATTTCGCATCCGACTACTTTGAACGCCTCTATGGCTTTGCGGTGGAGCTGATCGGGAAGGGCCTGGCCTACGTCTGCGATCTCTCCGCCGAAGAGACCCGCGCCCGCCGCGGAACCCTGACCGAGCCGGGTCAGGACAGCCCCTATCGTAATCGATCGGTGGCGGAGAACCTCGATTTGTTTCGGCGCATGCGCGCCGGCGAGTTCCCGGACGGGGCGCGCACGCTGCGCGCCAAGATCGACATGGCCGCGCCCAACATCAATCTGCGCGACCCGGTGCTCTACCGCATCCGCCACGGCGTGATCCACCACCAAACCGGCAGCGAGTGGTGCCTGTATCCGACCTACGACTACACGCATCCCATCTCGGATGCGCTGGAGGGCATCACCCA